>JAGXGY010000059.1 GCA_024636505.1 Methylobacter sp. | reverse complement strand
CATCTGGTCATGGCTTATACCCCCTTCCATCATTGCCGACAATCCGGTCGCCGTCGCAAACCCGTTATTGCAGATCAGGTAGTCTGTGTATAATTCTAATTTTATTTTTTCCATCCAGAAATAATACGCTTTTTGAAGGGTTACTGCGTAACATCAGTGAATATTGTTGATAACTATTCGGAACACCCATGATAAAAAATCTATCAAACAAAAAATACGTTGCCCATGTTCGTAGTGCAGATAGCAGTATTCAAACGCTCTCGTCTCATTTACAGGAAGTGGCCGATATTGCCAAAAAATTAGCCGCAAAAATCAATGTCCCTGAAGCGGGCGAGTTAATAGGGCTTTTGCATGATTTTGGTAAATACAGTAAAGCTTTTCAGGATTATATTCAGTCTGGTACGGGATTACTTAGCCCAGATTGTGATGATGAATATGTAGATGCTAAAGGCTTAAAAGGAAAAATAGATCATTCCACGGCAGGCGCACAGTGGCTGTGGCAAGCGATGAGTAAAATTGGCAAAAATGACGAAGGGAAACTTTGCGGGCAAATACTCGCGTTGTGTATTGCGTCACATCATTCAGGATTAATAGATTGTGTAAAACCAGATGGCACAAATGAATTTCAGCGGCGCATCGACAAAGACTATGAAAAAACGCATTTGAATGAATGTAAGCAAAATGCGGATACTGACATTTTAGAAAAGGCGCAACAATTGGTTAAACCCGTTATTTCCGCCTTGTGGAAACAACGCAATGCCATAATGAAAGCCACTCAGCAAAGTGAAATCATCAGGCAATTTTATTTCGGTTTTTTAACTCGTTTTTTATTCAGTTGCTTGATTGATGCTGACCGTATTGACAGTGCTGATTTTGAAATGCCAGAAAAGAAAAATCATCGTAATCAACCTGTAGCTTGGGATGTTGCGATAAATCGCTTGGAACTTTTCTTGGTTGAACAACAAAATGAGATCGAAAGTAAGCACGAACAGTTACCCGAAAAAACGCTTCGATTAAATCAAATACGCCGCGACATTTCCGACACTTGCAAAAACCGATCTGAACAGCCGCAAGGCATTTATAGCTTAACTGTTCCAACAGGCGGTGGTAAAACATACGCTAGTTTGCGCTTTGCGCTGCATCATGCCAAAGAGCATAAATTAGAACGTATTTTCTATATTATTCCTTACACCTCCATTATTGAACAAAATGCCGAGGCGATTCGTAAAGCGATTCAACGTGTTGGTGAAGATTATGCGTGGGTACTTGAACATCATTCCAATTTAGAACCCGAACAGCAAACGTGGCACAGTAAATTAGTCGCTGAAAATTGGGACGCGCCTATCGTCATGACAACGATGGTGCAATTTTTAGAAACCTTATTTGACGGCGGCACACGCGGCGTGCGGCGTTTGCATCAATTAGCAAACAGCGTAATTATTTTTGATGAAATTCAAACTTTACCGATTAACTGCACGCATTTATTTTGTAACGCCCTGAATTTTTTAACGACTTATACCCACACAACCGCTGTGTTATGCACAGCAACCCAACCGTTATTGGACAAACTCAAAACGCCGGAAAAAGGTCAGCTCATCATTCCCGAAGGAAATGAATTAATAGGTGACGTTAAAAAACTTTTTGAACAACTCAAGCGCGTTGATATTTTGGATAAAACGAAGTCCGAAGGTTGGTCAAAAGAAGAAATTGCTGAATTCGCGCTTTCTGAATTCGCAGAAAAAGGTAGTTGTTTAGTCATCGTCAATACCAAAGCATGGGCAGAAGCCCTGTATCGGGATTGTGAAAGTAAAGTAGATAAAGACAGCGTATTTCACCTCAGCACCCATCAATGTTCCGCACACCGCACCGATATTTTTAATACCATCAAAGCCCGTTTAATAGATAAAAAACCTGTGTTGTGTTTCAGTACCCAATTGATTGAAGCAGGTGTCGATATAGATTTTGCCAGCGTAATTCGCTTTCTGGCAGGGTTGGATTCCATTGCCCAAGCGGCGGGACGTTGCAATCGCAATGCTATGTTAGATAAAGCCGAAGTTCATGTCATTAACCCTGCCGAAGAACCCATTGACCAATTGATTGATATTAAAGAAGGGAAAAAGAAAACTGAAACCGTCTTTAGACAATACAAAGGACAAGATTTATTAGCCCCCGAAGCCATCGCGTTATATTTCAACTACTATTTTTATGAACGTGCGGATCAAATGGTCTATCCCGTGTCAAACAATGTAGCAGAACGAAACGACACTTTATTAAATCTGCTCAGTGAAAATAAATGGAATAACGGCATAAGCGCGCCGTTGTATTTAAAGCAATCCTTCATGACCGCAGGCAAAGCCTTTAAAGCCATAGATGCGCCGACTTATTCAGTGATTGTGCCTTATGAAGAAGGGCAATCCTTGATTACCGAATTGTGTGGCCTATCAAAAAAATTTGAAGCCAAGGCTTTTTATAGCTGTTTGAGAAAAGCGCAAAAATACAGCGTCAATGTATTTCCGAATGTTTGGCAGAAATTGCGTGAACAGGGTGCTATTGTTGAAATTCAAGGTGAAGGCGTGTTTTATTTGGATGAATGCTATTACAGCCCTGAGTTTGGCTTGTCAACTGAACTTGTCAGTAAACGCGGGCTTGATTGTTTGTAATAACCATAACCATAAATGAAAGAAATAAATTGACTGCGGTAATTGGCTAACGTATTCTTAATTCATCATCTTTAATTTAAAGGTGATGTCGTTCTTCTTGTGAAGATGTAAATTGAAACATGAAGACGTGGATTGAAACCATTTGTGGTTAGGGTTAGTGCTTATTTAAAACTGATATTGCCGATGTTAAATCGGCAGTATCAATCAACATCTGCACTCATCCATAAATAACCATTATTTTGCAACATTATTCAGTTGTGAAAACAAATAACGCCCTCAAGGAGTTTCAATGGATAACAACCGCATTAGTTTTAAATTACGAGGACGGTACGCATTATTTACCGACCCCATCACCAAAGTCGGCGGTGAAAAATGCTCTTATCACCTGCCCACTTACGAAGCCCTCAAAGGCGTGCTCAAATCCATTTATTGGAAACCAACGCTGATTTGGCACGTTGATAGAGTACGAATCATGAAGCCTTTACGCACTCAAACCAAAGGCACAAAACCGTTGCTCTGGAATGCAAGCGGCAATAGCTTGGCGATTTATACCTTTTTACGCGATGTTGAATACCAGGTTGAAGCCCATTTTGAATGGAATGAACACCGCCCCGAATTACAACAAGATCGGAACGAAAAAAAACATTCTAGCATGAGTCAACGTGCCTTAGTAAAAGGTGGCAGACAAGATATTTTTTTAGGCACACGCGATTGCCAAGCCTACGTTGAACCGTGTGAATTTGGAACAGGCGAAGGTGTTTATGATGAAACGCCTGACATACCCTTTGGTTTAATGTTTCATAGTTTCGCTTATCCAGACGAGACGGGCGGGGAGAATTTAGAAAGCCTGTTTTGGCAAGCGACCTTAAAAAAAGGCATTTTGGAATTCCCCAGACCAGATGAATGCACCCGCCGCCGCATTGTGCGCCCCATGTCGGTTAAACCGTTCGGTATCGGCACCAATTTAAAAGATGTCGAAACCGAGGAGGCTGAATTATGAGCTGGATGGAAAAACTCTATCAGACTTACGAAGCAGCGGTATTGCTTGATGAACCACCGCCTTCTGATGATGACAAGAAAAAATACTCGCCATTAGTGCCGATTAGCCACACGCAACAAAATGCCCATATCAACATCACTATTGATGGCGAGGGCAAATTTCTAAAAGCGGTAGTGTTAGAAAAAACACAGGTTGTTTTACCCGCCACCGAAAAATCGGCGGGGCGAACCAGTGGGGAAGAGCCGCATCCATTAGCAGATAAATTGCAATATGTCGCTAAAGATTATGAAGCGTATGGCGGCAAGAAAAAGCCCTATTTCAACAGTTATCACGATTTATTAAAAAAATGGTGCGACTCAGAATACGGCCATGCCAAAGTCAAAGCCGTTTTGCAGTACATTGAAAAAGGCACAGTGATTAAAGATTTAATCGCCGCAAACATTGTTTATGTTGATGTTGACAATGTGTTACTCACCCAATGGAACAGCGACAACGGCGAAGCCCCTATATTGTTTAAACTGCTACCCAAAGACAAAGGCGTGTTAGACCAAGGCTCTGCCTTGGTGTGTTGGTCAGTTGAATTAACCGGCGACCCTGCAATAGACACATGGAAGGATGAAACAATTCAGCAAAAATGGATAGACTTCGATAGCTCAACCAATACTGAACAAGGGCTGTGCTACATCACAGGCAAGCAACAAGTCTTAGCCAGCAATCACCCGAAAAAAATCCGCCATTCGGGGGATGGTGCGAAACTCATTTCTGCTAATGATTCAGGTGGCTACACCTATCGCGGCAAATTTTTAGATGACAAACAGGCCAATGGCATTGGTTTCACTGTCACCCAAAAAGCCCACAATGCTTTAAGTTGGTTAATTCAAAAACAAGGCTACAAAAACGGCGATCAAGTCTATGTCTCATGGGCAGTTTCAGGCAAAGACATTCCCGAACCCTTAGCAGACCTGAGCGAACAATTTGATGAAGAAGCCGATTTTAGCGAAGTTGAAGAAACGCAAGAACCGACTCAAACGGTTTTGGACTATGGCACAGATTTAGGCGCGGCTTACGCACTGAAATTAAAAAAATACATCGCAGGTTACGCGGCAAAACTAGATGAAACTGACCAAATCATCATCATGGGCTTAGATTCTGCGACCCCAGGGCGCATGGGTATTTTGTATTACCGCGAATTACTCAGCCATGACTTTCTTGAACGCTTAAAAAAATGGCACGCCGAATTTGCATGGTATCAACGCCATACCCAAGAAATTAAAAATGACACAGGCAAAAAACCAAAAATCAAAGTCATTTATCCCATTAGCTCGCCTGTACCCAGAGACATTGCCAAAGCCGCTTATGGTGAAAATGTTACGGACAACTTAAAGAAAAAAGTCATTGAACGCTTGATGCCGTGCATTGTCGATGGTTATCCCTTTCCATTCGATTTAGTACAAAGTTGCGTGCGTAAAGCCACCAATCGCGTAGCTTACGCCAATGATGAACAATGGTTATGGGAAAAAAACCTAGGTATTACCTGCGCTCTTTACAAAGGCTATTACGCCAGAAACCCTGATTCAACCCAACGGAGAATTTACAACATGGCACTCGATGAAAACTACCATTCCCGTGATTACCTTTACGGACGCTTGCTTGCCGTTGCTGAACGCATAGAAAGCGTTGCATTAAGTGTCACCGATGAAAATCGCCCAACCAACGCCGCCCGTTTAATGCAACGTTTTGCTGACCGTCCAGCGCAAACATGGCTGCTGATTCACAAAGCCCTAGACCCTTATATGCAACGCCTACAAGTTTCACGCACTGGCTTTTTAAACAATCAACGCGAAGAACTCGAAACCATTAGCAGTGCCTTTACCATTGAAGATTTCAATAATAACGCGCCGTTATCAGGTGAGTTTTTATTAGGCTATTACTGCCAGCGGCAGAAAATGAAACAAGACAGCGCGGAAAATGCAGCAAACTACAAAGCCAAACAAACGAAAAACTTCGACGAAACCACATCAGCAGGAGATGCATAATGACCACACTTAGCCACAAAATAGACTTTGCCATCATCTTTAGCGTCAATCACGCCAATCCTAACGGCGATCCGTTAAACGGCAACCGCCCCCGCACCGATTATGACGGTTATGGCGAAGTGACTGATGTTTGTTTAAAACGCAAAATCCGAGACCGTTTGCAAGAACAAGGACATTCCATTTTTGTTCAATCCGATGAGAAAAAAACCGATGGCATGACCAGCCTACAAAACCGCGCCTATGATGACAAAGTGGGTTTAGGCAAAGAAGCGTTTAATGCTAAAAAAACCAACAAAGACGATACTGCTAAAAAGGCGTGCGAACACTGGTTTGATGTTCGCGCCTTTGGTCAAGTGTTTGCTTTTGGCAAAGAAGCCGATGCTGCTGGGGTTTCTATTGCCATTCGCGGCCCTGTCACCATTCAATCGGCCTTTAGCTTAGAACCTGTCAGCATCACCAGCACGCAAATTACTAAAAGTGTCAGCGGTGAAGGTGATGGTAGCAAAAAAGGCTCAGACACCATGGGTATGAAACACCGCGTAGACCATGCCATCTATGTCACTTACGGCGCAATCACCCCACAACTCGCCGAAAAAACAGGCTTTAGCGATGACGATGCAGAAAGCATTAAAGCAATTCTGCCCAAACTCTTTGAAGGCGATGCCTCTTCAGCCAGACCCGAAGGTTCAATGGCAGTGAAAAAAGTCCTTTGGTGGCAACATAACTGTAAATCGGGGCAATATTCTTCAGCAAATGTACATGGATTATTGATTAAATTGATAGATGAATGGAAAAAGGAAGGAACATTAAATCGGCTAGAAAACTTAAATGCTGAAAAAATAAATTTGGAATTTAAAGATTTAAAAGTTGAAATAATTGACGGTTTCTAATCGCCTAAACCTTTCAGGTTTTTAAAACCTGAAAGGTTTTTTTATTTATAGAGGGGAACGCATGATGTCAACGCTGGAATCGATTTATCTTTCACAACTACAACATTATCTTTTTTGCCCGCGCCAATTTGCCCTCATCGAACTCGAAGATATCTGGACGGAAAACCAATGGACGGCAGAAGGTCAAGTGTTGCATCAAAAAGTCAATCAGGCCGATCAGCAAAAGCGTGGTGACGTTCGTACCGTATGGGCATTGCGTTTGGCAAACGAAGAACTGGGCATTGAAGGCGTTGCCGACGTGGTGGAATATCATAAACAAGCGGATGGGACAGAAATCCCCTATCCGATTGAATACAAACGCGGCAAGCCCAAGACCCACCGTGCCGATGAGGTGCAACTGTGCGCCCAGGCACTGTGTTTGGAAGAGATGCACGGCGTATCAGTGCCGGAAGGCGCGTTGTTTTATGGTGAAGTTCGTCGTCGGCATCCGGTTATTTTTGATGCTGAATTACGCGACTTAACCGCGCAAACTATTCTAGCCTGTCGAACCATCGTGCAAACTAAAGCCACGCCTAAAGCTATCTACAAGGCAAAAAAGTGCAAGGCTTGCTCGCTGATCGACCCCTGCCACCCGAAAGGTTTTCATAAATCGGCTGCCGCCTGGTTGGCCGCACAACTCACTGAGGATTAACCTTGCGCCCCTTACGAAACGTCATTTACATTCAAACGCAAAATGCCTGGCTGCATAAAGACAATGACAATCTGGTCTTAAAAGTTGAGAAGGAAACCAAAGCCCGTGTCCCGATACATAAATTACAAGGATTGGTTTGCTTCGGGCAAGTGACTATTTCGCCTTACCTGATGGCGCATTGCGCTGAAAACGGCATTACCATTACTTTTTTAAATATGTTCGGCAAATATCTGGCGCGGGTAGAGGGTCCTGTCAGCGGTAATGTATTGTTACGCAGAACTCAGCATCTAACCGGGCATAATGTCGAAAAAAGCGTTGCCATTGCCCAAGCTATGTTGACCGGCAAGCTCTATAACCAACGCTATGTGCTCCGGCGCTATCTGCGCGATCATGGCGAAAAAATCACCGACGATAGCGTGCTTAAAGAGCTGCAAACCGCTGAAAAACGTTTGACCCGCTGTTTAACCCAGCTAGCGGATTGCAAGGCTATCGACACCCTGATGGGGCGCGAAGGCGAAGCAGCGCAAGTCTACTTCGGCGCGTTTCAGCATTTGATACGCCAAACTGATTTTGAATTCGATACCCGAAGACGCAGGCCGCCGACTGATCCTGTTAATGCCTTGTTATCATTTTGTTACACCTTGCTGACCCATGATTGCCGTTCGGCGCTGGAAACCACGGGACTTGATCCGGCCAGCGGTTTTTTGCATCAATTACGCAGTGGCAGGCCGTCATTAGCGTTAGATTTGGCGGAAGAATTTAGACCCATGGTTGACCGGTTTGTGTTGTCGTTGATTAACAAACGGCAACTGGTCATTAAGGATTTTGAAACCTGGCCCAATGGTTCGGTGACCTTAAAAGATGAACCGCGCCGAACCTTATTGGCCGCATGGCAAGATCGTAAACAGGACACCTTAATGCACCCGTGGTTTGAAGAAACAGTACCGGTGGGTTTACTGCCCTGGTTGCAAGCGCAAGTGCTGGCGCGGTTTTTACGGGGTGATTGCGATAGTTATGTACCGTTTTTGTGGAAATAAACCATGATGATTTTAGTGACTTACGATGTTAGTTTTAAGAGTGAAACCGGGCCGAAACGTCTGCGTAGAATAGCCAAATTATGTCTTGTCTACGGACAGCGGGTACAGTATTCGGTTTTTGAAATTGAAGTGGATATGGCGCAATGGACGAAATTAAAAAATGATTTAATAGCCGTCATGGATGAATCAATCGATAGTTTACGGTTTTATTATTTAGGCGATAACTGGGAGCGTCGTATTGAGCATATTGGCGCCAAGGCGGTATTAGATTTAAACGGCTTACTCTTGTTGTAATGCGAACCCTAAGCGCGCATAAAAACATCAAGATTCCGCAGCTTGCTTAATGGATTGATTTTATGGTTATTTTTTATTTTCAGCTGAATGATTTATAATGTTTTCGCAGCGGTTTTGACTGGTTCGCAAGTTATTGGCTTTTCGGCTATTAAATTCAATGAGTTAGGCATCTGCAGGTCGCGCCCCGCGTGGGCGCGTGGATTGAAACGACGTGATGGTGAGCTTGCAGGATCTGGATGAAGTCGCGCCCCGCGTGGGCGCGTGGATTGAAACACCGAGAAGAGACTATCCATGAAACTGATCCGGGTCGCGCCCCGCGTGGGCGCGTGGATTGAAACACAATAGGGAGCGCGACAATGCCTAAGCCGTCGTCGCGCCCCGCGTGGGCGCGTGGATTGAAACCGATAGTGACAACAACCTTGCCCAGCGCGGCGGAGGTCGCGCCCCGCGTGGGCGCGTGGATTGAAACATAACGACTCGGCGGGTATAGCCACTATCGGCGTCGCGCCCCGCGTGGGCGCGTGGATTGAAACGAAGATCATCTGTTTGACCTGGCGGATGCGATGTCGCGCCCCGCGTGGGCGCGTGGATTGAAACAACCAGCTGGCGGGCAGCGTGGATCAGTCCCTGGGTCGCGCCCCGCGTGGGCGCGTGGATTGAAACTATCTTGCTGGCGTTCTTGCTGACCGAGCACCGGTCGCGCCCCGCGTGGGCGCGTGGATTGAAACGCCCAGCGTTAATGCGACCCCGGCCATTGACGCGGTCGCGCCCCGCGTGGGCGCGTGGATTGAAACACTCAGAGTCCCTCGTTCCCACGCTCCTGCGTGGTCGCGCCCCGCGTGGGCGCGTGGATTGAAACTCGGTTAACACCTCCTCTATGGTTTGTATGGCCAGTCGCGCCCCGCGTGGGCGCGTGGATTGAAACACCTGTTGCTGTGGCAAAACAAGATTCGTCGTCGTCGCGCCCCGCGTGGGCGCGTGGATTGAAACATAACCTGCAACCTCTGAACCTATCCAGATTGTGTCGCGCCCCGCGTGGGCGCGTGGATTGAAACACTGATGAAAGCCGACTTGCCGGTGCAGTACGGTCGCGCCCCGCGTGGGCGCGTGGATTGAAACATTGTCGAGTTGCGTAACGTGCCGTTTAAACAGGTCGCGCCCCGCGTGGGCGCGTGGATTGAAACAGCGCGATGATTGAGTGGTGCGAGTCCGTCCAGGTCGCGCCCCGCGTGGGCGCGTGGATTGAAACACCGCCAGTCGCTACACTGGCCCCATGAATAAAGTCGCGCCCCGCGTGGGCGCGTGGATTGAAACACCAAGCTGTGCGAGATTTACGGCAATGAGGTGGGTCGCGCCCCGCGTGGGCGCGTGGATTGAAACACAATAGGGAGCGCGACAATGCCTAAGCCGTCGGGTCGCGCCCCGCGTGGGCGCGTGGATTGAAACAAAAAATCAGGATCGGTCAGCTGGGCATAACGCGTCGCGCCCCGCGTGGGCGCGTGGATTGAAACGATATGGGCTATAAGCTCAGCGCCGATAAGGTGTCGCGCCCCGCGTGGGCGCGTGGATTGAAACCCGGAATGCGCCGATGCTCTTGCCTTCGGCGATGTCGCGCCCCGCGTGGGCGCGTGGATTGAAACCATGTCCTCAAACAGATCGCACTGATCCGCCAAGTCGCGCCCCGCGTGGGCGCGTGGATTGAAACACTATTCCGTGGGCTTTGCTCATACTTAAACCCCGGTCGCGCCCCGCGTGGGCGCGTGGATTGAAACATTAAGGGCGAAGTGCTGGAGCGAATCCCAACCGTCGCGCCCCGCGTGGGCGCGTGGATTGAAACGATCTGGACGCTAAAGGCGGCGAAAAGAACAAGTCGCGCCCCGCGTGGGCGCGTGGATTGAAACACTTCTGTAGAATTCATCTTTATAATCCTTACGTCGCGCCCCGCGTGGGCGCGTGGATTGAAACGCTCCATCGCCCCGGTGATGATGTTAATTAAAGTCGCGCCCCGCGTGGGCGCGTGGATTGAAACGAAGATGCTAGCGGAAAAATGCAGCTGCAGACGTCGCGCCCCGCGTGGGCGCGTGGATTGAAACTGATACATGTAGTCGAGGTCCTTGGTTGAGCCGTCGCGCCCCGCGTGGGCGCGTGGATTGAAACCTTTTACGGCGGCATGTAACGCTGTAATTGTTGTCGCGCCCCGCGTGGGCGCGTGGATTGAAACGAGGAGAAGAACCATGCATAAATTATTAAATTGTCGCGCCCCGCGTGGGCGCGTGGATTGAAACTTGTTTGCATTTGCCGCACAGCTACTATCGGTGGGTCGCGCCCCGCGTGGGCGCGTGGATTGAAACAATTCGACGAAATAAACCGACAAGTTATAGAAGGTCGCGCCCCGCGTGGGCGCGTGGATTGAAACAACCAAGCGGCTGAGCATCTTGCGCCGGTCGTGGGTCGCGCCCCGCGTGGGCGCGTGGATTGAAACGTCCGGTGACGGGCGTCGAGTTGATAGCAGCTGTCGCGCCCCGCGTGGGCGCGTGGATTGAAACTTGCTCATGACTATGCCTTAAATGGGTGCGGATGGTCGCGCCCCGCGTGGGCGCGTGGATTGAAACGCGCTGCAATGGCTCCCGGCGCTGCCGGTAACGGTCGCGCCCCGCGTGGGCGCGTGGATTGAAACATCAGATCGGCCATCGTCAAGTTGGGCCAAAAGGGTCGCGCCCCGCGTGGGCGCGTGGATTGAAACGTTAATGGCGATTAACACGATCTCGCTGCTGTGTCGCGCCCCGCGTGGGCGCGTGGATTGAAACTATTAAGGCCGATGCTTCTTGGGTGCCAAAGGGTCGCGCCCCGCGTGGGCGCGTGGATTGAAACAATTATTGTTTGGCAATAGTTGTCTTTTTCGCGTCGCGCCCCGCGTGGGCGCGTGGATTGAAACATTGACCGGTACCGGCGAGTTATCAGCCGGATGGTCGCGCCCCGCGTGGGCGCGTGGATTGAAACAAAATAGATATTGGTTAACGAGGTAATCAACCGTCGCGCCCCGCGTGGGCGCGTGGATTGAAACGCAGTGCCGGGGCCGCGCGGCGCATCATGCTCGGGTCGCGCCCCGCGTGGGCGCGTGGATTGAAACTCCATTGCCAGAACACCGGCAATCTGCATCACTGGTCGCGCCCCGCGTGGGCGCGTGGATTGAAACCGCTTGACCCCGCAATATGGATACGGCCAAGCGTCGCGCCCCGCGTGGGCGCGTGGATTGAAACGGTGCCACTGGGATCAGCAAAGCGCCTATCGCCGTCGCGCCCCGCGTGGGCGCGTGGATTGAAACGGCATGGGCGTTGTTGTAGATGATGCCGGCATTGGTCGCGCCCCGCGTGGGCGCGTGGATTGAAACACCTAGTGGCATGGCGCATCATCTCCTGGTGCGGTCGCGCCCCGCGTGGGCGCGTGGATTGAAACGACGATGTTTCTGCGGCGTGTGCCCTCTTGAAAGTCGCGCCCCGCGTGGGCGCGTGGATTGAAACACAGTTGTTTCCGCAATGACTGCCGCGTTCTTGGTCGCGCCCCGCGTGGGCGCGTGGATTGAAACAATTGGCATCGACATGGCCCTGGCAAATGCCGTGTCGCGCCCCGCGTGGGCGCGTGGATTGAAACAGTCATTAGCCCGCCGCCATTTGTAGTTCGTCCGGTCGCGCCCCGCGTGGGCGCGTGGATTGAAACACCTAATGCCACGGGCTAACTCCTGTTCCATGGGTCGCGCCCCGCGTGGGCGCGTGGATTGAAACTTTTAAAAGCGTCTTTGTCGTCGGCAACGACAGGTCGCGCCCCGCGTGGGCGCGTGGATTGAAACAGCGCCCGGCGGTGGCGTAACAGTTGCAACCAGGTCGCGCCCCGCGTGGGCGCGTGGATTGAAACAACTCACCTTTGAATAGGGGCGCATCCTTGCGGTCGCGCCCCGCGTGGGCGCGTGGATTGAAACAGCCTTAAGCTGCTCATTGCTCCAGTCGTAAAAGGGTCGCGCCCCGCGTGGGCGCGTGGATTGAAACAATATCGCCGGTATCCAGCAACCAGATCATCACGTCGCGCCCCGCGTGGGCGCGTGGATTGAAACCCGTAGGCGCCTGACTGACGTCAATCAACGGGGGTCGCGCCCCGCGTGGGCGCGTGGATTGAAACATCAGATCGGCCATCGTCAAGTTGGGCCAAAAGGTCGCGCCCCGCGTGGGCGCGTGGATTGAAACCAGCTCAGACGGAAAGGGAATGCCCTGAAAGTGGTCGCGCCCCGCGTGGGCGCGTGGATTGAAACCATGCTGGTAAACAGGCGTTGACCGGCGCTATGGTCGCGCCCCGCGTGGGCGCGTGGATTGAAACGACAAGATGTGGAAAGTTGCGTCGGGCATGGCCGGTCGCGCCCCGCGTGGGCGCGTGGATTGAAACTCAAACCCCCGCGATATCCAGCGCCAGCTGGTGTCGCGCCCCGCGTGGGCGCGTGGATTGAAACTGCCCTCTTTGTCGGTCTGGAAGGCGTGTTCGAGGTCGCGCCCCGCGTGGGCGCGTGGATTGAAACCCCAAATCTTGCAGCTAAAGGCGGAAGGCTTGGGTCGCGCCCCGCGTGGGCGCGTGGATTGAAACCGGTAGTGGGGGTCATTTCGCCACCCGCTGCATGTCGCGCCCCGCGTGGGCGCGTGGATTGAAACAGCTTGTCGGTTGATTTGCTCAATAAGTCGATAGTCGCGCCCCGCGTGGGCGCGTGGATTGAAACGTCAGACGCATCCGGTTCCGGCCTTGATTTAAGGTCGCGCCCCGCGTGGGCGCGTGGATTGAAACTAACCCGGTCGGATAAACCATCGCCCAGATTATCGTCGCGCCCCGCGTGGGCGCGTGGATTGAAACTCAACGATGGCGGCGGCGCAATCGGTTGCGCACGTCGCGCCCCGCGTGGGCGCGTGGATTGAAACAGACTCAAGGTCATTGATTATGACTGTCCTATCGTCGCGCCCCGCGTGGGCGCGTGGATTGAAACAGCGTTGCAAGATTCTCACTCCAAATCACCTAAGGTCGCGCCCCGCGTGGGCGCGTGGATTGAAACCAAAAATAGTGAATTCGCTTTCGGCGCGAAGATGGTCGCGCCCCGCGTGGGCGCGTGGATTGAAACTAATATTACGCTAAAAGCTACGCCGAACAACCGTCGCGCCCCGCGTGGGCGCGTGGATTGAAACCGGTTATGGCAATGATAACGGCGTTGGCTTGCGTCGCGCCCCGCGTGGGCGCGTGGATTGAAACACATCGGCCTTGACCGCATAAGTCGGCGTAGGGGTCGCGCCCCGCGTGGGCGCGTGGATTGAAACTCGTCTCGCTAAGGTGTAGTGTTTTTTGTCTTTGTCGCGCCCCGCGTGGGCGCGTGGATTGAAACAATCAGTTTTTAAACGAGCAGCAACCTAACAAGGTCGCGCCCCGCGTGGGCGCGTGGATTGAAACAGGCACTACAGCCACCACATCCAATGGTGGCAACGGTCGCGCCCCGCGTGGGCGCGTGGATTGAAACCGTCCAGTCTTGTTGACGAGCTTTTGAGATAAGTCGCGCCCCGCGTGGGCGCGTGGATTGAAACACCTCAGCAGTCAGCGCCATAAAAAAAGTCTGGAGTCGCGCCCCGCGTGGGCGCGTGGATTGAAACCGCAGTTATTAATTAATGCAAATCTTCGGCAGGTCGCGCCCCGCGTGGGCGCGTGGATTGAAACACTCAATCTGGAGAAAACAAATGTCTAATAATGTCGCGCCCCGCGTGGGCGCGTGGATTGAAACCACAAAAAATCCACCATGTCCGATTTACCGGAGTCGCGCCCCGCGTGGGCGCGTGGATTGAAACGTTTAGCAAATTAGCTCAGGAACTGCACCGGCAGTCGCGTGAAAAATTATTCGACATTTTGCACTTGCTCGCGCATTTGCTCGATCAGTACTTTAAGTTCTATCGCTATCCGGGTCATTTCCTTGTCGGCCGATTTGGATCCCAAGGTATTGGCTTCGCGATTCAATTCCTGCATTAAAAAATCCAGTCGCCTGCCTACCGGATCTTTTTGCTGGAGTACCCGCAATACTTCATTGATATGCGTTTCCAGTCTGTCGAGTTCTTCGGTAATATCCAGTTTTTGAGCCAGCAGCACCAGCTCCTGCTCCAGACGGTCAAAATCGGGCTCTGCTACCAGTTCGCTGATCCGGTCTTTCAGTTTATTGCGAATCAGCAACAAGACTTCCGGCATACGTTTGCTCGCCAAGGCGACAAACCCCTGCATTTTTGTACAGCGCTCTTCAAGCAGAACTTTAAGTTGAGCGCCTTCTCTTTGCCGTGATTCCAGCAATTGTGCCAAGGTTCGATCAATCAGGGTGGTGATGCCCGATTCGAGTTGCTCTTTGTCAATATCCGGCTCCTGCTGAATGCCGGGAAATGCCAGCACATCCAGCGCTGAAAACGATAAAGGACCGGACATTTGCTGCTCTATAGTGTTAGCTGCGGCAAGCAATGCGGTGACGGCATCGGTATTAATGATGAAACCTTGTCCGTTTTTAGTCTGTTTTTTGTAGTTTAATGCGCATTCGACTTTGCCTCGACTGATTTTTGCGGCGATAGCCGAACGCAGTCCGGCTTCGACAAAACGCAGACGCTCCGGCAGTCTTAAGCTAATATCGCAATAACGATGATTGACCGAGCGCAGTTCGCAGCTGAGGGTTAAGTCACCGATTTCTATCTCATTGCCGGCAAATGCGGTCATACTTCTAATCATTTTTCACCTATAATTAATGGGCTCTGGTATCCAAAAACAACACAATGGCTGAATATTACGATCCGCATACTTATCCCAAAGATTGGAACTACCTGCAAACGGGTACTATTATAGACCAGTATGTGATTGAGAGGAGCTTGGCGCATGGCGGCTTTAGTTCCGTTTATCTGGCCAGACAAACAGCCGATCAGGTTCAGGTTGCCATTAAAGAATACCTGCCTAGAAAGTTTGCCCACCGCACCTGGAACAACGCCGTTGTCGCCAACAGTGAAGAAACCGCCGCTTTATTTAAGCGCGGCAGAGTTTTATTTTTTGAAGAAGCTAAGGTGTTATCAACATTAAAGCATCCCAATATTGTCGAAGTTATCGGTTTTTTTAAAGCCAATTCTACCGTATATATGGTCATGACTTATGACTATGGCGTTACGCTGGATAAACTGCTGAGTAAGCAAATACTGCCTGTTTCCGAAGATTTTTTCTTGAGTTTGTTCCGCACTCTATTGGCGGGATTAAGCCATATTCACAGTCAACAGTTCATTCATCTGGACATTAAACCTTCTAATATTCTGGTGCGGCCCGGTAATGATGCGTTATTGCTGGATTTTGGCGCTATTCAGAACTTTCCGAAATCCTGCCTTAACAAGCAGAGCAAAGTGTTGACCAAAGGCTATTCGCCGATAGAGCAGCATGATCTGAGCGCTCAACTCGGGCCGTGGACTGATATTTATGCGGTGGGTGCGAGTATGCGCAATTGCCTGGAGCGGAAAACACCGGTTTCAGCATTGGATAGAGTGCGCCAGGACACGCTGGTACCCGCCGTCAAGGCGCTTAAACGAAAACTTCCGGTGCATCTGCTTCAAGCCATAGACTGGGCAATGGAATTGCAGCCGGAAAATCGTCCGCAATCGGTTGCCGAGTTACAGCAAGCGCTTGCTGATGGTTGATAGTTGTTTCAGCAGCTAAAAAATACGACTGCATGGACAAATATTTGCTCCTGCAATATCTGCATTCACCACATCCATGTGGCTTATGCAGGAGGTAGAGCAACGCAGGGAGCGGTTGCCGAGAACGCTGATAATGATGATTGAATAAGATTTTTTTGAATTATCCCGGAAAAATCAGTTGACTGCGGTTTTTAGGATTATCGGCGTTCATCATATTCATCGGCGTTCCATTATATTTATTGGTGCTGAATAGTTACAATTGAACAGCCGAACAGCGCGCCGATCAGGTATACTGTTCGGTTTTTCAATTTAGCGGAACAACTATGAGACCAAGCGGACGTAACCCGGATCAACTGAGAGAGATAAAATTTACCTGCGGTTTTACCAAGCACGCAGAAGGCTCTGTCCTGGTTGAATTCGGCGATACTCGGGTGCTGTGTACCGCCAGTGTAGACCGCAGTGTGCCGCGCTTTCTGAAAGGCAAAGGCGAAGGCTGGATTACCGCCGAATATGGCATGTTGCCGCGTTCGACCCATACCCGCATGGGTCGCGAAGCCAGTAACGGCAAACAGGGCGGACGTACCCAGGAAATTCAGCGCTTGATCGGCCGTTCCTTACGGGCGGCCATTGATTTAAAGGCGCTGGGCGAACATACCATCATGATCGATTGCGACGTGCTGCAAGCGGATGGCGGAACCCGTACTGCGGCGATTACCGGCGGTTTTGTCGCGCTGTCGCTGGCGGTGCAAAAAATGCTCAGACGCAAACAAATCAAGACCAATCCGTTGCATGGGCAGGTTGCCTCGGTTTCCGTCGGTATTTATAACGGGGTGCCGGTGCTGGATCTGGATTATGCCGAAGACAGCAATGCGGAAACCGATATGAATGTGGTGATGAACGATGCGGCTGCGTTTATTGAAGTGCAGGGTACGGCCGAGGGACATGCGTTCAGAAAAGAAGAGCTGGACGCGATGCTGGAGTTGGCAGGTAATGGCATCAGGCAATTGCTGGAAAAGCAGCGCATCGCCATAGAAGAGCATAAATGACCTTTTCAACCCTAAATAAAATCGTGCTGGCCAGCAGCAATCCCGGCAAGATCAGCGAAATTCAGGCGATACTGGCGGAACATCCTATTGTTCCGCAGTCTGCGTTTAATGTTGTCGATGTGGAAGAAACCGGCTCTACTTTTGTAGAAAATGCCATTTTGAAAGCCAGAAATGCCGCGCTGCATTGCCGGCTGCCGGCAATAGCCGATGATTCGGGGCTGGTGGTTGATGCGTTAAACGGTGCGCCGGGCGTGATTTCCGCCCGATATGCCGGGGTTGGCGCCAGCGATCGGGACAATCTCAACAAGCTGCTGCATGAACTTAAAGACATACCGGCCGAACAGCGTATTGCGCGCTTTATTTGCGTGATGGTATTTATGGAACATGCGAACGATCCTTGTCCGGTGATTGCCCAAGGCGTTTGGGAGGGCCGGATTTTAGATGATGCGGTCGGCGAAAACGGTTTCGGTTATGATCCGGTGTTCTGGGTACCCAGCCATCATTGCACCTCGGCAGAATTACCGGCGGCGGTAAAAAATACGCTGAGTCACCGAGGTCAGGCTTTGGGGCATTTAACGGCATTAATTAAGGCCAGGGAAGCCGCTTAATGTGCTGAGCACGCTACTCCCCATCGCCAAGCAATTCGCCAGCACCGTTACCGAAATAACCCCGCTCGGCAATGGTCTGATTAATGATACTTATCTGGCCACAACGCCATCATCCCCGTTTGTTCTGCAGCGCATAAACCGAGCGGTTTTTACGACGCCCGAGCAAATCATGGCCAACTTAGGTATGCTTAACCGGCATATAGCGCAAAAAAACAACGTTAAACTGCACATTCCGGAAATTGTAAAGACTATCGCTAACGACGCGCTTTATCGGGATCAAAACGGCGATTGCTGGCGGGCGCTGAGCTTTATCAACAACAGCGAAAGCGTAGAGACCATAGAAACTATCAGTGATGCCGAGCAGGCCGGGTTTGCGCTGGGGCATTTTCATCGCCTGCTTAGCGATCTTAACTCGGTGCTTTTGCATGACACCCTGCCCGGCTTTCATATAACGCCTCAATATTTGAAACATTATCATCAGGTTTTACCGTTATCGGATCAGCCCAAAAACCGCTATTGCGCCGAATTTATCGCCCGGTTTCAGGGCATCGCCGATGATCTGGAAGCGGCTAAAAAACAGGGTTTGCTGTCTTTGCGGGTGATTCACGGCGATCCCAAATTAAACAATTTTCTGTTCGATAAACACAGCAAAAAAATTGTCAGTATTGTCGATCTGGACACCGTCAAACCGGGGCTGGTTCATTACGATATTGGCGATTGTCTGCGCTCTTGCTGCTATACCGTTAAACCTGTCAGGTTTGATCTGGACATTTGCGCCGCGCTGTTAAAAAGCTACCTAAGCGAGGCCGGCGCATTTTTTACCGAACACGATTATCACTATTTGTACCCCGCCATCCGCCTGATTCCTTTTGAATTAGGCCTTCGCTTTTATACCGATTATCTGCAAGGCAACCGCTATTTCAAGGTGGCCGAGCCCGAGCAGAACTTACACCGTGCAGTTGATCAATTCCACTTATGTGAGAGCATCATCGCGCAGCAACCGGCGATTAAGCGCCTGATCTCGCAGTTACAAAACAAGGTTGTTTCCTGTTAGGGCATAGCTATGCCACGAGGGGTGAGTGGCTACATTAAAACCCCACCTTAAGTTTTAAATAGGAATCGTTTGTATTAACATCCCTATTTGATTTATACTTCTCCCACCCATTATTTGTGAGAGATCGTATCAATGAACAACAATAAAACCTTATTAAAAGGTGCCATACTGACAGCGCTGGCCGCTTTGAGTGCGCCTGTCAGCGCATTGGAAAAGCCGCAAACCATGGAAGATATGTGGAAAATAATCCAGGCGCAGCAAAAGCAAATTGACGAAATGAAATCAGGAATGCAGGCGCAAGCTCCAGTCAAAACCGCCGGTAGCGATGTAAAAACCTTGGAACGAAAAACCGATGTGTTAAGCCAGGAAGTTGAAAAATTGCGCACCAACCTGAGCATTCCTGACGAAGTGCAGTATAAAAGCGCTTATGGCCTGGGGCCTGCTGCATCCAAGGTCTATCAGGTAGGTAAAGGTCTGTCGATTGGCGGTTACGGCGAGGCTAATTATCAGGCAATAGTCGGCGATAAAAAAGGCAAAAACAATAATGCCGATTTTGAACGAATGGTGTTATATGCCGGTTACAAGTTTACCGACAACATTCTGTTCAACAGTGAACTTGAATTTGAACATGGTTCGACCGAGAAGGGCGGCTCAGTATCGGTCGAGTTTGCGGCGCTGGATTTCTTTATCGATCCTATGGCTAATGTTCGTGCCGGTATGGTGTTGATGCCGATGGGTTTTGTCAACCTGATTCACGAGCCGCCATTTTATTTTGGCAACAATCGCCCGGAAGTAGAGCGTCAGATCCTCCCGAGCACCTGGCGTGATATTGGTGTTGGTCTGTTTGGCGAAGTGTTGCCGAATCTGACTTATACTGCTTATGTCGTAAATGGCTTGAATGCCGCCAATTTTAATGCTGACGGCATCCGATCCGGCAGACAGCAAGGCAGTCAGGCCAAAGCCGAAAATCTGGCCTTCGTCGGACGACTGGATTATACGCCTGCCGTGGTGCCTGGCTTATCATTCGGAGGTTCCGGATATGTCGGCAATGCCGGGCAAAACCAAACCTTTACCAATCTAACCACAAAAGCCCAGCAGAATGTCGACGCCTTTATCCAGCTGTATGAAGGGCACATGCAGTGGAAATATCGTGGACTGGAGTTCCGTACTTTAGGTTCATGGGGACATATCGACGATGCCGGTGTGCTTAGTGCAGCCAAAGGACAAACCATTGGCGAAGAAAACTACGGCTGGTACAGCGAGGTCGGTTATGACATATTGCCGTTGCTAAATCCCAACACCACCCAATATCTGGCGCCTTTTTTTCGTTATGAACAGATGGATACTATCGCCAGCGCACCAACCGGTTTTTCTGACGATGAAACCAAAGACAGAAAAATTTATCAGTTCGGTTTGCAATACAAGCCCATTCCGAATGTCGTGATTAAAGCGGATTATCGCAATTTCACCGCGAAACGGGGCAGCGTGCCGGACGATTTCAATCTGGGCTTCGGTTTTATCTTCTAGTTTCGACCTAACAATAAATGATGCATGTGGGGGGCGACTTCAGTCGCCGATTGAACGACTGACTGGGCGACTCAAGTCACCCCCACAATCTTATTCATGCCTTAACTTAATGGCCGCCTGTTTATAGGTAGTGGTAAACTATTTGCATTTATCTACTTAAATTCCGCACACGAGTCACTATGAAAACAACCAGGCAATGGGGATTTTTTATTCTCTTTTTATCGCTGCTCAGCGCCGCAACTCTCAGCTACGCCACCATTTTTTACAGCAAGAATGAGGCGCTGGAACTGGCCTTCGGCAAAGAGGCGCAAGTCGAACAGTTATCGTTATTTCCCGATAAACAACAAACCGCCACAATAGAACAACTAGCCAGGGTTAAACTCGATTCCGGCCTGTTTACTTTTTATGTCGGTAAAAATCAGGGCAAAGTGCTAGGTTATGCCGCTATAGAAACCGTCACGGTCAGAACCAAACCGGAAACCTTGATGATCGTGTTAAACCCAGACGGCGAATTACGCAACGTCACTACCCTCGCCTTCCACGAACCGCCGGAATATATGCCGCCGGAACGCTGGTTTGGACAGCTCTATAAACGCCCGTTGGCCGACATGGATTTTAATAAGGGTATTGACGGCATCAGCGGCGCGA
This sequence comes from Methylobacter sp., assembly GCA_024636505.1. GTDB lineage: Bacteria > Pseudomonadota > Gammaproteobacteria > Methylococcales > Methylomonadaceae > Methylobacter_A. The sequence goes on along the minus strand of JAGXGY010000059.1, from coordinate 43,562 downwards.
CCTTAAGCACAAGGGCGACCGTCAGTAGTATCCGTAAGGTCATGGCCATTTATCAAGTTATGATAAAAAATCAGGGTAAGCATTAATGCGTTATTTTGTGACCGGAGAGCAGCATCGTAAATCCTTGTTAAACATGCTGGTGTTAATGTTCCTGGTATATATCGCCCTGTTATGGTTCAGTAACGGCATGATGTATTTTAATCACATGGACTTAACGCCGGATTCGGTGATTGCTTATTATCTGGGTTCAGAACAACAGTTTACCCAGCCGCGCAGCTATCAGGGCATGCTGGAAGTCTCGCATTTTCATCTATTCTCAATGGGCATGCTGGTGTTGACTTTAACCCATTTAATGCTGATGACCGAGTTCTCGATACGGCTAAAGATCTGGCTGAGCTGTTTGACTTACGGAGGCGCATTGGCCGATGAAGCCGGCGGCTGGTTGGTCAGGTTTGTCGATCCGCTCTTTGCCTGGTTTAAAATTGCCGCGTTCGTGGTGCTGGAACTTTCGCTGGCGGCATTGTTGATAGTGGTGATTACCGCGCTGGTACGCGCCAGAGTTCGGATGAATAATCCCAGTCCCGAATAATAATGTGGGCGTGAATTTATTCGCGCTGTAGCTTAAAAAGCGCGAATAAATTCACGCCCACACCACCATGCGCTAATACCGTCACACCCAGATCAATCAAGGTACGTCATGCGTATCTCAAGACTTGCCAACCAGCAAATTAAGTGATTCTACTTATTGCACGAATGACACGCTTCATCTAATCTCAAAGTCCAGCTGTTATTATCATGCCGCCTGAGTCAGGGTTGGACGATAAAAAACAACGTCTGTTCTCTACGATTCGTCAGGAGGCCTGTCATGCGACATGCAGTATTGCTAGCCCTTGTTCTGTGCACTTTGTTGACCTATAAACAAGCCGACACCAAGCCCTTGGCTGAACCCGCCGCCAGTCAATCGCCCTCAGTCACCGACGAAAATAATTTGTTAGGTTTGCCGCCGGTTCCGATACCGACAAACAATCTGCAAACTCCGGCCAAAATTGCCTTGGGCGACAAGCTGTTTCACGACAAGCGTTTTTCTGTCGACGGCACGGTCAGCTGCTCAAATTGCCACGACGATAAGAAAGCATTTACCGACGGTCTGCCGGTCTCGGTCGGTCATCACGGACTGACCGGAACGCGCAACGCTCCCACCGTGCTCAATGCCGCATTCAACAAGTCGCAGTTCTGGGATGGGCGTGAAGCGGATCTGGAAGGCCAAGCCAAGCAACCTCCGATTAATCCGGTAGAAGGCGGCCTAGCCAATCACGAACCGATACTCGAAATTACCCGCACAGATCCTTATTATTCTGCTGCATTCCAGTCCGTATTCGGGGTCAGCGACAAAAAAATAACCATAGACCATGTCGCCAAGGCGATTGCCAGCTTCGAGCGTACCCTGATTTCGGGCAACTCCGCTTTCGACCGTTATCATTTCAACGACCAGGCCGATGCGATGACTGCGGCCCAGAATCGCGGATTCGAACTGTTTATCGGGCAGGGCCGTTGCGTTTCCTGCCATACCATTGAGCAGGATCAAGCGCTGTTTACCGACAGCCGTTTTCACAATATCGGTATCGGCATTAATCGAATCCAGCAAGACATTCCCCGACTGGTCCAGGCCTTTCTCAAAGCTAAAAACAAAGGCGGCGAGGTCGATGTGATGGTGTTGACTAATAAAAAGTCGTCGGAATTGGGGCGCTTTGCCGTGACCGATGACTTGAGCAAAATCGGCGCTTTCAAAACGCCAACCTTGCGCAATGTCGAGCTGACCGCGCCCTATATGCACGACGGCAGCCTGAAAACCCTGAAAGAAGTCATGATCCATTATAACAATGGCGGCGTCACTAATGCGGGTGATCCGGTTAACGATTTCCTGAGCGGCGGCATCCGCCCGCTTAATCTGACCGACGCGCAGCTGGATGATCTGGTGGCTTTCATGAATGCGCTGACCAGTTCGAAATTGACTGCAAAACCTGCCCAAGCGGCTAACTGAAACAGGAATTGACTATGAACATCATCAACAACAGTCGCCGGAGTTTCATCAAAAGCGCTGGCGCGTTAGCCCTCGGCGCAACTTTGCCGATCAGCTTGGTCGAATTGGCGTTTGCCGGCAGCCGCGAAAACTTCAGCTTCGCCTATATTTCCGACTCACACATCCAGCATATTAAAGACAACCGTTTCGTCAGAAACTGGGATCGCGGCCTGATTCGCGCCGTCGCGGAAACCAATCTGCTGGTGCCCAAACCGGATTTTGTGATGTACGGCGGCGATCTGGCGCAACTGGGCAGCAAGCCTGAACTGGATCATGGCGCCGAAATCCTGTCGGCGCTAAAGGGCGATGTCCGTTATGTGATGGGCGAACACGATTATTATCTGGACTTGGGCGAATATTGGGAAAAACTGTTCGGCCCGCAATACTACAGTTTCGATCATAAAGGCGTGCATTTCGTGGTACTGAACAGCATCAAAACCTATGATGATTGGACTTTCAACCGCTGGCCAACCGCTGAACAGCGGATGCGGGAAATGGCCGGGCTCGACAACCCGAACAGCTCACCGTTCATGGTGGGCGACGAGCAGCGACTATGGCTGAAAAAAGATTTGGACAAGGTCAAAAAAGACACGCCGGTGGTGGTGTTTTCGCATTCGCCGTTGCAGAAAATTTATAAAGGCTGGAATTTCTGGACTGAAGACGCCGAGCAGGTTCAGGCGCTGTTAAAACCGTTTAATAAAGTGTCGGTTATTTACGGCCACGTCCACCAGATTCAGTACAACCAGATCGGCAACATCAGTTTCAACTCGGTGATGGCAACCGCCTGGCCGTGGCCGTATCCGCAATCCTATGCCCAAGCCGAGCAATATCTGCCGAAACTGACCGTGCCGATGAACCGCGCCGATCCGTTTTTCGAGCGCGACGCTACCGGCTGGCAGTTTATCAACCTGGCCGATGGCAACGCCGACCTGAATTTTACCTTGTATAACAACAGCAACCGCATTGTCCGCTATAACAAGACATTGAAACATCCGGAAGATACCGTCTATCAGGACGAAAAAGCGCGGATTATCCCGCAAACACACTATTAGTCGTCCGTACAGGAGCAAGACCATGACCACTTATCAACAAACAACAATAGCGCTGTGTTTGGCGTTAGCGGCCACCGGTTCAGCGCTGGCCGATGAATTCACCGATGCCGATGTGCAGCGCTGGCAGCAGCAGTTTATGGATGTTGCCTCTGAAGGCCGCAAATTATGGACCAGTCCCAAACTGGGTACTAATGGCGTTGCCTGCGCCCAATGCCATCCGAATGCGGCCAATACCCATCCGGAAACCTATCCGAAATTTCAAAAGCAGCTAGGTAAAGTCATACCGCTTTGGCAAATGATCAACTGGTGTCTTAAAAATCCGCTGGAAGGACAACCGTTAGCCGCCGATGATCCAAAAATGACTGCGCTACAGGCCTATGTGACTTATGAACGGCGAGGGGTAAAACTGGAGCCGGGCAAGCATTGATTGACCTCTATCTGTCGATGGATTGTCGTAAGACAAGTCATTTGGCAGATGAGGTCGAATGTGGATTGAAACATGTAGCCTGAAAAAATCCATCGTCCACGAAAGCCATGAAAAAAACTCTGTCAGGGGTTATAGTGCTTTTGGTCACCGCACGCCACTGCCATTAAATGAATGACCGAAATAGTTATGGTTACATTCGCGCCCACAATCACAATAGAGTAAATCCTATCTTAATGGCAGCGACGTAGCACGCAGGAACGAGAATACTGACATTATCTCCCTATCACTTAATTACAGAAGATAACTATGAAAGCAAACATCGGCTTAATCGGCCTAGGGGTCATGGGACAAAATCTGGTTCTTAATATGAACGACCATGGTTTTACCGTGGCGGTATTTAACCGCACGACCCGTACAGTTGATGAGTTTCTGGCTGGCCCTGGCAAAAATACCCGGATTATCGGTACCCACTCGCTGGAAGCATTGATCGACAAACTGGAATCGCCGCGCATCATTATGTTGATGGTTAAAGCGGGCGAGGTGGTCGATCAGTACATCGACAAGTTAATCCCCCTATTGTCACCCGGCGATATTATTGTCGACGGTGGCAACTCACTGTTCACTGACACTCAACGTCGTACTATTGCCCTAAAAGAACAAAATATCCTCTACATAGGCGCGGGCGTTTCCGGCGGCGAGGAAGGCGCAAGACACGGACCGTCTATCATGCCCGGCGGCAACAAGGATGCATGGCCTGCGGTCAAAACCATTTTCCAGTCCATCAGTGCGCAAGTTGATGGCAGGCCTTGCTGCGAATGGGTCGGCGATAATGGTGCCGGACATTACGTCAAGATGGTGCATAACGGTATTGAATACGGCGACATGCAATTGATCGGCGAAGCTTATCAGCTGCTGTCCGACGGCTTGGGCTTAAGCGCTAATGACATGCAGGCGATATTCACCGAGTGGAATCGGGGGGCGTTAAGCTCCTATCTGATTGAAATCACTGCGGCTATTTTGGCGTACAAAGATAGCGATGGTCAGCCGTTGCTGAAAAAAATTCTCGACACTGCCGGACAAAAAGGCACCGGCAAATGGACCGGTATCAATGCTTTGGATCTCGGCATCCCGTTAACCCTGATTGGCGAAGCGGTATTTGCCCGCTGTTTATCCGCTCAAAAAGAAGAACGGCTTAAAGCGGCATCGGTATTGCCTAAACGGCCACTGAAATTTATCGGTGACAAGAAAGCCATGATTACTGCGATTGGCGATGCCTTGTACGCCGCCAAGATTATTTCTTATGCGCAAGGCTTTCGCTTGATGCGCGAAGCCTCGAAAGAATATGGCATGGCACTTAATTATGGCGATATTGCGCTGATGTGGCGCGGCGGCTGTATTATTCGCAGCCGGTTTTTAACCGACATCAAGCAAGCCTACGATGCCAATCCCGATTTGGAAAATCTGCTGTTAGCCGACTTTTTTATCGATGCGATGAAGCAAGCCGATGAAGGTTGGCGTAGAGCCGTTATTCTAGGCATAGAGCTGAGCATTCCGACCCCGGCCTTGTCTTCCGCGCTGGCGTATTACGACGGCTACCGCAGTGAAAGATTGCCGGCTAATCTGCTACAGGCGCAGCGGGATTATTTCGGTGCCCATACTTATGAGCGGACCGATCAGCCCAGAGGCCGATTCTTTCATACCGACTGGACCGGGCATGGCGGAAAAACCGCATCAACAACTTACACGGTTTAAGCCGGCAAAATTTAATAACGGATACCGCTGTGCAATGGACATAGCTATTGACGTAAGTGGCTACATCCGCAATGAGCCTGCCGCTGATGCGCCCATTTAAGAAAAATATTCCGGCATTCCCGGGCGGGTGACGTCACCGCCATAAGTTAAGGGCTTGGCGTTACCTGGCGCGAATAAATTCGCGCCCGCAATATTCAGCCGTATACGGGGTAGACATTAGCCGTAACTCGACCTGCTTAACTTTGTCGTAGCTTGGTTTCGTTGTTCAAGCGAGCTTATCGGAAACGGACAAGTGGTAAGGGAATTCAACTTCGATTAACCGTCATTAACTGACACGGGTTACAATAAAGCCATTTATTGTTAGAAAATAAAGGGTGTTCTTTTGACTGAAAAAATTATTCGTATTGCAACGCGCCGGAGTCCGCTGGCGTTGTGGCAGGCGGAGCACGTTGCAACGCTGTTAGAGCGGACGTTTCCGGGATGCCGGACTGAGCTGGTTAAAATGACTACTCAAGGCGATAAGATTCTTGATGCGCCTTTAGCCAAAATTGGCGGTAAAGGTTTGTTTGTTAAAGAACTGGAGCAAGGTATGTTGGACGGTTCGGCCGACATTGCTGTGCATTCCATGAAAGACGTGCCGGTAGAGTTTCCGGAAGGTTTGCATTTAGCGGTTATTTTACCCCGTGAAGATCCGACCGATGCGTTTGTTTCCAATCATTATCCGACCTTACAGGATTTACCGGCTAATGCCAGAATCGGTACCTGCAGCTTGCGCAGACAATGCCAGATTAAAGAACGTTATCCCGATGCAGAAATATTGCCGTTAAGGGGCAATGTAAATACCCGTCTGTCCAAGCTGGATGTCGGCGAATACGATGCCATTATTCTGGCTTCAGCCGGTTTAAAAAGACTGGGTATGGCTGCGCGTATTAGCCAATGTCTGGATACCGGCATCAGTCTGCCTGCGATCGGTCAGGGTGCTATCGGCATAGAATGCCGGATTGATGATCCGGAACTCAATCAGATGCTGAGCGTGTTGCATGATAGCGAAACCGGGCTGTGTTTAGCGGCGGAAAGGGCCATGAACGCACGTTTGAACGGCGGCTGCCAAGTGCCGATTGCCGGTTTTGCAGAGCGTCACGGGGAACAATTGTTGATGCGCGGCTTGGTCGGCAGTCCTGATGGCAGCGTAATCTATCGAGCCGAGCGAACCGGTGGATTGGACAAGGCAAAAGCTCTCGGCACAATGGTTGCCGAAGACTTATTGGCGCAAGGCGCCGATAAAATTCTGCAAGCGCTGTTCGACTGATCATGATATTAAGCGGCGCACATGTTTTAGTGACGCGGCCTGAGCATCAGGCGCAGAACCTGTGCCGGTTAATTGAACAGCAAGGCGGCATAGCTGTTCGGTTTCCAACGCTGGAGATTGTTTCGCCGGATGATGCCGAACCGATAAAAACCGCACTGGAGAATCTGGATGGCTTTGACTGGGTTATTTTTATCAGTGCCAATGCAGTAAATTTTGCGCTAAAGGCGAATGATGGCAAAATAACATCGATGAAATCTGTGCGTTTTGCCGCAGTGGGTCAGTCAACGGCGCTAGCCATGAAAATGGTCGGCTTACCCGTCGATTTAGTGCCTGAAACAGGTTATAACGGTGAAGCGTTGCTGGCGATGCCGCCCCTGCAGCAGGCCGAAGGCCTGGATTTTTTAATCGTTCGTGGAGAAGGCGGACGCGAACAGCTGGCGACTACATTACGTAGCAGAGGCGCCGCAGTTAGCTATTTGGAAGTCTATAAAAGAATAATTCCCCGTATTGATAATTCACCGGTTGTCGAGTTGCTTGCGCAACATCGCCTGGATGTCATTACCGTGACTAGTGCCGAAGCCTTACAAAATTTGCATTTGATGCTGGGTGGAAAAAACAACAATCTATTGTCATTAATACCCTTGGTGGTAGTTAGCGACAGAATCAGGCGACAAGCCTTCGATATGGGGTTTAATCGAATTGCTGTGAGCGATAGTCCTATCGATACAGCAATTCTTGAGACAGTAATAACGTGTGTGACAGGGGAACAGAGTGGCCGAATTGAGTGAACAACAACAACAGAATGTGAGCGAAAACAGCAAAGCTTCCGCGTCGGCTAATGCTCCTCAGCTAGCTCCTGCAGGCCAACCTCGCAAGTCGCGTAGCGGACTTTGGTTCGGTATCATTATGTTGCTTATTATTATCAGTGTCACCGGTATCGGTTTTTATCTTTTTCAGCAATTACGTTCTCAACAGGCTGATTTGGGCGGCGAAGTCAATAAAGGCGATATGCATTTAATCGAGTTGTCAAAACAGATTAGCGGCTATCAGATGCAGCTTGCCGCGATGCAATCGCAACTGGCAACGGTAGAAGCGGATGTTGCCGGAAAAGAGGCCCATTTTACCAAAATACTGGCGGATTTTTCTCAGCAGCATAACGAAAAGCTCGATAGTACGCAGAATGAATTAAGCAGCGCAATTTCGCAAGTACAGCGTCAATTGGGCAAGACCCGTAGCGACTGGTTAATTGCCGATGCCGAATATCTGTTAAGCGTAGCCAATCAACGCCTGCATTTAGTCGGCGATGTGCATGCCACTTACGAAGCCTTGGAAGCGGCGGATCAACGCCTGAGAGAAAGCGGCGATGCCGGGGTATTTAAAATACGCGAACAAATCGCCCAGGATATTGCAGCCATCCGTAGCGTTGACGTTGCCGATACCGTAGGTATTTACGCATCGATTCAATCGCTGCAAAATCAGGTTGATAAGTTGGTCTTGTTTTTGCCGTATATCGGAAAAGAATTGACGCCGTCTTCAACAGAACAAGAGTCAAGCGATAAGGCCGCTCACAACCTGCTTGATTCGGCAATAGATCAACTCGAAGAGATAGTCACTATCAGGCACACCGAGCATCCCATTAAAGAAATATTGACGCCGGAACAAGCCCGGTTTATTCGCGAGCAGTTAAGAGTAAAGCTGGAAATGGCCAAAATTGCGCTGGTTCAGCAGCATGAGCAGCTGTATCAATCGAGTCTGGCTGATGCAAAAAAATGGGCAGAAAAAAACTTTGCCAAAGATGCGCAGACCAATAATTTTATTGCCGAGTTGGACAAATTTAATGCCATTAAGATTCGCAGCGAATTTCCTGACATCAGTCTGTCGTTGAAAATGCTTAGAGATATTACCAAGCTGAGATTGGATGCCGATAAATCAATGCCGCCGGATGAAAAAGCCAAACTTGAGCCAATCGAAAAGCCTGTTGAAGCCGTAAAACCTGCTGAACCGGCACCCGCAGCTGAAACGCCCAAGCCTGTTGAAGCAGCGCCTGCCGCGCAATAATTTAGAGAATACATGATGAAAAATATAATGTATTTTCTGGGTTCGCTGCTTGTTGCCATTGTTGCCGCTTTTTTAGCCAATAAATGGTTGGGCGGATTTGAGAATCCCGGTTATGTGTTGATCGGTATAGGACATTGGTCCTTGGAAACATCGCTAATCGTTTTTGTGGTTAGCCTGATCATGGGTTTTTTTGTGTTTTATATCTTCTTCCGGTTTTTAGGTTGGCTGCTCAGATTGCCAGGCCATGTTAAAAATCGTGGAAAAAGTATTAAATTTAACCGCTCCCAGGAAGCGCTGATTGCTGGTTTAGTGGATTCTGCAGAGGGTAACTGGGAAAAAGCCGAAAAAGTATTGATCAAGCATGCCTCGCAAAGCGGTGCTCCGTTGATTCACTATTTGACTGCGGCAAGGGCCGCACAGTCTCGTGGTGCGCTCGATAAAAGAGATGAATATCTGAAAAAAGCAGCAGATGGCGCACAAGGTTCCGATGTGGCAATAGGGCTGACCCAGGCAGAATTGCATTTGTCGGAAAAGCAATTCGGTCAAGCCTTGGAAACGCTGACACGCCTACATTCGATCGATCCAAGTCATGCCAGTGTATTAAGATTATTACATCAGACCTATCAACAGGCCGGCGATTGGGAAGGCATCCGCAAACTGCTTCCGTCATTGAATACCAATAAGGTGTTGATGGAAGCCGAAATAAAACTGCTGGAAACCGAAGTATTCAGTAAATTGTTAAAGCAGGCCGCCGAGCGAGGCAGTGTGGCGGAAATTGAATTGCTATGGTCGGAAATTCCCGGTTACATAAGACAGATGAAAGGTGTTTCGGCGATTTATTTTGCGGCGATGATAGACGCGGGAGCCGGTGCCAAGGTTGAAGGCGGCTTGTCCAGAGCCCTGTCGACAGCCTGGGATCAAACGCTGGTAGTGCTATTCGGCAATGTACAGTCGCTTAATGTTGCAAGGCAGCTTGAAACTGCCGAGCAGTGGTTGCCTATGCACCCGCGGGATGCCATATTCCTCGCCGTATTGGGTAAATTGAGCATCAAATGCGGCGATAAGCAAAAAGCCGAAACCTACCTGAACAAAAGCATTTCAATAGAGCCCACCGTTTCCGCTTATCAACTATTCGGTGATTTGCTGTTTGCCCAAGGCGATAAAGACAGAGCCAGCGAATGTTATAAACTGGGTTTGGAGTTAGCGTCCAGCGCGCTTGTCAGCCGAATCGATTCAATATCTTGAGTAGGCGGCAGGATGGGTAGAGCTGAGCGAAACCCATCTATGCAATAGCCTTTCGGCAAAGGTTCGATGCTACGAATCGATAGCCCGGCCTCCATTTAATCAGGGCAGAATATGACGATCCTTTTTCTTATGTAATCTCTATGAATATCCTCGGCAGTTGGTCGTGGAAAGGTTTAGGCGATGCGCTATTCAGTCCCAAAGCGATCGGCATAGAGGTCAAGATAAACGAAGTCAAGCAACGCTTGCCGATTCCTGTTTTTTGGCTGCTGGGCAAAACGCAAGCCGGCAAAACCTCGCTGATTCGGGCATTAACCGGCAGCGATACGGCAGAAATCGGCAATGGTTTCCAGGCATGTACCAAACGCTCGCGGTTTTATGATTTTCCATCATCCAGCCATCCGATGCTGCGTTTTCTTGATACGCGGGGCCTGGGCGAAACCGCTTACAATCCCGGCGAAGACCTGGCCTGGTGCGCCGAGCAGTCGCATGTATTAATTGTGGTGCTCCGGGCTTTGGACATGAATCAGGCAGAAGTGGTTAATACAGTGCTGACCATTCATAAGCAGCACTCGGACTGGCCCATCATCGTGGTGCAAACCGCCTTGCACGAAGGCTATGCCGACGGTGCCGGACATATTCAAGCTTATCCTTATCAACAAACACCCTTTCCGCCGCAAGTGTCTCATGCTTTAGCGCAGGCGCTGTTGCATCAGCGCGACTGGTTTAAGTCGGTGCCGGTGCATTTTTTGCCGGTCGATTTCACCCTGCCGGAAGACGGTTTTGAGCCTGTCGATTACGGGCTGGATGCGTTGTGGAACACCATTGAAAGCGTATTGCCGACAGGCGTGATCGGCTTATTGCGCGGTACCGAGCCGCATAAGGAATTACTGGATTTTTATGCCAGGCAAGCCCATCCGCACCTGATCGGCTATGCGCTACTCAATGCCGGCATGGGCGCGGTTCCGCTGGCCGGTTTGCCGTTAGTGCTGGCCGTGCAGGCCAAACTGTTTCACAGCATCGCTTCGATTTACGGCCTGGAGCTGACCCGCAGGCTTTATGCCGAATTTACCAGCCTGATCGGCGTCAGCGTCGGTATCGGATTATTAGGGCGGGAACTGCTTAAATTCGTCCCTGTCTACGGCTCGGCGGTGGCGGGCGTTTATTCGGGAGCGATGACCTATGCGCTGGGCAAGGCTTTTTGCGTGTATCTGCAGGGCGTCAAACGCGGCGCTTTACCCGACCATGCGACGTTAAAACAGGCTTACGACCAAGCCTTCGCCCATGCGCGTCAATTGCTCAAAAACAAGGGAACTTAGCTTATGCTGGTAACGCGCTTTGGCAGGTTGTTGGCGGTGGTGTTTCTAATACCCTGGCTGGCGTTAATAGGCTTGGGCGGCTACTGGTTATGGCAACACGGTTGGCTTTATCAGGGTTTGGGCATTTTATCGGCGAACATGGCACTGGTCTATGGCCTGCTGCGCTGGCGCAGTCATAGCGCAAAGCCGCTGTTGGTAGAACCCATCGAGATTCAGCCTAATCCAAATTGGCCGGATAGAGCGCAACTGGCGTGGCAGGAACTTAAGCCGTTAACCGAACGCTGGCAAACAGAGAGGGATGTATTGACGAACTCAAGCAAAGCCCTAAAACTGACTAATGAAGTATTGGCGCGGGTTGCCAGGCACTTTCATGCCGATTCCAAATACCCGATTTTAGAATTTCCGCTGCCGTATTTGCTGAAACTGATTGTACTGGTCTGTGAAGATATTCAACATGACGTATTAGACAAAATTCCCGGCAGTCATGCGGTCAGAGTCGGCGATTTATTGCGCGCCAAGCAGGCGGTCGATACCTTGAATAAATTTAGATCGGTTTTCGGTGTCGGCAATTGGCTGTTTAATTGGGCGGGCGCGGCGCTGGCTAAAGCACGCAGTCTATTGATCGACAAAGGGCTGAATACCGTTACCCGTGAAATATCGCAACGGCTGATCAGCGCCTATATTAACAAGCTCGGCTATTACGCGATCCAACTCTACAGCGGGCAGTTAACCCTGGACGATATTGCCCCGACCGAGGTATTAACCGCCGCCTCACAACAAGATATTGCGGAAAGTAAAGCGCATGAACAGTCGATAGAGCCGCTTCGTCTGCTTGTTGTAGGCCAAGTCAGCAGCGGTAAATCCAGTTTGATTAACGCCTTATTCGGCGAAATAAAAAGCGCGGAAGGCGTTTTGCCCACCACCTCGGCAATTACCCCTTACCTGCTTGAACGCGATGGCCTGCAGCAAGCCATCATACTGGACAGCGCCGGTTACGGCGGTTTAATGCACGGCCAAGCGCCTGAGGCGTTGATGCAGGAATGGGCAAAAGTCGATGTAATTTTAATGGTGTGCAATGCCGCGCAAGCCGCCCGCCAAATTGATACAGAGCAACTGAATGCCATTCGCCAGTATTTCCAGGAACAATGCCCTAATCAAGCCTTGCCGGTCATCATAGCGGTGGCTACGCATTGCGACCGTTTGCGCCCGGTCCGTGAATGGAATCCCCCATACAATATCCAGCAACCGGACAACGCCAAAGCGCACAGCATTCGACAGGCTTGCGACGCGCTGGCCCACGATTTGAGTTTACCGCCGGACTGCATCGTCCCCGTTTGTCTTGCCGCTGATAAATCCGCCTACAATATCGAAGACGGCTTGATGCCGCTGATCCACGAACATCTTAACGCGGCCCAACGGGTGCGTTATTTACGCTGTTTGCGCCAACAGCAATCTGAAAATTACTGGAAGCAATGGCGGAAGCAGGCGGCAGCGGCGGGAAGGCTTATTCTTGATAAAATAGGTTGAAGTTATAAGGATGAGAGTCAGGCCGCCTCGCGTGGCAAAACTTCCCGCTCAATAACGGGTAAGGCTTGTTGCTCAGTCACGCGCAAGTCGTAAGCGGTTTGCAGATTCAGCCAGGATTGGGCATCGCCACCGAAGTAACGCGCCAAGCGCAGTGCGGTATCGGGCGTAATGGAACGGCGTTCTTTGGCAATTTCGTGCAGCCGGGTAGCAGGAACGCGCAGCGCATTAGCCAATGCGTTTACGCTCAGCCCAAGCGGAACCAGATAGTCTTCACGCAGGATTTCGCCGGGGTGAATGGGGCGCATGCCGTTATTCATCATGTTTTTTCTCCTCAGTGGTAATCGACAATTTCAACATCAAAGGCATCGCCGTCAGTCCAGCAGGATGGCTAGAGCAACGCGAAACCATCGCATAGGCTGATGCCTGAGCAGGCTTACTCCGTTACGGCCGATCTATAGGATTTAGCCTTTGAATGGTAGAATTCCAAGAAATGTGGTTTCAAATCCGTCTGATATTACGCTTTCTTCACCAGTTATTGCTAATTCTGAGTCGCTTATTAGTCCAATATCTGTGACTCTTTGCTTCGTGTCTCCTTTCAGAAAGACAAAGCCGCCTTCACCGAAATTGGAAATCAGTGTGCCTTCATTATCTAAAGAAGCGATTAATCCACTCATTAAGCTGTTACCATCACTTTGCCCTCCAGCTACAAAGATCCGGCCATCTTTCCTGGTGATGATTTTATGTAAATCAGTTCGAAATTGACCTCGTATGATTTTTTTTCCACTTTGAGCGAAGTCTGAATCTAAGTTTCCATCAGCGGTTAATCTGAGAACTATCCCTTGGTTACCGTAACCGACAACTAATATTTTTCCATCATTTTGGAGTGTCATACTTGTTGCTTTCATTAAATCACTTTGGGAAATGAATTGATGCAAGGCAGCCACGCCCTTTTCGCCAAAGCTTGTATCTATCGTACCGTCATAATTTAAACGAATGATAGATGATTTATACATGCCGGAATTGAATAGTGCGATGATCTTGTTTTCTGGAGCTGTAACAATAAGATCAACCCCCCAGTCATGTTCGTTTGTAATTGATAGTGAAACAAAACCCTTTTCACCAAAAGTATGATCTAACTGTCCGTTATACCTAAACTTGGCAACTAATAAACTCTTAGATTCGAACTGGTGACCAATCAAGATAATATTGCCGTCAGTGTTCCTGACCGCTGACATGGCATATTCGTGACCACCTCCACCCATGACTGCACTCGAAATGCCGTTCGTGCCGAATGCTTGATCAAAGTAACCGTTTGCCAGCAGTTTGCATATTACGATCTTAAACTGACCTTCTGACAATGAATGTGCGACAACGTAAATATTTCCGTTACGGTCTGACATGATTTGACCGACTTGTGAGTTGTCGCTCCCTCCAAAATCAAGGGTTACTTTTCCTGAGTTTCCAAAGTGAAAGTCTCTACTGCCATCTTTGTTTATTCGAGAAATAGTGATTTTTTTTGAGGAGGAGTTTTGTTCATTGAGTTCGCCAAGGATCAATACCTGATCACGTCCATAGACTAATAATCTTCTTCCGATTTCTCCTTCTTTGAGCACCTTCTGGAATATAACTGAAGAATCTTTTGCTTCTGAATTTTGATAGCTAAGCTTTTCGGTACTTAGCTTTTTGTTATAAAAATAAACAGATACTACAAGGCAAATCACGCCTAAAAAGATAAAAAACCAATTTTGGCCATTATTAATTTCGGCAGTAAAAGTTGTATCTCCATATTTAATCGAGAATGCAGCACTGAGAGATGGGACACCTACAAGGAGGATTCCCAATGACAAAAAACCAAGAATGAATTTATTATCGAGCTTTGGATGTAAAATCGAATCCAGCTTTCTAAGAAGAATTTCCTTAAGTTCCATATTTAATCCTAATTTATGACTAACAAATTATTATCCAGATCGCGAATAATGCACTGCGTTTAGCATATCCTACGAGGAAGGGGACTTTCTATATGTTTAAAATAAGGTATCCCACATCTGATCCACTTTCTTGACCACTTCTGGCGACATCACAATAGTCCTGCCCCATTCCCGGTTGGTTTCTCCGGGCCATTTATTGGTTGCGTCGAATCCTACCTTGGAGCCTAAGCCCGAAACCGGCGAGGCGAAATCGAGATAATCGATCGGCGTGTTTTCCAGTATGGTTAGGTCTCTCGCGGGATCCATACGGGTGGTCATCGCCCAGATGACATCCTGCCAGTTGCGGACATCGACATCATCATCGACGACGATGACAAACTTGGTGTACATGAATTGGCGCAGGAACGACCAGGTGCCCAGCATCACGCGTTTGGCGTGACCGGCGTATTGCTTTTTCATGCTGATCACGGCCATGCGGTACGAGCAGCCTTCCGGCGGCAGGTAAAAATCGACGATTTCCGGGAATTGTTTTTGCAAGATCGGTACGAAGACTTCGTTTAATGCAACGC
The DNA here is from genome assembly GCA_024636505.1 of Methylobacter sp. Classification (GTDB taxonomy): domain Bacteria; phylum Pseudomonadota; class Gammaproteobacteria; order Methylococcales; family Methylomonadaceae; genus Methylobacter_A. The sequence goes on along the minus strand of JAGXGY010000059.1, from coordinate 28,299 downwards.
CCAGAATGGCCGGTTCGTCGGGCGGTCTGCCGGTATAGGTGCTGTGATAGATCGGCGCTTGGCGCTGGGTGATCCGTTCGATGGTGAACACCGGAAAATCGGCAACTTCGTTGTAATAGCCGGTGTGGTCGCCATAAGGGCCTTCTGCAGCGAATTCACCGGGATAGATAAAGCCTTCCAGCACGATTTCAGCGCTGGCCGGAACCTGCAAATCGTTAAGCAGCGATTTGGCGACTTCGGTTTTGCTGCCGCGCAATAAACCGGCAAATGCGTATTCGGACAAGGAATCCGGCACCGGCGTGACGGCGGCAAGTATCGTCGCCGGGTCTGCGCCTAAAGCTACGGAAACCGGGAACGGCTGGCCGGGATGGGCGGCCTGAAATTCCTTAAAATCCAGTGCGCCGCCACGATGCGCCAACCAGCGCATGATGACTTTATTTTTGGCGATGACTTGCATCCGGTATATGCCGAGATTTTGCCGTTCTTTGTTCGGGCCTTTGGTGATTACCAGCGGCCAGGTAATTAACGGTGCGGCATCTTCCGGCCAGCAGGTCTGGATAGGGTAGACGCCGAGATCAATCTCATCGCCTTCACGGACCAGTTCCTGACACGGCGGGGAGGTGATTATTTTGGGCGCCATATTCAGCACTTGCTTGAATACCGGGAATTTTTCCCAGGCGTCTTTCATGCCTTTGGGCGGCTCGGGTTCTTTCAGATAAGCCAATAATTCGCCGATGCCGCGTAATTCGGTGACGGAATCTGCGCCCATACCCATTGCGACACGGCGCGGCGTACCGAACAGATTGGCCAGCACCGGAATATTTGCGCCTTTGGGATTTTCAAACAGCAATGCGGGGCCGCCCATTTTTAAGGTACGGTCGCAAATTTCGGTCATTTCCAGGTAGGGATCAACTTCAACGGTGATGCGTTTGAGTTCGCCTTGTTTTTCCAGCTGTTTGATAAAATCGCGCAAGTCTTTGTAGATCATGCGGCTATGCCGTTATGCCTGAGTAAAGCATCAATGCTGGGTTTGCGGCCTCGGAAACTGATAAATAATTCCATTGCGTTTTGGCTGCCGCCTTTTTCAAGTATGTTGGTTAAAAAGGCTTTGCCGGTGTCCCGGTCGAAAATGCCTTTTTCTTCGAATAGCGAAAACGCATCGCTGGACAGCACTTCCGCCCATTTGTAACTGTAATACCCTGCCGCATAACCGCCGGCAAAAATATGCGAGAAGCTGTGGGCGAAACGGTTGAATTTAGGCGGACGGACAACGGCGACCTGTTCCCGGACTTGCTCCAGCGTTTCATAAATACGCCCGCCTTTTTCCGGGTGGTAGTCGCGGTGAATCCTGAAATCGAACAGGCTGAATTCCAGTTGCCTGACCATGATCATGCCGGCCTGGAAGTTTTTGGCGGCAATCATTTTATCGAACAAATCATCCGGCAATTTTTCGTCGGTTTGATAATGCCCGGACATCAGCGCCAGCGCTTCCTTTTCCCAGCACCAGTTTTCCATAAACTGGCTGGGCAGCTCGACTGCATCCCATTCCACGCCATTAATGCCGGAAACGCCCAGATGATCGACCTGGGTAAGCATATGGTGCAGACCGTGACCGAATTCATGAAACAAGGTGGTAACGTCGTCATGGGTCAGTAGTGCCGGTTGGTCTCCATGAGGCGGAGTAAAGTTGCAGGTCAAGTAGGCGACCGGCGTTTGAATGCTATCGTCGAATCGCTTGCGGCCGACGCAATCATCCATCCAGGCGCCGCCGCGTTTTTTGGCGCGGGCGTAAAGATCGAGATAAAACTGGCCGCGCAGTTGGCCTGTCTGGTCATGGATCTGGAAAAAACGCACATCGGGATGATAGCTGTCAAAATCACTGATTTCTGCTATTTGCAAACCGTACAATTTGTCGACAATGGCAAACAGTCCCGGCAACACGCGGGTTACCGGAAAATAGGCTTTTACTTCTTCTTGCGACAACCGGTAAAAATGCTGACGCATTTTTTCCGAATAATAGGCCATGTCCCAGGATTGCAGATCATTAATACCGTGGTGCTGTTTAGCGAACTCGCGCAGTTCGGCTAAATCCTTGCGCGCATGTCGCCAGGATCGGTCAGCCAAATCTTCCAGAAAATCGGTCACGTCATCTGGCTTTTCAGCCATTTTGGTTGCCAGCGACAGTTCCGCGTAATTGGCAAAGCCCAGCAAACGGGCTTTTTCGTAGCGCAAGGCCAGGATTTTTTCCATATTTTCGCTGTTATCCCACTGTTCTGCATGCGGGCCTAACTCTGATGCACGAGTGGCGAAAGCTTCGTAGTGTTCGCGGCGCAATTGCCGGTTATCGGCGTAAGTCATCACCGAAATATACGAGGGAAATTGCAGAGTGATCATCCAGCCGTCTTCGTTATGGCTTGCGGCGGTCTGTTTGGCTTGGGCCAAAGCGGATTCAGGTAGTCCGGCCAGATCCTGTGCGTCTCTGATTAACTTGCTCCAGGCGTTGGTTGCATCGAGCAGGTTTTCTTCATAGTTGCTGGCAAGAGCCGATAATGCCTGGCTGATGTCCTTGTAGCGTTGCTTTTTTTCATTATCCAGATCGATGCCGGATAATTTGAAATCTCTTAACGCATTGAGGATGATTTTTTGCTGGGCGATGTCCAGCGTCGCAAATTCATCGCTGTCGGCAATAAAGCGATAAGCTTTAAATAAGGCTTCGTTTTGCCCGATTTCGGTTGAATAAGCGCTGAGTTTGGGCAGGCAGGCGTTGTAGGCGTCGCGCAGCTCGTCGCTGTTAACCACTGAATTCATGTGGCTGACGGGTGACCAGGCTTTGTTCAGCTTGTCGTCCATTTCTTCCAACGGTTCGATCAGGTTTTTCCAGGTGTAGTGTTGCGTGGCCTGGAGATGATGCGCTATCGACGAGCGGGCTTCGGTCAGTAATTGGTCGATAGCCGGAACCACGTGTTCCGGTTTAATCTGTGAAAACAGCGGCAGAGTGGCGTCGGCTAATAAAGGATTGTTCATAAGTAGTATCAGGAAAGAAAGTTCATGATTGCATGGATGCGATGCTTGGCTTTATGCAATACGTCCAAAGAAAAGTCCGGGGTTAGTTTGTTATTTTTGAGTTTAGTGTAGGCGGGTATCGAGTTCATATACGGTATTTCCTTGGCTCTGTTGGTGCCGAAATAACTATGCAATTTGGCTAATATGACTATATCGATTAGATTCAACTGATCGCTGTCACTTTCGTAGAACCAGTCTTCGGCAAGCTTGGGGATGATGGTTAATTCCGCGGCAAAGCCTAAGGTGTTCAGCACCAATGAGCCGACCGGGGGGCTTAAAAACGGAATAGCCGATTCTAATACCTCCCAGTTCGGGTATTCATCCGGATACTGTTCGGCAAAATGCAATAGCGGTATTGTCCCTATGTCGCAGATCAGTCCGGCCAGTAAGGCGTCTTCGGGGTTGATCGTACCGTCCTCCAGTGCAAGGATAAAGCTTAAGCTGGATACATAGAGACTGTTTTTCCACAAGCGTTGCATTTTGGTTATCAGTTGCGGGTTATCGCAGTGGAATAATTGTTTTAGACTGAGGCTCATGACCAGTTTGCGTGTTTGATCCAGGCCTAAGCGGGTAACCGCCGTAAGGCAGTTAGTAATCGGTGAGATGGGTGAGTATACCGGGCTATTGGCAAGTTGAATCAGTTTAGCGACGATGGCTGCGTCGATGCTGATAATTTTAACAGCCTCATTGATGCCTACATCCCGATCCATAGCTTCTTTCAGTTTTAACGCGACATTGGGTAATGAGGGTAGGCTTAATTTGTTTTCCCGATAAGCTTTCGAAAAACGGGTAAAAAAACGGTTGTCGGCAATTTGTTCGGGCAGTTCAATGTCAATAAGTTCAATGCAAACGGATTGTTGGCGACTTTTGCCGGACCATTGACTGATAAATTCCCCTGAAATCGCCAGAATGGTGATGTCTGTTTTAGCGAAAGCGGTTGCTCCGCAAAGCTTGCCGCTATTAAGGGGCAGGTTGGCCAGCGACGACCCGGCGGACAGAGTGTAGCCGTTGCTGCTAGTCGGCTGAAGATCAACGCTGCCTTTCAGCAAATAAAAAACCGAACGGGTTTTCTGGCCGAGTCTGAAAATGACTGAACCCTGAGCATAATTTAGCGTCGTGTGATCTAGCTGCTCTACATAGGCGTCGTCCATGTCTCGAAGCGGAGCCAGTTTTTTTAGCGCGGTCAGCGACAGTTTTTTATGTTCGACGAAGACCGGCTCCGAACAGCCGACTGAGCTATTTGGATGATCGGGGGAAATGATGTCTGATTTTTTTTCCGGGGCAATAGCGGCAATAGTCTTGGTGTGCTTGGAAAATAGTTGGGTAAACCAGTTCATGATGGCGTCACTAAGAAATTGAGTTGGCTGGAAAGTATGCGATAGGGTATTTCTAACGATAATGAATTAATGATCTGCGCCGTGAGTATCAAAAAACAGGGCTGTTTGGGATAGATGATCGTGCCAGCTGCGCTGGTTTTTATCGATAAGAATCCATAAAAAGCCCAGTCCGAAAAAAAGCCATGAAAGCATGGCGGCAGAGAAACGGAGCAAGGCGTGTTTCCAGGTGATGGGTTTTCTATCCAGTGTGAGGACTTTGATTTTCCATGCGCGCAGCCCTAATGTTTGCCCTCCATGCATCCAAAACCAGGTGTAAAAGCAGAAGCTGACTAACAGTAGATACAGGGGAAAAAAGAATTGTTCGGCGGTGAAAGCTTTTCCGGCATTCAGAGGTAACAACAGTGCGGTTGCAACAAATAACACAGCGATTAGCAACAAGAGGTCGTAAAACATAGCTGCTAGGCGACGTAAAAAACCAGGCTTGGCAATGAGATGATTACCTGATTTTTGCTGTGTGCTTTTTAGTGATAGAGGGGGCAACTAAATTTTAAATAAAGCGAGTTTTTGGCCAAAATACATGCACATCGCCATCAGCGCTCCCAGCATTACCAGAGAAAATAAAAATGGCGGCCTATGAAACAGAAGAATGAAGAAATCTGTTACAAAAAGGCTGGTGAACAAAGGTTGGTCAATTAAGCCATTAAGAATCTTTTTGAACATAACAATTCCAGTCAAGCACGCTAATGTTTGTGCGCATGTTTAAAAAATGGTTGTCTGATATTTGTCTGGTGCGTGCAATATGATCTAAATTAGAATTGCAGGCAAAAAATTCAGAACAATAATTTTACTCCATTCAAAAGGGGAATGTAAAAGAAACTTGCGGATTGGGTTAGAATTGATCAAATTTCCCTGCTGGATTGAAACATTAGCAATGATATAATTAAATGCAATTCGAAAAATAATATAAGGTATAAAGACTATTTTAAATTTCTTTAAAAAAATTATTAGTTCAGTCAAAAATGAAACTGAACCGGTCACAGCGCAGGTCAAAATATATTCGCGTGCGGAACATAATATTTCTCGATCCCAAATCAGTGAAAATGCACTGAAAGTTTTGTATCGGTTGCAAAATGAGGGTTTTGACGCTTATTTGGTTGGCGGTTGCGTACGTGATTTGTTGTTGGGACGAGAGCCTAAGGATTTTGATGTGGTCACTAATGCCGATCCTGATCAGGTTAGAAAAGTATTTCGTAACTGCCGGTTAATCGGACGCCGATTTCGTTTGGCGCATGTGCACTTTGGTCGGGAAATTATTGAAGTTGCGACTTTTCGAGGTGCGGGAGAAGAGCAAAGCGATAAACAAGTGCTCAATAATGAAGGGCGATTGTTAAGGGATAATGTCTACGGCACCATTGAGGAAGATGTTTGGCGTAGGGATTTTAGCGTTAATGCACTCTATTACAATATCAAAGATTTTTCGGTGGTGGATTTTGTCGGCGGCATGGCTGACCATAAAGCCGGCATCCTCCGGCTGATCGGTGATCCGGAAATGCGTTTTCGTGAAGACCCGGTCCGTATGCTGAGGGCAGTGCGTTTTGCTGTTAAACTAGGCTTCAAGCTGGATCGCGATTGCGAAAAAGCGATACACAATGATGCGCAATTGCTGGCCAGCATACCGTCTGCCAGGCTTTACGATGAAGCCTTAAAGTTGTTTTTATCCGGCTATGCGCTGCAAACTTTTGAAATGCTCAGGCATTACCGGCTTTTCCAGGTGCTGTTTCCATCTACAGAGAACAGTTTGGCGATTGAGGAAAACGGTTTCCCCCGGTTGTTATTGATTAAAGCGCTGGAAAACTCGGATAACAGGATCGCCGAAGGTAAAACGGTTACTGCTTACTTTTTATGGGCGGCTTTTTTATGGGAGTCGGTGCAGATACTGGCCAAAGAAAAAATGAAGCAAGGCGAAGTCGAATATGTTGCCTATCAGGATGCCGCGAGTGAAATCATTGCCAGGCAGATTAAAAGTACGGCTCTGCCGCGCCATATCAGTATGGCTATGCGTGAGCTTTGGAATATGCAGCCTAAGTTTAATGCGCGTATTGGCTCCAAACCCAGTCGCTTAATCGGTCACCCTCGCTTTAGAGCGGCTTATGATTTTTTGCTGTTGCGTTCAGAGACGGGAGGGGCGGACCCCGAGTTGGCTGCGTGGTGGACTCGATATCAGCACGCCAGCGAAAATGAACAAAGAAAAATGACTCAACCGCCGAGGAATTCACCGGGTGGCAAGTCGGGACGCAAACGAAGTTATCATAGAAAGCCTAAAGGCAGCGCGCCAAAAACAGAATCTTAAATGTATTGAATCATGAAAAATCCAGTGACTGATGGGGTAGTCGTTTATATAGGTTTAGGCAGTAATCTTGCAAACCCTGTAGAACAAATACAGGCGGCACGTATTGCAATAACGCAGCTGGCCGACGTGCAGGAGTTGGCTTTTTCAGATTTGTATCGCAGTTCGCCTATGGGGCCGCAGGATCAGCCTGATTACGTTAATGCGGTGATGGCGGTCAAAACTGATTTACCGCCGATAGATTTATTACGTTGTCTGCAGCGCATCGAAAATAATCAGGGGCGAGTCAGAAAATCGGAGCGCTGGGGAGCAAGAACGCTGGATTTGGATATATTGATCTACGGCGATCAGCTTATTGAACTGCCTGATTTAATCGTGCCTCATGTAGGCATTGCTGAACGCGCTTTTGTGTTGTACCCCTTATATCAGATTGCTCCGCAGTTGCAGGTGCCCGGAAAAGGCAGTGTTGCCGATCTGCTTGAGCGATGCCCCGCCCATGAACTGAAAAAGCTAAAGGCTAAAGGCTAAAAAATTATGCGTCGTCTTTTGTCTTTTCATTAATGAATCAATATCCTTCGGCCGCAACGCTAAAACCGTTATCGATTACCGATCTGGCGGCGATGAAACAACGCGGCGAGAAAATCTCTTGCTTAACCGCCTACGATGCCAGTTTTAGCGCATTAATCGACAAGGTAGGTGTCGATATGATGCTGGTGGGCGATTCTCTGGGTATGGTTGTTCAGGGGCATGATACAACGCTTCCGGTCACCATTAGGGACATGGTTTACCATGCCCGGTGCGTTAGCAATGCCAGACAGCGGGCGTTTATTATCGCTGATTTACCGTTTATGAGTTATTCAACGCCTGTCAGCGCGGCCAAAAATGCGGCCAAATTAATGCAGCTTGGCGGCGCGCAAATGGTTAAGCTGGAAGGACCGAGAATCGATTGCGTCAGTTTTCTTGTCGATCAGGGCATTCCGGTTTGCGGGCATTTGGGTTTGTTGCCGCAATCGATTAATCAATTGGGCAGTTATAAAGTTCAGGGCAAGCAACAGGCGGCTGCCGAAAAAATGCTTGCCGATGCCCATCAATTGCAGCAAGCGGGGGCAGGTCTGTTGGTATTGGAGTGCGTCCCGGCAACCTTGGCCAAAGACATCAGCTCACAGTTAACGATCCCCGTTATCGGTATCGGTGCCGGTGCAGATTGCGACGGGCAGGTGCTGGTGCTTTATGACATGCTCAATATCGGCACTATCAAGCGCCCACGTTTTTCCAAAAATTTTATCAGCGACGCAGCGAATATTGAAGGGGCTATTTATGACTATCATCAGGCGATCAAGCAATCGCTGTTTCCAGCGCCCGAACATAGCTTTTAAGACTTATGCAGCGGGTTAATACTGTAGCAGAATTACGCGATACCGTTAAAGCATGGCGCTCGGCAGGACAAAGCGTTGCCTTGGTGCCGACCATGGGCAATCTGCACGCCGGGCATCTGGCGTTGGTGAATGAAGCCCAAAACAACGCAGATCGGGTGGTGGTCAGTATTTTTGTCAATCCTACCCAATTTGGTGTTGGCGAGGATTTTGAGGCTTATCCTCGTACCGAAGCTGAGGATAGGCAAAAGCTCACTGCTTGCGGTGCGGACTTGTTGTTTCAACCTGCTGTGTCCGAGGTTTATAGGTCTGGCGCCAAAACGCTGGTATCGGTATCTGGGCTGTCCGAGTGGTATTGCGGCGCGTTTAGGCCGGGTCATTTTGACGGCGTTGCCACAGTTGTTTGTAAGTTGTTCAATATAGTGCAGCCGAATGTTGCCTTATTCGGACTAAAAGATTTTCAGCAGTTGACGGTGATACGGACGATGGTCAGGGATTTGAATATTCCTGTTGAAATAGTCGGCGTAGCAACGGTTCGTGAGGCAAGCGGCTTGGCAATGAGTTCCAGAAACGGCTATTTAAGTGCCGAGGAGAAAACGACAGCCGCAAAACTGTATCAAACTTTATGTGTCGCGCGTGATGCAATTTTGGCCGGACAGTCATCTTATGAGGAAATAGAGCGCAAGGCGATGCTGTTTTTGCAGGCATCCGGTTTTCAGCCGGATTATTTTAGTGTGTGCAGGGTGAGTGATTTAAAAAAAGCAGATAAGGATGATAGCGATCTGGTTTTATTGGCGGCGGCGCGCTTAAGTAAAACGCGGTTAATCGATAATATTTGTTTTTCCAGAAATCCCCAATCCCGCTCAGAGGCTCTTTTGTCAAAGGGAGGCGGAGGGGATTTAAAGGCTAAAAGTTGATGCATTGTCGCTATTAATGGATAATGCGCGGTTCTCAAGGGTATTTAGAGTGTTTTTTTATTATGCAAATCACGATGCTTAAAGCGAAATTACATAGAGCTACGGTGACCCATTCAGAATTGGGTTATGAGGGCTCTTGTGCAATTGACGGCAATCTTCTGGATTTATCGGGTATCAGAGAGTATGAGCAGATACAGATTTATAATGTCAATAATGGTGCGCGTTTTACCACCTATGCTATTCGTGCCGAAGCAGGATCGGGCTTGTTTTCAGTGAATGGCGCGGCCGCCCGTTTGGCGTGTCCTGGCGATCTGATTATTGTTTGTGCATTTGCCATAGTGGATCAACAGGAAGCGGAAAGCCATAAGCCTACTCTGATTTATTTTAATGGAAACAACGAAGTTCAACGTTCAGCCAGTTCCATTCCTGTTCAGGCGGCCTCTGCTGAGTAAATCACATGCGTTTATACTGGGGGATGTTGTTTTGAATGTTTGCAGAATAGAGCAACTCATAGTTCAAATCAATAGGTAGTCTTACCAGTCAGGTGAGGTCTTGGTTAATAACCATCTTAATTGTTACTTCCGCTTTTTAGCGGGAGTAACAATATAACAATTCAAGTATGTGAAAAATCCAACAACGCCCTTTTTTCGCTAGCTATGGGCTTTATACGTTTTCAGAAACATGTTTCAATCCGCACCCGACCTCATTCGTCGAGTGACAACCGCCGACGGATAGAGGTCGGTGGATTGTTCTTCCCCGTGAACGAGGAGGTTACCAAAAAGGATAACGATGCCAATGCATCGTTGTCAAACTCAAATAATCCCCCTGAAAGGCGAGGTTTCAGGCCAGCGAAGAAATTTGATGAAGTTCATTGCTGGTTTCAGTCAGCGTTATACTTTGCGCAACTTGCGCCAGCGCTTTTTGCAAACCTATTCTTTTTGTGCCGTTAATCACTAATGGCGATTTAATCGCGCCTTTAATCGTCGCTTGATCGGTTTCGTCTTTGTGCAGAATTACCAAGATAAGTATGTCAGCGGTATCTTCAATTTCCAACGTGGCTTCTTCTGCATCGGTTAATGCAAAATTGTAATTGATATTAAAAATAGACGGCTGTGCAACTGAAAAAGTAAGAGATTCATCATCTAAAGATTGCAGCCAGAAAATCAGGGGATTGTCGCCTTCCTGATGAAATAGCTTGAAACGAGTTTGGTCTTCAAAGCCGGGTATGCCGTAGGGAAAAGTAATGATGGTGTTGGAATCGATCGATTGTTCGCCTAAAAAACTGGATTTAATTTCCATAATAAACTCGGGTGAAAATGAATGGGAATATCAATGTATAGTCTATAACTATCAGTATAGCAAGGCCTGCCTTGGCATAAGCAGTTTACCGGGATTTCACCCAGTCGCCAGTCTTGATGCCCAGTTCACGCGCAGGGACTTCTAATTTGCCTGTCGCGTAACGAGGCATGATATTGTCGATGGTTAATATGCCGACGGGTTGCTTGTCCTTGCCTATAAAGTTAAGGCCGCCATCAAGATGCAAGTCATTACCCGTGGCACTATAAACCACCAGTCGGTCGCCGATATTCAGTCTTTCCTGGGCACCTGCATCAATAAAAACAGTATCCTCTTTAATGTCAATAATCCGCGTTGCAAACGGGTAACAACTTAAGGACCGGCGAATATCGGTGCTTGCCTGATGTATAATTTGAGCTATTTTTCCGCCGGTCGAGGTGGCGTTAAAACGCTCGCTGCCTACCGAATAAGTTGCGGGTATGAATACATCGCCGATGACATGATCAACATAACGCTGCTGAAACAGCAATGCACCGGTATAGCCGTCATGGATATAAACATCAATTCCTATGCCCCGCCTGGCGACGACATCGCGAGCCAAACTTCTGACAAATGCCAAAGGTCCCGCGCCTCTCATGTATTCGCTGGATTCGACCTCCAGATCTCTAATGACGCCGGATAACACAAATTGCACGCCGTTTGATGCGGCTATTTGCATGACTTTTGACGGACGATAGGCGGTATGCTCTTGTAATTCCGGAGCCAGATCGGCTCTTGGATATAGATTGATGTGAGTGGCATTACTGCTTATAAATTCGCCGGATTCCATTAAAATATTGTTAAGTTCCCGTGGAATGCCGCCATATAAATCTTGTGTTTCGTAGCCAATGACCTGTTCTTGCTTAACTAAAGGAAAGGCGGTGGCGATCATGCGTTTGCGATAGTGGGGTGTGCAGGCGTTATCAGGCGATAACTCCACCCTGGCGACAACATGATAGATGTTATCGGCGGTCCATTCTTTGATAATTTGAGTATTATCCACAGTGGCCGCAGTGCGCATTGAAAGCGTATCTAGCGAAATGTTATGTTGATTGACTAAAGTCCGGCTGTGAATATTAACGGCCGATTGCATGGATGCTTGGCGGATGGCATCTTGTAGGGCCTGTTTTTTCGCTAATAACGGCATGCCGCTGCTAATGGCAGCCTGGCCTTCAACGGTGACTGCATGAGTACGCGTCTGAGGCTGAACAGTGGCGCACGATAGTATCGACAGAAACAGCGATGCCAATAGGCATTTGACTAATATGTTGGTCATTCATCAAACCGGTTTGTTGTTGACAATAATTACGAGACTGCATGATAGCTTTTACATACTATTTACGATAATTCGCAAAAGTGTGCTTCATCGCTGTAAACGGTTTATGCCGTCATATTTGACCGGATCATTTTCGACTGAACCCTTTAGTATCCGGATGGCTATAACAATCGGCAGCATTACATCCCGAATCAATACTCGATACGGTTGTAGGTGCGACATGTTCAGAGCCGGGTGTCGAAGTTTCCGGGTTTTGTTGAAGACACTGATGAATTAATTCGCTGGAACCGTTAATGCATTCATAGAATCTTGGCGTCAGATCCAGTTCCACAACCGTTTCAAAGGTATCGTCGCCGGCATAGATGTCGCTGCCAATAGCTGAGGTTCTTTTGACTCTGGCTCCGCGCAAATAGGCATTGAGATAAATCTGATAGCTGTCATGGGTAACTTGCATATTTTCGACAGTAGTCTGGCCGCGTAATTGAATACCGTTAAGCTGCTCGGCCAAGCTTCTGTAAGCATCCATTTTGGAGGCGCGCATCGCCATCAGTTTGATTTGCGAGCGTGAATACCGATCGGATTTTTCCACGGTGCCATAGCCTGTTGCGCTGATGGTTTTATTGGGAAAAGAGGCAAGCGATGGTGTCGGTAGCGGTGTTTTGGCAGTAGTGCAGGCGGTCATCAATAAGCCGACAGCTAAACCTGTTATCGCCAGGGATGGTGTGTATGCCGTACGCTTGTCGGGAACAGGCGCGGCGATCGCCAGGGATGGTGTGTATGCCGTACGCTTGTCTGAAATAGCTGCGGTAAATATGGATTTTAAATATTTAATTTTCACAGTACTAACTCCTGTATTGATTTATCCGTGTTTAGCGGCTGATAAGTCTATTTCTTAAGTTTTTAGTCAGCTATTTTGTTGTAAGATATGCCTGTGATTAGACTGCATTGCATCATCAGCCTGTTCTCTGTATGCTGCACCGAATGCAAATAAATCTTATTTCAGTAGGAAATCGTATGCCGTGTTGGGTTCAGCAGGGTTATGATGAGTATGCCAAACGCTTGCCTCGTGAGTGTGAGCTGGTGCTTAAGGAAATCCCGCCGGGAAAGCGTACCAAGAACAGCGATGTCGGCCGCATCGTTAAAGAGGAGGGTCTGCGGATGATTGCAGCCATCCCTCAAGGCTCTCATGTTGTAACATTAGACATACCCGGAAAATCATGGACGACACCGCAATTGGCACAAGCGATGCAACGCTGGCAGCATTGCGGTCAGCATGTTTGTTTATTAATCGGCGGACCGGAAGGTTTGGCGGACTCGGCTAAGCAATTGGCGCGGGAATCATGGAGCTTGTCTAATTTGACCTTTCCTCATCCGTTGGCGCGTATCGTTGTTGCCGAACAGCTTTATCGGGCTTGGAGTATTCTTCATAACCATCCCTATCATCGCTAATGACCCCACAGATTGTTCTTGCTTCAGCCTCTCCCCGTCGCAAGGAATTGCTCGATCAAATTAAGGTGACTTACAGCATTCATCCGGTCGATCTTGATGAAACGTCTTTGCCCAATGAATTACCGCTAGACTATGTGCAGCGATTGGCCGCCGAAAAATCTGCAGCCTGTATCGCACAGCGGGGCCATAGTTTACCGGTTTTGGCTGCGGATACCGCCGTGGTTTTGGATGATCTGATTATGGGGAAACCCAAAGATCGGGATGACGCGCTTGCCATGTTAAGGCTGTTGTCCGGTAAAGTGCACCGGGTTTATAGTGCGGTTTCGCTGAGGGGGCGGGAGCATGGTCAGGCGGTCAGTATTACCGAAGTCGTTTTCAGGCCGTTGACGGAATCAGAAATAGCGGCCTATTGGCAGAGCAAAGAGCCATTGGATAAAGCAGGTAGTTATGCCATTCAAGGCATGGGCGGTATTTTTGTCGAGTCGATAAACGGCAGTTTTTCCGGCGTGGTCGGTTTGCCGTTATTTGAAACCGCAGAACTTTTATCCAGGCAAGGGATAGGGCTATTCAAATGAGTGAAGAAATTTTAATCAACATGACTCCGCCTGAGACGCGAGTTGCCGTCATTGAAAATGGTGTGTTGCAGGAATTAATTATTGAAAGAACCCGGCAACGGGGATTGGTCGGTAATATCTATAAAGGTGAGGTCTGTCGAGTGCTGCCGGGTATGCAGGCGGCTTTCGTCGATATTGGCTTGCCCAGGGCGGCATTTTTGCATCTTTCCGATTTGTGCGCTAAGGATCTGGAAAAAAAAGCGTCGGAAAACATTGAACATTATTTACATGAGGGCCAGCACATTATCGTGCAAGTGTTCAAAGATCCTCTGGGCAGCAAAGGTGCGCGGCTCACCACGGAAATATCGATTCCGTCGCGGTTTCAGGTTTATATGCCCTATGCGCATAATTCCGGCGTGTCCCAGCGGATTGAATGCGAGGCAGAGCGCGCCCGCCTAAGAGCCTGTCTTGACGCTTTCAGGCGCGAGCATCAATGCGGCGGTTTTATTGCAAGAACAGCGGCTGAATGCGTCGATGAGGCGGTGTTGATTGCCGATATGACGTTTTTGTTAAAACTGTGGGAATCGATCTCAGCCAAGATTAGCGACGCCAAGCCTAAGCAGTTTATCCATCAGGATTTGCCGCTGAGCGTTAGAACCTTAAGGGATTTATATCGGGAAGGGATTGAAAGGGTTCGAGTGGATTCAAGGGAAACTTATCACCGTTTAGTTGAATTTGCGGAAATTTTTGTGCCGGAAATCGTGCCGGTTATCGAGCATTACACCGGTGAATGTCCGGTATTCGATATTTACAGCGTCGAAGATGAAATTCAAAAAGCGCTGGAACGCAAAGTCAATCTGAAATCGGGCGGGCATCTGGTATTCGATCAGACCGAATCGATGACCACTGTTGATGTCAACACCGGCGGCTATGTCGGTGGCCGTAACCTGGAAGAGACGATATTCAAAACCAACCTTGAAGCGGCGCAGACCATTTCCAGGCAACTTAGACTCCGGAATCTTGGCGGCATCATCATTATCGATTTTATCGATATGCAAAGTGCAGATCACAGAAAGCAGGTGTTGCAAGCATTCGAGCGGCATCTGGAAAAAGACCACGCCAAAACCAATATTACCGAAGTCTCGATATTGGGCTTGGTAGAAATGACGCGAAAAAGAACCCGCGAAAGCCTAGAGCATATCCTGTGCGAACCTTGTAGCGCCTGCGGCGGGCGAGGCGTTTTGAAGACGCCGGAATCCATGTGCCTGGAAATATTTCGGGAGATTATTCGCGAAGTCCGGCAGTACAAGGTTCAGAAAATATTGGTTTTGGCCTCCAATGAAGTGGTGGAAATGCTGCTGGATGAGGAAGCGGATATGCTGGCTGAATTGGAAGTCTTTTTGAGTGTGCGCATCAAGTTCAGAGCCGAGGCGGAATACAATCAGGAGCAGTATGATGTGGTTTTGCTTTGAGTCCCGGCATTAGACCGTCAGCTCATGGTTAGACAAATTAATAGGGTTTTACGCTTTGTTCACAAAGCGGTCGTTAATCCTGTACGCTGAACGGTTGAGGAGTAAGCCGTTTTTCTTGGAGGGTGTCAATAAATTCTGAGTGACATCGGTGAGAAATTCCGAGTCACTTTTGCGTAACGACTTAGTCAATATCTGCTTTCCGCGCCTTTATCTTTGCAGCTTTATTTTTATGGCAAAGTTGAAATGCGGTTACAATTTTTAGCCTTTCACTTTGAAGCTGATTTAGTGATCCATCATATTAAGCGGGCAACGCGGCATCTTATTTTCTGGACTTTGATCGCCGTCGCTATCGGTTTGACCGGGGTGCGCCTGCTGTTGTCAGGGATCGAATACTATAAGTCTGACCTGGTATCCCATATCAGCGAGGTTATCGGTACGCCGGTAACCATAGGCGGCTTAGGTGCAAATATGCGCGGATTTAATCCGCAGCTGGTGTTAAAAGACATCGCCATTTCATCCCCGGCTCTGCCCGTCCGCCCGTCTTCATCGGTTGCGGCTGAAGACAAGCAAAAACCGGCTGTCGAATTTAATGAAATCCGTTTGGGTATTGACTTGCTGGAACTGCTGGCTCGCAGGGATTTATTGTCGTCGTCCTGGGTTACCTTGGTAGGCGCTAAGCTTTCCATTAAACGGAAACAGGATGGAAGCATCGCTATTGTCGGCTTAAAATCCAGCGATGGGCAGCCTCAGTGGCTGCTCCAGGGTAGAAAATACGAAGTCTTGCAAAGCGAGATTACCTGGCAAGACGACATCAGCCATAGCAAGCCGCTATTGTTTAGCGGGGTGAATCTTGCCATCAGTAATAGGGGCGGGCATCACCGGCTGAATATGCTAGCTGACTTGCCGGAAAAAACAGGCAATACCCTAAGATTATCCATGGATTTTAACGGCAATATTTTTGAGCCATCAACCATTCAGGGTCGCGTTTATATAGAAGGGAAAGCCGTTTTGTTGTCCGAATTGGCGGCACTTGGTCAGGCCTCAGTTTGGCAACGATTTAAAATCAACGCCGGTACCGGTGATTTTAAAATCTGGGGCGATTGGCGGCAATCGCAACTGGCGGCTATGGATGTGGAAGCACAGCTTCAACAGGTGGCAGTGGTTCGGCAGGATAAGCAGGAATTTTTTGTCAATCGGCTGAATACTCGGCTTCACTGGGGGTTAAATAATACAGGCAAGCAGTGGCAACTTGATCTGGGTGATTTTTCGCTGGAAACCCGGGATAGTCCCCAAGGCGCTGTTAAAAAATGGCCTGCGGCAGTGTTTAGTGTTTCCGGCCAACACCGGGATGATAATGCCTTATCTAAAATAGCGCTGTTTATTGAACGACTGGACTTGCAACAAGCATCCCGGCTGGTGCAGTTTTTTGCTCCCCTGGCTGATGAACCGCTTAAATTATTGGCGCAAGCCCAGATAAAAGGGGTGCTGGAGAATTTTTCTCTGTTTACCGATCAGGATACAAAGTCGTTTGCCCTGAATGGCGGTTTTTCCGGAATCGCTATGGCGCCGATACTGTCAATACCCGGTATAGAGAACCTGACCGGTCGAATAAAGGGCAGTGAACAGCAGGGCACTATGCGTCTGACGACCAAAGATGCCCGGCTGTCCGTACCGGATCTGTTTCGTGACGTTTTGCCGGTTGACCGTCTTCAAGGCGCATTGAGCTGGCAGCAGGCAGACAATGTCTGGTCTGTATCCAGTCAAATGATCGAATTGGATTCCTTGAGTTTTCAAAGCAAAAGCCGGTTCCGCATCGATATTCCCGAAACAGGCGAGCCTATTTTTATGGATCTGCAAAGTTCATTTGCAGGGGAGGATGCGCGGCAGGTTACCCGTTATTTTCCGGTGGGTATTATGAGTGACGGTGTCGTTGCCTGGCTGGATCGTGCCTTTGCCCGCGGAAGCATGACCAATGGCGGGGTATTGGTCTACGGCAATCTGAACGACTTTCCGTTTACCGATGCACCGGGGGTTTTTGAAGCAGTATTTAACGGCGAACAGTTTGATCTGTCTTATGATTCGGAATGGCCGCAGATAACCGGCATGAATGCCGAGGTCATGTTTTCGCAGGGAGGTCTGGAGGTTAATGTCCTGCAAGGACAGTCCGATAAGGTGGTCATTAAACAAGCCAGGGTGACCATTCCATCGCTGAGTAAAAGCAAACATTTGCTGATACAGGGCGAAGCAGAAGCGGGGATTGCTCAGGTTTTAGCTTTTATGCAACATACGCCGCTGCGTTCGCCGGTGGATTCGCTGCTGGAAGCGATTGCCCCTCAAGGAAATACCCACATAGCGCTGGACCTTAAAATCCCTTTAGTTGACGATGCGCCTACTAGGGTAGATGGCACGGCCCAATTCAACGGTGCTAGACTGATGGTGAAATCGCTGGATCTGCCGGTCAGCAACATTCGCGGTCAACTTAAATTCGACGAACAGGGTATTTTTAGCGATGATATCCAGGCAACGGCCTTGGATGAGCCGATACGCATTAACATTGAAAGTTCGGATAGCCAAACCACCGTCAACGTCGCGGGTAAAGCCAGTATTGACAATCTACAGGCGCAATTTGATCTGCCCTGGTGGCGCATCGCTGCCGGGGCGACAGAATACCAGCTAAAACTGGGGTTGCCTTATGGCGATATATCTTCAGAGCTTGTTGTCAAATCGACGTTATCCGGCGTATCCCTGGATTTGCCGGGGGTCTTGGCTAAGACCCGAGAACAAAGGGTGCCGATGTCATTGACATTCAGTTTAGGCGATAAACCGTTAGTGCCGGTACTGTTAAATTATGATAATAAACTGAAAGCGGCGCTCCAGTTAGATAGCAAAAAAAAGACTGTTTTTTCAGGACATGTGCTGCTCGGTGCCGGTGAAGTTGCCCAGCGCCAGGAGCCGGGAATAAAGCTGGAGATCAATCGCGACCATTTGGCCTTGCAGGATTGGCTGGGTTTGGCGGCGGCTCAAGGTGCAGGAGATGCTGTTAGGGAGCTGAGCATTCATAGCGATCATGCGTTATGGCAGAAAACCGATGTAGGTCTTTTCAATCTGGATTTAAAGCGAGATGGCAACCACTGGGCTGGAGTCATAGTCAGCGCATTCGCGGCAGGAAGCATCCAGATTCCTGTCGATTTTAACCGTACCGACAGAATCATTCTGGACATGGCGCGACTGGATCTTTCGGCATTAAAGCAACTGGGATCGAAAGGCGCTTTAGTTTCACCGATATTATCGCCAGAACTTATGCCTTTATTGACCATCGCCAGTGATAAAACGCTGTGGCAGTCAGTCGATTTAGGCCGCTTATCATTAGAAACCCGGCGTATTCCGGGCGGTATGAGTTTTAACAATGCACAACTGATCGGAGCAAATCAAAAGCTCAGCTTGTCGGGCGACTGGCAGACAATCGGAGGAAAGTCGGTAACGCATATCCAGGGTCACTTGGACGCACCTCGTACAGGGCAGCTGCTGGAGAAACTGGGTATTACTAAAGATATCACCGAAACTACTGCTGTCGTTGATTTCAGCATTAATTGGAATGCGGCACCGCACCAATTCTCGTTAGCCGGTTTGCAAGGCGGCATCGATATTAAACTCAAAAACGGGCGTATTTTAAGTATAGAGCCGGGATTTGGCCGGGTGCTCGGAATGCTGGCCATGGCTCAGTGGATAAAACGGGCACAGCTGGATTTTAGCGATATTTATCAGGAAGGATTAACGTTTAACAGCATTCAAGGGCATTTTGATTTAGCCGGCGGAATCGCATCGACATATGATTTAGTTGTCGATGCCGTCCCTGCTAAAATTGCCATCAGCGGAGATACGGATCTTGTCAGTCAAACGGTTGATCATATCGTCAATGTCACCCCTAAAAGTGCCGATGCGGTACCTATTGCTGGTACAATTATAGGAAAAATGGCTGCCTTGATTGGCAAGTCTTTGACCGGCAAAAATCAGGAAGGGTTTTTCTTTGGCTCTCAGTATCTGGTAAAAGGTGCCTGGGATAATGCCCAAATCATCCCGATGCATAAAAATAATGGCTTGCTGCAGAAAACCTGGGATGGCATTGTCGGCTTTCCATGGCTACAGCAAGAAGAAACTACGCAGCAGTTAGAAAAATAGAACGCGGATGATGCGGATAATTAAGATTATTCATTGAATACTCTGCGTCATCATATTCATCAGCGTTCCATTGTATTTGATGACTGAGTAGCGATAAATTAAAGAGAGAATAATATGAACAGATGTGCGGCCATACAAATGGCATCAAGTCCTAATGTTAGCGCTAATTTGCTGGAAGCCGACAAGTTGATCGCGGAAGCGGCCAAAGCAGGTGCAAAGCTGGTGGCTTTGCCGGAAAATTTTGCGTTAATGGGCGATCATGAATTAGACAAAATTAAAGCAAAAGAAGTCGACGGTTCAGGGCCTATCCAAGGTTTTTTGGCAGCAGTTGCAAAAAAATATGCGGTCTGGGTCGTTGGCGGCACCATTCCGATAACGGGTAATGACGGCAATAAAGTGCGGGCGGCTTGTCTGATTTATAACGATCAAGGCGAACGCGTTGCTCGCTACGATAAAGTTCATTTGTTTGATGTCAACGTTCCCGGTAGCGATGAGGTTTACCGAGAATCCGATTCTATTGAAGCGGGCACTGAGCTGTTGGTGATTGATACCCCTTTTGGCCGAGTGG
The DNA here is from genome assembly GCA_024636505.1 of Methylobacter sp. Lineage (GTDB taxonomy): Bacteria > Pseudomonadota > Gammaproteobacteria > Methylococcales > Methylomonadaceae > Methylobacter_A. The sequence goes on along the minus strand of JAGXGY010000059.1, from coordinate 8,429 downwards.
GTGTCGCCGTTTGTTACGATTTACGCTTTCCCGAGTTTTTCCGCAAGATGGGCATGGAGATACTGGTTATCCCATCGGCATTTACCGCTGAAACAGGCGCGGCTCACTGGGAATTATTACTGCGTGCGCGCGCCGTGGAAAACCTGTGTTATGTCATCGCGCCGAATCAAGGCGGTTTTCATGTTAATGGACGCAAGACTTTCGGACATAGCATGATTATCGATCCGTGGGGTGTGGTGCTGGATTGCTACAAAACCGGCGGCGGCTTTGTAGCGGCTGACATAGATCTGGAGCGCCTGGAAAAAGTGCGGGGCGCATTTCCGGCGCTGAACCATCGTCGTTTTTTTTGAGGAAAATATGCGCGTAATCGTTAAAAGTTTATTGCTGGCCGGTTTTCTGGCTTCCTGTTCAGTCACCCCGGAGGAAGGCCGGTATCGCAGCACCGAAAATCTTGAGCGCCCGCCAACTGTGATGAGCGGCAGTCCAAGCCGAGAACAGCGTATAGTCGATAACAGCTCGATTCCGAAGAAAAATGACAATACCGGTTTAGGTGCGGATGTTTACCTGGTTACCCCTGCACAACTGAACATCAAACAACCCTTCGATCAAGCCTGGGATACCTTGAATCGGGCATTGAAGCAAAGCGGCATCAAAATAACCGATCATGAACGCAATAAAGGTCATTTATATATCAATTATAGTTCAAGTGGTTTTTTTGAAAAATTCTTATCTTTTTTAAAGGAAGAGCCTAAAGAATCCAACTACCTGGTATCGGTAACAAAAGGTGCCGCTGAAACGGCGATAACCGCTGCGATCAGCAATAAAACCGAACAACGTGGAGCCTCTGGCGATCAGGACGGCTATTATGATGCGCCGGTTGATGCTTCGGAGGAACTGTTAGATATGTTATATAAAATTATTCGTGATGATTTGGTAGAGAAATGATTGATGCTAAAGGCTAAAGCAAGCTATCCGAACGTTATTACCCTGAACCCTGAACCCTGAACCCTGAACCCTGAATCTGTGAAAATACTAAACCTTGCCAGACAAGCCATTCTGATACCGGCCGGTATACAAGATGGCGATATTGAAAAAATTATGGGCCGATTGCTCAGCTCACCGGTTGATGCGGCAGATATTTACTTTCAATCCAGCCATTTTGAATCTTGGGTTATGGAGGGCGGCATCATCAAAAATGGGAGCCATAGCATTGAGCAGGGAGCCGGTGTGCGTGCAGTTTGCGGCGAAAAAACCGGCTTTGCTTACAGTGACCGCATTGAATTGCCAGTGTTGCTGGAGGCGGCCAATAACGTTAAAGCCATTGTTCGTCAAGGGCAGGATGCAGATCCCTTGCATTGCAAAGTCTCTACCAAGGCCGCCCATTGGACTCCGTATTACGCGACGCATAATTCGTTAAAATCGCTGGAAGATCAGCAAAAAATCGATTTGTTGCGCCGGGTCGACAGCGAAACACGAAAACTGGACAGTCGCATTGAAGAAGTGATTGTCAGTCTGGTTGGCGTACATGAACATATTCTGGTGGCAAGACAGGACGGTTCCTTGGTTGCCGACGTGCGCCCTTTGGTGCGGATGAATGTCACCGTGATTGTCGAACAAAAGGGCCAGCGCGAACAAGGCAGCATGGGCGGCGGCGGACGTAGCGATTACAGCTATTTTATCGACCAGGATACCGCGTTGGAGTATGGCCGCGAAGCGGTAAGACAGGCGCTGGTTAACCTGGAAGCCGTCGATGCGCCTGCCGGCAACATGACGGTAGTGCTGGGACCGGGTTGGCCGGGTATTTTACTGCATGAGGCGATAGGCCACGGTCTGGAAGGCGATTTTAACCGTAAAGGCACCTCGGCATTCAGTGGTCGCGTCGGCGAACGGGTAGCATCCGATTTGTGCACGGTAGTCGATGACGGCACCTTGGCCGGACGGCGCGGTTCGTTAAGCATTGATGATGAAGGTACGCCGACCGAACTTACCGTGTTGATCGAAAACGGCATCCTCAAAGGCTATATGCAGGACAATCTGAATGCCCGGTTAATGGGCGTTAACCCTACCGGTAACGGTCGGCGCGAATCTTACGCGCATCTGCCGATGCCGCGCATGACCAACACCTACATGCTGCCGGGGCAGCATGATCCCGAAGAAATCATCAAATCGGTCAAAAAAGGCCTGTATGCCAAAAACTTCGGCGGCGGCCAGGTTGATATTACCTCGGGAAAATTCGTGTTTTCCGCCAGCGAAGCCTATCTGATCGAAAACGGTAAAATTACCTGTGCGGTTAAAGGCGCGACGCTGATCGGTAACGGCCCGGATGTGCTCACCAAAGTATCGATGGTCGGTTCCGATCTGGAACTCGATAGCGGCGTCGGCACCTGCGGCAAGGAAGGGCAAAGCGTGCCGGTCGGCGTCGGTCAGCCTACGCTAAAAATTGATGGCCTGACGGTTGGCGGGACCAGCGTTTAGAGGGAATTCATGTCAAAACTAGAAAGTATAAAAGCCGATCTTTCGCTTCATGAGAAAATACTTTTTGCAGCGGTTGCGATTATGATTACTTTAGTCGGCTGGACGGCAGCAAATTATCTGGCTGTTATTTATGGCGTTGCTGGCAATAGTCGGCATCAGTATTTTTATTATTTACCAGTATCGTATTATCAAGAAATTGATAAAGGAGTTAATCGATGTTTAATACTATTATCATGTTTTTAATCGCTACGGTTTTTGTCGCTTTAATCAGTTATTTTGCCTGGGATTCCTATCAAGATTTCAAGGATCACGAATCAAAATAATGAGTTATTTCTTTTTTAGGACAGAGTCGTGAAAATTAAATATTTTGAAGATACCGATACGGCATTACTAGAGTTTTCAGAGCGCCCGATTTTTGAGACTAAAGAAATTAATGAGGTCTCATTTCAGCAGATAAATCGTCAAATCGCATAAAAGCAAATTAAGAGAGCACCGTGCAAAATCAGGAACAAATCAACTATTTAAAAAACACCGTTCAGGACATCTTGGACGAGGCGGTAAAACAGGGTGCCAGCGCCGCAGAAGGCGGTTTGAGCCAGGAAAACGGCTTGTCCGTAGCGGTGCGTCTCGGCGATGTCGAAACCATAGAGCATCATTGCAGCCAGGGCTTGGGCGTGACCGTTTATTTTGGTCAACGCAAAGGCTCTGCCAGTACCACGGATTTATCGTTCGCTTCGATCAAGGAAACAGTCGGCGCGGCCTGCAGTATTGCCCGTTATACCAGTGAAGACGAATATTCCGGTCTACCGGAACAAGAGCTGTTGGCTACCGAATTCCCGGATCTTGATCTCAATCATCCGTGGGATATTGGTGTCGATGGAGCCATTTCGCTGGCTGTTGAATGCGAAGATGCGGCGCGGTCTTACCATGCGGAAATCAGTAATTCCGAAGGCGCTTCGGTCGATACCCATCAAAGCATCCGGGTGATGGGCAATACGCTGGACTTTCTTCAGGGCTACGCTTCAACCCGCCATTCCCTGAGCTGTTCGGTTTTGGCGCAACGCGGCGACAGTATGCAGCGCGATTATTGGTATAGCGTTGCAAGGGATGCGCTTAATCTGGAAGCCGCCGTTGATGTGGGCAATAAAGCGGCCGAGCGGACGCTCCGGCGCTTGCAGGCTCGAAGCTTAAGTACGCGGCAGTGTCCGGTGCTCTATTGTGCGGAAGTCGCTTCCGGCTTGCTGGGTTCGTTTATCGGCGCAATCAGCGGCGGTAATCTATACCGCAAGTCCACTTTTCTGCTGGATGCCTTGGATACCCAAGTCTTTCCGGAATTTGTCCGCATTCACGAGCAGCCCTATTTAAAAGGCGCTTTGGGCAGTAGTGCCTATGACGGTGAAGGCGTTGCCACGCAAACCCGAGACATCGTCAGCGACGGTGTTTTGCGCGGTTATGTGTTGAGCACTTATTCCGCACGAAAACTGGGACTGCGCAGCACCGGAAATGCCGGTGGCGTGCATAATTTAACCATCGATCCGGGTGAACTTGATTTTCAGGCGATGTTAAAGGCGCTGAATACCGGTTTGTTGGTCACCGAATTGATGGGGCAGGGCGTCAATATAATGACCGGCGATTATTCGCGCGGCGCTGCTGGGTTCTGGGTGGAAAACGGCGAAATTCAATATCCGGTTGAGGAAATCACCATTGCCGGTAATCTGAAAGACATGCTGAAAAATATTGTCGCCGTGGGCAATGATATTGATTATCGCGGCAATGTCCGTACCGGTTCGATACTGGTAGAGCGGATGTCGATTGCCGGGGAATAAGGCTAGCTATTGGTAAAATTAAAGCAAGCTTTGAACTCCTGCGTTGGAGTCCTGAGCTTGCTCTGGCGTAAAAAGGCGGCAAGCTTTACAGTGACTTAAAGTGACTTAACAATACCTTCGATCAGCTGCGGTCCGCGATAAATAAGGCCGCTGTAGATTTGTACCAGAGCGGCTCCAGCCGCTAATTTTTCCTGCGCATCGTTGGCCGTTAAAATTCCGCCTGCCGCAATAATCGGAATCTTGCCATTGAGTTCCTCCGCCAAGCCCCGCACGACTATAGTGGATTGTTCCTTAACCGGCGCACCGCTTAAACCGCCTGCTTCATCGGCAAGCGGGTGGCCTGCAATCCTGTCGCGGGCAATGGTGGTGTTGGTCGCTATCACGCCGTCAATTTCAAATTCCAGTAACAGCTTAGCAATATGGCTTATTTCAGCGGCTGTCAGATCGGGCGCTATTTTTAGCGCTAAAGGCACGTAGTTGCCGTGTTGCTGCTGTAATTTCAGCTGTTCTTCTTTTAACGTAGAAATAAGCGCTTTAACGTCATCGCCCTGCTGTAATTGGCGCAGGTTTTTGGTGTTCGGTGACGATATATTAAGGGTGATGTAGCTGGCCGATGTATAAGCCTTGCGTAAACCGATCAAATAGTCGTCTGCCGCATTCTCAATCGGTGTATCGAAATTCTTGCCGATATTGATGCCCAGAATGCCGGAATAACCGCTTTGTTTTACCTGGGTCAACAGGTGGTCGATGCCTAAATTGTTAAAGCCCATGCGGTTGATGATGGCCTGGTGTTCGGGCAGTCTGAATAGGCGTGGTTTTGGGTTGCCCGGTTGCGGACGTGGCGTCACTGTGCCTATTTCGATAAAGCCGAAACCCAATGCGGCCAGTGCATCAATGTAGTCGCCGTTTTTATCCAGACCGGCGGCAAGACCGACCGGATTTTTAAACTCCAGTCCCATGATCTTGACGGGTTTGTGGTCAATTTTTGGGTAGATCAGTTTGGATAAGCCCGACCTATAAGCCGCATTCAGCAGCTTTAGCGTCACTTCGTGCGCGATTTCCGGGTCCAGAGCAAATAACAGCGGGCGTAGTAATGGGTATAGATTCATGAGGGCGATCGTGTTGTTGGGCAAGGTTGATGGTTGCGAGGGCGATTAACTATTAGAATGCAGACAGAGCTTGCACTCCCGTTGTCATCTGTTGTCTTCAAAATATTAGTGCTCGCTGGTTAATGCATAAGGTTCCGGCGCTACCTGCGTTGTGCGCTTTAAAACAAGATCGACCATCAGTTGCGCCGATGCCGGTCCCATCGCCAGGCCATTTCTGAAGTGGCCGGCATTAATGTACAAGTTGTCGATCTCGGGATGTTGGTCGATATACGGTATGCCATGTTCAGTGCCCGGTCTTAATCCCGCCCAGTGCCGAACAATCGGGAAGCTGTTCAGCGACGGCAACAAGTTTACGGCAAATGCATGCAGCCGGTCTCGGGCTTCTTCAGTCGTTGTCTTGTTGAAATCATCCCGCTCTACGGTGCTGCCCGCCAGTATTTTACCGTCATGTCGTGGAATCAGGTATTGATCGCCATCCAGAACCATGAACTTAAGCGTTTCCGGCAGTGCATCAAATAACAGCATTTGACCCTTAACCGGAGCGATTTTCGGCGCATTGTCGATAGCGGCCGAAAAAAGCTGCCGAAATAACTGACCGGTCCAAGCGCCAGCAGCAATAATCAATTGGTTGACGGCGAGCTGGCCGGATGAGGTATTGATTGCGGTAATGCGGCTATTAGTGCGGGTAATTCCGGTCAATTCGCAATGTTCTATTAGCGTGGCGCCTTTATTGATCAGGTCTTGTTTTAACGATTTAACCAGCCGTGGATTTCGTGCCTGGGCAATTTCAGGTAGCCAAAGCGGCTGGTCGGGGATGGTGTTAATATTGTTCAAAAAACCGGCATCAGCGGGTTGGCATAACATAGCGTTAGCGTCACACCAGTTAACCGCCGCAGTCATGTCGGGATTTTTAGTGATCAGTAAGCCGCAGGGATTCCATTCCGGGTCTATCAAGGTTTCGGCAGTTAATTGCGCGGCCAAAGCCGGGTACAGCTTCAGACTTTGTAATACCAGGCGGCTAATCGCATCCGGCTGTCGCCAAGGATAAAGCGGCAACAAAATACCGCCGCCCGCCCAGGATGATTCCTGCCCCAGTTGGTTCTTATCAATAATCGCGACGGTAGCGCCAGCCTTAATAAACTCGCGGGCAGTTAGCAGACCGATAATGCCGCCGCCAATCAGGGTAATGTCAGGGGTTGTGCTCATGTATGCGGGTAAAGATCAGAGTAAAAAATGAATAGGGTTGTCGGGCATCGCTAAGGAAATGATGCTCATGTGACATATTAACGGGTAAATTCTCATTAGCTACAGGCAAGTTAAGTTTAGATTCGTCATCAAAAAGAGCGATAACGGGGTGTTCTTGCGGGTATGATTTTTGCAGCCGGTCTATCGATTTTTTGTGGATTTATCTGCACTTCATCAGAGGTTACATAAAAGGCGGCTAACTAACCGTTTATTGTGCAATCTCTTGTTAAGTAGAAAAACCTGTATTTATATTGCTGAAAGAATACCATATTTATAGCATTATTTTCCTGTGCTAATTCAGCACGCATCAATCGATACGATGGTTTTTGCATTTTATTCTTAGCTAAGTACGGTACGAAGGATTTTAATTTTGGCTTAAATGTATAGAGAGCATGTTTTGTTGTTTTTTACATACAGCTAAGTTTTTATGACTGGAAATTAGTCTTACTTGCTGATAAATAAGGATTAATTAATATTAAAAAAGTGACGTTAAAACTTGTAGGGAATTGGTTTAGCTGCTACTATTATGGCTGTAGGATAGGATTTGTTGTATTAAAGCAAATTTTTATAAAATAATAACCTCATGAGGGGGATAAATGATCAATAAAAATAAATTAGCGCTGGGTATTGCCGCAGCAACATTAACCATGACCGGTGCTGTGGTTTCTTCCGAAGCGGTCGCCGGATCAAAGGCGCAACACCACGCTGAAGTCGCAGGCATGAGCAGTAAAGTTGATGCGTTGGAAGCGCAAATGCAAGCCATGCAAGCCGAAATAAGCCGCTTAAGAGCGGAAGCAAGCCGTCCTCGTTCTAGCGCAGAAGCCGATAAAGTTCAGGAGCTGGATCAGTGGATGACTTCGGTTAAGAGTGCTCCTGTTGCCGTAGTAGAAAAAGACCATTTATTCTCTGCTCGTGGCGGCTGGATGCATTTTGATGATAATCGTGGTTCGACATCAGGTTTCGGCGGATCAGGCTTAGGTACAGATGTTCTGACCAGCACAACAGACAAAGACGCTTTCTATTATGGCGGCGCGATTGATTTCAATATGAACAACAACCTGTTTGGTTTGATGGATCATACTTCATTTTTGATGGAGCTTGGCATTGAGTATTCCGAATTAGGCGATAGAAAAGACAGCGGTCTTGATAATGTCATCACTACCGCTGCTTTGGGCCAAACCGTTAATTTACAACAAAGTGTAACGGTTAATATGTTGCGCATTAATGCTTCGCCTAAAATCAAGTTTATGCACGGCAGCAAATTCAGGCCTTGGTTGATTCCAGTCGGTTTGGATCTGAATATCATCAGTCCTCCATCTGATGCGGTAACCGTATTGAACACCGGCATGCAGTTTGGCGCCGGTGCTGAATATGAATTGCTGAAAGGCATTGTCATTGGCGCTGACGGTCGTTATCACCACACCTTTGACGATGTTGATGGCGTTGATACCGATGGCTTTACCCTGGGTGGCTCTTTAGGTTTCAAGTTCTAAGTTAAACACTTAGCGAAACCCGAAAAAGGCATAAAGGGAGGGTTTTAAAACCCTCCCTTTTTTTATGCTTAAAAATTAAAAAGGTACAAGCCAAACGCTCAAGGTAAAATATATCTTTTCTGATTTTGCCGGGAAACAAAGTGAATGACTCCTACCTAAAGGAAGGAGCTTCCAGCTTCAACGGGGCGATGCTCGGCATAATGCGGAGTCTAAAGTCCCCTCGACTGGCAGTACCGGATATTCCCTCCGGCAGGCTGAATTATCAGCACGGGAAAAATCGT
>JAGXGY010000058.1 GCA_024636505.1 Methylobacter sp. | reverse complement strand
AGTTCGCTACCTAACGGTACGCTCAAAAAACACATTGCGGAAAATGAACCAGAATCAAAAGTAATTTAATATTCCCTCGCGTCCTCTGCTCCGTAAACTACGCAACCGTCCTAGGGGGTCGTCGGCTTCCCTGCCTCCTTCCGAGTTATTTTATAACACATCAAATTTTAACTCTTGTAAAAATATCTATATATCCCTATTCTTATCGAGTTTTTTATATTCAGGAGAATAATAATGCGTGTTGAAGATTTAATGACTTCAAAAGTATTTACAGTCGAGCAACACGATTTGATCGATCGTGTCTTTTTCTTAATTCATTACGAAAGAATTCGCCACCTACCCGTCGTTGAAAAAGGTAAAGTTATCGCGATTGTATCCGACCGGGATCTGTACAAAGCCCTAGGCCCAAAAAGCAACTCTCACGCAATTGAATCAGCAAGCGGCGCTGCCGAACTTCATGTCGTCCCTAAAAAAGTACAGCATATCATGCACCGGGGAGTCATAACCGTTAGCCGTGACACTTACGCATCGGAAGCTGCGGCACTGATGACCGAACATAAGATTGGCGCATTGCCTGTGGTCGATAAAGACAACAAACTGGTCGGCATTCTATCCTCTACCGATATACTCCGCGTTTTTTCAAAAATCGAAAAAGCGGGCGAAAAACGGGAGAAAAGAATCGCTGCCGGCATCAGTCATACATAAAGCGATGTAATTTTTGTCATCCTAAAGGCCCCGGTTTAACGGGGCTTTTTTGTTTTAACCGGCAAACGACCATGACTGATAAAATAGATCAACTTATTAACACCGCCACACAAGCCTGGCTAAAATCTGTGATCATTAGCTACGGCATCTGTCCGTTCGCAAAACGTGAACTGGAACGAGGCAGCATTTATTTTAGCGTCAACCACGACACTACCATTGAAAATGGCCTGCTGCATCTGATAGCTGAATGCGATCGATTGGATACCGATCCCGACATTGAAACTACGCTGCTGATTTATGCCGATGCGTTTACCGCATTCGACGACTATCTGGACTTTGTTGACATCGCCGAATCCTTGTTAATTGAACAGGGCTATGAAGGTACCTACCAACTGGCGAGCTTTCATCCCGATTACTGTTTTCAAGGCAGCGATACCGACGATGCGGCAAATTACACCAACCGCTCACCCTACCCGATGCTGCATTTGTTACGGGAAACCAGTATAGACCAAGCCGTTGCCAGCCACCCTGACCCAGAAAGCATTCCGCAACGCAATATTGAATTAACCCGGAAACTAGGCCTAAGCAAAATGCAGGCTTTGTTAGCGGCCTGTTACCCGCTTAAGCCCTAATCAGTTTTGTTGACTAAAACCTTCCAGCTCCTTAGCCCGCGCCGCAGTCGCAGACATGAAACAGTCATTTGCACTAACGCGAGCCAAGGTACCGCCATCGGGATCGTAATAAAAATCGCAATTGGCTTTTCTGTAGGTAAGCCATAAACGCTGAACCTTCTGCAGCTGCTGCTTACGTTCGGAAGAAAGGCCGACAATCACTTCCTTATAAGCCTTGTTTAACAGAACATCTTGCCGCTCGGTTTCAGAGTCCATACATTCAATCATTGACTGCGTAACACCTCCGGCCTGATCCATACAGATCGAAAATGTTTGACTTAAATTCTCGTCAGCGGCACCGGTCGGCTGAACTATTGCAGCCATTAACCCGGCAATCGCCGCATATTTAAAAATATGCATCATCGTTCCCTTACCGCTTTGCTATAAAACAGAATATTACTTAATCTCTTCTTCTTCTGCTGCGGCGACATCAGTTTCAAGCGCAACATCAGTTTCATCGCTGACAGGCACCGCTTCAACAGCCGCCTTGAATGGGTCCACAGCGGCAGCCTCATTTTCAAGCGCAACGTCAGGCTGCACATCGTCAACAACTGCCTCATTAATTTCAGTCTCGGCCTCCGGAACCTTATTTAAAGACTCCATAAAAGCGACAAACCAGTCCTGAGAGATAACGCTGCTCATATCCGGATCGGTAAGAATATCGGCAGAACTCGGCAAACTGCCCTTCCCTTTCGATATTTCCAGAGCGTTCAGACAGGCCTCTTTATCGCCACGCAAACCATAGATGCAGGCCAGATTATAAGAAGCCGATCCGGCCTGTATCGCGTTGGCTTTTTCAAAATAGCGCTGGGCGCTTGTATATAAATCATCATTAAGTGCAACCGCTTGAATCCGGGCCAACTCCATATAAGCAACACCGCCATCGATTGCGGCACCCAGATAGGCGGGTTCAATAGTCAGACAAAAAGAAAACTTAGCTATGGCATCCTGATAAAGCCTGGCAGCCTGATCGCCCGACTTGGTTCTCGCCTGATGCAGCAATGCAAATCCCCAGTTATATAACGCCTCAGCAATTAACGGCTCGTTAGCGACGACCTCAGCATAATCATGATAGACCTTGTTAAATAATGGATCCGCCTTAGCACTTTCGCTACTGCGCGCTTCAGTTGTTTGTTTGATAGCAGCTTTCAACTTAGCTTTTTTTGTTATTGAGTCAAAAAACGACATGATTTATCTCTCTTGATTTAGTGGTTTATAATCGTGATATAGAATAACAGCTGAGCTGACAACAGCACCATTCAAAATGTGTAAACATCAGCTTGGCGAAACACCGTAAAGAGAAAAATATGAACGAATCAAACTGTTGCGATATCACCAAAGAAAAAGTAAATTTGGAAACCTCACTAATCGCCTGGAAAGAATTGCAGCGTTTTTTTGCCGGCGGCGTTGCGGTATTCGTCGCATCAGACCTGGATTTAGTCGATGCAGCCTACCAGTTTTCCACCGACAATAAAGATCAGGTAGCGTTATGGATGCAAAGCCATCAGGTCGCATTAGTATCCGATCAGCAGGCAATCGACTGGCTTGAGGCCGATGCCGAAGTATGGGCCGTTGTGGTCAAACCCTGGATACTGGTTCAACAATAAATCACACCGTTTGACAGTTACTCAACGGTTAGAAAAATAGAACGCAGATGACACTGATAATTAAGATTAGTGTTTATCCTATTCATCCGCATCATCTGCGTTTTATTACATTAATGGCTGAATAGTTACAGAAAATCATCCGCTACCTTAATCTTTGCCCCTGGAACCTGATCTTCCCTTGCCTCTTGATTCGATCCGCTTACTGTCAGACTGTTTCACGCCGCGGAACGTCGGTTTAGCGCCGCGAACCGCCGGTTTTTTGGTATGGCGCATATCCTTTTTACCGGTGGTTTTATGGGGCGCGTTCTTTTTAGGGGCATCGATCACTTTTAACGATACCGGCTCATAGCCGGTATCGGCGACACGCGGAATTTGCCGCTTGAGCAGTTTTTCGATTTCCACCAGCATCCAGGCTTCTTCCGGACATACCAGCGACAAGGCTTCACCGCTTAAACCTGCGCGTCCGGTACGGCCAATCCGGTGAATATAATCTTCCGGCACTTGCGGCACATCAAAATTCACTACATGCGGCAAGTCGTCAATATCCAGTCCGCGCGCGGCAATATCGGTCGCCACCAATACCGAAACCTTGCCGGTTTTAAACTGTTCCAGTGCTTTGTTACGTGCGCCTTGGGTTTTGTCGCCATGCAGCGCAGCGGTACGGATGCCGTCCTCAATCAACTGTTTTTCCAGACGGTCGGCACCGTGTTTGGTGCGCACGAATACCAGTACCTGCTTCCAGTTATTGCTGCCGATCAGATAGGACAATAATTCGCGCTTGTATTCGCGGCCGATGCCGTAAACCCGTTCCGAAACGTTGTCAGCGGTGGCATTTTGCTTGGCGACTTCGACTTCAACCGGATTGCTCAACAATTGTGCGGCCAGCGATTTGATCGCATTCGGCACGGTCGCAGAAAACAGCAGACTCTGCCGCTTTTTAGGCATCAGCGCCATCACTTGCTTAATATCGGGCAAAAAACCCATATCGAGCATACGGTCCGCCTCATCCAGCACCAGCATTTCCACGTTGGCCAGATTGACATTGCGCTGCTGCACATGATCGATCAAGCGCCCCGGCGTCGCTACGATAATGTCGCAACCCCGGCGTAGTTGACGCGTCTGGATGCCGATATTGGCACCGCCGACCACCGCTTCCGCATGCAACGGCAAATGCGCGCCGTAAGTTTTGACGCTTTCGTAGACCTGCGCTGCCAGCTCACGGGTCGGCACTAAAATCAGCGCACGGACACGGCGCGGCTGTTGATGCGGGTCATGATTTTCGGCCAGCCGTTGCAATAACGGCAAGGTAAAACTGGCGGTTTTTCCTGTGCCGGTTTGCGCGCCTGCCAACACGTCCTTGCCTTCAAGGATCAGTGGAATGGTTTGTTGTTGTACCGGCGTTGGCGTGACATAGCCCTGATCGGCTACAGCTTTAAGAAGTTCCTCGGTTAAACCGAGCTGGGCGAAAGACATTTTTTGAAATCTCTGGTAAAAGGTGAAAAAGGCAAAAGACCAAGGACGAAAAGCGAAGGATTCCAGCCTAACGGGGCTGCAAACCCCATCCGGCTTGTACAAGACCTAAGGCTCAATATCTCACGCGGCTTTTTTCGCCTTTCGTCTTGAGCCTTTCGCCTGCTTTTCAGCCCCCCGTCATACTCATATAGCGCAATATAACCGGCTGCTCGTTAATATTAAATTCGTGTTTTTCCGGCTTGATCAGCATCGCATCGACAATGGCCTGTTTCAACAGCGCCATATCCCCCGGATTAGCTCGAATGACTTGTTTCAAATCAACCGAATGCTCATTGCCCAGGCATAACAGCAACCGCCCTTCAACGGTTAAACGCACCCGGTTACAGCTGCCGCAAAAGTTTTCGCTGTGCGGGGAAATAAAACCGACACGGCTTTGTGTGCCTGCCACATTAAAATAATTCGACGGTCCGCCGGTTTTTTCCGGCGTAGCGACTAAAGCAAAATTCTTCGCCAGATCGGCTTTGATCAAATCGCTGGAGTAATAGGCCTCCGCCCGGTCATGCTGGTTGACGACGCCCAGCGGCATTTCCTCGATAAAGCTGATATCGATACCGTTATCGACCGCAAACCGCACCAGATCGTTTACTTCCCGATGGTTCCTGTCTTTCAGAATAACCGCATTGATTTTTAGCCGTTCAAATCCTGCAATCTTGGCAGCCTGAATACCTCTAAGCACCTGCGCCAAATCGCCGGTTCGGGTAATCGCCTTAAACTTGTCGGCATCCAGCGTATCCAGACTGATATTAATGCGTTTGACGCCCGCGTCTTTTAAAGAGGCCGCCATTGTTTCAAGCTGGGAGCCATTGGTGGTTATCACCAGCTCATTTAGACTTTCGATAGTGCCGATGTTTTGCAGCAGCTCCAACGCCCCTTTTCTGACCAAAGGCTCGCCGCCGGTGATCCTGATCTTTTTTACGCCCAATTCGGCGAAGGCTTGCGCCAGCGTATAAAGCTCTTCCAGCGTTAAAACCTGGGCGCGCGGCAAAAACGTCATATCTTCAGCCATGCAATACAGGCAACGGAAATCACAACGGTCGGTAATCGAGATTCTCAAATAATCAACGACTCTGCCGAAGCGATCGATTAATTGAGCAGGGGGAGACATTTGAGTCATTAGCGCGGCGATAAAAAATCCAGGACGCCAATATTAACATAGTATTGGCGTTTTATAGAGGGCATCTGCCGACGGCTTAAACTATCCATTTGTAAAGGCGAATTTATTCGCCTTTACGGTCAGATTGCATCCCATAAAGCAGTTCTGCCTTTTAGCAGATCGTCACGGGGCATGTTTATTCCGGGGCGAATGAATTCACCCTACAGTATTGGCAGCCGATTTTCCAGAAAAGCTCTGATTGCCGCTATCCCCTGTCCTCCGCTTTGTCGCGCTGTAGTCAGGCTGGTTTCGGTCATGCCGCCCAAAGCGTAAACAGGCAGGTTGACCTTGGCGACCAAGTCGGCAAATTGCTCCCAACCCAACGCTGCTGCGCCCGGATGAGTTTGGGTTGCCAGCACCGGCGCCAGCACCACAAAATCCACGCCGATGTTTTGCGCCTGATGCAATTGCTCAAGATTGTGGCATGACGCAGCCAGCCATCGGCAGTTTTCGGGACGCTTGGTCAAAGCCATTAAGTGGCCGCCGGTCAGGTGGATACCGTCTACTTCGGCTGAACATTCGACGGTGGAATTTATTAACAGCACCGCCTGTTGCTGTTGGCATAAGGGGTAAGCCTGTTCGATAAACTTTGCGACGGCGGCGGGCGGCAGGGTTTTCAATCTGGCCTGGATCAGCTTGACGCCCCGGTTCAATAGCTTTTGCAGGTTGGTCAGCAACAAGGCCTGATCCGCGTCATCCAGAATCGCGTAATGATGCGGCAACCGGGCGGCGGTGATGATCGGCTGATTGGCGGCGGGGAATGCATAATGTTCCAGTTCAGCCGGTGTTACCCATTTAAACGGCTGGCCTTCCAAGCTTTTGGCTACACCTGAAAACTGTTCGACCAAGAAAACGTTTAGCCGCACAAACCGATCGGGGTACTGATGGTTGACGGTAATCAGCGGGGTTGCCGCTGTCACGGTAATATTGAGTTCTTCCTTGAGTTCGCGGGTTAACGCTTGTTCTGCCGTTTCCGATGCTTCAATTTTGCCGCCGGGAAATTCCCACAGGCCGCCTTGGTGCAAATCGGCATGACGCAAGGAAATCAGGATTTTTCCTTCCGGGTTTTTGACTACGCCTACGGCGACTTGAAGTGGGTTCATTTTGTTAGTTAACGCTGGAGCGTCCAAGACTGCATTCCCATGCCGGGGTACTCCTCGTTATGCGCATATTCATACACATCTTCGGTCGACACCCCAGTTTCCCGCTTATCGATAAGTGCAAAGTTGTAAATCGGCTGATGGAGTGCAGGCTTCGCCTGCAAAGGCAAGCAAAGCTTGCACTCCCGTTAGTCTCACAGACACTTGTGTATAAGGATGAGCGCGGAGCATGGGAACGATAATCCTTCGTCCTTCACCCGGCTCTTAAGTCCTGTATTCCGCATTGATCTTCACGTACTCATAGGACAAATCGCAGGTTAACACTTCCTGCACCGCCTCGCCGCGCCCCAGTTTGACGGTCACGGAGATCTCTTGCTGATTCATCACTTTTTGCCCGGCTTCCTCGGTGTAATCGTCAGCCCTGCCGCCGTTTCTGACGATGCAGACCTCATCCAGATACAGCTGCACGTCTTCCAGTACCATATTTTCAACCCCGGAGCGCCCCACGGCTGCCAGTATCCGTCCCCAGTTCGGGTCGCTGGCGAAAAAGGCGGTTTTCACCAGCGGCGAATGAGCGATGGTTTTACCGACGCGCACCGCTTCTTCATCGCTCAAGGCCTGCTCGACCACGATGCGGATCAGCTTGGTTGCGCCTTCGCCGTCGCGGACAATGGCTTCGGCCAGTTGTTTACAGACAGTCATTACCGCGTCGGCAAAAATCGGGTAATGTTCGCTGTCCTGCTTGATTTCAGGAGCCGACGAACAACCGCTGGCCATCAATACGCAAGCGTCGTTGGTGGAAGTGTCGCCATCGACGGTGATGCGGTTGAACGATTGCTCAACGGCCAGCGCCAGACAGTTATGCAACAGCGCTTGGTCGATTTTCGCATCGGTCGCCATAAAGCCCAGCATGGTCGCCATATTCGGCTGGATCATGCCTGCACCTTTGGAAATGCCGCTGATGGTGATGGGTTGGCCGTCAATTTCAATGACTTTGGATACGCCTTTCGGGAAAGTGTCGGTAGTCATGATCGCCTGGGCGGCCTTGCCCCAGTTGGCGTCATCCAGGTTGCTGACCGCTTCCCGCAACGCGGCTTTGATTTTGCCCACCGGCAGCGGCTGGCCGATGACGCCGGTGGAAAAAGGCAGCACCCGGTTTGCCGCACCGTCGACCACGTCGGCAAGGTCGGCACAGGTCGCCAACGCGTCCTTCATGCCTTGCTCGCCGGTGCCGGCGTTGGCATTGCCGGAATTGATCAGCAGCCAGCGCGGACTCTGCGCCAGGTTCGCTTTCGCCACATGCACGGGCGCCGCGCAAAAGGCGTTCTGGGTAAACACCGCCGCACACGTTGCCTGTTCAGGCATTTGAATCACCAGAATATCATCCCTGACGGTTTGCTTGATGCCTGCATTGGCGGTACCCAGCGTGATGCCTGCGACCGGATGCATGGTTGGAAAACTGCACTGCCCTACTGCCATAAATTACGCCTCGTTAAACCTTAAAAAATACAAACACATTATCGATTTTTTTAATGTCCACCGACATCAGTCGACATTGCTTTTTTATTGCCGCTAACCGTTCCGGTGATTCGCTGACGGCAAAAGGCAAAATCACTTCGACTTCAATCTGGCCGTCCAGATAGTGGATTCTAAAACCGTCGATAGCCGTGTTAAAATCGGCCAGATAGCGATTCAACAAGCGCCGCACTTCGCCGCGAGACAGCGGCCGGGATTGCTCCTGCAAACTTTCGTCGTCTTCGGGGTCGACAT
Source organism: Methylobacter sp. (assembly GCA_024636505.1). Lineage (GTDB taxonomy): Bacteria > Pseudomonadota > Gammaproteobacteria > Methylococcales > Methylomonadaceae > Methylobacter_A. The sequence goes on along the minus strand of JAGXGY010000058.1, from coordinate 10,003 downwards.
GCACCAGCACATCCATCACATCGTCAAAACGCCTGATCAAATCATCGCGAACGATGTCGCCGATCATGTGCCCTTCGGACACGGTAATGCGCGGATCGACAACGATATGCGCATCAATCAGCGCATCCTCGCCCATGTGTCGGGTGCGCAATAAATGGATGCCTTCGACGCCGTCAATGGCATGAATAGCTGCCTTGATCTCGGCAACCAGTTCCGGCGGCAACGAGGTGTCGACCAGCTCCTTAATGCTTTCAAACACCAGGTTCAAACCGATTTTAGCCACCATTAACGCAACCACGATGGCGGCAACGCCATCGGCCAGCGGATAGCCCATAAGCACTGCGCCGATGCCGAATAAAACCACCAGGGACGAGATCGCATCACTGCGCTGATGCCAGGCGTTGGCCAGCAGTAATTTGGAGCGGGTTTTTTTAGCGATACGCTTAGTGTAATGGTACAGCCATTCATTGACCAGAATTGAAACCGCTGCAACACCTAATGACAACATGTTAGGCACCGGCAAATGTTCCGGATTCGCCATGCGTTCCAAGACCGACCAGGTGATAGCGCCGCCAACCGCGATTAAGCTAAATCCCAGAATGACCGTTGCAATGGTTTCAAAGCGGCGATGACCGTAAGGGTGTTCGTGATCGGCCTCGCGACTGCCTAATCTGACCGCAATAATCACCAGCAAATCGCTGAGCAGATCCGACAGCGAATGAATACCGTCGGCAATTAAAGCCGCCGATTGCCCAAGGATGCCGAAACCGATTTTAATCAGCGTCTGGAAAATATTAATCGCCGCGCCGACATAGCTGGCACGAGCCTTGAGTTTATCCATTTTTACGGCATCTGAAACCTCAGCCATTCCTTACCCCCTCCAGAATAATGCCTCGTTATCATGGGCTTGGATGACTTTATTCCGGTGCGCTTCAAGATTCGTATAACCACGAGTACGCTGCATAGGCACCGGAACCGCGTAGCCCAAGGGCGGGATAACGACTAAAACCTCAGTCATGACGCACCTACTTCCAGAATAATAATGTATTGATGATCAGCGGAAATAGTTTCCAGCACTTTATGCCCATTAATCCGGCACCAGGCGGGGATGTCCTGCATCACACCAGGATCGGTACAGATAATCTCCAGCTGATCGCCTGCTTTAAGCTGTTTGACTTTATCCTGGGTACGAATGACCGGCAGAGGACACAGCAGACGGCGAGCATTGAGAACTTCCCGGCTCATATAAACCATTCCTGTGGTATTTCGTCGACCGCAAACGGTTTGACCTGAATAATCCGTTCGGAACCGTCTTTATCGCTAATGCTGACATCGACTTGCTCGGCATTGCGTCCCTGGCCGTAGCGGGCGGTAATTCTGGCTGCGGTAAATAAATCCTCAGCGGAAGGCGAACCGTCCACCAGTGCCAGGGCGCCGGGATGACTGACGCACTTCAGCGTGATAAATTCTTTTTTATAGCCTTCCATAAAACGGCCCTCGCCTTCTTCCCTGGCAACAATGACTTTAAAATTCTGCTCAGGCCGGATGTGTCTACCGACTTTTAACAGCATCACATCATCCAGGTCGTATTGTTTATCGCCGTCGCGTGCTTTCCATAGATCGACCAGTTTGGCCGAATAGCTGGCATCGGTCAAAAAACAGCAACCGCCTGCAGGCTGGGCATAGTCATCAATACCGAATTGCTCGGCCATCGCCATCTGCGGCTTGCGTGAGCGCCCGGTAATATCATGCAGCTTTTCTCTATCGACCCAGCCTTCGCGTTCCGGCAAGGTTTCAGGCAGATTTTTTGCGCACAAAGGCCGCAGCAATAAATCATCGGCACCGGATTGTGCGGATATGATCGGCATGGTCGCTCTGCGTTGCGACATCGGCCGTTGACCGATCACTTCACCGGTGATAATAAAGTCGAAATCGTTTTCCTTAAGCCATTGTTTGGCCTTATTGACCATAAAAATCTTGCAATCGAGACAAGGATTCATGTGCGCGCCGTAACCGTGCTTCGGGTTGATCAGCACATCTTTATATTCCTCGATCACGTCGACGATGTGCAGCTTGATGCCCAGCTGTTCGGCGACCCATAAGGAGTTGTTGCGTTTAGGCTTGGCTTTGTCATTGGCTCTGATCGCATGGGTGTGGCCCTCCACGCAAAAACCGGTGAAAAAGTTAATGCCTTCGACATGAATACCCTGTTCCATGATGGTTTTTGCCGCCAGCATGGAATCCAGGCCGCCGGAAATTAACGCCACTGCTTTTCTTTGTTTACTCATATTACTCAAAAAATTGGAAAATTTATTTATTATACCAGCTTCGGCAATTGCTCCATGCATTGCTCTACCTTCTACATCCCTGTAGTCGTATTTTCCAAAGTGACTTTCAGTTACACGAAATTATTTACACCCTCTACAAAAACTTTATTTCTCCTACTTTATATGCTATCCGTGTTTCATCTTATGAACAATAAACAACTAACCTTAAGATGCTATGCCAGAAAAGAAGGTAATCATTGGGTTGCGGTTTGATTGATTTATCCTTAGCCGCACAAGCCGATTTATCCAAAGAAGCAATTGAAAAATTAGAATCAATAATGGTCACTTATGTACATGATGCATTGAACAAGCATAAAAACTATGCAGATCAATTGCTTTCAAGAAAGGCACCTCTATCTCAAAGGTTGTTTTATTATCGAGCCTTATTTACCTATTTATTAAGAAAGGTTTGTTGTCAAATATCCAATAATAACGGAAGCAATGACCTTGTGTTTTCTGAGCATTACCCTATTCAAACAGCCTGATTTTCTATTTTGTTCGGTAATAGAAAATTTGCGCCGCCATGCCGCGCCCGGTTAGCTTTACGTTGGGCGTACCTACTAAAAAGTCTAGGCGTTCCGCACAGCATGGCTTTTGGCCTAGTATCCTTTACTACTTTCTATCTGCTATAATTTACCCCAACTATTTAAGTAAAGTTATGGTTTATCCTTTCCATAGCCGTGCCGTCTCATCAGTTATTTACGGGTATGACAATGACTATTTTCGCTATTCTTATGCCTACTCAGCAACCTGAGCTAGAAAGGGCAATTGAAACAGTTTTCCCAAAACATCATCTTAGAATCACAGATACTCAGTGGTTAGTATCTAGCAACTCAACTGCTATCGATGTTGTTGCTCAGTTAGGTATTTACGATGCCAAAAATCCAGAAAAATCCAATGGTAATGCCGTTGTTTTGGCTACTTCTTCTTATTATGGGCGTGCACCAAGTTCAGTATGGGATTGGATGAAATCAAATTTGGAGGCATCACCAGATGGCTACTAGCAATCGCAATGATACGGATAATCCATCCAGCAGTGGAGCAGCAGAAATCCCTAGAGATTTCCCGAATGTGCCACCATCATCGCCAATGATTGACCATAGCTTTACTTTGCAAGCTGTTATGGAAATGCAACGTTCGATAGGTCAATTGACAGAAGCTATTAATCAGCTTGGAAGATCAGTTGACACACTCGATAACCGAACAAAATCAGTTGAAGAAGAAGTATCCAAAGTTAACACAAAGCTTGCTATAGCAGCGGCAATATTAGCTCTACTCTTAGTGGCTGGTGGCTATGTTATCGATAAAGTTTGGGACTCAGCATGGGCATTTATCGCTCATCAAATAACCAATCCACCTAAATAACGCAATCTGCATCCATCAAAAGCCCAACAAGTCGGTCAAAGGGACGCGCCGCCCGTTAGCGGTTTTGATGTTTTGTTTTTTATCAAGGTTCGGCGGCTTCGCTTGGCTTTCGTTAGCGGCGCGCCCCTTACCTTTACGCTAGGCGTTTAACACCCCAGCGCCGAACTAAAGCGGTAAGGCGGATTGCTGGCGCGAATCCGCCTTACCGCCCTTATCTCAGCCGAAATTAATCCTGGCTTCCAAGTCGTTACTGGAATCGGCATTTTTCAGTGTTTCATCCAAACTGATTTTCTTGTCTGTGTACAAGCCAAATAAAGCATCGTCAAAGGTCTTCATGCCTTTGCTGCCGCTTGATGCCATCGCCGTTTTAATTTCATTCAACTCGCCTTTTAAAATCAGGCTTGCTATATGCGGGGTATTAATCATCACTTCAATCGCGGCGCAACGCTTGCCTTTGGTGTCGGGAATCAAGCGCTGGGAAATAACGGCATTTAAATTGGTGGCCAGATCCATAAACAATTGCGCATGATATTCATGAGGGAACATATTGACGACTCGTTCCATGGCCTGATTGGCATTATTGGCGTGCATGGTCGATATGCATAAGTGACCGGTATTGGCCAATTCCAGAGCCGCTGACATGGTTTCCCGGTCCCGAATCTCGCCGATCAGGATGACATCCGGCGCTTCCCGCAAACACGCTTTTAACGCTCTGGCATAGGATTCCGTATCGACACCGACCTCACGCTGATTAACAATGGATTTCAAGTTAGGGTGGGAAAACTCGACCGGGTCTTCAATCGTTAAAATATGCCCTGCCGAATTGGCATTGCGGTGGTTAATCATGGCGGCCAGCGTAGTTGATTTTCCTGATCCAGTACCGCCTACCATCAGCAGCAGGCCGCGCTTGGCCATGATCAATTCCATTAAAATGTCCGGGGTACCCAAGTCCTTGCCGGTAGGAATAACCGAGGGAATCAAGCGCATAACCAGACCTACCGTTTTGCGCTGAGAAAAGACATTGGCGCGAAAACGCGCACTGCCATCCGGCATACTGATCGCAAAATCCAGGTCTTTGGTAACAAGAAACTCATCGATTTGTTCCTGCGTCATAATTCCGAAAGCCCCCGACTGAGTTAACTCGGGAGTCAGCAAAAAGTCGTCCATAGATACGGCGCGTCCGGAAATCTTGAGTTTAACCGTCGATCCTACGGTTAAAAACAAATCCGAAGCTTCCAGTTTAATCATTTCCGCCAGATACGGAAAAATATTTAAATCAGCTGTCGGCGCGACACCCAAAACCTGATAACTCACCGTTTCCAGTTCAGCGGGTTCGATATTGACTTGCCCTAAGTCCGGGACGATCAACAACATCAGACTGTTGCCTTCAACCTTAGCGCTAACCTTAAATTTCTCGCCTTCCGGCGCGGCGCAAGCAAACATTAGCGCTTTGTTTTCAATGAGTTCCTGTTTCTGATCGTCATTAAGCAAGCCAAAAACCATTTCTTTAATTATATTCGGGCTTAGCTCGTTTTTACCCAGAGGATATTCCTCGCCGGCTAATCCTAGAAGTGCGGGAGAGCCTGCTTTTAAAGACAAACTATCCGCATTTTTTTCCAGCATCAATTTTAAATAAGGTAATAGGGTCATATCGGTATCTGATTTTTTTTATTAATGACAGGGGCAACCGGTCGCCCCTGCGCAATGGGGATGAATTATTTAATTTGCCTGACTACCCGGCAATATTTTAGTTTCTAACAATGCCCTTGGTTATATTTTCTGATGGCAAATCCTCATCGTTTCCATCACTGTCGTCGCCTTTGGATTGTAGCGAAAGTCCGCCTGACGACCGGTCTTCACCCGATGCCAGTTTGATTTGCAAGCGCAACTCATTTTGAGAGTCTGCATTTCTTAACGCTTCTTCATACTCTATTCGGCCCGACTGATAAAGCTCCAATAAAGCCTGATCGAAGGTTTGCATGCCCAATTCACGGGATTTAGCCATTAGCGGCTTGATACTGGAGGCCTCGCCTTTGGCAATATAATCGGAAATCAACGGGGTATTCAATAGAATCTCAATGGCCGCACAACGCCCGCCATCAACGGTTTTAACCAATCGTTGAGAAATAATGGCGCGTAAATTGACTGAAACATCCTGCATCAATTTTGTTTGCGCTTCCTGCGGAAAAAAACCTAAAATCCGGTCGATAGCTTGATTGGCGTTATTGGCATGCAAGGTAGCCAAGGCCAGATGGCCGGTTTGGGAAAACTCCAGGCCGTAATTCATAATCTCAGCGCTGCGAATTTCACCCAGCACAATCACGTCGGGAGCCTGACGCAAGGTATTGTGCAGTCCGGCTTCCCAGCTTTTGGTGTCGACGCCGATTTCTCTTTGCATCATCACGCAGTTTTTATGCGTATGCACATATTCAATAGGATCTTCCAGGGTGATGATATGTCCGTAACTATTGGCGTTGCGATGGTCGATCATTGCCGCCATCGATGTCGATTTACCGGAACCGGTACCGCCGACCATGATAACCAGGCCGTTTTTGTTCATCATCACTTCTTTTAAAACAGACGGCAATCCCAACTGATCGAAATTGGGTATTTCTGCGGCAATGACCCGGATAACCAAGCCCTGACAGCCCTGCTGAACATAAGCATTGACCCGGAACCTACATAACCCGGCAGGCGAAATGGCGAAATTGCATTCCTGCGTTTCTTCAAACTCCTTGAGCTGCTTGTCGTTCATGATGCTCTGGGTCAGCGCTTTGGAATCGTTAGCCGACAAGGGCTGTTGCGAAACCGGCGACATTTTGCCTTTAACTTTTATTGCAGGCGGAAAACCGGCGGTAATAAATAAATCGGACCCTTCTTTATGCAACATAAGTTTTAATAACTTAATCATAAAGTCCATCGCTTCTTTTCTTTCCATTAACTTCCCCCTGCATTGGTTATTTATAATCGTTTTTACCGGAACGGCGTAATACCCGATTGAGTATAATTATAATTTTTAAAGATACCTAAAAAAATAACTGGATCAGGGATGTTGATCCATATGGATCAACATCCCTCCGTATCGGAGACTGTTTGCATGCTCGAATGCGGGGAAGCACACTCAAAAATTGCTCAACAAAGCTCCCGCTGTCTTCTCAATTAGCCTGTTTTCGACATAGTGGATATTTTCGGTTTCCGCCATTTAAACTATGGGTCACACGCCGAATCCAATCCCGATATTTCTGTGGAAAATTGTTCATTACGCGTTGCTCGCCGTAAACCGAGCTGATAATTTCACGTTTTGCATCCAGCCAATCTTTAAGTTCATTACCCGGGTTAAAACCGCGCTTTTCGGCTTTGTAATAAGCTGCTTCAGCGATCATTATCTCAAGATTAACCGGTTGAGCAGCGCCATTGTCCGCCGTTGTAAATCCGTACTTCAGCAAATTGATAAAGCCTGGCCGCGAGCTTTTGTTAAGGCCGATTGCAGCGGGTTTCAACTCCGCCAATGTGCCGAACAATCTGTCCCATACCGACAAAACCGCGCCATAATTACTGTCATGCTCCTCACGCCGAGTTGAATGGTGAACGCGATGCAAATACGGAGTGATAATAATCCGACCCAGAATTTGCTGACCCCGAAAGGAAATATTCGTGTGATGCATCATGGTAAAAATGATGATGACCAGTTCATTGGCCAGCATCAATGATGCGGATATTCCTAAAACAATAATCAGCATCGCTTTCATGCTGTTGATAATGATCATTTCCAGAAAATGTATCCGAAATGCCGTTGAAACATTCAAATAAGGGTCGTTGTGATGCACCTTATGAAACATCCATAAGCAATCAGCACTGTGGCTGGCTTTATGTAAAAAATACAGCAGCAAATCAATGGCTAAAAACGAAAGAACCGCTCTCAATACCGGATTAGAAATAGCGTTGAGCAGCCCTTTATCAGCGTAGTGTTCAGCCAGCATCAACAGCGATGGCACCGACAATAGCGACATAAAAACACCGTTAAAAACAAATAAGCCGATGTTGATACGATAGGACTGCAGCAACTGTTTTAGAGGCCACTTTTCTCTGGGAGACTGAAGCTCGGCAATCACAAAGGTCACAAAAACCATTAACAAGATAAATGTTGCCCCCTTTCCTGATGACAAACTGATAAGCCAGGTAAGATAAGATTGAAGTAAAGTAGCTGAAGATATAAGTTCGTTTAACATTACCATTTCCTCATAATAAAACTGACAGAAATGATTAGAGCAGAATTACCTTAATTGCAGATTATGACTCCATAATCGACACCTTCCCTCTCTAAAGCCCGAGGTTTAAACCAGCAAGCAGGATGATCAAGCCTAGAAAAATCCTAACGGATTGATGTCGTAACTGACCAGCATGTTTTTGGTTTGCTGATAATGATCCAGCATCATTTTATGATTTTCACGACCTATGCCTGATTTCTTGTAACCGCCGAAAGCCGCGTGCGCCGGATAATGGTGGTAACAGTTGATCCAAACCCGTCCGGCCTGAATACCGCGCCCCATCCGGTAAGCCCTGTTGGTGTCGCGCGTCCACACGCCTGCGCCCAGACCAAATTGCGTGTCGTTGGCAATCGCCAAGGCTTCCGCCTCATCCTTAAAGGTGGTGACCGAAATGACCGGGCCGAAAATTTCCTCCTGAAAGATGCGCATTTTGTTGCCGCCTTTCATGATGGTCGGTTCAATATAATAGCCTTCGGAGAAACCGCCGCCCAAAGATTCGGCCTTGCCGCCCATTAACACTTCAGCGCCTTCATCCTTGCCAATCTGCATGTAACCCAGAATCTTGTCGAACTGTTGCCTGGAGGCTTGCGCGCCCACCATCGTCTCGGTGTCCAGCGGGTTGCCGCGTTTAATCTGCCTGGCGCGGGCAATGACTTTGGCAATAAATTCGTCATAGATGGATGCCTGAACCAGCAGCCTCGAAGGGCAGGTACACACTTCGCCCTGATTGAAAAACGCCAGCACCGCGCCTTCGATACATTTGCTGACAAAATCATCTTCCTGGTTCAATACATCCTCAAAAAAGATATTCGGCGATTTGCCGCCCAATTCAACCGTGGAAGGAATGATATTTTCCGCCGCGCATTTTAAAATATGCGATCCGACCGGCGTCGAGCCGGTAAAGGCTATTTTGGCAATCCGGGCGCTGGTCGCCAACGCCTGTCCGGCTTCCGCGCCATAGCCGTTGACGATATTGACCACGCCTTGGGGCAACAAATCGCCGATGATTTCCATCAATACCAGAATAGACGCAGGCGTTTGTTCTGCCGGTTTCATCACCACGCAATTGCCTGCCGCCAAAGCGGGAGCCAGCTTCCAGCAAGCCATCAGCAACGGAAAATTCCACGGGATAATCTGCCCGACCACGCCCAGCGGTTCGTGGAAATGGTAAGCGACGGTATGCTTGTCGATTTCGCCGATGGAACCTTCCTGGGCGCGGATGCAGCCTGCAAAGTAGCGAAAATGATCGACGCACAGCGGAATATCCGCTGCCAGCGTTTCGCGCACCGCCTTGCCGTTATCCCAGGTTTCGGCGACCGCCAGCGTTTCAAGGTTGGCCTCAATCCGGTCGGCTATTTTCAGCAGCAGATTCGAACGCTCAGTGACCGACGTATCGCCCCAGGCTGTTCGGGCCGCATGGGCGGCATCCAGCGCCAGTTCAATATCTTCGGCGCTGGAACGGGGTATTTCGCAGAAAACTTTGCCGTTGATAGGGCTTGAATTTTCAAAGTACTGCCCATTAACCGGATCGACCCAACTGCCGCCGATAAAGTTTTGATAACGGGATTTGAAGTTGACATTGCTGCCGGGTTGGTTGGGTTCGATATGAATCATGGCTTGCTCCTGAAATAGGGATGTGATTTTGTTGATCTTATCATTGTTGACCAGTTTGCGCTGAGGTACGAACCGCAAACTGCGACTCCGTACAGCTCCGATGCATCGTATTGAAAAAAACAACCTGCCCGGTAACGCAAATTATATCAACGCCATCCTGCGGATTGCCAAAACCCGGAACACAGGATGTGCCAGCGTCAATCCATGGAAAAAACCGTGAATATCAACCCTTTGGCTAAAAGATCGGAATAATTACCCTACTAAGTAATCGCACTAATAGAAATAATCCTCTGTACACGACAAAAAATTTATCCACAGGCTCTCACTCATGTTTGGAGAGCTATTATTTCGGGATTCTATCCGTCAACTACGATCATGTCGGGCGGACATAAAAACAACACCCATAGCCTGAACCTGTCCTCAGTTTTT
>JAGXGY010000057.1 GCA_024636505.1 Methylobacter sp. | reverse complement strand
AAGCGCAACGTATGATAGCGGCGGGAATCGCCGGTACTGCTAACCGAGGCACTGTTAGCCAAGTCAGGGGACGTAAATCCTCCGTTCTTGCTCGTGCCATTGACGTTAGAAGCCCCGTCCTTTAGGTCGGGGTAATTCACTTCATGTTTATTTTTAAACCGGCACTGCAAAAAAATACCTGATCGCAGTGTTGTCCCATTAATTGTGCGGCTTTTCCGGACAGATCGACAAACTGCCGGGCCAGACGATTATCGGCAATGACGCTCAGCCCGACTTCGTTGTGCACCAGCACCATGTCACACCTTAACTGTAGCACCGCTTGCAGTTCCTGCAAAATATCCGCTTCGGGAATTTGGTAATAAAGCTGATTGTTCAGCCACATCGACACGCATTCAATCAGCACCGGCCGTCGGCATTTTTGCACTGTTTCAAACAGTTTAACGGGTTCTTCCAGGGTGACAAATAAGTCCTGGCGACGCTGTTGATGTATATCGATTCGCGCTCGCATTTCGTCATCAAAAAACTCGGTAGTCGCCAGATAATAAGGCTTTTCTATTGCCGGCTGTTCTAAAATGTACGCTTCCGCTAATCGGGATTTGCCGCTTTTGATACCGCCTGTAAACAGGGTTTTCATGACAGCAAGGCTCCGGCGGTCAAGAGGCTCAGAACGATCAGATTAATGCCGGTTTTCATTTGCAATGCCTTGGTTAATGCGATTTTATCGACCGGATGAACCGGTAAACCCAGCGTCGGTTTATGTTTGATTCGGCCATGATAACGGGCATCGCCGCCCAGGGCAACGCCCAAGGCTCCCGCCATTGCCGCGATCGGGTGTCCGGCATTGGGACTTTCCATTTTTTTGCCGTCATGCCGTAGACACTGCCAGGCGCGTTGCTTGTCTTGCGCCAATGACACAATCAGCAACGCGGTCAATCGGGCAGGAATAACATTGGCTATATCGTCGATTATCGCTGCAGTTTTGCCGAAATAAAAATAACGTTCGGTTTTATAGGCAATCATTGAATCTAGGGTGTTGATGGCTTTATACACGGCAAGCCCCGGCAGGCCGAACAGCAGCAGATAAAACAGCGGCGCGATTACGCCGTCGCTGAGATTTTCCGCCCAGGTTTCAAGGCCGGCTTTATAGATGTCGGTGTCGCTCATGTCTTGGGTATCGCGGCTGACCAGATAGGCTAATGCCTGTTTAGGTTGATCGGCGGTTAACAGTGCGGCGACGCTTTCATGCAGCATGTTCATGGCCAGACCGGTGGAGGCAAACATCGCCAAAATCAGCAGCGACAACCAGTCCGGCAAAAGGCCGCACAGAGTAACCAGCGTGACGCTGATCAATAAGGTCAGTGCGATTAAGCCGGTCACCAATAGTGCGCCGGGCAAAATACGGTCAGCGTAAAAACGCCGTTCAAATGCGGAAATAAAATCCCCCATCCATACCACCGGGTGTTTGCAGGGAAATTCGCCGAAAAATAGATCGACAAGATAAGCCAAAGCCGCCAATTCAAAAAACATCAGTTCGCCTGTAAAGCTTGCAAAATGGCGGCTATATCCAGATTTTCCGCGACCATATCGGCAAAGCCCTGTATTTCTGCCTCGCGGTAATGCGCATAGCGATAGCCCTGATACTGCGGATTAATGGCCTTAAAGTAATCGGTCCGAAACGCATCGTGATCAAAAACCCCATGCACGTGAGTGCCACAAAATAGATCCCCCTGATAATACAATGGGTATTTATCCATGCGTCCGCAATGGATTTCATAACCCTGAATCTCGGCGTATGAAAACAGCGGATAGTGTCCGCGTGCGAGTATTTTAGGGCTTTGATAAAACACCCTGTCGTCGATAAAACTCAAGCCCGCTTCCACAATCGCAGTTTCATACTCCATGGCATCAGGATCATGCAAACTCTGACAGAGCATTTGATAGCCGCCGCAGATGCCGAACACCGGTTTGTTGAACTGTAAAATCTCTGCAAACAAGCCCTGCTTTTTCAGCCATTGCAGATCGCGGATCACGGTTTTGCTGCCCGGCAACAGCACCATGTCGAAACCTGCCAGCGGACGGTAGGCGTGGATCAGTTCGACATAAAGCTCGGGATCGCCCATCAATACATCGAGATCGTTATAATTGCTCAAACCCGGATAGGCAATCACCGCAATGCGGATTTTGGCATCAAGCAGACGTTGCCGGTAATTGCGTAGCGACTGGGAATCTTCCATGTCGATATTCAGCGGCTGAAACGGCAGCACCCCTAAAACCGGAATGCCGAAGCGTTCGGCGATGATTTTTTCGCCTTCGTCGAAAAAGCGTCGGTCGCCGCGAAACTTGTTAATCACCACGCCGATCAGGTTGCTGCGCATCACCGGATCCATCAGCTCCAGGGTGCCGTAAATCGAGGCAAACACGCCGCCGCGCTCGATGTCTGCGACCAGGATATTTTGGGTATTGAAGGTATTGGCGACAAAGGTATTGGACAAATCCTTGTTCAGCAGATTCAATTCGACCGGCGAGCCTGCGCCTTCGGCAACGATCAGCTCATAGTCCTGCTGTAATAATGAAAACGCCTGCTTGACCTGCTGTTTCAGGTTGTCGATTTCAGCGTAATAGGCGGCAATCGACTGGTTTTGGTAAACCAGCCCGTTGACAATCACCTGCACCGAACCGTTGCCGTGGGATTTAAGCAGCACCGGGTTGAACAGATAACTCGGTTGGACACGCGCGGCTTCTGCTTGCAGGCATTGGGCTCTGGAGATTTCCCGGCCTTCTTGGGTGACCGCAGAATTGTTGGACACGTTTTGCGCCTTGAACGGAGCGACCTTTAGGCCCCGGTCGGCAAAAATCCGGCACAAGGCCATGACCAGCGTAGTTTTTCCGGCATCTGAACTGGTGCCGAAGACGGCTAATGGTTTCATTTTTTTTCCGTTCCTACGCCCAGGTTTCGATTTGCTGTTAATCGCGACGTGGGCATCGCTTCCTCAATGACTTGAAGGCTGTCGGCAAGTCGGGCTATGGCCTGTTCATTCTTGACCGCAAAACGCAGATGACTTTTATCCAGACCTTCAAAATTATCACAGATGCGGATTAAAATCCGTGATGCTTCCAGTTGCGCCTGTAACTGATAACCATCACCCTGGTTCGCCAGGCGCGCTAACAGAAAATTGGCCTGTCCCGGATAAATGGTATCGAACAAGCCGGAATCATGCAGGGCTTGATGCAGCAATCCGCGTAAATGGCCGGTCTGCTGGCGGCTCTGTTCGATGAATCCGGTATTTGCCAGCGCCTGCTGCATATAGGCGATGTCCAGACTGGACAGTTTCCAGGCCGGTTCAAAGCGTCGCAGTTCCGTGATCGCCGCTGTCGCCGCCAGAATAAAGCCGATGCGGATGCCGGCACAGCCGTAAAACTTGCTTAGCGATTTGATCAGATAAAGTTTGTCGTAACGGGTTATCTGTTCGACCACGGAATCGGCAGTACAAAAGTCCAGAAACGACTCGTCAATAATAATAGTGCAAGTTGCCGCCTGCCATGTTGCCAGCAACGCTTGCAGGTCGTAAAGCTGACCGTCCGGCGTCGATGGATTAACAAAAATCACCGTGCTGCGCTCGGGAATATCCGCCATCAGCGGACTGAATCGGTCGATGTAATGCAGCGTACAATCGAGTTCTTCGGCAATATGCGCATATTCGCCATACAAAGGCGCATATAATGCCAGGTGTTTCGGCTGCAGGTTGCGTAGCAAGGCGAAAATAGCCGCACTCGCGCCGTTAAACACTTCGATATCAACACCGGACGGATAAGGATAGCGCTGCCTGATCGCCTGTTTTAACCCGCTGTAATCAGGGTCTGCATAAGGCCCGAGCGGCACTTTTTGCAAACAACTTAAATCGACCGCCTGCTGTGGGTTGATATTGGCCGAAAAATCCAGCACCTGTTCCGGTAGGCAGCCGATTCTGCGGGCAAACTGATAAATATTACCGCCGTGGTTCATTTATAAATTGATGTATTCGACGTAAAGGTAACCGTCAACTTGCCGCAGTTTATGCGCGGAACCGGAATCAATCCGCAGTTGAAACGAGTTGGCTAAGGGCAGATTCAATGCGCGCGCCAGTAACGCGCGAATGACGCCAGCATGGGTTACCACTACAACCTGTTGCGCTTCGCCTACAGGAGGTAGGCGAGGGGCGTGAGCCGGAGCGGAAGCTTCGGCGGCCAATAAATCCTGCCAAAAGCTGCCGGTACGCTGATATAAATCTTCAAAATTCTCGCCGTTGGGCGGCGCCGCAGTGACAAAGTTATTGGTCCACTGCTGCAAAACAGCGGCATCAATGTCGTCAAAACGCTGGCCTTCCCAGTCGCCGAAATCAAGTTCCTGCAAACGCGTATCGGTGGTTACCGTGTCTGAAAAAGTCTTAGCCAATTGCAGGCAGCGCGTTAACGGACTGCTGTAAACTTTGCAGTCATCGCTAAATTCGGGCAGTTTGTCATGCAAAATTGCCATCTCGTCGGCAAAGCTGTCCGCCAAGGCAATATCGCTTTGCCCGTAACACAGCCCCGGATCGGTCGCGGTTTGGGTATGACGAATTAAATAAATATCCATAAGGCACTCACGCTCAAATAAAAAACAGTTTCGGCAACTTGCTGACTTGCGCCCAGGCAATCGCCGGTATAACCGTCGATACGACGGTAAAAATAACGCCCAAGAAACAGCGTGGTAACCAGTACCGGGATTATTGCTGGCGTACACCGGGCAGGCAGTAACCCTAAGGGCAATAATGCGATGACTGCAGCAAAAGTCAATTCCCTGAAACCGGGTTTATAAACGGCTCCCCAAGCCTTGCTGTCATTGCCGCGTGCGTAAGTGTACCGCTGCATCAGCAACAACGGCGACAAGCGGCTGATGCTGTGCCCGGCCGGCAGCACTAACGGTACGGCGGCGGCAGGCATTGCGGCCAGCACGCTGATCTTCAGCAATAGCATTAACAGCAGCCCCATAACTGCGTAAACGCCGATATGGGAATCTTTCATGATCGCCAGAATGCGCTGTTTATTGAAGCCCCCGCCGAAACCGTCGCAGACATCGGCAAAGCCGTCTTCATGCAGGGCGCCGGTTAGCAAAATCCCGGCAATTAGCGCCAGGATCACCGCTGTAGTCTGCGGCCACACTAAATCAGCCAAATAAAACACCAAGGCACAGATGCTGCCAACCAGCCAGCCGACCAACGGCAAATAAACGGCTGCCTGGGGCAGCTGTCGGTAATCCGCTGCCAGCGGGTCAGGCAGTCGGTCGCATCGGTTCCCTCGGCAACTGCTCCTGCGTTGCTCTACCTCCTGCATCCCTGGCAGTCGTACCGCTTGCGACACTGGCAGTCGGGTGTAGAAACTGAGGGCTAGAAAGAACAGTTTTAGAGGGGGCATGGTTAGTCTGCGGTATCTATCGCTTTAAATCTTGGATCGGTTTTTTCAGCGATCAATTTCGGCCTCAGCAAAGGTTGCCATTTCGTTTAAAAACAGGGCGGCGGATTGCACTAGCGGGTAAGCAATGGCAATGCCGGAACCTTCGCCCAGGCGCAAGCCCAGATTCAGCAACGGTTTTGCATGCAATTGATCCAATAAAGCCTGATGTCCTTGTTCGCTGGAGATATGACTGAACACGCAATAATCCAATACGTGAGGATACAGCTTGTGAGCGATCAATAACGCGGTGCTGGTAATGAAACCGTCGATTAAGATAAGCATGCTGAGTTCGGCGGCTTTGAGATAAGCGCCGACCAGCATCGCGATTTCAAAGCCGCCGAACGTGGCCAGTACGTCTAAAGGCTTTGTTACGGCTCTATGCCGATTCAATGCCCGCTGCAATACGATTAACTTATGTTGTAATTGCCCGTCATTCAAACCGGCGCCGCGACCTGCACAGCGCAATAACGACAGACCGGTTAGACGGTGCATGAGCAGTGCGGCGGATGAGCTGTTGCCAATGCCCATTTCGCCAAAACCGATACAGTTGCTACCGTTTTGATGTTGGCGCAAAACTTGGTCGGCTCCTGCTTGCAGGGCTTTGTAGCATTCCTGTGCATTCATCGCTGGAGTGTTGAGAAAATTCCGGGTGCCTTTGCCGGTTTTTGCATCAATCAGCTGGGGGTGGGACGATAAATCAGCATTGACTCCGGCATCGACTACCAATAATTCTATATTATGCTGCCGTGCAAAAACGCTGATCGCCGCACCTCCGGCCAAAAAGTTGGAGACCATTTGCGCGGTAACGCTTTGCGGATAAGCACTGACTCCGGCTTCGACAATACCGTGGTCGCCGGCAAAAATAACAATGCAGGGTTTAGTTAATCGTGGCGTCAGGCTATTTTGACAGCGTCCGATCTGTAAAGCCAGGGATTCCAATTGACCCAGAGAGCCCAACGGTTTGGTTTTCTGATCGATTTTGGCTTGTAAATCCGCACTCAGTGTTGATCTGAGCGGGGGGATGACAAAATTTAGCGGCACGGTGTATTCCAAACGTTTTCAAATAATAAATCTTTAAGAGCCTTACGATTCGCCCATTGCTGTTGTTCTAGCATTGGTTTGTCATAGAATTCAGCAACATGGCCCAGGCATAAAACCGCGAACGGCTGACTGTCTTCGGGCATGGTTAACAACGTTTTCAGTGCTTGCGGTTCGAACATCGATACCCAGCCCATGCCTATGCCTTCAGCGCGAGCTGCCAGCCACATATTTTGTATTGCGCAGGCCAACGATGCCAGATCCATTTCCGGCAGGGTGCGGCGACCGAATATATACTGTTCCCGTTGCTCGCACAAGGCGGCGACCAGCACTTCCGAGCATTCCAGTATGCCTTCCACTTTCAGCTTCATAAACGCATCTTCACGTTCTTCTAAAGCCTGGGCGGTGCGGATACGTTCCTGTTCGACCAAGGCATGAATAGCTTTGCGCAACTCAGGGCAGCTGATGCGGACAAACCGCCACGGCTGCATAAACCCGACGCTGGGCGCATGGTGCGCGGCATCCAGCAGTCGGTGCAGGACTTCGGCGGCGATGGGCTCGGGCAAAAAATGGCGCATATCGCGACGCTGATAAATAGCCCGGTAGATGGCGGCGCGCTCGGCGTCGGAGTAACGGTGTTGAGGCATATTTTAGGCGGCGGCGGGAGCAACAAGATCAAACATTATACGGATGCACGGCCTCAAAACCATGCACTTTGGCTTTGGTGGTAAAAACCGGCGGCGTCCAGAAACCCTGTTGCTGTCCGGCCAGAAATTCCGCCAGCCATATGGCCTGATTGCGTATCGGCAAAATAAAGGCGTAAAGCTTGCCGTTCGGCAGTTCGGCGACATCGCCCAGCGCGTAAATGGATGTATCGCTGGTCTGCATCTGCTGATTAACCTTGATGCCCCGGCCTGTTTCGAGACCTGCAAGTTCCGCCAATTCGTTACGCGGTTTAAATCCGCAGGCGACTATCAGTCCATCAAACCCGGCTGTCGCTTCGGTTTTTACGCAAATCTTGTCTTTTTCGCGGCTAAACGCCTGCACGGCCTGATTTAACAAAACGTTAACGCCGGAATTTTGCAACACCTTAAGTAACAATATCGAATCTTCGGGTGCCAGCTGACGTTCCATTAGCCGGTCCATTGCATGAAACACGGTAACCTTGTCGCCCGCCACCGCTAAATCCGACGCCACTTCGCAACCGATTAATCCGCCGCCGACAATCGCCCAATCAGGACGTTGGTTTTGATCTAAAAAGCCCTGCCGGAATCGTCGCAAGGCTTTTAAATCGCTCAGACTGTTCAGGCAAAAAAACAGCTTTTCATACAGCCTGAATGGCGGCGGAATGAATGCGGAAGACCCTTGCGCGAGGATCAGTTTATCGTATTGCAGCGCTTGACCGCCAAGGATGACTATGGATTTATCCGCACGATTAATCGCCGTTACTTCAGCGTCGCAAAGCACCTTGATGTTATTTTCGCGCAGTTTATTAAAGGGCTTCAGGATGATGGTCTGCTCAATATCGGCCTTGCTAAAACCGCGGGACAGCAATGGTCGCGAATAATAGCCGTCGTGTTCCCGGGTTACCAGCGTAATGTCATCATCGGCCGATAATGCCCGGTACTTTTCGGCAAAGCTGACGCCGGCAACGCCTGAGCCGATTATAACGATGTGCATGGTGTGCTCCGGTAAGGATTGATTAGGCCATTAAGGCGTATTCGCTTTTTTCCACGCCGCATTCAGGGCAACGCCAATCGTCCGGAATGTCTTTCCATAAGGTGCCTGGCGCAAGGCCGGAATCAGGGTCGCCTTCCGCTTCATCGTAAATATGGCCGCAAACGCCGCATTGGTATTTTTTGTAATCAGACATGACTATTTCTTCTTTAAAAGTGCAAAGTACCGCTGACTTTAACAGGTCTAGGTTAATTTTCAATCCGAATCTATCGCTTCGGGTCGATAGCTTTCAATCTATATAGCGTTGAAATATCCTCATTGCCGTAACCGTCCGTCATCAACTGCTGGTAATCGGCAATGGTCATATCGATCAGTGTGGTCGATGCGCCGGATTGTTTAGCCATATGTTGACAGATTTTCAAGTCTTTATGGTGCAGCGCCAGTTTAAAGCCCGGAGCAAAAATGCCCTTGGTCATGGTCGGGCCGCGATGTTGCAGAAACCAGTTGCCTGCGGCGCCGCCGGAGATGACTTTGATCACTTTATCGATCGGCAGCTGCTGAGCCTGAGCAAAGGCCAGCGCTTCAGTGACCGCCTGATTGATGCCGGCCGCCATAATTTGGTTGACCGCCTTGCTTGCCTGACCTGAGCCGCTTGCTCCCATATGCACAATACATCCGGTCATGGCTTCCAGTACCGGACGAGCCTTTTCCAGTGCAGCCGCGTTACCTCCAACCATCATTGCCAGTGTGCCGTTTTTAGCACCCTCAACGCCGCCGGATACCGGCGCATCGAGAAAATCCACGTGTTTTTCGGCTAACATCGCGGCGGCCAGTTTGGCGGTATCGCGGCTAACCGTAGACATATCGACGACCACTGATCCGGGCTTAATGGCGGTTGCCAATCTTGCCACTATGGCTAAAACATCCCGGTCTGCGGAGACGCAAAGCAGCACTGTATCGACGTTTGCCGCGAGCTCTTCCGGCTGAGAAAAAGCCGTAACCTGCAATTCGTCGGCCAGACTGTGCATTTTGGCCGGCGTACGGTTATAAACGCCGGTCAAGTGCCTGGCCTTTGCTATATTTCTGGCCATGCCGATACCCATGGCACCCAAGCCGATCATGCCCGCTTTCATCACATTTCCTTGCTGGTTTGAAACCTCCCTAAAGGGAGAATCGTTAGATTTGACAACGATGTATTCGCATCGTTACCTCCGGTAAGCTCCTCGTTCACATGATTCAAGCGCTTTTCTTCAGGCTAAAAAAGTTTAATTTGCCAGGATTTTTTTTAGCCGCCGCTGTTGTCGGTAAAGGGAATGTCACGGTAACTTTCAAGCCGCCCAGGACCGATTTATCCAGAATAAGTTCGGCTCCATGTATTGCTGCAATGCGTTGCACGATTGAAAAGCCAAGTCCGGTGCCTTGTGCTTTATTGGCGGTTTCTACGCAGCGATGAAATCGTTGCAGCGATTTTTTATATTGATCAGGCGCTATGCCGGGCCCCGAGTCATCAACACACAGCAGCATGTGATGTTCGGTGCCTACCACGGCAACCCGAACCATGCCGTGATTCGGCGTGTATTTGATCGCGTTATCAATAATATTTCGGATTAAAATATTCATCAGCAAGCAGTTAGCTACTATGGGAACGGCATTAACTTCATCGTATTCCATATGTATCCGTTTTTTATGCGCCTCAGGATCCAGTTCGGCAATATTGCGCATCACCTCACGACTGAGTACTGTTGTTTCTTTGGCTAAGAACTCGGTGCCGGATTCAATGCGGGAGAAAGTCAATAACTGTTGCACCATGTAGGTCATGCGATTGACGGCCTGTTCTATTCTTTTTAAGGCCTGATGCCGAACCGACTCATCATGGGTACGCATGGCAACCTGTGCCTGGGTGAGCAGTCCTGCCAGCGGTGTTCTTAACTCGTGCGAGGCATCAGCGGTAAACTGGCGTTCATGTTCAAAGGCCTGTTCAAGCTGGGCGAACAGGGTGTTGATCTCATTAACCACCGGGATAATTTCCTTGGGGAGTTTTTTTCGGGATAACGGTTTAAGAAAACTGGCTTCCCGCCTGGACAGTGCTATTTCCAGACGGGTAAGCGGTTTTAACGCATGTCCGACAATAATCCAGATAACAATGCCTAAAACCGGTAAACCGACCAGAAATTGCATGACTAATTGCGCCGATAATTCATCGGTTAATTCGGCGCGAATCTCTTCCTTTTGACCGACATGAATAATGTACTCGCCATTTGAGCTGGAAAGGCTAAACACATGCCACAAATGTCCATCGATATCGGTTTCGCTGAAACCATGGGCTGTAGGGGAAAAGGCGAACAAGGGCGCGCTTTCCGAACGCAGCAATAAACCGTCATTTTTGGACCACAGTTGAAAGGCGACTTTTCTTTCGTATTTGTGACTTAAGGTGTTTGATTCCAACAGTCCGTCAAATACGTCCCATAATTGATCATCAATATTTTTTTTATTAAATCCAAGTACCGCAAACTCGGGTGAGTTTTCCGAGCGCAGCAATAAACCGTCTCCTTTGGACCAGAGCTGAAAGGCGCTTTGCGGTTTACGTTTACGCCGGGTATTGACATGCAGGCGTCTATCGGTTTGTGCTTGCGCCCAATGCTTGGATAACGAACCTTCCCGCACCAGGCTTTCGACAAACACATGCAGGACTTTTGCCGATTGCGCCAGTTCGGCATCAAACAAGCTGGCAACTTCGTCGCGGGTGACTTTATAGCTCATATAGGCCGTCACCCCCCAGATCAACATGGATGCGGAAAGCAGGCTAAATAACAACAGCTGGCGTAGCGAATAATTCATTAATTCTCGGGACTATTCAATAGGTAGAAAATGGAACGCGGATGACACGGGTTTGACCGATAAAACAGCAAGATAGTGTTTTATCAGCTTTGGTGGATGATGTATTTTATTCCGGAAGTTAATCTTCGTCGATAATATAGCCTACGCCCCTGACTGTGCGGATAATGGACGGGTCGAGTTTTTTTCTCAGATGGTGGATATGAACTTCGACGGTATTGCTTTCCACATCGGAATCCCATGAATATAAGCTCTCTTCGAGCCGGGCGCGGGAAATAACCTTACCGATATTGCTCATTAAAAAGCTCAGTATCTCAAATTCTTTTTGCGACAGATCAATCTTTGCATCGTTCCAGGTAACCAGATGCGATGCAGGATCCAAAACAATACCTTTATATTCAATATTGGGAACGCTGCGGCCTTCGTTTCTTCTTGCCAAGGCCCTTAGTCGCGCACAAACTTCATCCAGTTCAAAGGGTTTAATCACAAAGTCATCGGCGCCGCTATCCAGGCCCAGGACGCGATCAGGGATAGTATCCTTGGCCGTTAACACCATCACCGGGGTTTCATCTTTACGCGCTCTTAAGGCTTTTAAAATATCCATGCCCTCCATGTCCGGCAGGTTTAGATCCAGAACGATCAGCTCATAGCAATTGAGTTTCAACGCTTCATTGGCAAGCTTGCCGTTGGTTAGCCAGTCAACGGCATAACCTTCCATTTTTAAACCTTCAACCAGCCCGTCACCCAGTATTTCATCGTCTTCAACCAGTAATAATCGCATATATTCTCGCTTTAAAATAGTTTGTCATCAATAAAAAGGGCTGCAATTTAAAACGGGGGAGGAGCATCAGGCGTACAGGCTTTGCCGGTTGGCAAGCAGGGCCTGCATTCCGTATGTCACACTGCCCATCTTAAGTTGGCAGCCACTAAAAAGTATCAGCGTAATCAGGCAAAGTTAAGATCTACTTAAGTGCGCTGTCGACATGGCGTCTTATTAACTGATGTTAAGTCCACGCACTAATCAGTGTCCCACGTGTTAAACTGCCGACTATTTTAAACCATATAGCAAAAAATCTCTTGCCGCCGCTTAGTCTTTATATCCATATTCCCTGGTGTATTCAAAAATGTCCTTATTGCGATTTTAATTCACACGCGATTAAATCCGATACCTCTGAATCTGCTTATATTAGTGCATTGCTGAATGATTTAGCCGTCGATATACAGCGGTACAGCATTGCTAGGCCGATCAGCAGTATCTTTATCGGCGGCGGCACGCCCAGTCTGTTTTCACCCGAATCGATTGACCGGTTGTTACGCGGCATAGAGCAACAATTGGTGCTGAAAGAGTCGTTGGAAATCACTCTTGAAGCTAATCCCGGTACTTTCGAGAGCCATAAATTTGCCGAGTTCAGGGCTTTAGGTATCAACCGCTTATCGATCGGCATCCAAAGCTTTAACGATACGGTTTTAAAAAAGCTGGGCCGGATTCATTCGGCACAGGAAGCTATTGATGCTGCCGGGATTGCTCATCAGTCAGGTTTTGACAATTTCAACCTGGATTTGATGTTCGGCTTGCCCGGTGCCGGTCCAGACGGCGGCAAAATAGACATAGAAACGGCTATACGCCTTGAACCCAGCCATATTTCGTTTTACCAGCTAACGTTGGAACCCAATACTTTTTTTTATAAATTTCCGCCCAAACTGCCTGATGATGAAACCATCTTCAGTACACAAAAACAGTGCCAGAAACTATTGGCAGATCAGGGCTATCTGCAATATGAGGTTTCAGCTTACAGTAAACAAGGCCTGGAATGTCGGCATAATGTAAATTACTGGCAGTTTGGCGATTATTTGGGTATAGGCGCGGGCGCTCACGGAAAAATCACTCAAGCATTGCCGCAGCACATTATTCGCAGTGTCAAAGCCAAAAGCCCGGAACAATATTTAAGCGGCTCGCATAAAAACGGCGGGGCTGATGTTGTTGCTGTAGCGGATCTGCCTTTGGAATTTATCATGAATCATTTACGCCTGAAGCGAGGGTTTAGCTTGGACGCTTATCAAGCAGCAACAGGTCTTGCGGCGGCAACACTGGAACCTGCTTTATCCGCTTGCGTGCAACAGAATTTGCTTGTCCGCCAGCACAATCATTATTATTGCTCGGAACAAGGCTGGAATTTTCTGGACAATATTTTAGAAAAATTCATTGCTGAAAACGGCGATTGATCCATGAAAGCCAAAAGCAGGTGATACGCATTGACATCCTCCCGCCGTTAAAATATTGCTATTTGCACAAGTAGGCCATTCCCGCACGGGAGCGCGGCAACCAGAAAATCTTGAACCTTGAACCTTGAACCTTGAACCTTGAACCTTGAACCTTGAACCTTGAACCTTGAACCTTGAACCTTGAACCTTATGCTTGATTATCAAAAAGACTTTATCTCCTACGCGCTGGATTGCGGCGTACTCAAATTCGGCGAATTCCAGTTAAAATCGGGCCGTACCAGTCCTTATTTTTTCAATACCGGATTATTCAATACCGGCGCTCAACTGGGAAAATTAGGCGAATTTTACGCTCAGGCATTGATTCAGTCCGATATTAAAGCGGATATTCTTTACGGCCCTGCGTATAAAGGCATTCCGTTGGTCAGTGCCACATCGATTGCCTATGCCCGGTTAACCGGCCAAGATATTCCTTTTGCCTTCAATCGCAAAGAAGCGAAAGATCACGGCGAGGGCGGCAGTTTGGTGGGCGCGCCGTTGCAGGGCAAGGTGATGATCGTTGACGATGTGATCACTGCCGGTACCTCAGTCAGGGAATCGGTAGACATCATACAAAATGCTCATGCAACACCGGCAGGCGTATTAATTGCGCTGGATAGACAGGAAAAAGGCCAAAATAATGTTTCCGCTATTTCAGAAGTTGAAAGTCAATTCTCAATGCCGGTGGTTGCCATCATCACCCTGACAAATATTATCGATTATTTAACGGGCAATGCCGATCAATATGCGTCTTTACTTAAGACGATAAAAACTTATCAGGGACTTTACGGTATTTAAAGGCTCGTTAAGCTAACAGTTCTTTAGATATAAACTACAATTATCCAAAAAAGTCACCGTCATCTGACGACCCCGTGGCTGGGCGATGCATGGAGCAATTAGCTTCGATTAACTGATAAAATCCTGTTAGCAACAAAAGGCATACCATGAGGAATATGGAATTTAAAGAGCAAATGCACGAATATTCGCAATGGCGTGCAAAACTGGTTGAAACGATAGAAATGTATCATCAATGGCGTAATCGCTATGGAATGAATGACGCTCATAGCACTGACACCATTTTAAATATTGTTGATGGACTGCGAGCAGACAAAATCACCTTGGCTTTTGTTGCTGAATTCTCTCGGGGTAAAACCGAACTGATCAATGCCCTGTTTTTTGCCGAGACAGGCATCAGATTGTTGCCGTCGTCACCGGGTCGCACCACGATGTCGCCCACTGAAATTTTTTATGATGAAAAAGGCGGTAACTATATCCGTCTGCTCAATATCGAAAGCCGACTTGAAGATATTTCGCTGGCTGAGTTTAAAAAAAATCCGGATCGATGGCTGCAGATTGATCTTGACTGCAGTTCGCCGACGCAAATGCAGGAAGCCTTTAAGGAGCTGGTTGCTACCAAACAGGTTGATCGAGACATTGCCGATCAATTAGGTTTGTGGGATCAACGTGAAGCCGCAGAGCAGGGCATCATCGATCCGGAAAAAGTCGAAGTTCCTTGCTGGCGTCATGCCTTGATCAGTTTCCCCCATCCGTTATTAAAAGCGGGCTTGTCGATATTGGATACGCCCGGCTTAAATGCGCTGGGAACCGAGCCGGAACTCACCTTAAATATGTTGCCCAGCGCCCAGGCCATTATTTTTGTGCTGGCTGCCGATACCGGCGTGACTAAAAGCGACTTGGAGATGTGGCACAATCATGTTTGTCATAATCGGGGCGGCAATAAGCAAGGTTTAGCGGTAGTGATGAATAAAATCGATGCGATGTGGGATGATCTTGCCGACGAAAACGGCTATGACGATTCGATACATTCGCAAATAAAATTGTCGGCAGCGACTTTAAAAATCAACGAAAATGTTATTTTTCCGGTATCAGCCAAACAAGCGCTGCTGGCGAAGGTTAAGGATGATCAGGTTTTGCTGGAAAAAAGCCGGTTATCTACATTAGAAAATTATCTTGCTAATGATATTTTGAAGCAGCGCAAAAATATTCTGCTGGCAACGATTACTCGCCATATTGGTTTTCTGGTTAATGAGTCTTTCAACTTAACCGGCACATCATTGGCAAATGGAGTCGCACAGCTTGAGGAATTTAGAAAAATCGATTTTCAAAATCAGGATATGACCGGAAAATTGATGGCGGAGACGCGCGATCGACAAAATCTTTACATAGCCAATGTCGAAAATTTTCAGGCCAGTCGCCAGGTTTTTAGTGTTCAAGCGCAGATGTTGATTGATTCATTCGCCAAAGAAAAAATTGACGCTATTATTAAAACGACTAAATACGATATGGGTAGGAGTCTGACAACTTACGGCATGAAGCAGAATATCCGTAAATTATTTGATGAGTTACGTGATTTGTTGCAGGATTCTGTCGATATTACCAATGAAACGCGGCGACTGGTCAAGGCAATACACAAAAAATTTAAGGATGAATACGGCTTTAAGGAGATAGAGCCGCAGCTGTTTTCGATCAAACAATATCAGATTGCGTTGGAGCAGATTTTTGATGAAGGCGACGTATTTCGCTCCAGCACTAAAACCACGATGTCGGAACAAAGCGTGGTGATCAATAAGCTTTACAGCACGCTGATAGCCAAAGCCAGAAACATACTTAGACAGGCAAATGCCGATGCGACCGCCTGGAGTAACGGGGTATTAACGCCTCTGATGCATCAGATTAAGGATCATAAAAAACAAATTGAAGGCCGTTTGCACATGTTGAGAAAAATTAACGAGTCAAAAGGCAGTATTATCGAAAACATTGCCAGCCTTGAAGCGGAGCTGGAGCCGTTAAACCGGCAGCGCGATGAGCTGGCTATTATCATTCATGCTATGCAATTGGATATAGATCGATAAAAGGCTCAAGCTTGCATGATGGGTTTCGGCGGCGCGCCGCCACCCCATCCATGTCTATTCCTTGCTAAAAATCAAATCCCATACTTCATGCCCTAAACGGATGCCGCGCTGCTCAAACCTTGTCAGCGGCCGGTATTCCGGGCGTTCGCAGTAGTCGCCGGTTGCGCCGGCATTGCGGATGCCGATTCCTGCCGACAATGCCGCTAACATGTGTTCCGCGTAATTTTGCCAATCGGTTGCGGCATGAAAATAGCCGTCCGGCCGTAGTTTCCGAACTAGCAATTCAACAAAACCGGGGCGGACGATGCGCCGTTTATGATGCTTCTTTTTCGGCCACGGGTCGGGGAAGAACAAATGCACCCCCGTCAGACTATTGTCTTTAATCTTGTGTTCCATAATATCAATGGCATCGTGGCAATAGATTCTGACGTTGGTGAGATTTTGCTGATCCAGCAGCAGCAGCAAATGTCCGACGCCCGGTTTATGCACTTCAATGCCGATATAATCGTTTTCCGGATTGGCCGCCGCCATTTTTGCCAGACTGTCGCCGGTGCCGAAACCGATTTCAATAATCAATGGCGCGACACGGCCGAAAACCTGACTGAAATCATAGTCGATCTCAGGGTCAAGACAGTATTTGTCCCAGTGGCTATCCAGCGCCAACTGTTGACCCTGGGTAATGCGGCCTTGGCGACGGGTAAAACTGCGGATTCTATGGCAGGGATTTTGTTCGGCAGAAAGCATAAAAATACAATGGTCGTAGTCGATTTAATGGGGGGTCACAGCCCGGTTCTTACGGCATTAAGGAACGTGCACAAAATAACGTGAGCAAGTTGCCAATAGCTGGAGTGCAGGCTTCGCCTGCAAACGCAAGCAAAGCTTGCACTCCCGCTGAAAACTTACGCCGCGAGTTGTTCAAACTGTTTCATGCTCATTCCTAAGTTAAGCCTGATATAGTTAGGGTTATTTATTGGTGGGTGCGAATAAATTCGCGCCCACACTATACCAAATTCTTAGCTTAATCGCAGGGGTGCTAATTTCAAAAAATGTAATGAATTTTTACCATGAAGATCATGAAGAACTTGGTATTGACTTTAGGTGTTATATTGAAACGAAGTCACAAAAACTAAGCTTTTTCATCCCTTGCTTTGAGTGTCATACGCAAGCAAGCACCTTTTTCGAAAAAGTGCGTTGGCTCTTCCTTCATTATCTTCATGTCCTTCATGGTCATAAAAACAGGTGAAAAATTTTATAAAAAACATTGTGCTGCATCAGCACCCAATCGCAGTGACGCCAGTCCTATGAAATTAAAAAAACAAACCGTCTATCGGCGATGAGGCTGAGGCAAAACGCTTGCGCGGCATACGTCCGGCCAAAAATGCTTCGCGACCGGCTTCGATGCCTTTGCGCATTGCCGAAGCCATCAGGATCGGATTATTAGCGGCGGCAATGGCGGTGTTCATTAATACTCCGGCACAACCCAGTTCCATCGCGATCGCCGCATCGGAAGCGGTGCCGACACCGGCGTCGACCAAAATCGGCACTCTGGCGTTTTCGATAATGGTCAAGATGTTGTAGGGATTTCGTATCCCCAAGCCTGAACCGATCGGCGCGGCCAGCGGCATGACCGCCACACAGCCGATTTCTTCCAGCCGTTTGGCGGCAATCGGGTCGTCATTGGTGTAGACCATCACATCGAAGCCGTCTTTAACCAGCAGTTCCGCAGCGATATAGGTTTCCGCGACATCGGGAAACAAGGTTATTTGGTCGGCCAACACTTCCAGCTTGACCAGCTTGTGACCGCCGAGCAATTCCCGGCCTAAACGACAGGTTCTGACCGCATCTTCGGCAGTATAACAACCGGCGGTATTGGGTAATATGGTGTATTTGTCCGGCGAAATGATATCCAGCAAATTAGGCTCGCCGGGATTCTGGCCGATATTGGTACGACGAATCGCCACGGTTACAATTTGCGCGCCGCTGGCTTCGATAGCCAAACGGGTTTCTTCCATGTCCTTATATTTGCCGGTGCCGACCAGCAAGCGTGAATGATAGCTAACTCCGGCGAGCATCAAAGCATCATCCTGTCCGCCGCCAATCGCATGGACAATTTCCAGACGATCCCCGGCTTGCAATATTTGGCTGCAGTATTGCTGAAATGGCAAAATTTCCTTGTTCAATTCAATCGCAATTTTTTTGCCGGTTAGTCCCAAATCGCTAACCACATCGGCAACGGTGCTGTTGTCGGCGCAGTCGCGGGTATCGCCGTTCACATAAATCATCATCGGCTTAAACTCCGGCTGGTGTCCACGGTTCTGCGTTGTTGCACGGCTGCCGCCAGCTCTCTTAATAACGGAACGGTATCGTCCCAGGACAAGCAGGCATCGGTAATGCTTTGGCCGTAGACCAGCGGCTGTCCTTCAACAACTTTTTGGCTGCCTGCCTTAAGGTGACTTTCGATCATCACGCCCATAATCCGGTGGTCGCCGCCCGCGATTTGTTCGGCGACATCGTCGCCGACGATCAACTGCCGCTGGCATTGTTTCAAACTATTGGCATGACTGAAATCGATCATGATATTCGGCCTCAGCTCGGCATTGACCAGACCTTCGGCGACCTGTTCCACGCTGACCGCATCATAATTAGGACGGTCATTGCCGCCGCGTAAAATGATATGCACGTCTTCATTGCCGGTGGTGGAGAAAATCGCCGAATGACCCGCTTTATTCAGCGAGATAAAATGGTGCGGACTCATCGCCGCGCCTATCGCATCGATAGCGATTTTTATAGTGCCGTCGGTGGAATTTTTAAAGCCGATAGGGCAGGACACGCCCGAAGCCAATTCGCGATGACCCTGACTTTCGGTGGTCCGGGCGCCGATGGCGCCCCAGGCGATCAGGTCGGAAATATATTGCGGCGTGATCAAATCCAGATATTCGGTGGCCGCCGGAACGCCCGCTTCGTTCACATCCAGCAACAAGCGCCGGGCGATGCGCAGGCCCTTGTTGATGTTAAAACTGGAATCCAGATCAGGATCGTTAATCAGGCCTTTCCAGCCCACGGTGGTGCGCGGTTTTTCAAAATAGACCCGCATGACGATCACCAGATCATCGGCCAATTCGTCTTTAACTGTTTTTAGCAGCCGGGCATATTCATGCGCTGCGATCGGGTCATGAATCGAGCAGGGCCCGACTACCACGACCAGACGGTCATCGAGGCCGGCCAGTATTTTGTGTATCTCTTGCCGGGCCAGTGCAGTGGTTTGCGCCGCCGCCTCGCTAATCGGCATTTCGGTATGGACCTGAACAGGGGCTATGACTTCCTTAGTCCCGCAAATTCTCAAGTCGTCGGTGTTATATTTTGTATGCATTACGCTTTCAACCCGTTACAGGATTATTGTCAGAATTTATCATTTTAACCGATTTTAAACTGCTTTTGTGAGTTCTTGCCAGACATGTCAGTATATCTGGGTGCTGCGCCAGCGAGGCGCCGCCCCATTTATCGTCCGACAGGCTGACCGCCGACGGAATCGGCGACTTATGGTTTGTCGTGAATGGGCCTGTCGGACAGCGACAGCGATGCCGGTATTCAGCAATCGCTTGGCCCGTCAAGCCGGGCGGGATATATGTGCCCGCCGCGCTTCAACCGATTGAGCGTTTGTGAACTTGACCTGTGGCTCGCTAGGATGGGAAACGGCATAAACAAGAAAGCAAACTGTGTTATATAACACAGTTTAATTAAACAAGGTGCGGCATATGCCGCGACTATACTGGCAAGTAAATTATAATTTTCTTATATAATAATAAGTTGATTTATTGGCCTGTTTTTTGCTTTCTTATTCCAGATGTTAGAGGATTCTAACCTTATTTTTCAACTTAAAATTTAGGTAAAAATGAAAAAATCTATTCAAAAAATGCACGGCGCAAACGCTGTCAGCGGATATTTGTGCAACAGCAAAATGATTGCACTGATACCGCTATGCTTTGCGCCCACTGTATTGGCGGCAGACAACAATATCAATCCATCCACTTCGACGATAACACTGGAGCCTGTTACCGTTACCTATCAACGTTCAATGGTCAATACGCTGAATGCAACGGAGATAGACGATAAAAAAATCCGTAGCAAACAGGCTGCGGTCAGCGACACGGCAAAATTGCTTGAAGATATACCTGGCGTTAGTCTCTACGGATCTGGCGGGGTGTCGAGTCTTCCGGTTATTCATGGCTTAAGCGACGACCGGGTTAAGATTAACGTGAATGGCATGACGATTACTTCGGCATGCGCTAATCACATGAATCCGCCGCTGTCTTATATCGATCGCAGCAACATTGGCAAAATCACTATAATGTCCGGGGTGACGCCGGTCAGCATGGGCGGCGACAGTATCGGCGGCACCATTGCCGTTGAGTCGCTTGATCCGGTTTTTGCCGAACCCGGCAAGGATATTCTGCTCGACGGCAGCGCGTCGAGCTTTTATCGCAGCAACGGCGATGCCTTTGGGGGCAGTATTGCCGCCGGTATTGCCAATCAAAACGTGCGCCTGGACTATACCGGCTCGCATACCGAAAGCATGAACTACAACGATGCTAATGGCGACAATGTTCAGTCCAGCTCCTATCGAAACCAGAATCACGCGGCTTCCTTATCTTTCAGGACAGACGATCATCTGGTTGTCATTAAAGGCGGACAACAGCATATTCCGTATCAGAACTTTCCTAATGCGCGTATGGACCTGACCAATAATGACAGCATTTTTGGCAATATCACGCATAAGGGAAAATTCGACTGGGGTTCGCTGGACAGCAATTTCTACTTCGAAAGCACCGAGCACAGCATGGATATCGGCGAAGACAAGCATAATCGTTTTCTTAACGCAGCAGGCGGCGGAAGCTTTGCGCCGCCCAATGATCAGATGCCAATGGAAAGCCGCGGCAGGAACTTAGGGTATAAGATTCAGGCGGAAATACCGGTCACCGAGCGCGACACTTTCAGAATCGGTAACGAGTTTCACAGCAACCGGATCAATGATTTTTGGCCGGCAGTCCATAACAATACCTCTATTCCTGCGAGCCAGCCGGCAAATGCGCGGACGGCTTACTGGATGATGGCGCCGGAAAATTTCGTCAATCTCAACAATGCCGAGCGTGACCGGGTCGGCTTCTTCGGCGAATGGGAAGCTAGATGGTCTCCTGAGTGGAATACCTTATTGGGACTGCGTTACGATCATACCAACACCGATACCGGAGTTGTGCAGCCTTATAATCCCAATCTGCTGGGTGGAGTCATGGCAGCGGGTGCAGGATTCTCGCTGAGCGCCGCTAATGCCTTCAACGCAAAAGACCGCGAACGTAACACCGATACCTTTGATGTCAGCGCTTTGGTTCAATACACGCCTAACAATATGAGTGGTTACGAGCTTGGCTATGCCCGTAAAAACCGCGCACCTAACCTGTACGAGCGTTATACCTGGGGCGCCCGTAAAATGGATATGGCCATGAACGGCGCGTTTGGCGACGGTAACGGCTATGTCGGCAACATGGATTTGACTGAGGAAACTGCCCACACTGTCAGTTTTACCGCTGAGTTTCATGACCCGAAAAACAGCTTATGGGAAGTCAAGGCGACCCCGTACTTTACTTATGTGAATAATTTTATCGATGCGGATCGTTGCTCTGGATCTACCAATATGGCTAGCGGCTGTGACGCCAGTAACCAGGCCGCAACTGAAAGATTCGTTTATCTGCAATATGCCAACCACGATGCGCGTTTATGGGGTATGGATGTTTCCGGCCGCGCGGATTTATTCAGCGATAAAACCTATGGGGATTTCTCCACCCATACCGTCATGAGTTACGTGCGCGGCGAACGTATGGATGGCGGCAATCTCTATCACATGATGCCGTTCAATATGAAACTGAGTCTGGATCACAAGCGCGATGGCTGGGACAGCGCTGTGGAAATGCAGTTCGTTGACAGCAAGGACGATGTGCAGGCCATCAGAAATGAAACCACCACACCGTCCTACATTTTACTGAATGCCCGTACCGGTTACGAATGGAAGATGCTGCGCCTGGATGTCGGTCTGGACAACGTGCTGGATAAGCAGTATTACCAACCGTTGGCAGGCTCCTATCTGGGCGATCGCTACGGCATGAATCCAACAGCTGATGCAAGCGTAACCGTGCCTTGGGGCAGAAACGTAGCCGGCATGGGTCGTTCGGCTTTCGTTGGTCTGACGGTCAAATATTAATCGGCTCCGGTCTGCTTTTTGCCGCGCGGGAACAGAGCTTATCCGGCGCGGCAATCATCTTGTTTTGCCTGAGCTGAACGGATAGAACCGCTTTGCTCAGGCTTCGTAAAAACCCTGGGAGCGGCGATTCAAGCTCCAGAAAA
This sequence comes from Methylobacter sp., assembly GCA_024636505.1. Taxonomy (GTDB): domain Bacteria; phylum Pseudomonadota; class Gammaproteobacteria; order Methylococcales; family Methylomonadaceae; genus Methylobacter_A. Next base: position 36,131 of record JAGXGY010000057.1, on the reverse strand, counting down.
ATAAAAGGATTAAACCTGTGTCATTTGTTCCATTATAAGAAAATGTATCTCTACAGCATTTTTATCCCGATTGCCTGCATTTTAACGATTCGGTCATAGCCGAAAAACAGCCCGACTGAAAACACAATGACGGCTGCCCGTTATTAAACTGTGTTATTTAACGCACTTGAAAGCAGGTCATATGACGCAGTTTTCTTAAAAGCCGCCCTCGATTAAAATCCGCATCCCCGTTAATTGCCAGTATTGGCAATTTTGGCACAAAATATGCTTTAATTTTTTGTCTGTCTATAACTATAACTATAACTATAACTATAAAAATGAATGCGATGAAAAAATATATATTCTTGTTAGGAGCGAGCTATTTAGGCAGCGGGATTGCTGCCGAGCCGGCAAAAACTGATGAAACAAAAGCCTACAAAGGTGAGGATATGGTCATCACTTCAGCGCATAAAGTTTTTCCTAATACTACTGTGGCCACACCTAGCTTTAAGGTTACCGAAAAGGAAATCAATAAAACCAATCTGATCGATGCCTCAGATGCGATCAAGATGGCACCCAGTGTACAGGTCAGAAGGCGTTTTTATGCTGACACCAACGGCGTGACTGCAATTAGAGGTTCCACTAATTTTCAGACTAATCACTTTAATCTGTTTGTCGATGGCATACCGTTGCATAACCCTGTTCAAACTAAATGGAATGGCGCGCCCAAGTGGTCGTTAATCGCTCCCAATGCGATTGATACCGCGACCGTATTTTATGGGCCTTATTCTGCCGAGCATAAAGGCAGTTTTGGCGGTACTTTTGATCTGAAAACCAAGTTGCCGGAAAAATTTGAAATGCATATGGATGTTACCGGCATCATTCAGGACTCTCACCGCTTTGGGCAAGATGAAGTGCTGACCGGCCATAAAGAATTTATCTCGGCCGGTAACCGTTATGATAAATTCAGAATTTATGGCTTTTTTAATCATCTGGAAAATGAAGGGCAGGCACAATCGTTCTCGAACACAGACAATCCCCAGCTGGCCGGGACTAGCGGTAATCCGCTGACGCCGGCGACCGGTGCTACGAATACGCGTACTGTTACTGGTGCGCCAAGTGTTATATCCGGTGACTTAGGACTCAATATCAACATCACAGATCTGTATGAATTTAAAGTCGGTTATGATTTTAACGATGATTTAAGAGCGATGTTTACTATTGCCTATGAGGATTCAACGCGCAGTAGCCAATCGCGCAGTTATATGAAAGATGCTGGCGGCAATACCCTATGGGGCGGTATGGCCAGTCAAGATGGCAATGAGTTTAACGTCAATCCGGTCTCTTTTGGTAGCCCAACCCTGGGCGGCAGCGAAAACGAAAGGCAGACTCTGGCCTATGCGTTAAATTTATCGGGTAAAGTGACGGATAACTGGAGTATTGATACGACCGCCAGCTTATTCGACGCATTTAAAGACGTGACTGCTAATAATAATGTCAGCATCAATAACCCGACCTATAGCACCAATAAGTCAGGTCAAATTATAGATACCGATGTCTGGTGGGCCGATTACAGTCTAAAACTGGCAACCCAAAATTTTATGGGCAGGGATGATCTGGGCTTTATGTCGGGATACCAGTTCAATCATTCTTTCCTTGACCTGAACACCTATAATTCAAGTAATGTTGCCGCCGAATCCAGAGAGGTATTCGTAGCCAGGAATAGCAATGGCGGATCGACGCAAACCCACAGTGCTTTTATGCAATCGGATTGGGATATTACCGACCAATGGAACATTCTGGCGGGGTTTCGCTATGATCACTGGTCGTCTATGAGAGGGCGTGTCGCCAATGTCGGTATGCCGGATAGAGACGCATCCAGGGTTTCGCCTAAAGCCTCTGTTGCCTTTGCACCGACAGAAGAGCTCAATATCAGATACTCTTTTAGCAAAGCTTATCGTTTTCCGGTAGCTGAAGAATTGTTTGAAAGTTCAACAAATAGAAACTCGGTGAATATTTCTGATCCGAACCTTGGGCCTGAAATGGGCTATTTTCAGGATCTTAAAATCCAACATGGGATAGGCGACGGTTATGCCAGCATTACTTTTTTTTATAATCAGATCAACAACGAAATTTTACGCACCCAAACACTGTTGAATACCGGAGCAATCAGTAATAGAACCCGCAGCATTGATGAAACGGAAACGGTAGGCATGGAAATAGCCTATGTTCAGGACAATATTTTTGATCTTCCTGTAGGCTTATCCTTGAATGGAACTTGGTTAAACAAGGAGATTAAACAGGATTCAAATAACCCGCTAATGGCGGGAAAAGAGTGGCCGAGAATTCCTCAGTGGCGCGCTCATGGAACGGCGACTTATCATGTCACTAAAAACTGGGATGCTATCGCAGCACTGGATTATCGTGGTAAACAGTTTGCCAATGATGATAATAGCGATACAGTGGGGCATGTCTACGGCGCATCGGACGAATACGTCTTGGCCAATTTTAAAACGGCTTATACAATGGATGTCGGTCATGATATGAAAGCCAAGTTTTCAGTCGGCGTGGACAATATATTGGATGAGGATTATTACGACTTTCACCCTTACCCGCAAAGAACCTATTTTGCCAATATCTCTTTGGATATTTAATCAATCTTCCTTGCCGGTTTAAACCCCGGCTTTTAGGTCGAAAAGAGCGCCCGGCAACAAACGAAGCGATGTTGCCGGGCGCGGATGGGGAAGGGCTGTTGCATCCTTCTCCAATCGTTGGTTTCATTCCAACGGAATGTTTCCTTATTGCTTTGGAGCAGAGCGGCATTTCTTATCTGTTGAATGCGGTAAAATCATTCTTAATTCTTTAAATCAACATTATCTATGAAAATTCTTATCTCTTTGCTATTGCTTGCAACGCTGGCAGTCTCCGGCTGTGCACATGAAGCGCCGATAAAATCGGCAGGTGCTGACAAGCAGCATGCTGGTTCTCATTCTGCAGAGGCAAAAGGCGCTTGCGCCGATGCCAAAGCGTTGCCTTCAAACCAATGCGCTGAAACGATAAGCGCCGCGTTTGACGGCAAAGGCGTGTTATGGATTGCCTGGGTAAATAATAACCATATTTATGTGCAATCATCCGCCGATAAAGGCCTGACATTTTCAACCCCGGTTGTCGTCAATACCGTCGGCGAAAAAGTGGAGGCCAAAGGCGAATATCGCCCGAAAATAAAGCTGGATACGAAAGGCAATATGTATTTAAGCTGGACGCTGAAGCTGGAAGGGCGTCATAGCGGTCATATCCGCTTTAGTCGGTCAACTGACGGCGGCCGGCATTTTTCCGTTCCGGTTACCGTCAACGATAATTTGGATATCATCAGCCATCGCTTCGACAGCATGGCGGTTGGCAAAAACGGCGAAATATTTATTGCCTGGCTGGATGCACGCGACGTTGAAGCCGCAAAAAAAGCCGGCCAAAAATTTGAGGGTTCGTCCTTGTATTACAGCTGGTCGAACGATGGCGGCCAACACTTTTACCCGAATAAAAGAATCGCCGCCCATACCTGCCAGTGCTGCCGATTGGATACTGCGATAGCGCCTGACAATACGCCGGTCATCACCTGGCGGCATGTGTTCGAGGGCGGCATGCGCGATCATGGCCTGGTTAAATTTAACGACTGGAATACTCCCGGCGATACTCACCGATTAGCTGAAGATAACTGGAAAATCGATGCCTGTCCGCATCACGGTCCCGCCCTTTCGATTGCCGATTCCGGCATTTATCACGCCGTTTGGTTTAGCGGTTCTCCGGCCAATCAAGGCCTGTTTTATGCCTACTCGACCGATTCGGGACGGCATTTTTCCACGCCGGTTAATTTCGGCAAAGAAGGCGCAAGTCATCCGCATGTGCTGGCTTTAGGTTCACGGGTCAATGTGGTTTGGCAGGCGTTTGACGGTACCCATAATGTTATCCGGCTGATCAAATCCGCCGACGACGGCAAAAGCTGGTCGAAGCCTGAAGTGATTGCTCAAACCGCGCTGTCCGGCGATCAGCCGTTTTTGGTCAGCGATGGGCAGAAGCTGTATCTTTCCTGGAAAACGCAGCAGCAGGATTATCAATTAAAACCTATTGATGAGAAGGGCAATACGGTTGGCTGAAGTAAGGCAAAAATGTTCTATTGATAATAGTTAGCATTCGCTGAATAGTTACCATTATTTAAAAACTAATTATGTCGCCAAACAAACCCCTGCTTGAAGCCAGACAACTGGTGGTCAAGTATAAAAACCATCGCGCAATCGATGGGCTCGATTTATCGGTTCCGGCTGGTTGCGTCTATGCCTTGCTGGGCGGCAATGGCGCCGGAAAAACCTCGACGATTAATACCTTTTTGGGCTTCAATCGGCCGACCTCCGGCAATGTCTTTATCGATGGCGAATCGCCTGAGCAAAACCCGGCGGTGGTGCGCGCCAAGCTGGCCTATCTGCCGGAAAATGTGGCGCTGTATGAATACCTGAGCGGCGTGGAAAATCTGAGTTTTTTCTGTACGCTGGCTGATATCCGCCTATCCCGCCAACACGCGCACGATTTGCTGGCGAACACCGGCTTGCAAAGCGATGCTCATGACCGGCGCGTTTCGACATATTCAAAGGGGATGCGCCAGAAAGTCGGTCTGGCTATCGCCTCGGCAAAACAGGCGAAAGTCATGTTGCTGGATGAGCCGACCTCCGGGCTCGATCCCAGCGCCGCCAATGATTTTGCCCGGCGCATACGGGCGGCCGCCGATCTGGGCATGGCGGTGCTGATGGCGACTCATGATCTGTTTAATGCCAAGCAGGTTGCCGACCGTATCGGCATCATGAAAGCCGGTCGTCTGGTTGAAGAGTTCGATGCGCACACCGTGGCGCACGATGAGTTGGAACACAAATATCTGGCGCACGCGCGGGGCTTGCTGTGATTGTTGCGATTATCCGCAAGGAGCTGTTGGCGGTAGTGCGGGACGGAAGGTTGTTGGTGTTGGCCTTTTCGGTGTTCGCGCTATTAAGCGGCTTTTTTCTGGCTTCCATCAGCGAACATCAGCAGTTGCAGCAGGAAAAACAGGCCGTGGGCGCAAGCGCCAAGCAACAATGGGATACCCAAGGCGTCAAGAACCCGCATGCGGCGGCGCATTTCGGCATTTATGTGTTTAAGCCGGATTCGCCGCTGGCATCGATAGATCCCGGATTGCGGCAATATACCGGTCAGACGCTCTGGCTGGAGCCGCACAAACGCAACGGCGCGCGTTTCAGTCCGGCGGCTGACCAGGGATTAGCCAGTCGCTTCGGGCAGGCCGACGCCGGTTTTGTGTTGGTTGCATTGTTGCCGCTGCTGGTCATTGCGCTGGCTTTTAATGCGGTGACTTTGGAGCGTGAGCAAGGTACCTTGCGCATGTTGCACAGTCTCGGGGTATCGGCTATGCAACTGTTGCTGGGCAAATTTATCGGTTTGTTGCTGGCTTTTTTGCTGGTGTTGCTGCCGGCAATGGGGCTTGCGATGATTATTTTGTCTCGTAATTTCGACCTCACCGGTGACCACAGCCTCAGGCTGTTGGCTTTGGGCGCCAGTTTTTTTATCTATTATGCGGTATTTGCGGCCCTGGCTATGTCCACCTCAATCCATTTTCACAGCAGCCGTCTGGCTTTGTTTGCGTTGTTGGCTTTCTGGTCCGGCAGTGTGCTGATTGCGCCGAGATTGGGCGCCGTTGCCGCAGAGGCGTGGATGCCGATACCCGCTGCGACGGCGTTTTGGGCGGCGATCAAAGACGATATTCAGCAGGGTCTGGATAACGATGGCGATCATGAAAAGCGGGAGGCGTTATTCAATGTTCAGCTGTTAAAACAGTACGCTGTGACACGGATTGAAGATTTGCCGGTAGGCTATGCCGCGCTCAAACGCAGTTTTAATGACGGTTATTCCGAACGGGTTCATGCCCTGCATTTCGACAGCTTGCGTGATACGTTCGAACGCCAGAGCCGGTTTATCCATATCGCCTCGCTGCTCGGCCCGAGCATCGCGATGCGCTCGGTGTCGATGACATTGTCGGGCATGGATCTGGCGCATCAGCGCCATTTTGAGGATGCCGCCGAAAATTACCGGCATTATTTTATCGGCCTGACCGATGACTGGGATCGTGAACGCAGCCACGGCACGGAGCACGGCGCTCAGGGCCATGATGACGACTGGGCCAGCGTTAAGGCATTCCGTTATCAATCGCCCCCGGTGGGCTTTGCGTTGCAGCATGCGCTGGCCGATCTGCTGGTATTGCTGGCTTGGCTGGTCGCCGCGCTGATAGCGTTGCTGTTTTCCGCCAAGAGGCTGAAGCCATGATGCCGTTGTTGCCAGCCGAATGGCGGCGCTTCATCCGCAATCCGGTCAATCTGTGGGTTATTGCCGCATTCTTTATTTTATTAGCGGCTAGCGCAATAAGTTCGGGAATTGCCGCCAGTGAGTTTCGTGCCAGGGCCGTGCCGTCGCAACACCCCTCCGCAGGCACGCAGGTGCGGGCGGAAATGCACGATGCGCCGGGTACCGGCCAAGGTGGTTATACCAGCAAACTGGCCGATAGTGCAACGGTGCGCCTTCCGGCGCTGGGCGGTTTGGCCTTGAGCGTGCGGCAAGTCGACCTGCTCGGTTCAGAGCTGCGGATCTCAAGCCGCAGTCGTCATACCGATGGCCGTAACAGCGATCAGCTGTTCAATCCGTTGCTGCGCGAACTGGGCTTGCTTGATTTTGCAACCGTACTGGCGTTATTGCTGCCGTTGACGGTAATAGCGGTTAGTTACGGCCTGGTGCAGGAAGATCGGGAGCGGGGCGTCTGGCGTTTGGTTTGCGCGCAAATGGCACGGCCTTGGCGGTTGGTATTTACCGCACTCGCGGTGCGCTGGGTCATGGTGCTGGTGCCTGTGGTCGCGGCATCGCTGCTTGCGTTTATGTTGGATTCCGGCGCGACTGTTTACGCGGCAAGTTATTGGCTGGTTTTTGTCGGGCTGTTTGCCGGGTTGTGGATTGCCATTGCCGGACTGTTTTTGTTGCTGCCGGTTTCATCGGCTGCGGCGGCAGCAGGCTTGTTGGGCGTATGGCTGGTCACGACCTTTGCGCTGCCGACGGGTTTAAGCTGGGCGGCAAACGGCGAGCAAGCCATGCCCTCCCGGCTCGAAGCGATTGTCGATATTCGGCGTATTCAGGCGCAAACGGCGTCACAACAAGCCGAATTACTGTCGGCCTGGTATCGGGCGCATCCTGATATCGCGCCGGTAGCGGAACCTTCGCGCCAAATTGCCGGTCTGCCCGCCAATCTGGAACTGGATAGCAAGGTGCGGCCACTGATGTATCGTTTCGATGAAGTTCGGACAGCGCATTTCGAGTTTATGGAGCGTTGGTCCGCGCTGTCGCCAGGCTTGGCCGTCGTGTTGACGGCTGACCGTCTGGCGGGTATCGACGCGCCCCGTTATGCCGAATACATTGACACGGTTAATCAATTCGAAGACCGGTGGCGGGCGTTTTTTGTCCGTAGAATCATCGGCAGGCAAGCTGTGTCGGCTTCGGATTATCAGCAACAGCCGATCTTTACACCGTTGCTGACTGCGGGAATGGATTGGACGGTGCTGGTAAGGCAGTTGCTGGTCGGCATTTTTTTATTAAGCGTACTGATCATGTTGCGCAAGCGCTTCGCAAAGCCGTAAAACAGAATGTAAGCGCCGACGCAGACAGGGTAATTTTGCTGACACCTTGATCAAATTTCTTCGCTGGTCTGAAACCTCCCCCTTCAGGGGGATTATTTGAGTTTGACAACGATACACTGGCATCGTTATCCTTTTTGGTAACCTCCTCGTTCACGGGGAGGAACAATCCACCGACCTCTATCCGTCGGCGAGTGTCATTCGACGGATGAGGTCGGATGTGGATTGAAACATAATAGACAACGATCGAAACGACTTTTCCGGTCGGAATTTTTTAACTTCATACTATGACTATTTGGACTACTATGCTTAATTCTAGCCGACACCATACCTGTCTGGCCGCCGCTTTCTTAGGCGTTTGTGCGTTATCGGCGCAGGCTGCGGCACCCGCAGTCACAAAAGCTCAACCGGCGGTGCCTGGCGATCAAAAAAATATGTTGCTGGAACAATACCGCTCCGTTACCCGGCAAACGGATATTTTGCAAACCTATAATCAGCATATTAAAGACATGCTGGCGAACCAGGTTGAAGAAAAAGCCTCGCTGGAAAAACAACTGCAAGATATTGAGGTTACCAAACAGGAAATCGTACCGCTGATCGTGCATATGCTCGACAGTCTGGATCAATTTATTCAGCTGGATTTGCCGTTTTTACCGAAAGAGCGCAAGCAGCGTTTGAGTCAATTAAAAGATCTGGTTGCCAAAGCTGATATCAGTAATGCCGAAAAATTTCGCCGGATCATGGAGGCTTTTCAGGTTGAAAATGAATACGGCAATACGATTGAAGCCTATAAGGCGAATATCGAGTTGAACGGCGTAACCAGTTCGGTTGATTTTTTACGGCTGGGTCGTGTAGCTCTTTATTATCAGCGGCTGGACGGCAGTGAAACCGGTTTCTGGAATAAAGAGGAGAAACGCTGGCAGCCATTATCTTCCGGTTACAGCAACTCGATTCGTAACGGTTTGCGTATTGCCCGCAAGGAAACAGCGCCGGATATGTTGACTGTTCCCGTTTCTGCACCTGAGGCCGCCAAATGAACAAACTGATCTTTATTTTTTTTACGCTATTATTTTTCAATAGCGCTGTTGCCGATCACCTGGATCTGGATAAGTTATTACAGGAAGTTAAGCAAACTCAAGGCGGGGAAGGCAAAGTCAATGCCGCCCGGGAAGCTGACTTTATTGCCAATTCCGGCAAACAGCAGCAATTATTGGACGCTGCCAAAGCGGAGCTGAGCAAACTGCAAGCGCTCGGTAGTCAAATGAAAGCGCAACTGGCAACCAATAGCGAACAATTAAGCCAGCTGGAAGCCGAACTGAGCGAGCGTAGCGGGCCGTTGGGCGAACTGTTCGGCGTCGCTCGGCAAGTTGCCGGCGACTTAAAAGCCAATTTGAAAAATTCTATTATTTCTGCCGAGTTTCCTGACAGAACCGCCGTTTTATCTGATATTGCCGATAGCAAAGCCTTGCCGTCGATGGCGCAGCTGGAACAATTATGGTTTACCCTGCAACAGGAAATGACCGAGTCCGGCAAAGTGGTTTATTACGATGCTGAAATTCTGTCGGCAGCCGGCGAGCCGCGACAGGCAAAAGTCGTGCGTATCGGTGTCTTTAATGCGCTGGCCGATGGCCAGTATTTACGCTATTTGCCGGAAACCGGAAAACTGGCCGATTTGCCTCGTCAACCGCAAAGCAAGTATCTTAGTTTGGCAGAAGAATTCATGGAGTCAACCTCAGGGCAAGCCGATATTGCGCTGGATCCTACCCGGGGCGCTATTCTCGGCATGCTGATTCAAACGCCTAGTCTGATTGAGCGTGTAAAGCAAGGCGGATTGATCGGTTACCTGACTATTTCCTTAGGGGTGATCGGTTTTATTTATGGGATATTCAGATTGGTTCAATTATCCTCAGTCAGCCGAAAAATGGAGCTGCAAATGAACAGCTCTGTGGCTAACGATGACAATCCGTTGGGGCGTATTTTTGCCGTTGCCGAGAAAGGCAGCGCCGAAGATACCGATAATCTGGAGTTATTGCTGGATGAAGCGATTATCCGCGAATTGCCAGTGCTGGAAAAAGGCTTGTCGATTCTTAAACTGGTGGCGGCGGTAGCGCCCTTGCTGGGATTGCTGGGTACCGTGACCGGCATGATTGTGACTTTCCAATCGATCAGTTTGTTCGGCACCGGCGACCCGAAATTGATGGCAGAGGGTATTTCCCAGGCGCTGGTTACTACGGTATTGGGTTTGTCTGTCGCCATTCCCTTATTGTTTTTACACAGCATTGTGGCTTCCCGCAGCCGGATATTGGTGCAGATTCTTGATGAACAGACAGCCGGCTTAATCAGCCGTCGGGCAGGCAGGTAATGTCTGCATTGTTAACGTTGCTGGAATCGCTTCGCGATTTTTTAAATACCGGCGGCGAGGTGCTATGGATGATTCTGTTGACCTCCATTTGTTTGTGGACGTTGGTGACTGAGCGCTTCATTTTTTTTAAGCAGAGCTATCCGCTGCTTAAAGATTTTTGGGTAGATCAGTGGAACAGCAGGGAAGACAGGCATACGCCACATGCCTTATCCATCAGGGAATGTATTATTTCCGAGGCTAAAATCAGAATGAACAAAACCATTCCTATGATCAATATGTTAGTGGTTTTGTGTCCGCTGTTGGGCTTGCTGGGGACGGTGACCGGGATGATTAGCGTTTTTGATGTGATGTCGGTGACCGGTACCAGCAATGCCAGGGCTATGGCATCCGGCGTATCCCAGGCCACCATACCGACCATGGCTGGTATGATTATTGCGATAGGCGGCCTGTATTTCAGCAAACGTATTGAAGAGCGGGTCAGTGATGAAGTGCATCACCTGACCGATTTATTAAAATATCACTAGGAACATTGATGCGCCGTAAAAGTAGCCGTGCTTCAGCTGAGAAAAATGCTGAGCTTGATATGACACCGATGCTCGACATCGTTTTTATTATGTTGATTTTTTTTATCGTGACCAGTTCTTCTGTTAAGGAATCAGGACTCGATGTTAATCGTCCTCAAGCTCAAACCGCAGAGAAACTGGAACAGGCGCATATTATTGTTGCGATTAGCTCAGCAGGTGAGATCTGGATAGATAAAAAGAACATCGATATGCGTGCGGTTAGAGCCAATGTCGCCAGATTGCATGCGGAAAATCCGTTAGGTTCGGTGGTGATTACCGCTGACAGGGAAACCAAAACCCATGTTCTGGTCAGCGTTATGGATCAGATTCGTTTGGCCGGCATCAGCAATGCCTCGATTGCCACCGAAGCGGAGTCTCAGTGAAGTCATTTGTTGTCGCCTTATTGATCGGCGTTCTAGTCTCGCTAGGCCTGTTCTGGCTGATGCAATTCATGCTGATGAGTAACCAGCAAGTGGTTAAGAAGAGCGCACATTTGAATATGATGGAGTTTGTGCGTTTAAAACGTGAACCGCCGCCAAAACCTAAAGTCATCGAAAAACCACCCGAAAAAAAAGTGGAGCAAGTACAGGAAAAGCCTCGGCCTCCGCAACGCCAGAAAGCGCCGCCCAAAAAACAGCCGGTCATCAAAAAGACGCCGGTAAAACAGAAAATACCGGCCATGAATCTAACCAAGCCGGATATACCGGTACAGGCGGTAAAATCGAGCGGGCCTGCGGTGAATGTGCCGATCGCCAGTACGCCTAGCAGTACCGGAGAAACGGGTCATGCGGCAGCGGATGTCGACAAGGGTGACGCTTCTGGCGGCATCAGTACCGGTGTTATTCCGCTTGAACGGATTCCTCCCAAATATCCGAGGCGGGCGGCTAAGCGTCATATTGAGGGCTGGGTTAAAGTCGAATTTACTATCACCGTAGACGGAAATGTTAAAGATGCCATGGTTGTAAAGGCTCAACCCCCTGAAGTTTTTGATGATGCTGCACTACAGGCTATTAGCCGCTGGAAATTCAAAGGGAAAATGGTTAATGGTGTCGCAGTTACCCAGCGGGCCGTTCAGACTCTGCAATTCAAGCTGACAAGATGAGTTAAGGGCTTGTATTTTTGGTCGCCGCAGTTAACGTCGAATGACAGTTGCTGCGGGTTTCCGGTTTACATTCGGCGGTTTTTTGTGGAATATCCGATGATCAAAGCTCTATAACCGCCTCTAACAGAAAGTCTCACTTTATATTGCGACTGCATTCAAATTCTCGTCTTCATATAAACGCAGTTTTTTCCACCCGGTAAATTTACTGTCATAAAATTCAAGGTCATTATCAATTGAATGCTCGTAGCAGCTTCTGAACAGCTTGGCGGTACGAAATGCATGGAATTCATCGTCTGCGGTGATCTTATCGACATTGCCCACTTGAAAGGTTTTATTTCTCGATTTGCAATTACTGACCCAGAAAACGGTATAGCAAAGATAGCTTTTATCTTTACGATGATCATACTTAATGGTTCTGGATACGCCGGTGACGCCAGTGGTGGTTTTATTTTTAGGCGGCTTAAGAAACCGGGTCTTGCTGCCTTTTAAAACGGTCAGCATTTGGTCGCGCCAGGTAATTGCAGCTTTTAAAGACTTGCCTTTGTTGCCCCATAATTTATGTGAGAAATAACGACTACTCTCTTTGCCGCGTCTTACGATGCGTACTTGGAAACCAAACACATCGGGTTCGGTAATATGTTTATTTTTTGCCATGATAGAACCTCATCAGGAGTGAGCTAAGTAAATTTAACAGCCATGTTGGGCTGACTAGCTTGAAAAATTGCTGTATAAAGCAACGTTTTGTATTTATTGTAAGCTATTGGCGACAAATTATGGATAAAATTAAAATTAAATCAAGCTCAAAATAACAACTCTCTCCAATTCCCGACTAATCTGATGTACAATTTCAGCAAGCCACTGCTTTTAATGGCTAACATCAAGTTAACAGTTTTTTCACTATTTATTTGGAGATAATCTAATGAGTGTATTAGTCGGTAAACAAGCACCTGATTTCACAGTTCCTGCCGTTCTGGGCGATGGTCAAATAGTCGATTCATTTAATTTTTCTGAAGCGACTAGCGGCAAATATGCCGTTGTATTTTTCTACCCGTTAGATTTCACTTTTGTTTGCCCAAGTGAATTAATCGCTTTGGATCATCGTATCGATGAATTCAAAAGCCGTAATGTTGAAGTGATTTCAGTATCTATAGATTCTCATTTTACCCATAATGCATGGCGTAATACACCTGTCAATAAAGGCGGTATAGGCCCTGTCCGTTACACCATGGCGGCGGATATATCTCATGCTATTTGTAAAGATTACGATGTTGAAGCGGATGTGCCTGCCGTGGCCTACCGCGGTACTTTCCTGATCGACCGCTTAGGAACAGTCCGTCATCAGGTTGTTAACGATTTGCCTTTAGGTCGTGATATGGATGAATTGTTGCGCATGATTGACGCGTTACAATTCCACGAAGAACATGGCGAAGTATGTCCGGCCGGCTGGAAAAAAGGCGATTCAGGCATGAACGCAAACCCTGCAGGTGTGGCTGAATATCTGGATAAGAATGCTGGTAAGCTGTAATTGAACAGCTGATTATTGTGTGACTTTTACACACGGCGGTGCGCTATAAAAACAAGGCTTAGACATTTTTGTTTAAGCCTTTTTTACGGCTGTTCCGGTTTGTTTTGTGCAATATCCTGCGACTCATTCAAAAATTTTCGATAATTAATTGAAACTTTAAGTCCTGCAAAACGCCCGGCCATTCTAACCAGTTCCTGGGTTTTTTTATCGAAGGTGATTTTAACCTCGTTTAAGGCGCGATCTTCATAACCTTTTTCTATATGATGGGTTTCCAGTAGAAAACGGTAAATATAGATTTCCTGCTCTATTTCGTCTTTAATTTCAAAAGGCTCGCCCAACTGTGCCAGAACAGCCGCTTTTTTTGGCAAATCCGCAGAAATTTTTTCCAGTAATGCCGAGTTGGCTTTAAGTTGTTGTTTTTCCTTGTCTATCTCGGCGCCTCCAATAGAGCGCAAAGAAATCTCTAAAAATTTGGGCGGGGCAATTGCCAAAAAAAGCGAAGAAAACGACCAGGCAATTAATCTATTTTCTTTGTTGAAATGTAAAGCAGAATAAAATTTTACTTCGGGCTTGATCAGTCTATTGTTGCCGTCAACCTTACGAAACCAGTAGCGCCAGCGTCTGCCTTCCATCGTCGGATCGTCCTGGCTGGCATAAAGTTTGGACAGGGAAACAAAGTCTTTACTGTAAAGAATAGGGTTTTTAAAGTGTAAGATAAACTCATCATTGGTCTCGACGGAAAAGTTGCGATCGAAGTCATCCATTTGTAAGTAGACTTGATAAGCACGAATCCAATACATGCAACCGGATAATGAAGCTGCCAATGCCAGCAAAAAAACAATACGCAGACTGTGTTTAAGGATTCCGGTTTTCATCAAATTTCCTTGCTGGTTTGAAACATCCCCCTTTAAGGGGAATTGTTAGATTTGACAACGATATATTCGCATCGTTATTCTCTGGTAACCTCATCGTTCACGGGGAGGCAAGCCAAAGGCCTCATCTGTCGATGGCTTTGTCATTCGACAGATGAGGTCGAATGTGGATTGAAACATAGGGTTATTTTAATGTCGCGTTTCGGAGTTATTAGCGATACTTTGCTGTGACAGGATATTTTCGACATCAATTTTATCAAAACGGTATTGTTCGCCACAGAATTCGCAGTTAACTTCAATAATGCTTTGTTCCTTGAGTATGTTTTCCAGTTCAACCCGCCCCATGGCAAATAATGTTTTCTCGATGTTGGGTCGAGAGCAGGCGCAGCTAAATGCAATAGGCTCCGGGTCAAACAGCCGGACTTTTTCCTGGTTGAATAATCGGTACAGCAACTGTTCGCAATCCAGCTCGAACAGTTCTTGTTCGGTTACCGTGTTCGCCAGTATTTCGATGTGCTCCCAATCAGCCTGATGATTTTCCTGTGTCGGCAGTTGCTGCAATAATAATCCTACCGCATGAGTTGCATTGGCAAATAGCCATAAGCGGGTCTTAAGTTGCTCTGATTGCTCAAAATAGGATTGCACGACGGCGGCTAAATTGCTGCCATGGAGAGGCACGATGCCCTGATAAGGCTGACCGTTTTCCGATTCTACGGTTAACACCAGTCGGCCTTGGCCGAACATGGCTTCCAAGGGGCCTTCGGCTACGTTGTCCTTGCCGCGCACCAAGCCCCTTATTTTGCGTTGATCTGTTGCCTGGGCAACCAAAGTTTTAATATCGCCGTCGCCTTGGATCTGAAGGATCATCGAGCCGGTAAACTTGACGGTAGCCGATAGCATGACTACCGCAGCAAGTGCCTGTCCCAATTGCTGTTGCACGTTTTCAGAGCCGCGCTGATAAGATTTTGCCGCTTGCCAACTGCGAGTTAATTTAACCCATTCCCCTCTGACGCCCAGTTCTTCAAATAAAAAACGGCGTAATAGATCTTGCTCTATCATGTTTCTCCAGTTAAAAAGTAGTGGATTTTATGACATAGGATCATAATAATCCTTGCCCAAATCGTCTTATAAAAATACCACAGGCCATGATTTTTTCATCAAAAAAAACGATTTTACCCGACCCTAAGCAGATTTTACCCGGGCGAAATACGCCCATACCGGTTACAAGTCAACATTTTGTAACCGGCAACCCGATAGTTCCGCCATTTCCGGAAAATCTGGAGCAGGCGCTGTTTGGCATGGGTTGCTTCTGGGGGGCGGAGCGAAAATTCTGGCAATGTCCCGGCGTGTTTAGCACTGCAGTCGGATATAGCGGCGGTTACACCCCCAATCCGACCTATGAGGAGGTATGTACCGGTTTAACCGGGCATAGCGAGGTTGTCAAAGTCATTTATGATCCGGCTGTTGTTTCATACCGTGAATTACTTCGGCTTTTCTGGGAATCCCATAACTCCACCCAGGGTATGAGACAAGGCAATGACATCGGTACGCAATATCGATCCGGAATTTATACCTATTCTCAGCAGCAACTCGAGGAAGCATTGGCATCAAAACAACGCTATCAGCTACAACTCAATCAAGCAGGTTTCAAATCAATAACGACAGAGATTATAACGGCAAGAGAGTTTTATTATGCCGAGGATCACCATCAGCAGTATCTGGCTAAAAATCCTATGGGTTACTGCGGTTTAGGGGGGGTAGGCGTAGATTTTTGATATAAAAGGCAAAAAAAAGGCGGTTTTATAAAAAACCGCCTTGGAATATCTTTAGGATAAATATAACGCAACTTTCCAGCTATGGAGCTCTACAAGAGCTTTAAAAGTTAAATTAATAATAGCAACAAATATTGCAATATAAAATGTGACATATTGTCGCAGCTATTTAATGTTATTATTTATAATAATAATGTATGAATTTAACTATTACTGGTTTCTTATTGTCGTGTCCTTCTACAACATACTTTTTTTATAAAAATGCTTTCATACGCTTCGGCTAAATCAGAATATTCTGCCAGACAAAACCTTAAGTGGTTGTTTATTCTCAGGAATTTGATGATACTCAGTGAGGTTATACTGATTATTCTATCGGTATACGGATTGAATATTCGCCTGCCCGAACAGGAACTGTGGCTGGTTATATTATCGATAGTCATTGTGAATATTTATACGTCGATACGCTTGGAAACAGAAGACCCCGTTACCGAACTGGAAATCTTTTCCCAGTTAGTGATGGATGTTTTTGCTATTACAGCATTGCTGTATCTGACCGGAGGTGCGTCAAACCCTATTACCTGGGTATTTCTGTTGCCGCTTATTATTACGGCTATCATGCTGCATCAATCCTATGCCTGGTATATGGTGATTTTAACCACATCAATGTATACGGCATTAATGGCCTATAATATTCCTTTGCCGTCAATAGAGCCTCATATGCCCGATTCGGCAATGTTGTATGCCGATACAAAAAATTATGAGCTGTTCCGGCAGGTTCACGCTATGAATGACAGTCATTATTTTAACCTTCATATTTTTGGCATGTGGTTCGGTTTTGTGTTTAGTGCCGGATTGGTTGCCTTTTTCGTGGTTGAGCTGGCTAAAACGCTGAAGGCTCAGGAGCGAAATCTGGCTGAAGCGCGGGAAAATGCATTAAGGGATGAGCGTGTTGTCTCTCTGGGTACATTGGCAGCCAGTGCCGCTCATGATATGGGAACGCCATTAGGTACTATCGCGATCGTGACTCATGAGCTTGAGCAAGAGTACCCGACTCATCGTTTCCCGGATTTGCATGAAAAATTAGTCATCATGCAGCAACAGATTGACCGATGCAAAACAGCCTTATCGGTGATGTCGGCTTCTGCCGGTGAAATGCGCGCCGAATCGGGGAGTGTCATGTTGCTGACCGATTATATCGATGAAGTCATCAATCTATGGCGAACTCACAAAGCGACTGCAAAGTTAAATTTTATTATCGATCCTGAAGTCGCCATGCAGGCAAAAATTGTTGCCGAACTCACGCTGACTCACTCGATCATTAATATTTTGAATAATGCGGCTGAAGCGTCGCCGCCGGAAAAGGGCATTGAATTTCATGCGTCATGGGATTTGGATTACGCTATTATTAAAATCAGGGATTTTGGCCCCGGTCTGCCGCCGGAATTAATCAATTTTGCCGGTAAGCAACCCGTTATCAGCAAAAAGCGCGGTTTGGGTGTGGGCTTATTTTTAGCCTATTCCTCTATTAATCGTTTGGGCGGTAAAATTAATCTTTACAACAGCGAGCTGGGGGGCGCATGCGTGGAAATTACCCTGCCCCTTTTAAATACAGAGAGCAATAATGACAACTCAGGAAATAGATAGGCCACGGCTATTGCTGGTGGATGACGATGAGACCTTTTGTAAGGTACTGAAAAGCGCATTAGAAAAAAGAAATTATGAGGTATTGGTCGCTAACGATGTCAAGACCGGCATAGCATTTGCCGAGCGCTATCTACCCGAATATGCGGTGATTGATTTGCGTATCGGACATGAATCCGGGCTGGAACTGGTGAAAAAGCTGATCTCGTTGGATGACAATACCACTTGCGTGATGTTAACCGGCTTTGCCAGCATTGCCACAGCGGTTGAGGCCATAAAACTCGGTGCTACGCATTATTTAACCAAGCCGGCCAATGCGGATGAAATTGTTAATGCACTGCATAAAAATGAAGGCGATTCATCGGTCTCGATTAACGAAAATCCCTTGTCGGTAAAGCGCCTGGAATGGGAGCATCTGCAAAAAGTGCTGATGCAGCACGAAGGCAATATTTCGGCGGCTGCCAGGGCGTTAAGCATGCACAGGCGCACCTTGCAACGGAAACTGGATAAAAAGCCGGTTAGAGCATGATTCGCTTTAATTTTCATGTGGATTGAAACATGGCTTGCTTTCAAGTCGCCAGAATTTAATCTGTAATATTTGATTACTGGAAATATCTTTTTTTATTTGCTTGTTTTATCGGTTATCTAAAATAATTTACTTTTATTTTCAGTATATTATGCTATTTAATGAATTTGGTTTTCAGCAAAAAACAACCGTCCCGGCATTACGAATTCAGCGATGGCCGGTGTTTTTTTTTTTATAGTTTTGACACGATGCCGCATCTCATGATAAAAAGTACGCTGTCGTTTATTAGTTAATTCGACAAGTTACTCAGTAAAGTAATTTATTGCGTGACCCGCCCTTTGAGGAAAGGGAATAAAATAAAATAAAATATAATTAAATAAACATTCGAGGATTTTAAAATGGCTGAAGAACAAGAAAAAGACAACACATGGGTGATTGCTGGTGTTGCTATTGCTGCTGTTATTCTATTAGTTGTGATGTTGAAGCAAGATGAAACCAAGCATTTGCAAAGTGGTGCGGTAGCTGAACTTCAAAAAGAAACATTCGCTAACATAGAGAAAAGAAAAACCAGTAACAATACTGGTAACGTAGGTAATTAAAAATAATACCCCCCATCATTAAGAAATGGTGGGGGGTGTTGTGACATCCCAGTATCGTAAATTGCGCTTCGCAAGTTTAATCTGCATTAATCAACAAAAGTGTCAACTTGTATCCTGACGCAAACGTTTTCAAAAAACCTCTCTGAATAATTTAACGTAGGCCGGAATTGAGTTGGCTTGCTTAAGTTCGTGGTGTAAATTAGGCCTCTTTTTCCAGTAGTTGAATTTTTTCTTCCAGCATTTTTACTCTTTTCAATAGCTCAGGCAGTTTGCTGATGGCGATTTGTTCTTTGTAAGCGGTTTTCTTATCTTTTGCCGGACTGCCGAAAACCTGCCTGCCCGCTTTGACATCGCCAGCTACGCCGGAGCGCGCCATGACTACAGCGCCACTGCCAATGGTAACATGATCGGCAATACCTGAGCTGCCGGCCAGAATCGCATAATCTTCAATGTTACAGGAGCCGGAAACGCCGGTTAAACCGCACATGATGACGTGTTTGCCGACTTTGTTGTTGTGCCCGATTTGTACCAGATTATCGATTTTGCTGCCCGCACCGATTGAAGTACTGCCCAATGCGCCCCTGTCTATACAGGTGTTGGCGCCAATCTCAACATTGTCTTCAATGACTACATTGCCGACCTGAGGAACCTTAATGTGTCGGTTATTCCTGAACTTATAACCAAAACCATCGGCACCGATAATAGCCCCTGAATGAATAATGACATTATTGCCGACGACGACATCGTCATAAATAACGGCATAAGGATGAATCCGACAGTTTTGACCTATCTTGACATTGCTGCCAATATAGGCGCCTGCGTGAATTTCGCTGCCATCGCCTAAGTTTGAATCTTCGCCAATTACCGCGTAAGGGCCGATATACAGCTTATTGCCCAAGGTCACATTAGCGCCAAGCACTGCCTGCGGCGCAATCTGCCGATCATAAGTTCTGGCAGGATGCAGTAGATCGACTGCCTTGATGAAACTGAGTTCCGGGTCGGAGCAAACCAACAGCGCCATGCCTTCAGGTACATGGTCAACACCAAAGCCTTCGGCAATAAAGCAGGCGGAAGCGCTTGAGCCTTTAATATATTGAGCATAGCGACTGTTGGTCAGTTGTGTGACTTGACCCTGGTGTGCAGAGGTAATTTCTGCCGCTGATTCGATGGTTGCTGTGGGGTCTCCGCCTTCAATTCGCGCGCTACAAAAATCGGCAAGTTCTTTTAATATAATCGGCATAATTATCTCTGCTGTTATTTATACATAGCACCAAGTTAGTCGGCGCATTGTTGGAAATACAAATCCAGTATAGCAAATCCAATAAACGACCACATTAGCTGAATGGGTTGGCTATGCGGTTGATAGACGGCTTAAATATAGCCGAATGAGGATTATTTTTCTGTTTTCCAGCCGTTAAATGTCAAGGTTGATTGCTATGCCAGTGTCCCGCCTTGCCGCCCGATTTTTCCAATAATCGCACTGATTGAATTACCATGCCCCTGTCTACGGCTTTACACATGTCGTAAATAGTAAGCAAGGCAATCTGCGTGGCATTGAGCGCTTCCATTTCTACACCGGTTTGTCCGTTGGTTTTTACGGTGGTCAGGCAGCGTATCCGGCTATTATCGATTTCCGCGTTCAGCTGGATTTCCACATGGGTCAGAGGTAGCGGATGGCAGAGCGGAATCAGCTCCGCCGTTTTTTTGCTGGCCATGATGCCTGCAATCCTCGCTATAGCCAAGACATCGCCTTTTTTGTGTCCGCCATCTACGATCAACCTGAGTGTTTTTGGCTGCATTTCAATATAGCCTTCGGTGATGGCGGTACGCTGAGTAACCGCCTTTTCGCTAACGTCAACCATGTGAGCTTCGCCGGATTGATTAAAGTGAGTTAGTGCAGTCATTTTTCTGTAAAATTATCAATAAAAGAGGTAAATGCGTTTCATTATAACAAAGGTTCAGGATTCAAGGTTTAAGACGAAATTATGCGCAACTTAAAAAAAACCGTTAATCGGTCTTTTTATGCCAACTTTATATTTCTATAACTGAGTGATAATTATGTCAATTAAGGTGCGTTATTTTGCCAGCTTGAAAGAAGCTCTCGGCCGCTCGGAAGAGCATCTGGAGTTTTCAGGCTTGGCTTCCGTCGGTGATGTATGGGATCGCGCCAATCCGAATAAAGCGTTACCGGATAATAGTTTGGCGGCGGTGAATATGGATTATGTTGAATTGAACGATCCGGTTAAAGATGGCGATGAGGTGGCTTTTTTTCCGCCGGTAACAGGAGGCTGATGATGTGCATAAAAATTTGTGCAGAAGCTTTTGATCCCTGGCAGGCCATTCAGGCGCATCAGTATTCGGCAAAGGAATTGGCCGGAAAGTTTGGTGCGACCGCTGTTTTTATCGGCACCATGCGCGATTTTAATGACGGTGACCAAGTGAAGGGGATGGCGCTGGAATATTATCCCGGTATGACTGAAAAGCAGCTGGAAAAAATCGTTGCCGAAGCCCTGCAACAATGGCCGGTTATTGATGTATTGGTGGTGCACCGGGTCGGCGATATTCTGCCTAATGAGCCGATAGTGCTGGTAGCGGTATGGACATCGCACCGTGGCGATGCGTTTGATGCGAGTCGGTATATTATGGAAGCGTTAAAGTCGAGGGCGCCTTTCTGGAAAAAGGAGCTGTTAGAATCCCAAGCTGAGCGTTGGCTGGTAAAAAATACCGACGGTTATTATTAACCGACCCGTTGTTATGCGTTTTATAGGAATCACTTGAATGCAGGGACCATTAAGAAAAATGCATGTCCGGCTGGAACTAGACAGTTCAAAGCCGGTTCAGTATGAATTGCCGGTGAGTGATCAGTTGGTCGCTTTAAATCCGCTGATCGGTAAGCCGATTAAGCTGAGCTATACCGGTAAAATCTGTTGCGTACATTGCAACAGGGCAATTAAAAAAAGTTTTAATCAGGGCTATTGCTATCCTTGTTTTATTTCCTTGGCACAGTGCGACATGTGCATCATGAAACCGGAAACCTGTCACTATGCAGCAGGTACCTGTCGGGAACCTTCATGGGGCGAGGCATTTTGTTTACAGCCGCATGTGGTTTATCTGGCTAATTCCAGCAGTATTAAGGTCGGCATTACTCGGCAGACTCAAATTCCGACGCGCTGGATAGATCAAGGCGCGGTACAGGCGCTGCCGATTTTTAAAGTGCAGTCGCGCTATATTTCGGGTCTGGTTGAAATCGCTATGGCCAAACATGTCAGCGATAAAACCAGCTGGCAGCAAATGCTTAAAATGAAGGCCGATCCCGTCGATCTGGTGGTAAAACGGAATGAACTAATTGCTGTTTGTGCTGCGGAGTTGGCTGACATTAGCCAATGTTTCGGGGTAGATGCGATTGAATTATTAGTCGATGCGTCGCCTGTGGACATTCATTTTCCGGTGGACAGTTATCCGGTTAAGGTTAAGTCGTTTAATCTTGATAAGAGCCCTGAAGTATCAGGGGTGCTGCATGGCATAAAAGGCCAGTATTTATTACTGGATACCGGCGTGATTAATATCCGCAAGTTTGCCGGTTACGAGGTTGAATTTTCGGCCTAGGATTTGGGGTAAAGCAACAATTTTTATCAAGCTTAAGATTGGTTTGCTCAGATCCGCCGATGAACAAAAATAAATCATCGGATATTGCCGCTCAGGCAAGAATTGAAAAGGATAAGAGACGCGAGTGCAATCCGGCTAAAAACCTAGTAAAATAATCATTATATGTCGCTGGAAAAAGCGGCTGCCAGCAGCAGTTTATCTGGCGTCTTTAAAAATTAAACCGGATATTTGGTTTTGAATGTTTAAAAACGCAGTTAATCGGCTTAATTCGACAGTTTATTTGGGGGTAATTAGCGTGGAGCTAAACGGCGCACAAATCGTAATTCAGAGTCTTAAAGACGAAGGCGTAGAATATATTTTTGGCTATCCCGGCGGTGCGGTATTGCATTTGTACGATGCCATTTTCCAGCAGGATGATGTCAAACACATTCTGGTTCGGCACGAACAAGGCGCGACCCATGCGGCGGACGGTTACGCCCGTGCGACAGGTAAACCGGGCGTCGTCCTGGTTACTTCAGGTCCAGGCGCTACTAATGCAGTTACCGGCATTGCCACCGCTTATATGGATTCGATTCCGATGGTGATTATTTCCGGCCAGGTTCCGTCGCCGGTTATCGGTAGCGATGCGTTTCAGGAAGTCGATATGGTCGGCATTACCCGACCTTGCGTGAAGCATAATTTCCTAGTCAAGGACGTGACAAAATTGGCTGAAACCATCAAGAAGGCGTTTTATGTGGCGACTACCGGCCGTCCTGGCCCTGTTGTTGTCGATGTGCCAAAAGACATCACCGATCCCAGAATCAAAGTGCCTTACAAGTACCCTAAAAAGGTTTCTATGCGTTCTTATAATCCGGCGGTTACCGGCCATAAAGGGCAAATTAAGAAAGCAGTTGATTTATTGTTAACGGCAAAACAGCCGATCATTTATGCAGGCGGCGGTGTGATCTTGGGCGAAGCCAGCAAGGAATTGACCGAATTTGCTCATACATTGGGCTTTCCGATCACCAACACCTTGATGGGCTTGGGCGCATATCCTGCAACCGACAAGCAGTTCGTCGGCATGCTCGGGATGCACGGCACCTATGAAGCCAACATGGC
This sequence comes from Methylobacter sp., assembly GCA_024636505.1. GTDB lineage: Bacteria > Pseudomonadota > Gammaproteobacteria > Methylococcales > Methylomonadaceae > Methylobacter_A. The sequence goes on along the minus strand of JAGXGY010000057.1, from coordinate 12,777 downwards.
GATGCACGAGAGCGATGTGATTATTGCTATCGGCGCGCGGTTCGATGACCGCGTTACCGGCAAACTGGACGAGTTTTGCCCGAATGCTCAAATTATCCATATCGATGTCGATCCTGCCTCGATTTCCAAAACCGTTAAAGTCGCTATTCCTATCGTCGGTGACGTTAAGCCGGTATTGGAGCAGATGATGGAGTTGATCAGGGAAAGTAAAAAGAAACCATCCAAGAAAGCCTTGGAAAGCTGGTGGAACCGGATCGATCAATGGCGGGCGGTCAAGTGCATGGAATACGATCGTAACAGCCGCTTGATCAAGCCGCAATATGTGATCGAACAGTTGTACGAAGTTACCAAAGGCGAGGCCTATGTCACCTCGGATGTGGGTCAGCATCAGATGTGGGCCGCTCAGTATTATCCGTTCGACAAGCCTCGGCATTGGATTAATTCCGGCGGTTTGGGGACCATGGGTTTTGGCTTGCCTGCCGCTATCGGCGTTAAGTTGGCGTTTCCCGATTCCGAAGTCGCCTGCGTGACCGGCGACGGCAGTATACAGATGTGTATCCAGGAGCTATCGACCGCACTGCAATACAATGCGCCGGTAAAAATCATCAACCTGAATAACAGCTATTTAGGTATGGTTCGCCAATGGCAGGAATTTACCTACGAAAGTCGTTACTCGCATTCGTACATGGACACTATCCCGGATTTCGTCAAACTGGCAGAGGCTTACGGTCATGTCGGTATGCGTATTGACAAGCCCGAAGACGTCAGGCCGGCGCTGGAAGAAGCGTTTGCGCTGAAAGACCGCACGGTATTCTTAGACATTTTGACTGACCGGACCGAAAATGTTTACCCGATGATTGAATCAGGCAAAGGCCATCACAATATGACGTTAAGAGTCGCGCCAGGTACGCCGACTGACAGGGAGTTGGCGTAATGAGACATATTATTTCTATCCTGATTGAAAACGAATCCGGGGCGTTATCTCGGGTGTCCGGCTTGTTTTCTGCGCGCGGCTACAATATCGAATCGTTGACCGTAGCCGCTACCGAAGACCCCAGCCTGTCGCGGATGACCCTGGTCACCCGCGGCAGCGATGACATTATCGAGCAAATCACCAAGCAGCTGAACAAGCTGATTGATGTGGTTAAATTGATTGATTTGGCCGAGTCCGCGCATATCGAACGTGAACTGATGATGGTCAAGATAAAAACTACCGAGCAGATGCGCGAGGAAATCAGAAGTCTGGCCGATATATTTCGCGGCAAGATTATCGATGTGACGCCGACCACCTATGTCGTGGAAATGACCGGCCCATCCAGTAAACTGGATGCGTTTATTGCCGCCATCGACAGCGACAGCATTATTGAAGTCGTCCGTTCCGGGCCGACCGGCATTTCAAGAGGCGAAAAAGGGCTGCATTTGTAAGCGTAAGGTTAGGACGAAAAAAGTTGGAGCCTTCCCCCAAATTAATTTTAAACACACCAAAACAGGAAAAACCATGCAAGTTTATTACGACAAAGATGCCGACCTTTCAATCATCAAAGGCAAAAAAGTAGCCATTATCGGTTACGGATCGCAAGGCCATGCCCACGCCCTAAACTTAAAAGAATCCGGCGTTTCAGTTGTCGTGGGCTTACGCGCAGGCTCAACTTCAGTAGCAAAGGCTGAGGCGCATGGCTTAACTGTACAAGAGGTTGCGCCCGCAGTTGCCGGTGCAGACATCGTGATGATTCTGACCCCTGATGAGTTCCAATCTACTCTATATAAAGACGAAATTGAACCGAATATCAAACAAGGCGCAGCCTTGGCTTTCGCTCACGGTTTTGCGATTTTATACAACCAAGTCGTGCCGCGCGCCGATTTGGACGTGATCATGATTGCGCCTAAAGCGCCAGGCCACACCGTGCGTTCTGAATTTGTCCGTGGCGGCGGCGTTCCTGACTTAATCGCCGTTCATCAAGATGCGTCAGGCACTGCGAAAGCGATTTGCTTATCGTATGCCTCTGCCATTGGCGGCGGTCGTTCAGGCATCATCGAAACCACGTTCCGCGACGAATGCGAAACCGATTTGTTCGGCGAACAGGCGGTATTATGCGGCGGTGCGGTTGAGCTGGTAAAAATGGGTTTTGAAACGCTGGTTGAAGCGGGTTACGAGCCTGAAATGGCCTACTTTGAATGTCTGCACGAACTAAAGTTGATTGTTGATTTAATGTTCGAAGGCGGCATCGCCAACATGAATTACTCAATCTCCAACAATGCGGAATATGGCGAATACGTCACCGGCCCCAAAGTCATCAATGAAGAAAGCCGTTGGGCGATGCGTGAAGCGTTGAAAAACATCCGTAACGGCGAATACGCCAAACAGTTCATCATGGAAGGCATGACCAACTATCCTGAAATGACCGCCAAGCGTCGTTTGAATGCGGAACATCCGATTGAAGTGGTCGGCGCCAAACTGCGCAGCATGATGCCTTGGATCAAAGCCAACCAGATTGTTGATAAAAGTAAAAACTGAGTTCAGTCGGTTTAAGCATTTAAAAAAGCCCGTCTTGATGACGGGTTTTTTTTTGCGATGAGGAACATAATCTTGCCTGTTCCGTCCAGCTGGTGGAGCTGAATTCGCCTTTTCCGATGGGCGACGGATTACAAATCCGCCCATTGCTCCAGACGGGTTATCGTTCTTCGTTAATCAAAAAATAAACCATTTCAATCAGGCCTTCTTTAGAGGACGATCTAGCAGCCCAAGGAATTGACTTACAGACTCCGTTGCGGAAAAACATGATCGACAATCGCCCGGCCTCTTTTATTCAACAATTGCTGTCGGTACGGCGGCTCGTCGAAACGGTGATCGGTCAAGTGACTGAACATTTTAATATCGAAAAGGTTCGAGCCAGGGACCTCTGGCAGTTGACCAATCGGTTTGTTCGAAAATTGCTAGCTCATACCATGGCCGTTTTTTTCAATCATGGCTTACATCGGCAACCTTTGCAATTTGAAGGATTAGTCCAAACGTAAAGTTGAGCAGCGCGTAAAAAGGCTTGTAAATCGCGCAGACTCCCACCGTCCGTCCACTGCGCGCTTTGTTAGCCTGCTTTTCGCTCACCAGATTCTCGGAACAGCACAACACGCTTCTCTGTTCCCTTGGCTTTATACATTGCTGTATCGGCGTTTTTGAAAAGAACATCAGCCGTATCTCCATCTGCGGGATAAATGGCAATACCGATACTGGCTATTATAGAAAAAACATGCCCATTAACCTCGTAAGCTTCGGCAATCCGATTTATCATCTTCTCTGCAAGGTGAGTTGCGTCAGCTTCTTGCTTGACTTCCAACAACAGGCATACAAATTCATCGCCTCCCCAGTGACTGGCTATGTCTTCATCGCGTACAAAAGACTTTAAACGATTTGCCACCATCAACAGCACCTAGTCTCCCAGATCATGACCATAAGAGTCGTTAATACTCTTGAATTTGTCGATATCAATAAATAGGACGGCGAGTCCCCAACCATGCTGTTTTGCCTGGATTAACCCGTGGTCGAGACTCTGTTCAAATGAGAAACGGTTGGGAAGGCCCGTGAGCGGGTCCTGAAGCGCAATTTGTTGTGCTTCTTCCGTTTTTACCTGGGCTTTTGATAAATCGTCGCGTACTTCGGCCAAGTCGGTCTTCGTCTTGGCGAGTTCGGATTCGGTCAGCTACTTCTTCGGTGAGTTGGATGTTAACCAGTTTCAAATCGTCTGCGGCTTGCACTTATGAGTTGAATGTAAGTTTTGAGAGGTTGCATTGACGAGGGCTTCCCATGAGGCGTTAATTTGCCTGAGTGACTAAACGGTTATCGCTATCATTAAGTTTATTTCATTTCTTTTAAATAGGTTAAGTTACCTATTTATCGAAAATCAGGGTTGGTTTATCCTTTATATTCCACAGTAAATCGTGTCGGTCAGCCGCGAACGCTATCCCCAAGACTGCTTTTAGAAGATGAAACCTATGATCCGGTCAGTTACGATTGCGGGAAAATAAGGCTCATGCAATGTATTGCACAATAGAGAGCATTTCCCTTCAAATCGGAACACTTAAGGACAGTTACCTATGCATATAAATTTAGCTGATATGAAAGTCGGCGATTGCGGGCGCGTCGCGGATTACGGCAAAAGCTTACTGCCTTACCGGCAGAAACTGCTGGCGATGGGCTTGACGCCCGGCACTGAATTCAAGATTGTGCGCATCGCGCCTTTAGGCGATCCGGTTGAAATCCGGGTGCGCGGCACCGATCTCAGCCTGCGCAAACAAGAGGTGGCCGGATTAAGCATTGAACGCCTGGACAATGGGACGCCAGAGCCGAAGCTTGGCTCCCAGCAGCAGGAATATACCGTTGCCGTCATCGGCAATCCCAACTGCGGAAAAACCACGCTGTTTAACGGCCTGAACGGCGCCCGGCAACATGTCGGCAATTGGGCGGGCGTTACCGTCGAGCGCAAAACCGGCTTTTACCGTTACGGCGACAAGACCGTCAAAGTCGTCGACTTTCCCGGTATTTATGCGCTGGATGTGAACGAGTCGGCCACGGCTCTGGATGAAAAAATCGCCAGGGATTACATCCTGTCGCAGCAGGCGGATCTGATCATCAATATCGTCGACACCTCGCACCTCGAACACAACCTGTACCTGACCACGCAACTGCTGGAAATGCGGCTGCCGATACTGGTGATGCTGAATGACATGGACGATGCGACAGGACGCGACATCAAAATCGACAGCGACGAAATTGCCCGCCACCTCGATTGCCCGCTGCCGCAACCAAGACCGATGATGTCAGGTCGCTGAAATCGACGGTTAACACCGTCTGGCGGAGAATAAAACGCTGTCGAATTTCTCCGTCGACTATCCGCCGACCGTTCAGGCCGCGCTGGATCGCTTGACTCCTCTGGTCGAACAACAATTAGGCAACCGCTTCGGCGATGCGCGCTGGTTCGCCGTCAAATTGCTGGAACGGGACGGTTTCGCCTTCAGCCATGCCGCTCCCTTGCTGACCGAAACCGCAGATCAACTGCGCCGGGAAATTGAAAATCAAACCGGCGATGAGGCGGATCTGTTGATTGCGGACAGCCGCTACGGTTTTATCGGTCTGTTGGTGCAGAAGTCGCTAACGCGGCAATCCGAACTAGGCCGCAAGCTGTCCGATAACATTGACAACGTGATGTTGAACCGCTTTTTAAGCATCCCGATTTTTTTCGGGGTGATGTATGTGATGTTCACCTTCACGATCAAGCTCGGGCGCGCCTTCAAACCGTTGTTTAACGACCTCGCGCAGGCGCTCACGCTGTTTGCCGCGGCTTTTTTTCCGGACAACGGTGGGATGGTCGTATTCTCGCTTTATACCATAGGCGTGGTCTTCGCCGTGCTGACCGCCTTGCTGCTGAAGAATACGTTCCTGAAAGAGGAATTCTCTCTGGTGATGATGGAAACCCCCAACTATCACGTCCCGAAGTTGAAAAATGTACTGATCAACAGCTGGACCCGGGTTAAAGCCTTTGTGCTGCGGGTCGGGAAAATCATTATCACGATGGTGGTGCTGTTGAATATCCTCAGTTCGCTGGGGACGGACGGCTCCTTTAAAGCAAACAATATCGAACGTTCGGTGCTCAGCGCGGCCGGTTGAGCGGTGACACCGGCGCTGGCGCCGCTGGGTATCAGAGAGGGCAATTGGCCCGCGACGGTCGCGCTGTTTACCGGCATTTTGCATAAAGTCGTCGTCATCAGCACCCTGAAAACGATCTACGCGGAAACCGGATCAAGCCTTCGATTTGGGCGCTGCGGTCAAACGGGCTTTTATGACCATTCCAACGGGGCTGAAAAAAATGTTCGGCATCGTCCCCGCCAACCAGTCGGTCGGCCAGGATCCGTTTGTTGTCGCGCTGCATAAGCATTTTCAGGGACAAATCGGCGCTTTCGCCTATCTGCTGTTCATCCTGCTGTATTTTCCCTGCATCGCCACGTCGGCCGCCGCCTACCGGGAATCCGGCCGGGGCTGGTCCGCATTCATGGTGCTCTGGGCCACGGGCCTGGCTTATCTGACCGCGACGCTGCTTTATCAACTGGCGACTTTTAGCCAGCATCCCGGAAGCTCAACGACTTGGCTGGCCGGGACTGCGATGATCGCCGTTGCGGTTGTGCTGGTATTTCGATATTGGGGGGAGCGCCTGCAACGCTTCATCTGAACCATAACCATAACAAAGGACACAACCATGACTTATCCCTGGTTCCGCTCCGTGGGAACCGATACCGGACTCTGAGAGCGGCATGTTGTATTTAAGCCCGGTATGCATTCCCACGCAGGAGCGTGGGAACGAGAGGACGCTAACCCGATCTACATCTGATAAAGGGCATAACCATGACTTATAAAACCTATTTCGACAAAATCGATGCGGAACTGCTGAAAATCAGTCCGCACCGGGACATCATGCTGCTGCGGGTCATAGCGGCGGTGATACCGGTGGCCTTGTTCGGCCTGGATGCGCTCTATGACCTGCCGGTGTTGTACTGGCTGGGCATGCCGTTTTACCTTTTCTGTTTGACGCTTTATCTGGAAGCCTTGTTAAAACCATTCTGTTGATGCACAAGGTTTCGGCGGAACTGCTGATCGTTTTGGTGATGACGGTCACGCTGATCGACGGCGCTCCGTTGAGCGGAGCGATGGTGGCTTGGTTTATCGGTCTGGGTTTGTATATCTCGTTTACGATCATTCGAAAAAACCGCGAAAAAATCGAAAGTCTGATTCAGGGGGGCAAAAAAACCGCCCAGGTGCTGCGTGGCGAGGACATTGAGGAAATCCCCATCAACTAGGTTCGGCAACACGATGTAGTGCTGGTTGCTAAAGGCGCGATGGTGCCGATAGACGGAACCATCATCGAAGGCGCATCGTCGATCGACGAATCGGTTATTACCGGCGAGCCTTTTCCCGTTTATAAGGAAACCGGCACCAGCGTGACATCAGGCACGCTGAACCTGACCGGGTCGCTGCAAGTCAAGGCCGACAAGAACGGGGATGATTCGTTTCTTTCGGTGATTACCCAGGAAATCGAAAAAAGCCTGCTGAATAAATCGGATTTGCAGCGGCGCGCCGATACCACGGTACAGATTCTGCTGCTGTCGGTCACGGCCTATGCATTTTTGCTGTTGTACATCACCGGCAGCCTGCATCTGATGGCGACTGCGCTGGCGGTGGTCTGTCCCTGCGCCTGGGCGCTGGCGACACCGACCGCATTCGCCGCCAATATCGGCCGTCTGGCCCGCACCAATATTCTGGCCCGAGGCGGCGAGCCGCTGGAAAACATGCAGGACATCAAAATCCTGATTCTGGATAAAACCGGCACGGTGACCTTGGCGGAACCCGAAGTCAGCCGGGTCATCGAAATGGGTATGCCGCTCAGTTCGGTATTCGTGGTCGTCAATGCCGGACGGCTGTATTTTACCGGCATCGAACAGTCGCCGGTCGGGCCTTTGTTCAGAAAAATGGATGAACTGACCGGCCGCAAGCAGCAATGCCAAACCGAGCGATTGCCTTCCGATTCCGAAGCGGTCGCCGAACAGGAGTCCTAGAGCATGTCTTTGTTGTAACTGCGCCGTGCGGCTTACATGGCGGGACCCAAAAAGATTCTCGACGATCTGAATTTCTCGATTGAGGAGGGGGATATACATGGGCTGATCGGAACGAATGGTACCGGCAAAAGTACATTGGCGTTGTTGAGTCGACAGCGCTGTTCTGGATGACCGTGATACGGCGCATATCGTCGCAGATGGCCAAACGCTGCTGAGTCATCGAGCGATTCCCGGTGTTGAGATGACCATCGAAGAATGCGCCGAAATGACACGGGTCAAGATCCATATAGCCCGTAACACGCGGCTTGCAAATCCCGTTCATCTTTGCTTCGGTCTGCTGCAACGGATCGGCAGCCAGCATTTCAGTATCCATATCATTCTGGAACCGGGGGCCAAAGCCGGTTTTATCGCCCACGGTTTGTTCGCCAATGCCGAAATCGTCAGGCACAGTATGGAAAAACGGATTGAGCTCGGCGAGGGAGTCGAGCTGCATTTCACCGACAGTCATATTCACGGCCTGTCAGGTGGGATGAAAGTGAATACGACGGGAAAAGTCAACGTCGGTAAGCATGCGCGCTACCGTTCCGACTTCTCGCTGACGACGGGCCGGGTTGGCCGACTCGATTTGAATGAATCGGTACAGGCCGACGATTACGCGGTCGTCGAGCTTGTTTCCCGCGTATTCGGACATGACGATGACCTGATCAAAATCAACGAAGAGGTCGGCCTTAATGGTCAATTTTCCCGCAGCATGATCAAAAGCCGCGTTGCCTTGGAGGGCGAAGCCCGGGCGGACATCGTCGGCATTACCGAAGGCTGCGCCGAAGGTGCGCGTGGCCATATGGACTGTATGGAAATCATCAAGGATCAGGCGGTCGGACAATCGACGCCGATCGTCAAAGTCAGTCATCCGCTGGCCAAGATCACTCATGAAGCCGCCATCGGAACGGTCGACAAAAAACAAATGGAAACCTTAATCGCGCACGGCCTTTCTTCCGAGCAGGCTACGGATATGATTGTGCTGGGCATATTGCGATAAATTAAATCAATTTTACTTGGAGGTTAAGACATGAACAATCTGACTGAAACTGAAATCCGCGCGCTCAACGAGGCGCTCGACGACGAATACCGGTCCTTCGCGACCTACGATCAGGTAATTGCCGATTTCGGCGAGGTGCCGCCGTTCAGCAATATCCGCGAAGCCGAAAGGCGGCATATCGACGCGCTTTGCGTGTTGTTTGCGCGCTACGGCCTGCCCGTACCCGAGAATCCCTGGTCGGGAAAGGTTGATCGGTACGCCAGCCTGCAGGAAGCTTGCGAAGCAGGCGTCGCCGCCGAAATCGCCAATGCTGAAATCTACGAACGGTTGCTGCAAGCGACAGAGCGCCAGGATATCCTCACCGTATTCCGCAACCTTCACGAGGCGTCGCAGCAACGCCACCTGTCGGCATTCCAGCGTTGCGCGCAAGGTTCTTCCGGACGCGGTGGACATGGGGGCGCGAAAGACGGCAGGGTAAACACGGGGGTGGTCATGAGTAGAATCGAGGATGGTCATTTTCAACAGGCGCTGTCCGATGCCTAGAGTCGCCCCTTTCGAGAACCACCATCAACGCTATGAGGCGTGGTTCGAAAAGCACCGGGCCGCCTATATTTCGGAACTGCTGGCTTTGCGCCCGTTCGTGCCCTGCGAAGGATACGGGGTCGAGATCGGAGTCGGCAGCGGTCGCTTCGCTGCGCCGCTGGGCGTGCAGGTTGGCCTGGATCCCTCCCCGGCAATGCTTGTCCATGCTGCGGCACGAGGCATCGAGGTCGTGGAAGGGCTGGCCGAAAAGTTGCCTTTCGAAGCCGACTCCTTTGACCACGCGTTGGTGGTAACTACCCTCTGCTTCGTGGATTCGCCGGCTCGAATGCTTGCCGAGGCGCGCAGAATACTCAAGCCCGGCGGGCGTTTGGTGATCGGCTTCATAGACCGGCAGAGCGCCCTGGGACAAGACTATCTGGCGCATCAGGCCGACAGCGTGTTTTACCGCGAAGCCACGTTCTATTCGGCTGACGAGGTGGCGTGGCTTCTGCTGGACACCGGCTTCTCGATTGACGCTTGGGGCCAGACACTCGCGCAGCCCCTGCCCGAGACAAGAGAGATTGAATCGCTACAGGCAGGGCGGGGACAATGTGCGTTTGTAGTCGTGGCGGCAACGCGGGAGACTTGACCTGAGAATTCTTGGCCGGGAAAGGTCGAACATGTCGGCGTTGTGCATAAGGCTCTGCGGGCGACGAATATGGAGGCTTAAGTTGGCGCGTATGGGCCAGTATCAGCGCCATCGCTGAAAAAGTCGGCGGTGACTGTTGCTGTCGAGCGCCTCAGTGTTAGACTACAGCTAGGCGAGCATTGATTGCTGCGCCAAACGTAAAATCGAACTGATCACAAGAGGAAATAGCTATGGCAAACGAAGGTTATCACGAACCCATCAATGAACTGACGGATTCAACACGAGACATGCACAGAGCGATTACTTCGTTAATGGAGGAATTGGAAGCTGTGGATTGGTATAACCAGCGGGTCGATGCGTGTAAGAATGCTGAGTTGAAGGCCATCCTTGCCCATAATCGAGATGAAGAGAAAGAGCATGCGGCCATGATTCTCGAATGGATTCGGCGCCAAGATCCGCGCTTTGATAAAGAATTGAAGCATTATCTTTTTACCGATAAATCCATCGCTCACCGATAAAACATGTCAGCGGCCTTGCAATTGGTCGAGTTAACTCTATGTTGAAGGATCCTATTATGCCGAGCTGGAGAGTTGAGATTTCAAATACATCGGATCGAACAGCAGTTCTTGATCTTTTAGATATGCCCGGTCCTTTAAACGAGTGGCAATCATTAGATCCTGATGCTTTTAAGCCAAGTAGCGGGCATTTCATAAACCAATTCGGCCGCGTTATTCCCTCCGAGCAACCATCCTGGTTTCTTAACGATTTGGATATCGATGAGGCCAAGATCGGCTCTACCGGTTGGGGAGAAGTGTTGAAGAATGACGGGGGATTTCCTGAGGGAGGTATTCAATGGAAAGTCATATCCGCACTCTGACCCTTATAAAAAACTGTCCATAAAAACACCTATATTTTAAATACGCGTTATATCTATAATTTATCGGAATGCGCGGAAAACCTCGCCGTTCAGGCATAGCTATCTACACAAGTTAAATGGCAGGGGCGATCCCCGGCACGACTGCATGAATGCAGAGCAACGCAGGGGCCGTTGCTAAGGTCGCCCCTTATCGCTTAGGAATGAACATGAAACAATTTGAACAACTCGCGGCGTAAGTTTTCAGCTATTGGCAACTTGCTCAAGTTATTTTGTACACGTTCTTTAGTCAGATGTGGCACAGTATCTCGTCCCTACAGCCGCGTTGCACGATGGTCGTCGATCACTTCTTTTGTGAATACGCCACGGCGGTATTTGGTCATAAAGACCAAGTGAACGTGCATCTTAAAAACACCGTGTCTACTGCGTCTAATATCGTTGTTTTTTCCATAGACCAAGCATAATTGAAAGCATGAAACGTTTGCAAGCCTATAAATTCAAGATCGAGCCTAACGGTGAACAAATCCGCAGTATGCGGCAGTTTGCCGGAAATGCACGCAAGGTATGGAATTTAGCGGTGGCTCGCCAGCAAGCCAATCATGCCGCAGGTGAAAAATTCACCCATGCTTTTGGAATGAACAACTGGCTTCCTGAATGGAAAAAGGAGTTTTCGTTTCTTCGCGAATCACCCGCGCAAACGCTCCAGCAAGTCATGGCCGATCTGGATCGAGGTTACAAAAACTTCTTCGAGAAACGTGCGGCTCATCCTGTGTTCAACAAAAAAGGCAAATCCGCCGATAGCTTTAGATTCCCCGATGGAAAGCAATTCACCGTTGACCAATCTAACAGTCGCATTAAACTTCCTAAGCTTGGCTGGATAGGATACCGCAAGAGTCGCAATATCGAAGGCATAGTCAAAAACATCACTGTGTCCTGTGTTGCAGGGAAGTGGTACGCCAGCATTCAGACTGAACGTGAGGTTGAACAGCCGGTTCACCCCTCTATGTCCATCGTTGGCCTTGATGTCGGCGTTACCCTGTTTGTCACGCTTTCGGATGGTTCGATGTTCGAGCCGGTCAATGCTTTCCGAAAGAACGCCGCAAAGTTGGCTAAATATCAACGCGGCCTGAGCCGCAAAACAAGGTTCAGTAACAACTGGAACAAACAGAAACAGAAAATAACGCGGTTGCATCAACGGATAGTTCATACCCGTAATGACTTTGTTCACAAAACCTCTAACATCATCAGCAAAAACCACGCGATGGTCGTCATCGAGGATTTGAAAGTCGCCAATATGAGTAAATCAGCATCAGGGTCGATTGAAGCGCCAGGGCGAAGCGTAAAAGCCAAGTCTGGACTCAATAAGTCGATTCTCGATCAAGGCTGGGGTGAGTTCCGCCGCCAGTTGGAATACAAGCAATCCTGGCTGGGTGGTGGCGTACTTGCCATCAACCCAAGAAACACAAGTCGGACTTGTCCGGCTTGCAACCATGTGTCCGCCGAGAATCGCAAGACACAATCCAAGTTTGAGTGCGTTGAATGTGGGTATGCAGAGAATGCAGACCTCAGTGCGTGTTTTAAAAGTCAGTCGCAAAGTCGCCCGAGCATTAAATTTATCATTGCGATGTGAATAAAGGCAGTGCTGGAATCGGTCGGCACCTCGTAATCTTTGCTTAATCGACGATAGCGATAAAGCCAAGCGAAAGTTCTTTCAACAACCCAGCGGCGCGGCAATAATTGAAAACCCTTGGCATCATCTGAGCGTAACATTTTTTCTAAAACAATGTGGAAACGTTGCGCAACCCAGTCCATCAGCTTGGGACCTCGATAACCGCCATCAACCCAAATGCGACGTATTTTCTTGCAACTTCCGGTAAATGTTTTGAAAATAAGTTTTGCCCCATCACGTTCTTGAACCGAAGCCGCCGTCACAACAACGACCATAATCAACCCCAGTGTATCCACAAGAATGTGACGTTTTCGACCTTGAATTTGTTTGCCGGCATCGAAGCCTTTAATACCCGATAAAGCTGTTGTTTTAACGCTTTGACTATCAATAGAGCCTGCAGTTGGATGCTTATGTCGCCCTGCTTT
>JAGXGY010000056.1 GCA_024636505.1 Methylobacter sp. | reverse complement strand
TGGATCAAACGGTTGACAAGGAAAACCATCTGTTTTTCCAAGTCAGCTTTGATGCATGATACTGTCATTGGACTGCTTATCAATAAGGTAGAGTTTGGCGTCGATATTCATACCAAGTTACAGGTTTGACCCATTACCAAAAAGCGATTAACCGCACAAAATATTTACTTTTTTCGTGTTTTTTCATAGGGTAAGTGAAAATAATCAGGCAGGTTTTTTAAACAGTGCCCGGGTAGGCGCTTGCATAATCAGTTGTGGAATCGCCGACAAAGGTAAAATACTATCGACAGCGCCCAGTTTAACCGCTTCTTTAGGCATGCCGTAGACTACGCAAGTGGCTTCGTCTTGAGCTATAGTCAGGGCACCGGCATCGTGCATTTCTTTCATGCCGTGGGCGCCGTCATCACCCATGCCGGTTAAAATAATGCCTACGGCATTTGTCCCGGCAGCCTGTGCACTAGATCGAAACAGAACGTCAACCGAAGGGCGGTGCCTACTTACCAGAGGCCCATCTTTGACCTCAACCCGATATTGGGCACCGCTACGTTGCAGTAACATGTGCTTGCCGCCGGGGGCGATTAACACCACGCCAGGCAAGGCTCGATCGTTTTGCTCCGCTTCTTTTACAGTCACCTGACAAATACCGTCCAGCCTTTTGGCAAAAGCGGCTGTAAAGTGTTCCGGCATATGCTGAACCACCACAATAGGCGGGGCATTACGCGGCAACTGGGTAAACAGATACTCCAATGCTTGGGTACCGCCGGTTGAGGTGCCGATCACAATCACTCTATCAGTCGTTTGGGTCATGGGTTTAAGGGTACTGCTGAATAAACTGTCGGTATCGGTAGAGGCGCGAGCAGGCGTTACAAGGGACAATTTGATGGTTCTGGGCCGCGATTGCGCCGCAGCCTTGATCACGTCAATAATGTTGGCTTTGGATTCCTGCAAGAAATTACGCAAGTTTACTTTCGGTTTGGTAATAATGTCGACCGCACCGGCACTCATGGCTTGCATGGTTACTTCCGCGCCTTTTTCCGTTAAAGTCGAGCAAATGACCACTGGAGTGGGGTGTTCGCTCATCAGTTTTTTAAGGAAAGTTACTCCATCCATGCGTGGCATTTCAATATCCAGAACGATGACATCCGGCCATTCGGTTTCCATGCGTTTCATTGCAAAAATAGGATCGGGCGCAGCGCCGATAACTTTTATGCCTGACACACCGTCCAACAAACCGGTTAGTACCTGTCGCACTACGGCGGAATCATCGACTATCAATACTTTAATCATGGGATATGTTATTTAATTATTTTAAAGAAGAGGCTACCAAAAATCAGCCTGATCCGAAGGCTTGGGAGTATGTATGGCCGTATTTTTTTTCAGGAAGCGTTGTTCCTGTTTAATAACCGCCTGTTCTTCGGCGTATTCAATGCTTTTAACATAGACGGAAAAGTCGCTAGCCAGAAAAAAAATATTGCGACCGATGCGTCCGCCCAAGCCGGAAGCTACCAAGGGGATGCGTTCAGTACTCAAAAAGGTTTGTATGAATTCGCAATTGACCGCGCCTATGGATTGGCCGCCACGTAATTCATTGCTGAGCTTTAGCACATCGCCGCCGCCAAAGGCTTTGGCTTTTATATGAATGCGCTGTGCGCCTTGTTTAAGCATTTGATTGATCAGCAACTCCATTGCATGGATACCGTAGCGACCGCCTTCCGATCCCAGTAAGGCTCCATTATGCGCGGAATGCTGCTGAGCCAGTAAAAAGTGATTCATGCCGATCACCCGGTTAACCGGGTCATACAGGCATGCCGCTACACATGAACCCAGCAAGGTAGAAATGATCTCATCTTTTTTGGTGACATAGCTTTCGCCGGGATCGATGATTACACGCGGCAGTCCTTGGTAAAATCCTACTTGCATGGTTTTTGATAAATGGAAGGCGTGACCATCGATAATTCGGTTTTAATGCTGTGCAGGGTTTCAGAGTGGCTGATAAAAAAGTAGCCGCCGGGTTTTAATGCCGAAATGACGCGTTGCACTATATCCTGTTTGGTTTCAGTGTCAAAATAGATCAACACATTGCGTAAGAAAATAACATCAAATTGACCAAGACTTTTGGGTAGGGTAGATTTAAGGTTAATCTGACCGAAACTGACGCGGTTTCTTATCTTTTCGTCGACACGAAAATAGCCATCCTGGGAACGCACACCTTTTAAGCAATATTTATCCAGATAACGTTTATCCATATTATCCAGTCTGTCCATCAAATATACGCCACGTTGAGCGGTTTCCACTACCTCGGTATTGACATCTGAGCCGAAAATCTCCCATTTTCTCATGCCCAGCCCTTCGGCCAAGGTCATGCCTATTGAGTAGCTTTCTTCGCCTGTGGAGCTGGCCGCGCTCCACAGGCGAAAATTATCGCCTCGCCAGGATTTAATAATCTGATGCTGAAGAAATTCAAAATGTTTAGGTTCACGGAAAAAATAAGTTTCGTTGGTGGTTAGTATGTTGACCATCAATTGAAATTCGTGGGGATGATGTCCTGAATTCAGTAGTTGGTAATATTGTCCGTATGATTGCAAGCCGTAATGCAATAAGCGCTTGGCTAACCGGCTGGACACCATGATTTTTTTCTCCGGCGCTAACGCGATGCCTGCGTGGTCGTAAATTGTGCGCCTGAAATGTGCGAATTCTTCGGTGCTGATGGGCTCAAGACTGATAATGAATTCCTTTTGATAAAAAATTTGAAATAGCGCTAAGTATAAATACATATTAGACTACGCTTTTTATAAGAACAACGGGGATTTTAATGCCGGACGTCCATAGTAGCTGCGACCGCCGTTTTGTGTATGGCTTACTACCCGCATTGCCAGTTATCTTGGGTGGTTTGGTCATTAGCTGGCAGGGTACAATGACTGTCTATGGCGCATTGCTTGCCTTGTTCCTGGTGCTTTGCGGGATTGGCAGCGGTTTTTTTTTGTGGCATCGACATATTAAGGCATTGGAACTAATTAATTCTCGTTGGGCTCAGGAGGAAAGCAATAAGCTGGGCGCAGTTTCTACCTATACCGCCGAATTGGAGCGGCTCTTGCTGACCATAACTCCGATACTTTCCCAGCACGTGATGGTTTCTCGGGAGCATACCGAGCAGGAAATTACCTCACTTTCGGGCCGCTTTGCAGGCATGGTCAACGAACTCCAGACAATTGTTGACAGTACCGATAATACCTTGGGCGGACAGCATTATCATCTGGATAATGTCATGAATACCAGTCGTGATTTATTACACCCCGTTCTGGAATTGCTCAGACGGATTCACCAGATAGAACAGGATGTTGTCGATGACGCAGCTTTGTTTCAGGCCGAAGCCGACATCAACCGGATGTTATCCAATTTAAGCCTAGCCTTTACCCATTACCGCAGCGATATAGACGCGCTTAGAAACAATGCCGAGCAGATTCGCGGCGAGATCAATAATGTGCTGGTTGCCTTGCAATTTCAGGATCGTGTCAGCCAGATATTGACGCAAGTCGAAAATAACTTGCTGAATCTGCAAGAAACCATAGAGAAAATACAGCTGCAAGGCAGTAATCGTGACGGCAATATGATTCAAGTTGATGAAGCCGTAGAACATATAGAAGAAAACTACAAATCGGTCAGCTCCTCACCTAATCGAGAGCGGGACAGCGCAGATGACTTAACTTTTTTTTAATAGCTTTTTTAAATATCAAAGGTAGGCCTTAACTATGGCAAAAACAATTTTGATTGTAGATGACTCCGCTTCAATGCGTCAGGTTGTCGGCATTGCACTTAAAGGTGCGGGTTATGAGGTGATCGAAGCCTGTGACGGCAAGGATGCCTTAAGCAAGATGACCGGGGCTAAAATCCATTTAATCGTCAGCGATATTAATATGCCGGTTATGGATGGGATTACCTTTGTTAAAGAGGTCAAACAACTCGACAGTTATAAATTCACTCCCATCATTATGTTAACCACCGAAATGGAGGATGAAAAAAAACGTGCGGCGAAAGAGGCCGGTGCTAAAGCCTGGGTAACCAAACCTTTTCAGCCGCCAATCTTGCTAGCAGCCATCGCCAAATTAGTACTGCCTTAACCTGACCTTGTCCGGGAGACGTTATGACCGCAAAAGCCGACAAAAACGATGGAATACTATCTTTGTCAATCATGGATGACATGACTATCTACACAGCAGAGTCATTAAAGGAAACCTTGTTAGGGTATTGCCATCCCGGCACTAAGGAGTTGCAATTGGATTTATCGGCAGTTGCTGAAATGGATAGTGCGGGTTTGCAGTTATTGTTATTACTTAAGGCGGAAGCACAAAAACGCACCTTTACCCTGCGTTTGTCGGGGCATAGCGAAGCGGTGCTTGAGGTTTTTGAGCTGCTTAAACTCGGCACCTACTTTGGCGATCCTATTGTCTTTCCTGCTAATTGGAAAAAATCATGAGCGATATGAATCCTGCCTTAGAAACTTTTTCCCAGGAAGTTGACGAATTACTGACGGCAATGGAAGAAGCCTTGCTAGGACTGGAAGCAACGCCTGATGATAGCGAAAGCATCAATAGTATTTTTCGTGCGATGCACACCATTAAAGGTTCTTCCGGACTCTTTGGTTTTGACGATGTGGTCGCCTTCACGCATGAAGCTGAAACCGTGTTGGATAAGGTTAGAAGCGGCGAGCGTGCCATTGATGCCGAACTGGTTTCGGTATTGCTGGCCTGTAAAGATCATACGGCACAAATAATTCA
Organism: Methylobacter sp.; assembly: GCA_024636505.1. Taxonomy (GTDB): domain Bacteria; phylum Pseudomonadota; class Gammaproteobacteria; order Methylococcales; family Methylomonadaceae; genus Methylobacter_A. The sequence continues at coordinate 6,528 of JAGXGY010000056.1, read as the reverse complement.
GCATGCATTTTTTAATGAAGAGCTGCCTTTACCGGATGAGCTACAGCAGCAAGGACAGGCGCTGATTGTGCAGCTAACCGGATCATCAAGGGCGGTCGGCGGAATGTCCACGACGCAACAGGAAAAAATCGATCATTTTGAAGTTGATGTCAATACCACCGACAGCAGCGACAATTGGGTTATCAGTCTGGCTTTCGAAACGAATGCCTTGCGTAACGGCATGGATCCGCTGTCGTTTATCCGTTATCTGCAAACCTTGGGTAAAATCGTTGAGGTGGTTATTACCATGCCGCCACTGATCCGTATTGAGAATATGGATCCCGAAAGCTGTTACCTTAACTTTAAAATAGTTTTCAACAGCAGTGCCGACAAGAAAACCATAGAAGACGTATTTGAATTTGCCGAAGATGATTGCGATATTACTATTTTGCCGCCCAATTCCCGGCAAGAGCATTATTTGCAGTTATTGGCGAATTTGCCGGAAGATCAACTTAAACGCTTAGGCGAAATGCTGATCGAAATCGGAGCTTTAACGGAAAAAGAAGTCGCCAATATTCTTGACGAGCAGCTGGATGAAAATAATGCCGATGCAAAACCGCTAGGCGAAATGCTGTTGGAGAAAAATATTTTGCAGCAACCTGTTATCGAACAGGCGCTAAAGAAACAAGAAACGGTTAAACAAAAAATCAATAAGGAATCCAATTATATTCGGGTCGATGCGGCCAAGTTGGGTTATCTGATTAATCTGGTCGGCGAGTTAGTGATTTCAGGCGCCGCGATGCGGCTGATGGTCGATAAACATGGTTTATCCGATGTTGATGATGTCGCTTCGACCATGAGTCATCTGGTTGAAGATATACGCGACACTGCCTTGCAATTGCGGATGGTGCAAATCGGCGAGACCTTTACCCGCTTCCAACGAGTGGTGCATGATGTCAGCAAGGAATTGGGCAAGCAAATCCAGCTGCAAATCACCGGAGGCGAATCCGAGCTGGATAAAACCGTGGTCGAAAAAATCAACGATCCGCTGACCCATCTGGTGCGCAATTCCCTGGATCACGGCATCGAAACCCCCGCAGAGCGATTGCGGGCAGGCAAGCCTGAAAAAGGCACGATACAACTTAATGCTTATCATGACTCAGGACGCATCGTGATCCAGATCAGTGATGACGGCAAAGGTCTGGATGCAGATAAAATTGTTGCCAAAGCCATAGCCAAAGGGCTGATTAAACCGGATCAAGCGCTCAGCCGGAGTGAAATTTACAACCTTATTTTCGAGCCCGGTTTAAGCACCAAGGAAGAAGCCAGCAACCTGTCAGGCCGGGGGGTCGGCATGGATGTGGTCAGGCGCAATATCGAGGCATTACGCGGCAGTGTCTCGGTCGACAGTGAGCTGGGAGAAGGTACGGTGGTGACCATACATCTGCCGTTGACCTTGGCGATTATTGACGGTTTTATGGTAGAAGCGCAGCAAGAGCGTTACATTATCCCGCTGAGCATGGTCGAAGAATGCGTCGAAATGAGCAGCGATGAATGGCAGATTGATGAGGTTCAACATTACGTCAATTTACGCGGTCAAGTATTGCCCTATTTGCGCTTGGGCGATTTTTTCCATAACCATAAAAAACACAGTAAAACTCAGCGGGAAAGTCTGGTTGTGGTGCGTTTTGGGGAAGCCAAAGCGGGGTTTGTCGTCGATGAATTGCACGGCGAAAATCAAACCGTGATTAAGCCGCTAGGTAAGTTGTTTGAGAATCTTAATGGCATTGGGGGCGCAACTGTTTTGGGTAGTGGCGATGTAGCATTGATTCTCGACGTACAAGGACTTATTCAGCATGCGAAAAAACAGATAGTCCGATAGTCTCTGCAAATCAATGCAGGCGGTTATATTTTATCGATTTTTGACATAGTGCGCGCCAAACTTTGTAGCAACTCCGGCATCAGCTACGCACCATTCAAAACTAACGCCATTATTAAAGCTTAAAGCCGACATTTACAAAATGGCCGCATCGAACACCTGCGATGGCAATGGATTGACTCAACAGCCATTAACCGGGAGATTATTATGGGTGATTGCCTATGCCGGTAACTTATTAATAAAAATCAATCTGCATTGAGTTGCAGAGACTACCAAAAAACGGGTAAATCCCCAATTGACATTGTCGTCGGCTATTTAGAATCGGAACACCAATCCAAACAATAGGCACCAGTACACCATGAATTGTAAAAGAATAATAATGAAAATAAGAAAGTCAATGGGGATTTTATCATGCTGAATAATCTTACTATCAAAGCCCGGCTGATTTTTGTTGTGGCTCTTATGTCCGTACTTGCTATTACCTTGGGTCTGCTGGGTTTGAATGGCATGAAAAAAGCCAATGAAGGTCTACTGACTGTTTATGTGGATCGTACCATTCCGATGGGGCAGTTGGCCGACATTAACGAAAAATTATTGTCTAACCGGCTTGCCATTACTAATTCATTGATTTTCAAAGAGGAAAGAAAGGGAAGTATTGACCTTGTCAGGCAAAATATTGCCGATATTACCCGAATTTGGGATGAGTACATGGCAACCACTTTAACAGTCGAAGAAAGAAAAATGGCCGACCAGTTTGCCATTGATCGTAAGCGCTTTGTGGTCGAAGGTTTAAAGCCGGCTGTGGAAAATCTAGCTATCGGAAATGACGACGCAGTCGAAAAAATAATTACCGATGCGATACGCCCATTATTCGTGCCAACTAAAGAGGGCTTGGCTGCTTTGACACGGTTGCAACTGGATGTTGCCAAACAGGAATATGATGCGGCACAAATTCGTTATGAAGACAGCCGATTGATTTCGATAGTGTTACTGGTACTGGGTTTGTTATTGTCAATAGCTACCGGTTTTATGCTGATTCGAGGGATTTCACGCTCACTGTTAGCCATGCAACAGTTTGCCGAGTCTTTAGCCCAAGGCGATTTGACGGCAAGTATCAATCTTAATCAAAACGATGAAATTGCCAGTTTGGCTCAATCTATGACCGGTATGCGTGACCAGCTTAGCGGTGTGGTGCAACAAGTCCGTACCAATTCCGATGCCTTAGGCAGCGCATCGCAAGAAATCAGCGCAACAGCTCAGTCTATCAGTCAAAGTGCTACCGAACAGGCTTCGGGTGTCGAGCAAACTACGACTTCAATAGAGCAGTTAAGCGCTTCGGTTAAACAAAATGCCGATAACGCCAAATTAACCAATGGGATGGCGACAACTGCTGCGGAAGAGGCGGGTAATGGTGGTCAGGCGGTAAAACGCACGGTGGAGGCGATGAAGGAAATTGCCGAAAAAATCAGCCTGATTGAAGATATTGCTTACAAGACCAATCTATTGTCGCTCAATGCGGCCATTGAAGCGGCTCTGGCCGGCGAGCATGGCAAAGGTTTTACTGTCGTGGCGGCCGAAGTTAGAAAACTGGCGGAGAACAGTCGGATAACGGCGCAAGAAATCAATGCGTTGGCTAAAAACAGCGTCAAGATTGCCGAAGATGCAGGCAACCTGTTGGAGCAAATGGTACCCAATATTCAGAAAACCGCAGACTTGGTGGAAGAAATTACTGCGTCTTCAGAAGAGCAGGCGCAAGGCATTGGCCAGATCAGCGATGCCGTCGGGCAATTGGATAAAGCGGCGCAACAAAATGCCTCGGGTTCCGAACAGCTTGCCGCCACAGCAGAAGAGCTAAGCGGTCAGGCTATGCAGTTGCAGCAGGTGATGTCGTTTTTTAAAGTCGATGCAAACCAGCGTCATACAGCCCAAGTTCAATTGAGTCAATTCAACAACAAGCCGTTGTCTGTAAACAGCAACGCCGACAAAAAAACAGCTTCTCATGTTACTTCAGTCGTAACCGCTAAGCCAATGCCTACCGGCAGAGCGGGAGGCGTTAAACCTGAATTTAATGAAAACGATTTTGAACGATTTTGACAGGCGGAATGAATCATGAACCAATTAATACATAAAAAAGAACAAAAATCCGAAATAACGGCACAAGATCAATTACGCCAGTACCTGACTTTTCAGGCGGGCAATGAAAATCTGGCTATCAGCATCTTAGACGTCAAAGAAATTATCGAGCTGAATACCATTACTGATGTGCCGATGACACCCGACTATATACGCGGCGTCATCAATTTGCGCGGTAATGTGGTTCCGGTCATCGATTTGTCGGCGCGATTAGGTCGGCAAAGCAGCGAAATCACTAAGCGCAGCTGTATTGTTTTGGTGCAGGTTGAATATAACGATGATGCACAGTTATTGGGCATGTTGGTCGATGCCGTCGATGAAATCCTTGAGATCCCCGAGGCTAACATCATGCCGCCACCCGATTTTGGCGCGGATATTCGGACTGATTTTATCCAATCAATGGGGCGGGTCGGTGATGAGTTTATTATTTTGTTGAATATTAATCGGGTACTGTCGATAAAAGAATTGTCTCAGCTTAAGCAAGTTGCTGATTTCGAAAGCAGTCATTTGAATAAAGAAGCACTGAACTGATAACACCCATGAATACTAACTTATTCGAGACATGTAGGCGAATAAGTTTTAACCCAACATAAATAATAGCTATAGGTGCTTTATGAATATGAACGATGTAATAATAAAAATATCAACAGGAGTCTTACTATGCTAAATAACCTTACCATCAAAGCTCGTTTGATTTTTGTTGTGACTCTTATGACTGTACTCGCTATCACGCTGGGGGTGCTCGGTTTGAACGGCATGAAGAAAGCCAATGAAGGCTTGCTCACCGTTTATATAGATCGCACCATACCGATGGGGCAGTTGGCCGAAATCAATGCGAAATTGATAGCTAATCGACTGGCAATTACCAACGCTTTAATATTCAAAGAAGAAACCCAGAAAAACGTCGATCTGGTCAAACAAAATATTGCCGATATTACCCGGGTATGGGATGAGTACATGGCGACCACGTTGACCGTCGAAGAGAAAAAACTGGCCGACCAGTTTGGGATTGATAGCAAACGTTTTGTGGATGAAGGCTTAAATCCCGCCGTGGAATACTTAGCTGCTGGAAATACCGATGCGGTAGAAAAAACCATTCGGGAGGTTATACGCCCATTATCTGTACCAGTCGGCGTAGGCATAGATGCGTTGACGCAGTTACAACTGGATGTCGCCAAACAGGAATATGATGCCGCTCAAATTCGTTATGAAGACAGCCGTTTGATTTCGATAGTACTTTTGGTCGTGGGTTTGTTGTTGTCAATCGCTATCAGTTTTATGCTGATTCTCGGTATTTCACGTTCGCTGTTAGCCATGCAGGAGTTCGCCGAGTCTTTAGCCCAAGGCGATTTGACGGCAAGTATCAATCTTAATCAAAACGATGAAATCGCCGGCTTGGCTCTATCCATGACCGGCATGCGCGATCAGCTTAGCGGTGTGGTGCAACAAGTGCGTACCAATTCCGATGCCTTAGGCAGTGCGTCGCAGGAAATCAGTGCAACCGCCCAATCTATCAGTCAAAGTGCGACAGAACAGGCCTCCGGCGTTGAGCAAACTACAACCTCCATTGAGGAATTGAGCTCTTCGGTTAAACAAAATGCCGATAACGCCAAAGTCACCAACAGTATGGCAACGACCGCAGCGGAAGAAGCTGCCAATGGCGGACAGGCGGTAAAACGCACGGTGGAGGCGATGAAGGAAATCGCCGATAAAATCGGTTTGATTGAGGATATTGCCTATAAGACCAATCTATTGTCGCTCAATGCGGCGATTGAAGCGGCGCGGGCCGGTGAACACGGTAAAGGCTTTACCGTTGTGGCTGCTGAAGTTAGAAAATTGGCGGAAAATAGCCGGTTAACCGCACAAGAAATCAATACCTTAGCTAAAAACAGCGTCAAGACTGCCGAAGATGCCGGTAGCTTGTTGGAAAAAATGGTGCCCAATATTCAGAAAACTGCAGATTTGGTCGAAGAAATTACCGCTTCTTCAGAAGAACAGGCGCAAGGCATAGGCCAAATCAGCGATGCGGTCGGGCAGTTGGATAAAGCGGCGCAACAAAATGCTTCCGGTTCAGAAGAACTTGCCGCAACAGCGGAGGAATTGAGTGGTCAAGCCATGCAATTGCAACAGGTGATGTCGTTCTTTAAAGTGGATAATCGTTAATTTGGTCGCAGTTTTAAGATTGGGTTACGGTTTTTTGTAACCCAACATAAGCGCTTCGATAGGTTGGATTTTGACATCCACCCCCAGCTAAAGCAAGGGGATTCCTTAGTACAGCCCTCCATGCCCGAAGGGGACGACTCTGAAAGTCGTCTTACTTCACACCATCTCAGTTACCCTGATGGCAGGAGATACGCAGCAACAGCGCATCCAACGACAAAAATTATAGATGATAACTGATGTTACGCAGTCACCCTTCAAAAAGCGTATTATTTCTGGATGGAAAAAATAAAATTAGAATTATACACAGACTACCTGATCTGCAATAACGGGTTTGCGACGGCGACCGGATTGTCGGCAATGATGGAAGGGGGTAT
>JAGXGY010000055.1 GCA_024636505.1 Methylobacter sp. | reverse complement strand
TTAGTTAGGGAAATATAGTCGGTTTTCCATAAAGATAATCACTTTTAGCATGTGATTTTTGACGCTCAATGTAGTCAGTTGTTAACCGGAAATCATGAATAACCCAATTTAACTAATTGTTTTATAAGTTATTAAACTTGTATAGATACCTATGCTTTAGGTCGGGGAGGATGTCAAAACGTTAAGCTACTAACCGGCATACTCACCGCCAAACCCAAGGAAATCCGGTCGTTTCTGAGCGATCAGTTACCGCCAGAACGAACTCAAGAGCTCCACGATCAATTGCTAAAAGCTTGTAGCCGTTCTCAGCTAATGTGGTCCCGAAAAACGAATGCAATCGGGTTCTGTGAGTTATGTTTTCGGGCCGCGACAATTAGCTGTAGCATGAACAGGGCTTTATCTGAAATTTGCCAAAGGTTTCCGCTTGAACAGAAGCGCTCACTAAACCATGAAAAATATTTTTCTCCAGTAACTGCTCACTCGGCTTACCAAAAATATAACCCTGTCCATAATCGATACCAATTTCTCTTAAAAAATGAATCGTTTTTGGACATTCCACAAATTCAGCTATAGTCTTTTTCCCCATTTTTTTTGCAATTTGATGCATTGATCGCACTAACATCTGGTCTGTTTCATTATTCAACACATTTTTAATAAACTGCCCATCAATTTTGACATAATCCACTGGAAACGTTTTTAAATAGTTAAAGGAGCAAAAACCGGCACCAAAATCATCTAACGCAAAATGACAACCCAAGGCGCGAATATGATTAATCATTGACCTGGTTTGTTTATAATTCTCTACGGCCGCTGTCTCAGTAATTTCAAAGGTGAGGCGTTCGGCTCTGACACCAGTCATTTCAAGTTTTTGTTTAATCGTTGGTAATAAAGATAGATCCTGAAAAGCAACACTGGACAGATTGACAGCCAAAGAAATATGCGACTGCCTGATCGGCAGCGCAGCAAGATAATCAATGGCAGTTTCGATTACCCATAAATCAATACCATGAATCAGGCCCATTCTTTCTGCCGCTGGAATAAACTCACCAGGATCGATGGTTACACCCTTTTCTGTCCTTAATCGAATTAAGACTTCATAATGAGAAACATCGCCATTAATAAGCCTCACAACGGGCTGAAATACCAGAAAGAAATGTTTGCTTATTAAAGCCTCTCTTATGATCGGAACCCAATAAACATCACGATGTCTTTCTCTAATGGCCGCATCTTCACTGTCATATTTCCAGATGGTATTGCCACCATAAGTCTTGGCCATGCAGCAAGCCTGATGAGCCTGGAAAATAAGTTCTCGGGGATGTAATATCAATTTTGCAGAATTTAACGAACTTAATCCTATGGAAGCCGTGATATTGTAAGCAATTGCCCCTATTACAAAGCGGAAATTATCTATCGATGTTTTGATTTTTTGTGACCAGATTTCAGCCTGAAGAATGGTACAGTTATCCAAATAAAGACCGAATTTATCAGAGTCAATCCGGGCAAACAACCCAACATCATTTAACATATTTCTTATCAAACCAATAACTTCTGTTAGCAAACGGTCTCCAACATCAAAACCTTCCAGTTCATTAAACAAACTGAACCGATCAAGGTCGATAAACAGCAGTACGCTGTCGGGAGAAAAATTTCTACTGCTATTCCGGTTCAATGTCAGCTGAATATGTTGCTCTAAACTACTCCTATTCAGCAGGCCGGTGAGTTCGTCATGTATAACCAGGTACTGAAGTTTTGCATCGACAAGTTTTCGTTCGGATAATTCCGTTAATAGCCTCTCTTGTTGTTTGTAAAACAGGCATTTTTCATTTTTTAAACAAATGAAAAAATTAACAGCCATCTGCAATTCAACTGAGTTATAATTTTTTTTTAAATGATAAACCAGATACTGTCTACCCAGCGTCCAATCGTAATCAGGGTATAGGTCTTTGTTTAAAATAATTAGCGGAATAAAAACTCCACCGTCTCCATGGGAAAAAGATTTGTACAAATCTTTAATCTGGCAATCGGGTAAGGTGTCACTGACAATGATCAGGCTTATCGCCTCAGGATTTTGGTAGTATTTCCTGATAATTTGATGAATTTCAGCGCCATTAACGGCAAATTTAAAATTATAAAAGCCATTGCTCTTCAACTCATCAGTGATCTTTGCTGCTAAAGACTCATCATTCTCAGCAATAATAATCACGTCTTGTTTATTTGAATTAAATAACACGCTGATCTCCAAAATAGTATTAGTCAGACTAATAACCGGGTTTAATCAATCTCCCTTGCTGGTTTAAACTTCGGCGTTTAGGCCGAAAGGAGCATCCCGCAACAAGCGAAGCGATATTGCTTTATCGGGCGAGCATGCCTAACCCTTCCCAATCGTTGGCTTCATCCCAACGGGATGTTTCCTTATTGCTACTTTCTAAAAAAACGGATCTTTTTCGATTTTATCGGATAGCTCTTAAATTGAGTGGACTTATAATCGATAATATAAAATCATGTGTATATGGGTGCTAATAAAATCCCCCTTTATCATTCATGGCATTGATTGTACCAATACGGGTTAGCCGAATATTTACGATGAATTTATTACATGCTATTGATTTTTAATGGCACCAAATAACCTTCGCAGAAAACATACAATAAAATATAATAATTTTCCGATGAAATCGGGGAATAACCAAAAAACAATTGTTTGCCAAGTTTAGCGGAAATAATACTTTTAAAGTTTTTATTGCTTACAAAGCTCAAATTGTCTAAATTGGCATCCACATTACTAATTAGTTTATATTTAACAAAGTTTTTATGAGAGTAATTCGCATCTGATCCGTATCATATCGCTTGTAGACTACAATTACAAAAGTATAAAATATATTTAATTTCCTATGCTAGCAACGATTTCTTCTCATTTAAAAAGTTCAGATTTATTCAGGGGAGATTTGCAACTGACATCGCCACCGACTATCTATTTTGAACTGAAAAAAACTATTGAAAACCCGGATAAATCAATTGTTGATATCGGTTTTGTTCTTGAACAGGATCCCGCATTATCAATCAGGACGCTTAAAATAGTCAATAGTGCCTTTTATTGCCTTCCCGTGCCGATCGCATCAATTCAGCGAGCTATATCCATTATTGGCGCTCATGAATTACAAAATCTGGTACTGGCTACTGTGGTTATTGACAAATTTTCATCAATGCCAGGCGGACTCCTGTCTATGCAAGACTTCTGGGCTAAAAGTTTACGTTGCGCGCTCATCAGCAAGGAACTTTGTATTTATGATAATAATAAGAGTGATCTCGACTCAATATTTATTTGCGGGTTATTACATAATATTGGTCAATTGGTTTTCTACCGAAGAATTCCTGAATTAGCGCGTCAAATCGGTCTATTAGTTGAATCGAGAAATATCGATGAAATTCAAGCAGAAAACAATATACTTGGATTTAATCATTATCAAACAGGTGCTGAATTAGCTCGGTTATGGCGACTACCTGAAATCATTATTGAAACCATCGCTCAACATCAGCATCCTGATTATACCGGTGTATTTGCAAATGCAGCATCAATCATAAGAACCGCTAATTATTTGTGTAAAATTGATGCAGAGGACATCCGTTCCAATATTGTTTTCAACACTATACCGGCAGATAATTTGAGTAACATCATTGAAAAAGTCGATAATCAATTTGACGTTATTTTTAATCTTTTCTATTCAATATGACATTACTAAGCCCAATACGCCAAGTTGAAGCATACTTACTAGGCAAATTGAAAAGTGATAGCCAAAACAGACAGGGGTGATTTCGGTCACAGGAGAGGCATGAATATCTTTGGACTGCGGAAAAGAAACTAATACAGAATTATTATTGAGATGAAGCGGAAGAGAAGTATAAGCAGGGAAAATTTTATACCATATCAGAAAACCGGGATGTATTCTGATATGGTTTTAGGACGGTTTTAGATTAAACTTTTCAAGTCATTAAATGCTTTTACCGCATTTCTTAATTCTTGTTCAGCTTCTTGCAAAGATTCTGCTTTAGCATGTTTTCTAGCTGATTTTAGGATTTTATTAGCTCTTGAACGACCAACATCAACTTTATCATTAGCATTAATTTCTTTCGTTGCATCTAATGCCTCTTTAATAAGATCAGCAACTTGGTCTCCTTCTGATCCACTCGTCACCGCATCCAGCGCTGCTTTAATTTTACCGGTTACTATATCAATTGCGTCGGCAGGAGCATATGTCACTCTACCCGGATCAGTTTCAGCCAATACTGAAGTTGAAACAACACCCATAGATGCCGCAATTAATAAAGATAGTAAGATTTTTTTTAAGATTTTCATATTACCCAGTCCTCAAGTATTGTTATATTGGAATTAAGCATGACAACTATTCTGAAAATAGCCATATGCCAAAATTAATTTTAACACATTTTTAATCTTTTCAACCAGCTATGGAAAAGTGATTTATTGTGAATTTTTAAAAACAGATCCAATCATGACTGATTAAAATAATTGAATCTGATTTTATAGCATATATGCCCTCGTTAATTAAACGACATAGACCGGTCTGTCGGTTAAGATTCGATCTTAACTTATGCCCTTGTTATGTCGCTTAATCAGATTAGGCTTATATCATGATTAATGAGTTAAGTCGTATTTAGCTTTCATTTCTGTAAACAATGCTAAAGCTGAGGCTAATTCAGCTTCTCCAGCTTCGGTGTCACCATTTTTAATAGACTTACGAGCTTTTTTTAACATACCTGTCGCTTTTTGACGTTGACGTTCGGTAAGTTCAAAACGGAATTCTTTTGAATCGTGAGCAGCTTTAAGAATATCATCTGAAGCACTTGATAAGTCACCGCTTTTGATTGCAGCTTGTGCAGTTGCTATTCCTGAAAGGGTGTTTTCAATAGCTTCTTTAACTGCAGCTTCACCTTCAGGCGCGGCAAAAGCGGAAGATGAAATTGCCGCCATAGACATTGCCATAACAAGAGAAACTACGATTTTTTTAAATACTTTCATCAGATTAAACCTATATTGTTGATATTTAATGTATTCAGCATAACCATTAAAATGTGATTTTTTACAAAAAATCACAAATTCAACATAATGAATGGCTAATACCGAAAAACATTTTAGCACATAAAAACTGAATTAGAGGTTAATGAGAATTATTCATCATCTCGTTTAACATCAACAATTATTTCTCCGGTCGGATCTTCGGACACAATAAATAAAATGGGCGCACAGCAAACCGAACAGTCTTGGTAATACCGCTGCGGTCCGGAACACGTATCGACTAATACATCCAGGGATTCACCGCAATAGGGGCAAACAATAATCATTTCAGCTAAATTCTGCATGATTAAACCTTTCTAAGCAAAGCATCCAGCCAGGACATAGGTAGAATGCGTTTAAGAACAGCAAACAGATAAGTCGGAAAAGTCACATAATAACGTATTTTAGGACGCTTTGCTTCCAATGCGTGGATAACTTTTTGGGTTACGGCAACAGCCGGTAGGGTAAAAGGCGCTGCCGCTCCTTCTTTTTGTAAGCGTACTACCATAACTTTATAGGTTTGATTATGGTGGCTGTGCGTTGGATCTATATTTTTTTTGTACAGAGTAAAAGCATTTTTTCTAAAGTCACTTAAGATCGGTCCGGGTTCAATCAACGAAATATGAATATTAGTGCCGTAAAGCTCCAGGCGTAACGTATCAGCCAAACCTTCCAGAGCAAACTTGCTGGCATTGTAAGCCCCCCTATAGGTCATCGCGACAAGTCCCAAAATGGAACTGTTATAAATAATGCGTCCATGCCCCTGTTTACGCATCAAGGGAATGATCAGATTGGTGAGTTCATGAGTGCCAAACAGATTGGTTTCAAACTGAAATCTGAGTACATCGCGAGTTAAGTCTTCAACAGCACCGGGTTGGCCAAAAGCCGCATTGTTAAATAAAGCATCAATTTTTCCACCGGTTAATTCAATCGCTAAATTAACCGCTTGTTGAATGCTGTTGCTGTCAGCTAAATCCAGCTGTATGGCAGTAAAACCTTGCTGTTGTAAACGGGATACAGCGTCCTGTTTTCTTGCGGTGGCAATAACATTATAACCGCGTTTTTTTAATTCTACAGCGGTGGTGTAACCAATGCCGGTAGAGCAACCGGTGATTAATATTGTTTTAGGCAGCTTCATTTAGTCAATTAATGTGATGAGTCGGTGTTGGTAAAGTTAAATAAAATTTGATGATAAATCATCTATCTATAGGCCGCTGATTTTTTAAAAGCAGAAAAGCTACCCTTCAATTAATCATAAGCGATCAATAATAATAAATTAAAAATATTTAAAATCTATTATTACTATTAAGTAAGCAGCATCTTGTTGATAAGTTGTTTTTTAGTAAAAAAATCAACTTATTGAGGTAGATGGTAAGGTGCGTTTAAGGGTATCTATAAGTTGTGGATACGCTGTGGATAACTAAGGAATTACGGTTATCCACAAACTCATCCACAGCTTATTAAGCGTTTTTTAACAGATTTAGTCTATGTTGTCTTGGCCAATAACTGTATAAGATAGGTACTTTTTTATTGAAAAGACCATTTACCGATAATAAATTTTTCAGATAAAATCCGCATTAGTGCTTAGTGCGTAAGGCTTTCGCACTGTATATTTACGATTAATAATCTCATTATGTCAGAACAATTATGTTAGAAAAAAACGGCGATAAAAATACCGTTCAACCGGCATTAATTCGGTTGAAAAACTATATTAATCAAGAGATTATAGGTCAGGACGTGCTGATCGAAAGGATGCTGATCGGTCTATTGTCTGACGGTCATATTCTGGTTGAAGGGGCCCCGGGTCTTGCCAAAACCCGGGCGATTAATGTGTTAAGCAAAGGCATACAAGGAGACTTTCATCGGGTACAGTTCACCCCGGATTTATTGCCTGCCGATTTGACCGGCACCGAAATTTACCGTCCCCAGCAAGGTACCTTTGAATTTCAACAAGGGCCTCTGTTTCATAATTTGATACTGGCCGATGAAATCAACCGATCGCCGGCGAAAGTCCAGGCGGCGTTACTGGAAGCGATGGCTGAGCGGCAAATAACCGTAGGCCAGGCGACTTATTCGTTGCCGAAATTGTTTATGGTGATGGCAACGCAAAATCCTATTGAGCAGGAAGGCACTTACCCGCTCCCGGAAGCGCAGCTGGATCGTTTTTTGCTGCATATAAAAATCGATTATCCGAAAGCGGAACATGAAAAAAGTATTTTGCATTTGGCCAGAACCGAAGCGCGTTCCGGCTCGGTAAGAAATGGCGATCAGTTCGAACCGCTTGAGCAAAAGACTTTGTTTGCCGCGCGTAACGAGGTGCTGGATTTGCATATGGCAGAAAGTCTTGAAGACTATTTGCTGCAAATTATTCTGGCTACCCGTAATCCCGCAGCTTATGGACAGGATCTGGCAGCCTGGTTGCAATATGGCGCAAGCCCCAGAGCCAGCATAGCGCTGGATCGCTGTTCCAGAGCCAAAGCCTGGTTGGCGCAACGCGATTTTGTCAGCCCGGAAGATATTCAGGATATGGCCTTTGACGTATTGCGGCATCGCTTGATATTGTCTTACGAAGCCGAGGCGGAAGGCATCACCACCGATCATGTGATTAAAGAATTGATTGCCCGAGTTGCTGTACCTTGATGTTGTTTGCTAAACAATCGGGTTTGGCCAAGGCTGCAGCCAGTGAATTGGTTTCCGTGTCGTTAAAAACGCTGATCGATTTGGCCGGACCTGCAGCCGGATTAAACCTGAAGCATTCAGTCATACGTGCCGGACAAAGCGGCGCTTATGTGTCGCGCTTTAAAGGTCGCGGCATGGAGTTTGAAGAAGCCAGGATTTACCAGGCAGGCGATGACATACGCAGCATCGATTGGCGGGTCACCGCACGCACCGGAAAAACCCATACCAAAGTGTTTCGGGAAGAACGCGAAAGACCGGTGTTTATTTCTGTGGATAACCGCGTTGCGATGCATTTTGCCACACGCGGTGTTTTTAAATCGGTACTGGCTGCCAAACTAGCCGGTTTGCTGGCATGGGCGGCTCAGCATCATGGCGACAGAATTGGCGGACAGATCTTTACCGACAACCTATGCCAGGAATTAAAGCCGCAAAATGGCCGACATGCGGTGTTGCGGTTTTTAAACACAATCAGTAACCAAGGTGATGATGACAAAATTACCGCCACAATTACGCTGGAACAGGTGTTGGCTAGGCTTATGTTCCATGCCCGTCCCGGCAGTCGGGTTTATATGATCAGCGATTTTCGGGGTATAAATGATCAGGTTGAAAACTATCTGGCAAAGCTGTCGCGACATTGCGAGGTGGCGTTGATTTTTGTCTACGATCCGCTGGAAAGCCATTTGCCGGAAAAAGGCCGCTATCGATTTATCGCCAAGGATGGCGTGTATGCCGCAAGCCTGTCGGGAACAGGCTCGGCGACCGACGAGCAGCGTGATGTGGTGATTGATACCGGCGACCGGCAGCGCTTATTGAAATATCACCAACACTTTGCTCAGCGTTTGAACCAGCTGGAGCAGATAGCAAAAAAATTGGGTCTGGCGTTGATTCAATGCAGTACCACCGACGATCCGATACAACGTTTACGATAAATGAATCCTACTCTTCTTGATTTAAAAGACATCCACGAACCGGAAGTCATTGGCTGGTGGCCTCCGGCTATCGGCTGGTGGATCTTGGCGGTATGCTTGCCGTTACTGATTATTTTCTTTATCTGGCTATATAAAAAGTTGACCCGCAAAACCGCGCTTAAAACGGCCGGAAAAATATTGATTCAGATCAAACAGGACACAACGCGGGATAATCTTGAAAAATTATGCGCTATTTCAGTACTGCTTAGGCGGGTAGCGATCAGCGTATCGCCTAGGTCTAAGGCCGCCGGTTTAACCGGACGCCACTGGCTGGTATTTCTTGACAGTTCGGTAAACGCTGAGCCGTTCACTGAGGGTATCGGTCAACTTCTGGCTGACGCGCCTTATCGAAAAATACCGCCGACAGAACTTGAAATTTCCCAATTATTTGATTTATGCGAACACTGGCTTAACTCTCAGGCGAAACAAAAAACATGATTCACCTTGAATGGCCCTGGTTGTTGGCCGCGTTACCTTTACCCTTATTAATCCGTTGGCTGCTTCCAGCCAATAGGCCTGTAGAGCAGGCGGCGTTAAAAGTCCCGTTTCTGGATGATTTTTTCGCTGTTCAAACCCGGACTGTTGTGCAAACCCAGCGCTGGCCGTTATGGCTGGGGGCGCTTGCCTGGTTGTTACTGGTCATTGCCTGTAGCCGCCCGCAATGGCTGGGCGAGCCGATTGAGCAGGCGGTCAGCGGCCGGGATTTAATGCTAGCGGTGGATTTGTCCGGCAGTATGGAAGAACAGGATTTTTTTATTAATCAGCGGGCTGTTGACCGGCTGACAGCGGCTAAAACGGTTGCCGCCGATTTTATCAACCGCCGCGTTGGCGACCGGGTGGGCTTGATTCTGTTCGGCACCCAGGCGTATTTGCAGACGCCGTTAACTTTCGACCGGAAGACGGTGATGACCTTGTTAAATGAAGCGGTCATCGGTCTTGCCGGCGACAATACCGCGATCGGCGACGCGATCGGCTTGGCGGTCAAGCGTCTTAAAGACCAACAAACCAACAGCCGGGTCCTGGTGTTGATGACCGATGGCGCCAATACCGCCGGTGAAGTGTCGCCGTTAAAAGCCGCCGAATTGGCCGCCGCTAATCATTTAAAAATTTACACCATCGGTATCGGTGCCGATGAAATGATCGTGCGCAGTTTTTTCGGCAACCGCAAGATTAACCCTTCCGTCGATCTGGATGAGAAAACCTTGACTAAAATTGCCGAAAGTACCGGCGGTCATTATTATCGGGCCAGAAATACCGACGAGTTAAATAATATCTACATGAGGCTGGACGAGCTGGAACCGGTGGAAAAAGATAAACAATATTTCAGGCCCCGCAGCGAGTTGTATTTCTGGCCGTTGTCGCTGGCATTGGCTCTGGCGACGGTTATTGCTTTGTCGAAGGTGCGATTGTGATGAATCTGGCCGAGCTTCATTTTATCAGGCCGTACTGGTTGTTAGCTCTTATACCTTATATGCTGGTTCTGGCTTTAATACTCAGAAACAAGCTGGCGCAAGGCAACTGGTCGGCGGTATGCGACGCTGCATTATTGCCGTATCTGTTGCAGGAAAAATCGGGCAAACAAAGCCGTTGGCAGATAACAACCGGCGCGCTTGCCGCATTGCTGGTGATTATCGCTTTGGCCGGGCCGACATGGGAGCGCTTGCCATCGCCGGTATTTAGAAATGATTCGGCGCTGGTCATTGTGCTGAATTTGTCCCGTTCGATGGATGCCGCCGATATTAAGCCCAGTCGTTTGATTATGGCGCGTTACAAAATCGCCGACATTTTAAAACAGCGCAAAGACGGCCAGACTGCATTGCTGGTCTATGCCGGCGACGCATTTACCGTTACGCCGCTGACCGATGACACCGAGACCATAAACAGCCAGCTGTCGGCATTAAATACCGATATTATGCCCAGCCAAGGCAGTAATGCAGTGTCGGCACTGGATAAAGCGGTTGAATTGTTCAAGCAGGTCGGCCTGCAACAAGGCCACATTTTATTGGTCACTGATGGCGTTGATGCGGATAAAACCTTGTCTGCAGTCAAATCATTGGATAAGTACCGGCTGTCGATATTGGGCGTCGGAACCGATGACGGCGCACCGGTAGCACTGCCTGAGGGCGGATTTCTTAAAGACCGGCAAGGTAATATAATAGTGCCTAAATTAAATTCCCAGGCGTTGTCAAAGCTGGCGCAGGCAGGTAACGGCATGTATCAAACCTTAACGGCAGACGACACCGACATTCAAACCCTGCTGGCAAACGCCGATAAATCGGTGCCGCAGCCCGGCAAGGAAAACAATAGTTTATTATTAGATCAATGGGCGGACAAAGGCCCCTGGTTGTTACTGCTGGTATTGCCGCTGGCCGCACTGACGTTCAGAAAAGGTCTGTTATGTTTTGCCTTATTGCTGATCTTGCCCTTGCCCAAAAACAGCTATGCACTGGGCTGGCAGGATTTATGGCAGACCAAAGACCAACAGGCGCAGCAGGCTTATAAAAAACAGGATTATGCCAAGGCAGCGAAACAATTTGAAAATCCGGATTGGAAGGCGGCAGCACACTATAAAGCCGGTGAGTATGACAAGGCGCTGGAAAGCCTGAAAAGCAGCAAGTCTACCAGCAGCGCTTATAATCAGGGCAATGCACTGGCGAAAGCCGGTCAATTGGAAGAAGCCGTAAAAGCCTATGACAAAGCACTGGCTATGAATCCTGACAATAGCGACGCCAAACACAACAAGGCTGTCGTAGAAAAAGCTCTTGAAAAACAAGAGCAAGAGCAAAATCAGGATCAGAAAAAGGACGAGAAACAACAAGACAAAGGCGATTCCGAGCCAAACAAGGAAGGCGAACAATCCCAACAATCGGATCAAAATAAAAACGGGGAAAAGCCAGAACAAAAACCTGAACGGAAGCCATCGGATCAACAACAATCGGAAGAAAATCAGGATCAGCAAAATAAAGCCGAGCAAAAAAAGCCGGAAACCTCACAAGCCGAGCAAGGCAAAGACGAAGCTAACAAGCAAGACAAAGAGCAAATACCTGCTATGCCCGAGTTATCGGATGAGCAACAGCAAGCCAACGAACAATGGCTTAAAAGAATTCCCGACGATCCTGCCGGTTTGTTAAAACGTAAATTTAAATATCAATACGGGCAGCGAGATCGACAAACAGCAGGTGATGCCGACGGTTGGTAGGCCATTTTCTTAAACTATCGGTTGATTAATCTAAATGTTGATGAGCATGAACGCTATAAAAAAATTATTTTTTCTTCTGTTACTATTAAATTTTGTGCCTGCCAATGTGCTGGCTGCGCAAATCAGTGTGTCGTTCGATCGTAACCCGGTTAGTGTTAATGAATCTTTTCAGATCATTTTTACCGCCAATGACACGCCGGATAAAGCCCCCGATTTCACTTCGCTGGAACAGGATTTCGACATACTCGGGCAAAGCCAGAGCAGCAATTCGTCATGGGTTAACGGACAGTCCAGCAGGACTATACGGTGGACGCTTAACGTGATGGCCAAACATGTCGGCAGTTTGATGGTTCCGGCGGTCAATTTTGGCGATGATGTCAGTCAGCCGACAGCTGTTCTGGTGACTCAAGTGTCGGCCAATAAAGCGCTCGATACCGACGCTGATTTGTTTCTGGAAGTTGAGGCCAAGCCTGAAAGTCCTTATGTGCAATCCCAGGTTCTGTTTAGCGTGCGCTTATACAGAAGAGTTGATATCACTCAGGCCGCGTTGAATGAACCGGAACTGGGCGACGCCGTGATTGAAAAACTGGGCGATGACCGTAGTTACAATACCCGGATCAACGGCGTGAATTACCTGGTTACCGAGCGTAACTATGCGATTTTTCCGCAAAAAAGCGGTTCGGTTACCATCAAGCCGCTGGTATTAACCGCCGAGGTCGTAGCTAACAGCCGTCAAAATTTTAACGGTTTTTTTAGCTCCAGGACGACCCGAACCAAAAAAGTTTCATCCAAAGCGGTGACGCTGGAGGTAAAGCCTGTTCCGGCAACGTTTACCGGACAGCACTGGCTGTCGGCGGAACAGCTGGTGTTAAAGGAAGAATGGTCGGGCGATAACCAGCAAATGAAAGTCGGCGAACCCTTGACCCGAACCTTGACGTTGTTGGCAAAAGGCACCACAGTCGGTCAATTGCCTGAGCTAACGATTGGAAAAATTGACGCTCAGTTGAAAACCTATCCCGATCAGCCGGTATTGCGCGAACAGAAAAAAGCGGATGGATTGATTGCTTTCCGGGAAGAAAAAATTGCCGTCATTCCATCTAAAGCGGGATTCTATCAATTACCGGCGATAGAAATTCCCTGGTTTAACAGCCAAAGCCAAAAAATGGAAATAGCCAAAATTCCGGAAACTATGATTACGGTGCTTGGAACAACAGAAGTCCAGCCAGTTCCGGTGGTGCCGACTGCTCCAACCGTATTGCAGCCGCAAAAAATCGAAACGGTGCCGATGACTCAGCCCCAACAACAAAACATATGGTTATGGATTGCGGCATTTTTAGCGGCCGGTTGGTTGGCCACATTGGTCAGGTTACTGACCCGGCATCCGACTAAAAAAACGGTAGTGGAAAAAAAGGATCGGGAAGCCGGTTTGGAAGACAGCATAAAAAACCTGAAAAAAGCCTGTGCCGATAATCATCCCGTAGCCGCCAAAGAGGCTTTGTTGGCATGGGCACGACAAAAGTATATCGCCGGGGATGGCGTTTATGCGGCAAGCTTGGGCGCTATCGCCAAGCTAAGCGATGCCCGGCTAAGGGATGAAGTCCTGCGTTTGAATCAGGTTTTGTACGGCAAGGACGCGCAGCAGTGGCAGGGAAAAAAACTGTTTCAGGCATTTGTTGAAAATAAAGCCAGAGAAAAAATAGCGGCTACGGATGATGATACATTGGAGCCGCTTTATCGCTTGTGATGGCCAAGATTATAGGCGCAGCTGCGGAATAAGCCGGTTCGAGTGGTAGCGAAAACTTGCGTTTCCGGTCTACAGCGCCTTGAAATATTCCACTGCCATAAACAGCGCGGCGATGGAACGGGCTTCGGTACATTCGCCGGTAGCCAGCAATGCATTAATATTGCTTAATTTCCAGGGAATCACTTCCAGCTCTTCCGGTTCGTCGCCTTCCAGTTTTTCTTTATATAAATCCTGGGCCAGTACAATTTCGGTCATATGTTCCAAGTAGGAAGGCGCGATCGAAAAAGAGCTTAAGTGATGTAGTTTTTTCGCGCCAAAGCCGACTTCTTCTTTAAGCTCGCGGTTTGCGGCTTCCAGAAAGGACTCTCCTGCATCGGTTTTACCCTTGGGCAAGCCCAATTCATAACGATGTACACCGGCGGAATATTCCCTGATGAGCAATACCGTTTCCGCATCCAGCATCGGCACAATCAGTACCGCGCCGCTGCCGGAATTACCACGAGCCAGACGTTCGTAATTGCGCAGTTCGCCATTGCTGAATTCAATGTCCAGCGATTCGATGCGGAATAAGCGGCTGGTAGCGATGGTGGTTTTGTTAAGGATGGTCGGTTTTTGGCTCATTGTGGTATTTTATGAAATACTTTTTGGTAAATATAACGCACTATGATGATTGATTGGAACAAGGTTGATACTGTTTTGTTGGATATGGATGGCACGCTGCTGGATTTGAATTTTGACAATCATTTCTGGAAGGAGTTTGTGCCGCTTAAGTTTGCCGAAAAACAGGGCTTGTCGATAGATGTCGCCAAGCAGCAGTTGGAGCCGCGCTTTAAAAGCATGGAAGGCAAACTGGAATGGTATTGTCTGGATTACTGGAGTGAGGTTTTAGCGCTGGACATTGCCGGATTGAAAGCGGAGATTTCCGGGTTGATTGCCCTATTGCCGCATGTCACCGAGTTTCTGGAAAAAGCGCATCAATCGCCCAAAAAAGTGTATTTGGTCACCAATGCGCATCGGGGCAGTCTAGGACTTAAAATGGAAAAAACCTGCTTGCAGCCGTTTTTCGACGGCATCATCAGTTCTCATGATCTCGGCTACCCCAAGGAACACGCCGATTTTTGGCGATTGCTGCAACAGCGTATCCCGTTTGAAAAACCAGCTACGTTGTTGATTGATGATAGCTTGGCGGTACTTAATGCTGCCAGGCAGTTCGGCATAGCGCATTTAATTTCGGTGAGCAGGCCCGACACCCGGCAGCCTAAACAACTGATAACCGCTTACCCTGCTATTGAGGATTTTCGCGAGTTGATGGTCGGGCTTTAATTGAATCCACTAAAAGCATTGTCCACGAAAAGCACGAAAAACCCCACAATATAAATAATCGTTCAATTATTCAGTACAAAGGGAAATGGAACGCGGATGACACAGATTAAACGGATGAACACTGATTTAAAAACTAAAAATCCGTTTAAATCCGTCCTATCCGTGTCTTTCGTGGATCAACTGATTTTTTTAGGTTGATGAGGATGTTTTCCCTGATATTCGGTTTTGATTCTTTCGGGCCTTTTTTCCGGCTTTACAATGTCGGCCAACAGCTCGGCAGTAATGGGCAACACCGGAATTTTCTGGCCAATGTATTCTTCGATATCCGGCATTGAATAGGCGTATTGTTCACAGACAAAACTGATCGCTACACCGCTGGCGCCAAAGCGCGCGGTGCGACCGATTCGGTGCACATAATCTTCCACATCCTGCGGCAGATCGTAATTAAACACATGAGAAACATCGGCAATATGCAGGCCCCTGGCGGCAACATCGGTTGCAATCAACAGAGTGATTTTGTTTTCCTGAAAATCGCTTAACAGGCGCTGGCGTTTGTCTTGCGGCACATCACCGCTGAGCGCAGCCGTTTTGTAGCCGTTAGCGTTGAGGGTGTCATCAAGCAGTTCGGCACAGCGTTTGGTGTTAACGAAAATAATACTGCGCTGCGGCTGGTGCTGATTCAATATGCCGACCAATAAAGGGATTTTTTGCTCATTCGACGGACAAAATGCGCTTTGCTGTATGGCTTTGGAGGTGACTTTTTCGCTTTCGATGCGTATCAAAACCGGATTGTTCATGTGCTCATAAGCCAGCTCGGTCACTTTGTAGGATAAGGTCGCCGAGAACAGCATATTCAAGCGCTGATCCGGCGGCGGCATGCGCCGCAATAAAAAACGGATGTCTTTAATAAATCCCAAGTCGAACATGCGGTCGGCTTCATCCATCACTGTGACTTTGACGTTATCCAGCGTAAAGGCGTTTTGCCGGTAAAAATCGATGATGCGACCAGGGGTGCCGATGATAATATCGACATGGGTCTTTAAGCTGTCCAGTTGTTTTTGGTAGTCAGTGCCGCCATATATCAGTGCCAAATTCAGATTAAGATGCTTGCCCAGTTGTTCCGCATCCTTATGGATCTGAATAGCCAACTCGCGGGTAGGCGCCAGGATAATCGCTCTGGGATTTTTGTCTTTGTTACATTTGGCCACGATTTTGACCGCAGGCTTCTCTGTATCAATATCGACGGTTTCAAGCGCTGAATTGTCGGCATCATCGTTAATTAAATACTGAAAAGTAGCCAGTAAAAAAGCGGCGGTTTTACCGGTTCCGGTTTGGGCCTGCCCGGCTACATCCTTGCCTCGTAACGATAAGGGCAGGGCTTTTTTTTGGATCGGGGTGCAATGGTCGAAGCCAGCATCTGTTAAGCTGCGCAGGATGGAATCAGACAATTCAAGGTTGCTGAAGCGGGTTTGAGTCAAATGTGTATTATTCATAATGCATAGCATAACGTAAAAATCAAATCAGCTGAAATTGATTGACTCTCAGCCTCATCCCTCCTATAGTTTTATTTTTAGGCAACCGCTTCCTGCGTTGCCCTGTCTTTTGCATTCGTGCAGTCATAATTTTTTAGGAGAAATAGTGTGAGTGATTCAGTCCTTCATGTAAGTGATAGTGAGTTTAACGAAACTGTTATTAAAGCTACAGGTCCCGTCCTGGTTGACTACTGGGCTGAATGGTGCGGACCGTGCAAAATGATTGCACCGATTCTGGATGATATCGCCAAAGAATATGCGGACAAGTTAATCGTGGTAAAACTAAACATAGATGAAAATCCAGAAACTCCCCAACACTACGGGGTGCGCGGTATTCCAACATTGATGCTGTTTAAAGACGGTGAAGTGGAAGGGACTAAAGTGGGGGCTTTGTCAAAATCAGAACTGGCTAAGTTTATTGATAACAACATATAAATTTATGGCTATCCATGGATAGTATTTGCCATCGGCAACTGCTCCTCTCCTGTGATGCTCCACTACAGTCCATCCTGTATTGTCTACAGCCCAGGTAAGGGGCGTGAGCGGAAGCTTCCCCCCATAACCCGCAAAGATATGGAGCGAATACATAATGATTGCAGCAAGTAATTCTGCTTCATTACCAAAGAGTCCGTAAAGCCCGTTCCTTTAGGTGCATAAGTATCTACACAACTTTTTTGTATTATAGATACAATGAGTTACAAATTTTCTTGCTTCATTTTCTACTGGAGAGGGCTGGGGTGAAGAGAATCAAGTAGTTATATTTCACTTATCCCAACCTTCTTCCTCAATGAAGAAGACCATACTTGTGGAGATAGCTATGCTTTAGGTGGGAGATGTAAGGATGCTCTTGACGTTGTTCATCATTTATAATTTTTTTCTGTTGGATGCGCTGTTGCTGCGTATCTCCTGCCATCAGGGTAACTGAGATGGCGTGAAGTAAGACGATTTTCAGAGTCGTCCCCTTCGGGCATGGAGGGCTGTACTAAGGAGTCCCCTTGCCTTAGCTGGGGGTGGATGTCAATCAGATCAGACTCAGGCCTGTCATAAAAGGTTGGACGGGACTGAGTACTTGAGTTACACTTAGGCGGTGCGCTAATCATGTGCCCCCAGTCATATCGTCCGATAAATTACACCCCTGAATTATAATCCTGTCCTAGTAGTTGCGGTTTAACACCGTCGTTACTTTTCCTTGAGTTGTCCTTTTATGAATCTAACTGAGTTAAAACTAAAACAAATAAGTGAAGTTATTGAAATCGCCGAGTCCCTTGGACTTGAAAATGTAGCCAGATCGCGAAAGCAGGATTTGATTTTCGCCATCTTGAAAAAACAGGCAAAAGCCGGTGACGATATATCAGGCGATGGTGTGCTGGAAATTTTACAGGATGGTTTTGGTTTTTTACGGACGCCGGGCTGCTCCTATTTAGCCGGTCCTGACGATATTTATGTTTCACCCAGTCAAATCAGACGATTTTCATTAAAGACAGGGGACACGATCAGCGGGAAGATTAGGCCGCCCAAAGACAATGAACGTTATTTCGCTATGCTCAAGGTTGACCAGATCAATTTTGAACCCCCTGAAAATACCAAAAACAAAATCACCTTTTCCAACCTGACACCGCTGTTTGCCAAACAACGCTTCGTGCTTGAACAGGGCAACGGCACCAGCGAAGATTTAACAGGGCGGATGATCGATCTGATCGCCCCTATCGGCAAAGGCCAGCGCGGTTTGATCGTATCGCCGCCTAAAGCCGGAAAAACCATGATCCTGCAAAGCCTGGCACAGGCAATTGCGGAACAAAATCCCGAATGTTATCTGATTGTCTTGTTAATCGACGAACGCCCCGAAGAAGTCACCGAAATGGAGCGCTGTGTTCGCGGCGAAGTCATTTCCAGCACCTTTGACGAACCGGCGACCCGCCACGTACAGGTCGCAGAAATGGTCATCGAAAAGGCGCGTCGATTGGTCGAACATAAACACGATGTGGTCATCTTGTTAGACTCTATTACCCGTCTGGCCCGAGCTTATAACACTGTCGTTCCTTCATCGGGCAAGATATTGACCGGTGGTGTTGATGCCAATGCGCTGGAAAAACCGAAACGGTTTTTTGGTGCGGCGCGAAATATTGAAGAGGGCGGCAGCTTGACTATTATTGCCACTGCGCTGGTTGATACCGGTTCAAGAATGGACGAGGTTATTTATGAGGAATTCAAGGGTACCGGCAACATGGAGCTGCATTTGGATCGCAAGATTGCCGAGAAAAGAATCTACCCTGCGATTAATATCAATCGTTCCGGTACGCGCCGCGAAGAGTATCTGATTGATCCCGATACCCTGCAAAAAACCTGGATTTTACGCAAGATTCTTCAACCTATGGATGAAACCGCAGCTTCAGAATTTTTGATCGGCAAGCTTAAAGATTTTAAAACCAATGCCGAATTTTTTGACTCAATGAAGCGCTAGCGTTTAGGCGTTACCTATAAAGTCAAAATCACTACAGTATCTTTACATGCGTCAAAAATCGGCTTTAGCTTATGCTCGATTACTGGTCGGCTTGTGGCTATGCATTTTTGCTGTTGCCGCGCAGGCGCTGGACGTATTGCTTGCTAATAGCTGGAATGAGCGTCTGGAACCGTCGGCATACTGGGTTAGTGAAAAACTCGATGGGGTGCGTGCAATATGGGATGGTGCGCAGCTGCGCACGCGCAACGGCCACTTAATTCATGCCCCGGCCTGGTATATCGAAGGTTTCCCTAAACAGGCCATGGACGGTGAACTCTGGATGGGCCGCAACCGCTTTGAAGCTGTTTCCGGCGCAGTGCGTCAACAAACGCCTAATGACGTTTTATGGCGGCAGATCCACTATCGCATTTTTGAACTGCCCAATAGAGCGGGTGATTTTTCTGCACGTATTGTTGAAATGCAGCGCATTACTCAGGCAGCCAGTGTGCCTTGGCTGACGCCGATTGAGCAGTTTCGTGTCGGTAATGCGGATGAATTGCGGCAAAAGCTGGACGCAGTAGTGGCCGAAGGCGGCGAAGGCCTGATGCTGCACCGCGCCGATGCCGGTTACCAGACCGGTCGTTCAAACGCGCTGCTCAAGCTTAAACTGTTTGACGATGCCGAAGCCCGCGTGGTCGCACATAGACCGGGAACAGGGCGCAACGCCAAAAGATTGGGCGCACTTCAGGTTGAAACTGCGGCGGGGTTACGCTTTCGCATCGGTAGCGGCTTTAGCGATAAGCAACGTGAAAATCCGCCGGCTATCGGTACAGTGATCAGCTATCGCTACAACGGTCTGACCAACAAAGGATTCCCCCGTTTCCCCCGGTTTCTTCGCGTTCGTCCATCGGAATAACCGGTTTATATATATAGTTCATGCCGACAGGCTTTCGGTTAATGTACTTGTGGGGGCGACTTTAGTTGCCCCCACAATTGTTCCGCATTCTAAGGTCATAGCGGTGACGCAGGGTGAGCGAACAAATCGGCTTGTCAAAGCGCTCAGCCTTTCGGCGGCACATAGCCTTCCGGCATGTCATTGTTATCTTCAAACAGAAACTTGGTTCGCTCTTCTGCCAAAAATTCCCTGGCTTTCGGGTCGAAACTGGCCAGTTTTCCCTCATTAATGAGCATGGTTTGTTTGGCCAGCCATTCTTTCCAGGCTTGTTTGGATACTTTCTCAAATATTTCCTGACCTTTGGGGCCTGGAAAGGGTGGTGTGTCCAAGCCTTCGGTTTCAATTCCCAATTTTACGCAGTTAACCAGTCTAGTCATTTTATTCTCGTGTGTGATTGCAACAACAGCTTAATCGGTGCGGCTAAGCCAAGCTTATTAAGCTGTCCAACTTTATACCAGACAGTTTGATTGGCTTCCATCACAAAATGAATAGGGTTATCTGAGCATTGAACTAATAGCGGCGTATAGTCCAAATGATAATGGGAAAAGGTATGGCGCTGGGTTGCCAGTGTCTGCTGATCGGCAATATGAATATTGTGGGTCAGGCACCAGTCGCGTGCAGCGGAAATGCTGTCGAATTCCGGTAGACTCCACAAGCCGCCCCAAATGCCGGTTGGCGGTCTTTTTTCCAGTAATATCTGGTTATCGGCATTGCTCAGTATTAAAAAAGTGACTTGCTTAATCGGTTGAATCCTGGCAGGTTTCTTGGTTGGAAATGCCGAAATATTATCGCTACGCCTAGCTAGGCAAGCGCTATTAAGCGGGCAGGTCTCACAAGCCGGTTTGCTGCGGGTGCAGAGAGTTGCGCCCAAGTCCATGATGGCCTGGGTGTAATCTGCGACACGATCTACAGGCGTTAACTTGGCGCTGATTGCCCAGAGTTCTTTGTTGACGGCGCTGTTGCCGGGCCAGCCGTGAACGGCGTTAAATCGGGTCAACACCCGTTTGACATTGCCGTCAAGTATCGGCTGGCTTTTATTAAACGCGATGCTCAATATGGCTCCGGCTGTTGACTGGCCTATGCCGGGCAATGCGAGCAGTTCATCCAGGGTATCGGGGAAGCAACCTTGTTTTGCAATCAGCTGTGCCGTTTTGTGCAGGTTACGGGCACGGGCGTAGTAGCCCAAGCCGGACCAAAGGTGCAGAACCTCGTCAACAGGTGCGTTTGCCAAGCTCGCTACATCGGGGAACTTGTCTGTAAATATATTGAAGTAAGGGATAACGGTCGCGACCTGGGTTTGCTGCAACATGATCTCGGAGAGCCATACGCGGTAAGGAGTGAGCTCTTGTTGCCAGGGCAGGTCTTTACGGCCGTATTGATCAAACCAGGCGAGAATGTTGTGTTGAAAAGCGGATGGGCTCATAAGGATTAAAAGATGAAAGATGACGGACAAAGGACTGCGTAGTTTAAGGGCTGTTTTTTTCGCCTTTTACTGCCCGTCCTCACTTTAAAAAGTTTTTTAACAAATCACCGATACCAGGGCCTAATTTTTTGTCGATTTTATTGATCAGCTTATCAATTTTAGCTTTGTTTTTATCGGTCAATAATGAGGCGATATCTATCGAATAGGACGGCTTGATGAGTGTTCCGGCAATATGGATAGTTGCCGCACCTTTAATTTTCTCGGGTTCTGTATCCGTTTTCCGGCTCAGTAACTTGGCATCGACTTTATAGTCCAATGCTTCAGAGATTAGGTTTATATTGCCCTTGCCATCGACCTGTAATTTGGAGGATTTGGCAACAAGGTCGTTATTTTGGATGATACCGTTAGTGATGGTCGCCGTACCGCTGATAGCCGAAAATAATGTCTGGTCGCTTTTATTATCTGCGGGCAAAGCAGAACCTTTAATCAGTGCTTTGCCGCTATCGATTATTTGTTGCAGGTTAAAACCTTTAATAACGGAATTTTTTACCAGAAAACTCACGCGACCATTGAGCGAGGATTTCAGTTCATCGGTCTTATTGCCTCGTCCTTGCAACTGCGCGGATACATTGATGGTGCCGCTCATTCGAGCCTCACCCAGATAGTCTTGCAGCAAGGGCTCAAGCTGTACATGATCGATTTTTTCGTTGACCTTCAGGATCGGCTGATCGCTGCGGGCATTCAGGGTGAGATTGCCGGAATAGTTTCCCTGGTAAAATTGATTAACCGATTGTTGCGTATGAATGATGCCGTTTTTTGCATCGAGTTTGAGCTGAATATCCTGCATAAGCAAGCCGTTAACTTTAAGCTTATTCAGTGAAACGGTGCCTTCGGCGTTAAGTTTTCTCAAGGTTTCAACCGGCAGAGCGTTTGCACTGACCGCTAAAACGACCGCAGGATCGGCAATCGGTTTGGATGCTTTGTCGGCGGGCGGTAAATAACGGTCAATATCAATTGCATCAGCATCTAAAGCAAATACGATCGCGGGTAATGTGAAGTCGTTAATGCCGACGGAACCTTTAATTTGGGTCTCATCCAGCGACATGATCAGATTTGTCAGTTCCGCCGATTCAGCCGTTGCGGTCAAGTCAAAGTTGATGGCCATTTTGTTCAGGGTATTGGCATCCTGTCTTGCAGGCAACGCGATGGCCAGCCGCTGCATCATTTTAGCCGGACTGAACGCTGCAATGCTGACCGGACCTTGAAAAGCCGGTTTATCCTTAATGGCGGTACCGGTCAATTCGGCTGACAGTTTTACCTCGCCCGATGTAAGTTGTACCCCGGAAATTTTCGCCGTTTGTTTTGCCAAATCCAGCGAGATATCGGCAGCGGTTAATGCGGTGGTTAACGTTTTGCCGGGAACGTTTTCACCTGTGCTAGTGACTTGCAGGTCGGTATCGTGTAACGCAAAAATATTGAGTTGTTGATTAACGCTTAATTCGGTGTTGAGTGTGACGGTCTGGATTATTTGGGATTGGCTATCTAAAGCAATCAGCGAAACGGCTAAGTCCGCCGGTTTATCAAAGGTGAATTTATCGGTATTCAGCTTAAGGTCTGTTATTTCGATGTGTTTTCCGGTCTGCCGGTCGTTCCAGTTAATCCGGGCATTTTCAATGGTTATGTCGCCGATAGTAAAAGCGGCCAATGCGGCAGTGGGTGCAGATTGTTCTAGCTGTTTACCGATGTTTCCGGTTGGCGCGGGTTGCATCTGCCCCGATCCGCTTAGATTGCTCCAGTTGCCGATGCCCTGTTGGTTTTTGGCCAGGTTTAAAACCAGGCCTTTTAAGACGATGCGGCTGACATCTATTTTTTTTGATAACAGCGGCAGTAACCGCACTTTTAGCTCGCTTTCTTCCAGGCTTGCAAAAGCCGGGGCTTCAAATCCCGGCGCATTGCTTAGCACCATTTTTCCTGTTGAAATACCGATCCAGGGGAATAACGAAATTTTTAATTCGCCATCCAATGTCAGGTCACGGCCGGTCTTATCCTTTACTGCGGCGGCAATTTCAGGCTTAAAGTCATTAGGATCGATAACGAAAGGCAGGATGCAGACGACGGCAATCAGCAGAAAAATCAGCGCTGCCACAGTTGATAAGATGATTTTAAACGGTTTACCCACAATACTCTCCTAGCGTAAAAAATGTGATAATAATCGATTATGGAATATGATTATCCGCTTATACCCGTTGTGTAGCTTAGGTTATGGTCTTTTTTGTCAGTTAGCATTTATGTCTTATGGCTTTGTTAAGTTTACCCTTAGGTGAAGTTATTAAGGAATGAGCATGAAAAAATTTGAACAACTCGCGGCGTAAGTTTTCAGCGGGAGTGCAAGCTTTGCCTGCACTCCCGCTATTGGCAACTTGCTCATGTTATTTTGTGCGCGTTCCTAACCGGGTCTGCTCGACGGTAAGTTTATCAAATTTCCTTGTTGGTTTGAGACCTCTCCCTTCAGGGAGATTCGTTCAACGTTGACAACGCTGCTTTAGCATCGTTATCCTTTCAGGTAACCTCGTCGTTTACGGCGAGGCAATCCACCGACCTCTATCTGTCGATGGATGGTCGTAAGACAAGTCATTTGACAGATGAGGTCGAATGTGGATTGAAACATTATAATTAAAAACGAGGTGTAAAAATGTTGCATTTGGCTAGATTTGCTGCGATTGCGGTTATTGTGTGGTTTTATATGACCGCCAAGGAAAAAGGGGAATCTCCTATTAACTGGGCGGTCATCGGATTGATTGGTTATTGGCTCACGTGGTGGGTGGTTAAGCTGACGGCGGTTTCTGCTTTAATGGGCATGGTTGCCAAAAATCCCACAGGCGCTTTTCTGATTTATCAGATACCCGCTCTATGCGCAATCGGTGCGGCTTTTATTATCAGAAAAAAATTATTGTCGAATGCCGCAACGTGAGATTTTTCTTGCAGACTGCCCGGATTAGCTTGCGGTTTTTCTAAGTTTAAACGCTTGAACCTTGAGCACTGGCTTTATTTAGGTGTTTATACGTGTTGTTTATCAAATTTCCTTGTTGGTTTGAGACCTCTCCCTTCAGGGAGATTCGTTCAACGTTGACAACGCTGCTTTAGCATCGTTACCCTTTCAGGTAACCTCGTCGTTTACCGCGAGGCAATCCACCGACCTCTATCTGTCGATGGATGGTCGTAAGACAAGTCATTTTGACAGATGAGGTCGAATGTGGATTGAAACATTTTTTAATGACATCATCCGATAATCACATCAAAGGGCTTATTTTATCAGATTGCACGTAAAACCCCTTCCTTCAGGTCGGGGATGTAAGTGTGCTCTTGATTTTGCAGTGATAATTATTTACTATAAAAACATGATTGCAGCCACCAAAATACGCATATATCCAAACACACAGCAAGTT
>JAGXGY010000054.1 GCA_024636505.1 Methylobacter sp. | reverse complement strand
TGGATCAAACGGTTGACAAGGAAAACCATCTGTTTTTCCAAGTCAGCTTTGATGCATGATACTGTCATTGGACTGCTTATCAATAAGGTAGAGTTTGGCGTCGATATTCATACCAAGTTACAGGTTTGACCCATTACCAAATTTACTAATAATTGCGACTCTTTTTGATGGATGAAAGAGCTATTTAATGCTTATCGCCAAAGTAGGAGATTACTTATGATTGACCCGCATGACCATAGCCTTGGGCAAAGCAACCATATTCTTGACTCGTTATCCGCAGCTGAATACAAGCGTCTTTCTCCTCATCTTGAACTGGTTGCATTGCGGCTTGGAGAGGTTGTTTATGAGTTTGGGGAAGAACTGCATTATGCTTATTTTCCCACGACCAGTATTGTCTCGCTGCTTTATGTAATGGAAAGTGGCGCGCCAGCCGAAATCGCCATGGTCGGCAATGATGGCGTCATAGGGATTTCCCTGTTCATGGGTGGCGGAGCCATGCCGCATCGGGCTGTTGTGCGGAATGTTGGCTATGCCTATCGGTTACGTGCGCAATTGCTTCTGCAGGAATTCAACCGTTCTGAGGGATGCTGCAATGGAGTGCTGCACGATTTGTTGTTGCGCTATACCCAGGGGCTAATTACTCAGATAGCACTGACATCGGCCTGTAATCGTCATCATTTTGTCGATCAGCAACTTTGCCGCTGGCTGCTGCTAAGTCTTGATCGACTTCCTTCAAATGAGTTATGCATTACCCAGGAATTAATCGCCAATATGCTCGGTGTGCGTCGTGAAGGCATCACCGAGGCTGCCAGGAAATTGCAGCAAGCAGGATTGATTGATTACCGGCGAGGGCACATTACGGTACTGGATAGGCCCGGGTTGGAAATGCGTGCCTGCGAATGCTACCAAGTGGTCAAAACGGAATTCGATCGACTGCGTCTTTCTTCCCGGCCTGTTTCGCCGACATCTTATATACCTTTAAAAAATGAACAGCTGGTTAGGCATGAATTATTAAATAGCCGTCAAAGATAGCTGAAATAATGATGCTGGCCCCCAGATTGTCAATGGCCGACAGAGGCTTGTAAGCGTCCAGAGCGGGTCTCTGTCTAACGAGTGCGCTAGGTCTAAAAGTCTACAGCATCGGCTTTCGCGCCTCGTTGTTAATGGTCGGCAGCATTGTTAATCAAAAAATATGTTGGTTGTATTAAAATTTTTCTTTACAAGTGCGCCATAACTAATTAAAAAGTGAGTTTTTAAGGTTAGATTAATTATAATTATGAAAGTATCTAAATCTGCATCTGAAATTGGTGTCGATAAAAGCCAGGATGAAGGTGATCTTGATAGTGAAGGCTTCGATTTGGGTTTGAGCAATGAATATATAGCATTTTCTAGTGAAAGTGAGCGAGCTGCAAAAAAAATGGTGGCGCGAAGAAAAATTGAATTGTATTGGGACAAAAAACGCTTGCAAGAGCAGCTAGGTGATTTTTATGACTACGATCTCGATTTTTGATTAGGACTCTTTGGTAAAACGTCATGGTTGACAGCAAAATAACGTTAGTCGGCTGTGGTCGATAAATAAAAAATGGCCTGAAAAAAATGAATTCTTTCAGGCCATTAGCTTAAGCTATCTGCTGGAAATTGTAGTTACTGCAGTCAAAATCAATAATACTTTAATGGGTTGCGTCGGATCCGACAGTGATGACTTTCAATGCGTTGGTTCCGCCCGGTATTCCTTCCAAATCGCCTTGAGTGATAATAAATGTATCGCCATCTGTAGCTACGCCGCGCCTTTTTAATTCCGCTATAATTGCCCGATTTACTTCGGCATGATCACTGAGGTCATGAATGAAAAGTATTGGAAAAACGCCGCGGTATAAGGTGACTTTGCCTAGGGTTTTTTGATGAGGGCTGAATGCAAAAATCGGAATACCTGAGCTGATTCTGGACATCCATAAGGGGGTTGAGCCTGATTCGGTCAGCGCAGCAATGCCATTAATTTTGGAGTGATTGGCCATATACATCGCAGACATGGCAATCGCTTCATCAACACGCTCAAACTGAAGGTCAATACGATGTCTTGAAACACGGACTTGGGCTTGTTTTTCCGCTTCAACACAAACACGATGCATGGCTTCAATGGCTTTAATCGGGTGTTTCCCGGATGCTGTCTCTGCCGATAGCATGATGACATCGGTGCCATCATAAACTGCATTGGCAACATCAAAAACTTCAGCGCGAGTAGGAATCGGATTATCAATCATTGATTCCATCATTTGTGTAGCGGTAATCGCAACACGGTTCAGCGAGCGGGTGCGATTAATCAGCATTTTTTGCACAGCGGGCAAGTTCGCGTCGCCGATTTCGACACCGAGATCGCCGCGAGCCACCATCACAGCATCCGACGCCAAAATGATTTCGTCAATAACATCCAGGGCTTCAGCCCGTTCGACTTTTGCGACAATACCGGCATGGCAGCCGGCAGCAACTAACAAACGACGTGCTTCATGAAGATCTTCAGCGGTGCGTGGAAATGAAATGGCGACATAATCGCATTTCATGATCGCAATCGTTTTAATATCTTCTTTGTCTTTGTCGGTTAGCGCCGCAGCGGAAAGGCCGCCGCCCAGCAGGTTGATGCCTTTGTTGTTAGACAGGTCGCCGCCGACGATAACCGTGCAGTTAACGCGCATGTTTTCAACATTGACTACATCAAGCACGATACGGCCGTCATCCAGTAGCAATCTGCTGCCCGGCTTGACTTCCAAGGCTAAAGGTTCATAGGTGATGCCGACTTGCGTGTTGTCCCCGGCCAGTGGGTCCAGATTAATGTCCAAAGCAAAATCCTGCCCGTCGGTTAAAAACACTTTGGTGTCTTTAAAGCGGGCAATACGAATTTTAGGGCCTTGTAAATCGGCCAAGATACCGACTAATCTACCGGTTTTCTTGCTGAGCTCACGGACAGTATTGGCTCTGTCGATATGATCTTGAGCAGAGCCGTGCGAAAAATTCATCCGAACAAAGTCGAGTCCGGCCGCAAACATGCCTTCAAGTACCCCGGGTTTATCCGTAGCGGGACCCAGTGTGGCTAAAATTTTGGTTCTTCTTAACATTATTTGAAAATCCGTTATTTAGCGTTGACTAAAGCAATTGTGGTGTCCAGCATACGATTAGAAAAACCCCATTCGTTATCATACCAGGACAGTACTTTGACGAAATTGCCATTCATGACTTTAGTCAATGACGACTCATAAATAGATGAGGCAGGATTGTGATTAAAGTCAATGGAAACCAATGGCTTAGTATTGAACTCCAGAATGCCTTTTAATGAGCCCTCAGAAGCTGTTTTCAGGATTTGGTCAACTTCTTCTTTGCTGGTATTTCTGCCGGCTTGAAAGGTTAGATCGACAACAGAAACGTTAATAGTCGGTACGCGCATGGCGAAACCATCCATTTTTCCAGCCAGTTCAGGGAGTACCAAACCAACAGCGGCTGCGGCGCCGGTCTTCGTAGGAATCATGGATTGCGTGGCTGAACGAGCGCGGTGTAAATCGCTGTGATAAACGTCAGTTAAAACCTGATCGTTGGTGTAAGAGTGGATGGTGGTCATTAAACCATGCACCACGCCAATGGTGTCGAGTAATGGCTTCACTAAAGGCGATAAACAGTTGGTTGTACATGACGCGTTGGAAATAACGGTATCTGAAGCTTTCAGCACATCATGATTGACGCCATAGACGATAGTGGCATCAACATCGTTACCGCCGGGGGCTGAAATAACAACTTTTTTTGCGCCGGCAGAAATATGAGCGGATGCCTTGGCTTTGCTGGTGAAAAAACCGGTACATTCATGAACGACATCAATATTCAATTCCGCCCACGGCAGTTTTGAGGGGTCTCTTTCCGAGAAAACCTTAATCTTATCGCCGTTAATAACGATGTAATCGCCATCAACACTCACTTCAAAAGGAAATTTCCCATGCACTGAATCATACTGAGTCAGATGCGCATTGGTTGCAGCGTCGCCCAAGTCATTGATTGCAACAATTTGAATTTCATTAGTGCGGCCTGCCTCGTATAATGCGCGAACGATATTACGTCCAATACGACCATAACCATTGATTGCAACTTTAATTGGCATAGATATTCTCCAGATGGGTGAAATGAAAACTTACAAAAACGGATAGCGCTAAAGCTCCCGATAAACTCAGTGATTGTACCAAAAATTATAATGATTAGTCTATTGACATGGAAAGCCACATTTGATTGTTGAGTATTCCAGCGGATGTAGCCGAGGAAATAAATCCAGGCAAGTTAAATATTGCCTACAGAACTTTAGGCAGGAAGTGGGGGCTTTTTCTTGCCGTCTGAATGGCGAGTCTGACGGTATCCGGAGCGGTGCCGCCAGTATGTTTACGCGCGGCAACCGAGCCTTCCAGCGTTAGATAATCAAAAACATCATCAGTAATCAAGCTCGAAAAATGCTGTAGCTCTGACAGGGGAAGTTCCGATAAATCGCGTTGAGATTCTAATCCTAGGCGTACAGCTAGGCCGACAACTTCATGGGCATCACGAAAAGCCATGCCTTTGCGTACCAGATAATCGGCTAAGTCGGTCGCCGTGGCAAAACCGCGCTTGGCCGAATTATACATGTTGGTTTTTTTGGCGGTGATATGGGGAACCATGTCGGCATAAGCCCGTAAGCAATTGATTAAGGTATCGGCGGTATCGAATAGCGGTTCCTTATCTTCCTGATTGTCTTTGTTGTAGGCCAGCGGCTGGCTTTTCATCAGCATCAGCAGCGAAACTAGGTGACCGGTTACCCGGCCGGATTTGCCGCGTACCAGTTCAGGTACGTCGGGATTTTTCTTTTGCGGCATAATTGAAGAGCCGGTGCAAAAGGCATCAGGCATTTCGATAAAGTCGAACTGGGCGCTTGACCATAAGATTAATTCTTCAGAAAAACGCGATAAATGCATCATGATCAAACTGCCTGCTGCGGTAAATTCAATCGCAAAATCACGATCGCTGACCGAATCCAGCGAATTGGCCGACGGACGGCTAAAACCCAGTAAATCAGAGGTCATCTGGCGGTCTATCGGATAGCTGGTTCCTGCCAATGCCGCAGAACCCAGCGGCATGATGTTGACCCGCTTGCAGCAATCGTCAAGCCTTTCCCTGTCGCGGCTTAGCATTTCGAACCAGGCCATCAGGTGATGGCCGAAGGTGATCGGCTGGGCAACCTGCAAATGCGTAAAACCCGGCATAATAGTATCGCTATGTTGTTCTGCCAAATCCAGAATAGCTGATTGCAGGCGGGTGAGCTGGACGCTAATCTGCTGGATTTCACTGCGCAGGTAAAGACGAATGTCCGTTGCTACCTGATCGTTACGCGAACGTCCGGTATGCAGTTTTTTGCCGGCAATGCCGATTAAATCAGTCAGGCGGGCTTCAATGTTCATATGAACATCTTCCTGCTTGATCGACCAGACAAATTCGCCTTTAATGATTTCCCGGCTGATTTGGCCCAGACCATTAATAATGTCATCACGTTCCGGTTCGGTCAGAATGTCGCAAGCACAAAGCATTTTTGCGTGGGCGATCGACCCTTCAATATCCTGCTGCGCCATTCGCTGGTCAAAGTCGACAGAAGCGGTAAATACCTCGACAAAGGCATCGGTTGCTTGGGCAAAACGGGCGCTGGAAAGCTTGTCGGAATTAACGTTGGTCATGATGGCTTATGGGGATTGGTTAAAATAGGTAAATTATACCTCTAAAGCCTAGGCTCCCGCTAACGCTCCTTACCGCCGCTTAGGAATGAGCATGAAACAATTTGAATAACTCGCGGCGTAAGTTTTCAGCACGAGTGCAAGCTTTGCTTGCGCTTGCAGGCGAAGTCTGCATTCGTGCTATTGGCAACCTGCTCACGTTATTTTGTGCGCGTGTCTTAGTGTAAAGCAAAAAAACCACATGACTTGAAATTCAGCGTGAGCAATACGGAGCGCATAATCAAATGTGCCCGGCATTTGCTTTGAAAGGATACTGAAAGGTTGCGATGCTAAACTCGCGGGCCGAAACGCTTTTGAAACACGAGCGAAATAACAGCGCTAGTTTGCAAGGTTAATGCTTGCACTGCCCCGGCCTTAACGTACAATTGTTAACCCTTGAAACTAGCAGACAACAGAGCATAAGGAAATAAGACAATCATGGGGATACTCAGCATACTGCTCTGGACTCCGGCTGCCGGCGTTTTGCTCCTGGCCTTAACGCCCGGTCAGCATACTCAGCTCATCCGCTATATTGCGAATCTGTTTACCACTATTGCTCTTTTATTGGTCTGCTGGCTGTTGAGCATTTATAACGCGCACGATGCGGATTTGCAGTTTACTGAGTATTTACCGCTGAACCCTAAATTGGGCAGTGCTTATGCGTTAGGTATAGACGGTTTGTCGATGCCGATGTTAATACTGGCAACATTGCTGACCTCGATAACATTGCTGGCCTCATTCACGGTATCCAGCAGTGTCAAGGGTTACCATATTTGTTTGCTGTTGCTTGAATTCGGCATGTTGGGTGTGTTTCTGGCTCAGGACTGGGCGTTGTTCTATATATTCTGGGAAGTCACCTTAATCCCGCTGTTCTTCCTGATTGGCCGCTGGGGCGGCAGACGGCGACATACGGCCAGCCTTAACTTTGTGCTGTATACCATGGGCGGCTCGATTTTTATGCTGATCAGCTTACTGGCAGTCAGTCAGTACGATTTTGAACATAGCGGCTCTTTAATGTCCTCAATGCATCAGGCGGCACAAGATATGCCCAGGGTTGAACAGGTCTTGGTGCTGCTGGGTTTTTTGATCGGCTTCGGCGTTAAAATGCCGATTTTTCCGCTGCACGGCTGGTTGCCGCTGGCGCATGTTGAAGCGCCCAGTCCGGTCAGTATTTTATTGTCCGGTATTTTGTTGAAAATGGGGGCTTACGGTTTAATCAGGGCGGTGGTGATGCTGCCGGAAGCCGCCTTACTATTGCAACCCTTGTTGGTTTTTCTGGGAGTGTTCGGCATGTTGTACGGCGGACTGCTCGCCTGGCGGCAAAGCGATCTTAAAGCCATGGTGGCTTATTCTTCACTCAGTCACATGGGCATGGTTTTGTTGGGTATCGCAACCTTGAACGAGGCGGGCATTACCGGCGCGGTGTTGCAAATGAGCGCTCACGGGCTGATTGCCGGTGCGTTATTTTTGCTGGTCGGCCTGCTGTATGAGCGCACGCATAGTCGCAATATTCAGGATTACAGCTCGCTGATTCGAGTAATGCCGCGATTTACCTTGTTGATGACCTTAACCTTGCTGGCGGCGATGGGACTGCCGGGTTCGATTGGCTTTATTGCCGAACTGCATACCTTGATTGGCGGTTTTAGCGTGTTTTCAAGTGTCGGTATGGGTCTGGCTCTGATGGCGTTTTTTAGTGCGGGCATATTGATCGGAGCCGCCTACGCGGTACGTACCATTAGTCTGTTATTTACCGGCCCGGTAAAGCCGCCGATGCAACAGCTCGAGGACTTGAAAGCTACAGAGTTATTAGCGGCCGGCATACTGGTGACGGGAATCGTGTTGTTCGGTCTGCTGCCCGCGCCGCTGCTTGATTTGTCCGCAGCAACTATCAGTCAGATGAACGGCCGGATCAGTCAGCGGATTTTATAGGTTTAGCGATGGAAGAATCTCCTTTGAAATTACGCGAGCGCATCACTACGGCACTCAATCATCTGGACTGCGTTTTGCCCGGGCAGCCGCCTATTCTTGGTTTTGTGCATCACAATACCCTGCATGGTTTCCAGCATCTGCCCTTTGATCAGGCTTTAGCCGAGTTTGAAGCCTTGACCGGTATTAGCGGTTATATCCCTGAAACGAAAAGCCGCGATTTTTACCGGCAGGGGCGTATTAATGACGGCGATTTGTCCGCTGCGTTTGCACAGTGTCCGGATTTACAGATCGAGCAGCTTGTTTGTAAGCTAAAAGACAGCACCATTACCCGGCACGCTGTTTACCGTATTGCGCTGTTATTCGATTTACAGGCGGTCAGCGTCAGCCAGTTGAACTGGCAAATAGAAGAGTTGGCGGCGTTGACTGCGGTGCAAGCCGACGTGCCTGAGTCGGTTCGTCGGCAATTACCGGCAGGCGCTATCCGGCCTTTATGGGAAAGCATCTTAACCCGGCTCGGACTGGAGCAGGCGGCGTTGCATCCGGAGAATATGCTGGATTTGTCGGTGGAGCAAGCTGAAGAATGGCTGGAGCAAGTCAGCATTCCCTCGCAGGAGCATGGCAACGAGACCCGTGGAACCGGAAGCGCGCTGACAACGCACCAGCACATGCAGCAACAGGCAGGCACGGCATTGGATCAACTGCTGGGCGAGGTCGGCGATAATATCAGTTTGCGCGGTGTCATCCTGGCATTGAGCGGCATCGATATTCTCGATTCGGTTCGGCCCCAGCTGATACGTTTTTGCGCATCAGGCCTGGATGAAGGCGTAGCGGCATGGCAGTTGCCTGAGCGTCGCAGTTTAGGGCTTTATGCCGCCTGGCGGGCAACGGCTCAGTATGATGCCAATCCGTTTTTGCATGAGTTGCGCGACTGGCAACAGATTATCGCCGAATTGCCCGAAGATGCCGTCGATACCGTCATCCTGCAACTGACTCACCTGGAAATACCGCAAGGCCAATGGGACGGCTATCTGCGTCGACTGGCGCTGGAAATACCCGGTTGGTCGGGCTTGGTTAACTGGCGGCAGCAGCATCCCAACTATCATACGGTTAATGACGCAGTGCCAACACTGGCCGATTATCTGGCGATACGCCTGACCCTGGATCGACTGTGGTTAAATCAGGTCTGCCGGGATACCTGGAAAATAGAAGCCAAGCTCAGTGCCATACGCGGTTATTTCCGCAAAAACCTGTCGGAATTCATGGTCCGCAGCCGTTTGTATCAGGGCGACTTGCCCGAATATCTGGCTCACCGCGCCGAAGCCTTAACCTTACATGCCGGTTCGGAACGTTACGACCGCAGCGATTGGCAACGAATCGCCGACCTGATTTGGACCTGGCAATGCAGTCCGATCGCAACTCAGACGCAACAACATACGGCACACAACAGCGGCTGGCGCCTGTTTCGTTTGTGTCAGCATCTGGGGCTTAGCGCTTCGGACCTGCAACAACTGGATAGTCGTCATTTGCAAGCCATGTTAGCGGTATTGGATGGATTTACCTTGACTCAGCGCAGTAAAGTCTGGCTAATGGCTTACGAACACCATTATCGTGAGGACTTTTTCCAGGGCTTGCGGGCCAATCATCAACGCGGTCGCTGGGCTAAACGCCAGCATCGTCCCGAAGCGCAGCTCATCGTCTGTATGGATGAGCGGGAAGAAAGCTTTCGTCGCCATTTGGAAGAACTGAATCCGGCCATTGAAACACTGGGTACTGCCGGATTTTTCGGCGTTGCGATCAATTATAAAGGTTTGGACGACACTAAAGTCACCCCGCTGTGCCCGGTCGGGGTGACGCCGGCTCATGAAGTTCGGGAAGTGTCTCAAGCCGGTCGCCATGCTTCCGCTCCTGGGCCGGATTCTGCCGACGAACCGGCACTGCTCAAACATAACCGTGGACGCAAGCTAAGCCGCTGGTTTGTCAATCGGATCCATCAGGACTTGCGGCGCAAGCTGTTGTTATCGCACCTGCTCATTGATGTCATGGCTCCACTGACCTTGGCTGGCTTGTTGGCTAAATCGCTGTTCCCCAAACTGCACAAAAGTCTGGTTTCCGGTATCGCTGAGCGGGTGATGCCTGAGGTTAGAACGCAACTGCTGTTTACGTCGACCAATGGTGAGACGCTTGCCCCCAAGTTGGGATTTACCGGTAGCGAACAAGCGGAACGCGTAGCGGCGCTGCTGCGTGCATTAGGACTGACCGGCGGTTTTGCGCGGATTGTTGCGCTGGCGGGCCATGGTTCGACCAGCCGGAACAATCCTCATGAAGCCGCGCATGATTGCGGTGCCTGCGGCGGCGGGCAGGGCGGGCCTAATGCGCGGGTGTTCGCGGCCATGGCCAACCGGCCTGAAGTTCGTGCATTACTGGCGCGGCAAGGTATTGTCATTCCTGACGACTGTTGGTTTGTTGCTATGCAACACGATACCTGCAGCGATGCGATAACGTGGTACGACCTGGATACGATACCGGCTTGGCTGCGTGAGGGTTTTGACCGTTTCAGGGACTGTATCGGTCAAGCGCAACAATTATCCGCGCATGAGCGTTGTCGGCGGTTTTTCCCGGGCGAGCGCCCGGCTTCACCAGCCCAGTCCTTTGAGCATGTGACGCTGAGAGCCGATGATTTAAGTCAGGTTCGTCCCGAGTTCGGCCATGCGACTAATGCAGCGGCGGTGATAGGTCGGCGCGCTTTGACTCAGGGTCTGTTTCTGGATCGGCGTGTGTTTCTGATTTCCTACGATCCGACTCAGGATGCTGACGGCGGCATCCTCGAGTCCATTTTGCTGACCGCAGGCCCGGTCGGTGCCGGTATTAATCTGGAGTATTATTTTTCTACCGTTAACAACGAACGCTTTGGCTGTGGCTCTAAGGTGCCGCACAACGTGACCGGTTTGTTCGGGGTTATGGAAGGGGCAAGCAGTGATTTGCGCACCGGTTTGCCATTGCAAATGGTTGAAATCCACGAGCCGATGCGCTTGCAGATTCTGGTCGAGGCGAAAACATCGGTGCTGGAACGCATTTATTATCGCCAGCCAAGCATACGAGAGCTGGTAGGCGGCGGCTGGGTGCATCTGAGCGCTAAAGACCCGGATAGCGGTGAGATTTTCTTATTCCAGCCGGGCGAGGGCTTTGTGCATTGGCAAGCTCAAACAAAAGACTTAGCGGTGTGTGATCACTCGGCGGATTGCTATCAGGATCGAACTTTGCCGGTAGCCCCGGTGTTGATTAAACAGCCTGAACGGTTGGGAGCTTACTAAATGGATGCATTAGTCGTTTTAATCCCCTTAATGCCCTTGTCCGCCGCTGCAATTGTCGGCATGGGACATCTATTCGGGTTTATCGGCGGCGAAACCGGTGAAAGCATAACCGCCGATATTGCAGGCTGGGCGATTAGCATGTCTTGCCTGCTGGCCCTGTCTTTACTGGGTGCCGGTTTACTGGGTAAAAATACGGGTTCATACGCTGCGGGACATTGGCTGAACAGCGACACGCTGGACATACCGGTAAACTTTATCACCGCCGGTTTTCATGTGCATTTAGCAGTGCTGTTTTCAATACTGCTCGCCCTGGTCATCCGCTTTTCAATGAACTACATGCACCGGGAAGCCGGTTATCACCGCTTCTTTTTTATGCTGAGCCTGTTTTCTGCAGCAATGCTGCTGCTGGTTTTATCGGGTAATGCCGTCGGCACTTTTATTGGCTGGGAAATTGCCGGGTTAAGTTCTTATTTTTTGATTGCCTATGCTTACGATCGCCCGGTTGCTGCCGCTAATGCGACCCGTGTTTTCGTGACCAATCGTATCGGCGATGCCGGATTTATTCTGGGCATCGGCTTAACGTATGCCTGGGTTGGCAGCATTAACTGGAATGATTTGAATGCGGCGGCGGCTCAGTTGAGCTCGGGTGAAGCCACCGCGATTGCACTGTGTTTTTCGGTCGCCGCCTTTGCCAAATCGGCGCAACTGCCCTTTACTCCCTGGCTGGGTCGAGCGATGGAAGGGCCCACGCCGTCCAGTGCGGTATTTTACGGCGCGGTTATGGTACATGCCGGCGTTTACCTGATTATTTTGTTAAGGCCGGTTTTTGAATATTCAACCCTGGCAATGGCGGTGCTCGCTGTGGTCGGTTTGGCGACCGCTGTTTACAGTTTTGTGGTTGGCCTGACCCAGACCGACGTTAAAAGTTCGTTGGTTTTGGCGGCCTCAGGTCAATTGGGCCTGATGTTTCTGGAATGCGGCTTGGGATTTTGGCAATTGGCCGCTTGGCATCTTTGCGCTCATGCGGTGGTGCGCTGCTATCAGTTCCTGACGGCGCCATCGCTGCTGCATCATATCCATGACCATCAGATAAAGCCGGTCACTCCGGTAATGTCCAACTTGCGCCGGGCTTATGTCGCTTCGTTGCAACGTTTCTGGCTGGATCCGATGATCGATTGGATGCTGGTTAAACCTGTGCGGGGCTTGGCGCATGACCTGAGCTATTTTGACGATCATATCGTCGACCGTATTATGGGCGGAGCTGCTCCGGCTATTCAGGCCATATCCTCTCTGGCGCAGCTGGAAGAGCAGATAGTCGGCGCGAAACTGGACAATAGCGCCGATAAATTTGCTCAAGGCAGCGGGCTGGCAGGAAAGCTCACCGAATGGACGGCGGCCGTTCTGCACTGGTTTGAAGACCGTTTTGTATTGCGCGGCATCGGTAAAGATACGATTAATTACGGACGCCAGCTTGGACATGTCGCCAATAAGTTCGAGCAATCAGTGCTTAGACCCCGCTATCTGGTGTTGTTTGTTTGTATAACGTTGCTATTTGCATGTTGAGGCCCTGATGAATATAACAGTGACTCCCTGGTCGGAATCTGCGTTCTTTCCGCTGCTGACTACGCTGACATTAGTTCCGCTGGCGGCGATGATCGCAATCGTGTTTTCCCGGTCA
This sequence comes from Methylobacter sp., assembly GCA_024636505.1. GTDB lineage: Bacteria > Pseudomonadota > Gammaproteobacteria > Methylococcales > Methylomonadaceae > Methylobacter_A. Next base: position 79,993 of record JAGXGY010000054.1, on the reverse strand, counting down.
CCGAGAATGGCGTTGTATTTTGGTTTTGCCGGAGCCTTATTGACGCTAATGCTTAGCCTCTATCTGCTGGCTGTTTTCGATTCTGGTCTTCCCGGTATTCATCTGGTTGAACAGCTGCATTTTGCCGGTCTCAGTTACCGTGTCGGCGTTGACGGCACCAATATTTTATTTATCCCGCTGACCGCCATTTTAACCTTGCTGGCGTTGATTTATACGCTGATTACCCGGCATGCGACCGACCGGCTGTTTATTGCCTGTCTGCTCGGTTATGAAACCATATTGATCGGCGCTTTTGTCGCGTTGAATGTTTTGCAGTTCTGGTTCTGGTGCGTGCTGGAACTGATTCCCTTGGTGCTGTTGACGGTACATGCCGGAACCGGACAAAACCGGCGCTGGGTGGTTGCGCTGTTGCTGCAATATTGGGTCAGCGGTTTGTTGTTGACCCTGGCCGGTTTTTTGTTGCTGGCTTTCGGCTTAATCGATTCCAGCCACCCGTTGACCTTCGATTGGGTGACGCTAAAACAGAACAATGCCTATTTGCATGATGAAGTGTTGATTTTTATCCTGCTGTTTTTCGGCTTTGCGATCCGTATGCCGTTATTTCCGTTTCACGGCTGGTTGCCGGTATTGGCCGAACAAGGCACGGTCGCCAGTGCTGTGGTGTTTCTGGTCGGCTTGAAGCTGGGTATTTATGCGGCTATTCGCTTTATCTTACCGATGGTGCCCGGGGTCGTCGAACAATGGGCCGGCTTTGTGGTAACGCTGGGCCTGATCAGCATTTTCTACGGCGCTTTGCTGGCATTAATGCAAATCAATATTCGGCGGTTGCTGGCTTTTGCGGTCATCAGCCAAACAGGGATGCTGATCATTGGCGTCTTCTGCTTTAATGCGAACGGCCTGGAAGGTAGTTTGTTGCTGTCCGTGGCCTACGGTCTGGCGATGGCGGGCATGCTGTTCAGCATTGGTCTGATTTACGAGCGTACCCGCACCGCTTTTATTCCCCGGCTGGGTGGGTTATTCAACACTAACGGCACGCTGGCCTTGCTGTTTTTGCTGTCGGCATTGAGTACCATGGTAATGCCCGGCACCACCGGTTTTGATGCGGCGCATTTGCTGGTTGAAGGCATTATTGAAGAATATGGCTGGTTACTGGCTATTGCTATTCTGGTCGGCAACCTGTTGTCCGCCGGTTTCTTGTTATGGGCTTTTCAACGCATGTTTATGGCCGCACCCAAACGCGCCGCACAGCCTTATAGTTGCACGCACCATCCGGTCAGGACCGAGCGCATTATCGCTGCGATGATTTGTCTGTTGTTGATCGGCACCGGATTTTACACCACCCCATGGCTGAATTTTATCGACCAGGATGCGACTGAAATCGGTAAACAATATCCGATGCACGGCCAACCATTTACCGACGAACAACAACATGAATAATGCCAGTTTTCCGATTTTAAGCCTGCTTGTTTTGCTGCCTTTATCAGGCGCGATTGCGGTAACGGTTATTCGCAATATCCAACTGGCCAAAAACATTGCCTTGTTGGTTGCCGCGCTGGAATTGATTGCAACATTGACGGTGGTGCAGTTATTTAATGCCGACATCGGTACTGGTTTTCAACTGGTCGAGCGTTATGCCTGGATACCCGGCCTGAATATTGAATATCTGCTTGGCGTAGACGGGATTTCGGTGTTGTTTTTACCGATGTCCGCCTTGTTGACCCTAATGGTCATCGTTGCGTCGTGGAATTCGGTGCAAACGATGCCCCGGCTTCATTTAGCCTTATTGCTGGCGCTGGAAGGCGTGACTATCGGCGTATTTTCGGCGTTGGATATGGCGCTGTTCTTTTTATTCTGGGAGCTGACCCTGCCGCCTATTTTCTTTTTAATCGGTCTATGGGGCATAGGCTCGGAACGGCGCGGCGCGGCAATCAAATACACGCTGTTTATGCTGTTTGGCGGCGTACCGTTATTGTTTGCGATTATCATCCTGGCGATAAACCATGCCACTGCGGTGGGCGGCAGTATTCCGCAGGATTTGTCCTTCAGCTTGCCGGTATTATTGGCAACGGCCTTGCCGGATAACTTGCAGGGACTGATTTTTATTTTATTACTGCTCGGCTTTGCGGTTAAAGCGCCCTTAGTGCCCTTCCATACCTGGCTGCCGACCGTCGCTATGGAAGGTCCGACGCAAATGACCGCCTTATTAACAGGCTTGAAACTCGGCGTTTTCGGCATTATTCGATTTACCCTGCCGCTGGCGCCTTCCGCAGCGGTTCAATACAGCTGGGTATTGGGCATATTCGGTGCGATTACCCTGGTTTACAGCGCACTGATTGCCTTGCAACAAACCAATTTACGCCGCTTGCTGGCTTATGCTAGCGTCAGCCATGTGGGACTGGTGATCGTCGGTGTCGCCTCCTTGAATATGCAGGGCATACAGGGGGCGATTTTTCAGTTGCTGAACTTTACCATGGTCGCCGGTTCTTTGATGCTGGTGGCCGGTTTTATCCAGCATCGTCTGGGCAGTACCGAGGCTATTCATCTGGGCGGCCTGGCTAAAGTCATGCCGCACTTAGCCTGTTTTTATTTTTTATTTGCGCTGGCCAGTCTGGGCTTGCCCGGCACCAGCGGTTTTCCGGCTGAATTATTGTTGATCGTCAGTGCGATACTGGCGCATCCCAGCATTAGTATCGCCGCTCTGATCGGCGCGATACTCAGTGCGGCTTATATGCTGTCGTTCACTCGCCGCGCCTTCTTCGGTCCGATCACCCGGACCAGTGTCAAACAGGTACAGGATTTGCGTCCCCGAGAACTGACATTGCTGTGTGTCTCGGCATTGCTGATACTGGGATTCGGTTTTTTTCCGAATAGTGTGCTGAAAATCAATAAAACCACGGCGGAGGCCTGGTTGAACCGGTTAATGGATCAGCCGGTATTGACAAGCGGCGACGAGGGTTTTGAACAATAGCGATGCGCCCGGGGGCTATAATCGCCGGTTTTTTTTGCTTTTCGGTAAATAAAGTGCGCTTATTTAACCCCCAGCAGCAGGTGCAGCAATAGAATTAATACAGACGTCGCCGCAGCAATTATCAACGCCCGAAGCCCAGTCCAAAGCCAGAAACGGCCGCTTACCCGTCCAAGAAATACACCTAATAGAAAAGTCAGCAGCAAAGCGATAGCCAGTGCGGTATCCAGCGGAGGCAGTCCGGCCAATAATTGTTGCTGTGCAAGAAAAAGAGGCGTCAGGATAAGCAACGCCAACAGTAGCGGAGAAAAGCCGTTTACCAACGCAATCAAACAGGGTATCAATCTTGCCGCCTCAGCATGTGTGCTATCTTCAAGCGAGGTGAGCATGGATTGCTCCAGCTTGTGCAACTCATTCTCTTTTTCAGCAGACTCGCTGATATAGGCACTGGTAAGGCCGCTCATAAAAAGTGCCACTGCACCGCCTAAACAGGCGCTTATCATTAATTCAAGCGATTGCGCGCCACTGACCCGGAAGCCCATCAGTAAACCCAGCATGGTAAGAACGCCATCAAAACCGTTGGTAATAAAATAACGCCGCGCTATGCTGTAAGCATGGCTTAGTTCTATCAGATAACGCAGGCGGGTGAACATTTCAATGATAAACAATGCTTATGCAACAGCTTGTTTTCCGGGTTCGCTTTTTACATCCACTTCATCAATGCTATGAACAGAGCCTCCCATGGCCTCGATATGCTGGGTAATGGCATCAAAGTCGAGATGATCGCCACTTATCTTCAAAATAATGCTATGGGTTCTGTCATCCACTTCCTGGACTACCAAATTTACGCTGTAGTTTTCGCCTAAATCAGCCAATTGACTGGCAAAATCCAGCACATTGGGCTGATGAGGCTTTAAAACATCCAGTACAACATGGGTCACAATAGCCATAATATTCTCTTAAACATTTATTGATCGCAACGAAAATACGCAGCCTTGATTAAAAGGCTGTTGTGGTTGCGGATATGTATTTACGAATCATCAACCTGGTCAGCCAGTGTGCTCAGCTGCTTGACCGACTTCGATAATTGCTGTCGATTGTCTGTGCGTACTGTCGCATGAGCCACTTTACGCCCTTTACGCGGGGCTTTGTCGTAAAGATGCAAATGCGCGTGCGGAATGGTCAATAGTTCTTCAGTCTCAGGCAGTCCGCCGATGAAATTGACCATGGCCGCTTTGCCTACCGGGGCTGTCGAGCCTAACGGCAGGCCTAGAATCGCCCGTAAATGATTTTCAAATTGGCTGGTTTCCGCACCTTCAATCGTCCAGTGGCCGGAGTTATGCACTCGTGGCGCGAACTCGTTGACCAGCAGTTTTCCGTCCACTTCGAATAATTCCAGAGCCAGTACGCCGACATAATCCAAGGCCTCCAGCAACCGGGAAACATAAGCTTCGGCCTGTTGTTGCATCGCATCATCGGCGCGGCATTCGGAAACGCGCAGTATGCCGCCGCGATGTAAATTTTCCGATAAGGGATAAAAAACAGTTTCCCCTGAAACGCTGCGCACCGCGATAATCGATACTTCGCGGTTAAACGGCACGAAAGCTTCGACGACAGCGGGAACGCCCTGCAACAATTCCCAGGCTGAGGTTAAATCATCCACCGACTTGAGCAGCGACTGGCCTTTGCCGTCGTAACCCTGGGTGCAGCTTTTCAAAATGGCGGGGTAGCCTAAGGTGGACATGGCCTGTTGCAGATTTTCGAGGCTGTCTACAGCCGCATAATCCGGCGTAGGAATGTCGAGGTCGCGGAAAAAACTTTTTTCGATTAACCGGTCCTGAGCAACAGCCAGGGCTTTCGGTGATGGATACACCTGAGTGTGAGATGCCAGAAATTCGGCGACCTCAGCCGGAACATTTTCAAACTCATAAGTAACGACATCGGCGCGTTCGGCCAATTGCGCCAATAATTCCGGATCATTGTAGTCGCCGATCAAAGCTTCGCCCAGTCTATTGGCGCAGGCATCGACGGACGGGTCGAGAAAAATAAAGTCCAGCCCCAAAGGTAGGCCGGCCAGCGCTATCATTCTGGCCAACTGACCTGCACCCAATACGCCGACGATCATAAATGGTCTCCAGCTCGCGGATCGGAATGCGCAAGCACCGATTCGGTTTGCTCGCGTCTGAAATCGTTTAATGCGCCCCGGTATTGGGCATGTTTGTTACTGATGATGGCGGCTGCCAGTAATGCCGCATTGATTGCGCCCGCTTTGCCTATTGCCAGGGTGCCGACCGGAATGCCGGCAGGCATTTGTGCGATCGACAACAAAGAATCCATACCATTGAGCGCTTTGGACTGCACCGGCACGCCTAACACCGGCACCACGGTTTTGGCGGCGGTCATGCCCGGCAAATGCGCCGCTCCGCCTGCTCCGGCGATAATTACTTCCAGGCCTTTGCTTTCGGCGCTTTCAGCATAATGAAACAGTTTATCCGGGGTTCGGTGCGCCGAAACGACCTCAACTTCATGGGGAATGCCTAGCCGCTCCAGGGTTTCCGCTGCATGGCGCATTGTTTCCCAGTCGGACGTCGAGCCCATGATGATGCCAACCAATGGGGGCATGTGTTACTCCTAATTAAGCAGGTAATAAATTTAAGCCGCGTAGTATCGCATAAATTATGTGGGCGCGAATTTATTCGCGCCCACAATGTCTAGATTTCGTCGCTATCGATACCGGCCTGTTCGGTGATGCTTTTGTGGAGGGCCTTTTTGACCTTAACGCCAAGATCAACAAAACTGCTAGCCTGACGGATCAAATTACCGTTGCCCTGGGTTAATTTATTCATCACCCCGTCATAAGTGCCGTTGACGGTGCTGAGCTGCTTGCCCAGTTTATCCAGGTCATCGACAAAGCCACGGATTTTGTCGTAAACGATTCCTGCCTTATCGGCGATAGCGCGGGCATTTTCATTTTGGCGTTCATAGCGCCAGATGTTTTCGATAGTGCGCAAGGTGGCTAATAACGTGGTCGGAGTAACCACGATGATTTTATGCTCGAAAGCGTCGGTAAATAGGCGTTCATCGGCTTGGAATGCGGCGATGAACGCCGATTCAATCGGCATGAATAACAATACGAAATCCAGCGACCTCAGGCCTTTCAAAGCGGAATAATCCTTGTTGCTCAAGCCCTTGATATGTTCGCGCACTGCGTCGGTATGCTGCTTTAATGCCCTTACGCGTTCCTGATCGTCTTCAGTCGAACAATAACGTTCATAAGCCAGCAACGACACCTTGGAATCGATCACCACATCCTTGTCCTCGGGCAGGCGGACGATCACATCCGGTTTGAACAGCCGGTTGTCCTCATCCCGGAACGCGCCCTGCGTTTCATACTCGATGCCTTTGCGCAGTCCCGATTTTTCCAGCACTGTTTCCAGGATCATTTCGCCCCAGTTGCCCTGGGTTTTCTTGTCGCCTTTCAACGCGCGGGTCAGGTTAAGCGCTTCCTGGTTCATTTGTGCGGTATCGCGGCGCAGGGAAACGATTTCCTCGCGCAGGGAACTGCGATCCTTGTTGTCGTTGTCGTAAACCGTTTCGATGCGCTGCTTGAACTCGCCGAGCTGTTCCCGTAAAGGCGTGACGATATGATCCAGGCTGGTTTTATGGTGTTCGGTGAATTGCTTGCTGCGCTCGTCGAAAATCTTGCCGGCCAGATTTTCAAACTGGGTGTTCAATCGCAGTTCCGCATCCAGCAGCAGCTTTAATTTTTCTGCGGTATTTTTCGTCTGCTCATCGATGCGGGTCTGCAATTCGACATTCTGGGATTTGGTCTCGATAAACAGCTGCTGCAACTGTTTGAATTCGCTTTCGCGATTTTGGAATTGCTTGAGTTTTTCCTCCAAAACTGCCAGATTGGTCGACAGTTGCCGGATCAGGGCTTTATCCCTGCCGCTCAATAGGCGCATCGCAAATGCGCCGATCAGGAAACCGATTAACGCCCAGACCAGCGGGGGAATATGATTGATAAAACTCATGTGTATCTGTTCATGGTTGATCTGATGGTTTTAAAATTGAATTTGACATTGATTTACCGATCCACCTGAGTCGCTGGATGCTTGAATTGCAGATGAGAATTATGCGGCGATACGTGGGGATCTGAATTTATTACAGGTTGCTGCCGCTTGTCTAAACAGGTCGTTTGATTAGCCGTGCTCAATGTAGGATTTTAAGAAATTCACGCATGGTCTGTGTAAAAATCTTCGGCTCAATCGCTTCTTTACTGTGCTGTTTTTGCAACGCTATGATTTTTTTAAAATCCAACGGATCGTTATGGGCAATGAACCCCATAGACCAACCCTCGAAGATTCGCTTGTCTGTAGGCGTAATGTAAGCAATTTGGCAATCACTGTGTCTTTGATCGTCCAGAATCTTCACATAGGTGCGGAGTGTCGGCTGCTCCGGCCCTTCCAGAACTTGCATAAACATGCCGTTGGCGTGAACAAGAATGCCGGTGATGTCAAGAGCACTATTATTTCGTCGCGACGACTCCAATATATCCTGGAGTTGGTCATCGTATAGTGTATTCATGGACCGGCTAAAGTAGAGGATTCGAATCATGAGTAATGTCGTTTTTTTGATCAGGGAGTGCTCCAGTAACAAAAATGCGTGTTGATAATTATTAACATGCTGGTGTTAGTGAATGTTGTCGGTCATGGTCATTTTTGCTCAAGGTTTGCTGGTTTCCAAGTTTCAGCTTCTCGAGACGGGAAGCTGGAGCTTCCAAGACTGGGTTCCCAAGCTGGAGCTTGGTGACCAGCCCAATACTCTTGATTTTATCTGCGGTTATCCGCCAAATCCGCGTCATCTGCGTTCTCGGCAACTGCTCCTGCGTTGCTCTCGATTGCTGTTCCCGACGCAATTCTAGCTCCCCCGTCCTTGGGGTCGTACCTCCTGCATAAGCCACATGGATGTGGTGAATGCAGATATTGCATAACGCCATGGATGGCGTGTAGTAGGGTAATGCAGGAGCAATTACCGGGGAGCAAATATTTGTCCATGCAGTCGTATTTTTCTAAGTACTGAATAAGTTACAAGCGCTTGAAGATGGCTTCTGCAATATCCAAAGTGTTATTCAGATCTTCGTCGCTGTGCGCCGCCGAAACAAAACCGGCCTCAAACGCTGACGGCGCCAAATAAACGCCTTCATCCAGCATCGCATGGAAGAAACGTTTAAACAGGTTCTGATCGCACTGCATGACTTGGGCAAAGCGGCTCACTTGCTGCTCTGTTGTGAAAAACAGCCCGAACATGCCGCCGACGCTGTTGGTGGTCATCGCAATACCGGCTTGAGCGGCACGCTGTTTCAGGCCTGAAGTCAGTTTTTCGGTTTTTTTGCTCAACGCTTCGTAAAAGCCGGGTAGGGCGATCAATTCCAGGGTTTTTAAACCGGCAGCCATCGCGACCGGGTTGCCGGACAATGTTCCGGCCTGATACACCGGGCCGAGCGGCGCAAGACATTCCATGATTTTGCGCGAGCCGCCGAAAGCGCCGACCGGCATACCGCCGCCGATAATTTTTCCTAGTGTGGTTAAGTCGGGCTTAATATTATAAAGTCCCTGCGCACCGGTTAAGCCTACCCTAAAGCCAGTCATCACTTCATCAAAAATCAATACACTATTATATTGGTCGCAAACTTGGCGCAAGCATGCCAGAAAACCGGGTTCGGGCGGAATGCAGTTCATATTACCTGCAACCGGCTCGACGATAATGCAGGCGATTTGCTCGCCATATTCTGCAAAAAGCGCCTTGACTGCTTGGCTGTCGTTGTAGGTCAGGGTGATGGTGTTTTCGGCAACCGAGGCCGGTACGCCGGGCGAACTGGGCACGCCAAAAGTCAGCGCGCCGGAGCCTGCCTTGACCAATAAGGCATCGGAATGGCCGTGATAGCAGCCTTCGAATTTAACGATTTTATTCCGACCGGTGTAGCCTCTGGCCAAACGAATGGCGCTCATGGTGGCTTCGGTACCGGAACTGACCATTCTAACCAGTTCGATCGACGGCATCAGCTCGCAAACCCGTTGGGCCATCAGCGTTTCGATTTCGGTCGGTGCGCCAAAGCTCAGACCTTTTTCGCATGCCTGTTTGACCGTTGCAATAACTTCCGGGTGGGCATGACCTAAAATCATCGGTCCCCAGGAACCGACATAATCGATATAACGGTTGCCGAAGCTGTCGTAGATATACGGCCCCAGGGCATGGTCGATAAACACCGGTGTGCCGCCCACGCCGCTAAAGGATCGTACCGGCGAATTGACGCCGCCTGGAATGACGCGTTTTGCATCGGAAAATAACGAGGTTGCTTCAGTCATAGTTGCTGTCTTATTCCCAAGGTTGATGTGTAAGCGGTAACGTCTGCCCGGAAGCAGCTGTGGCGTACAAGGATAGGATAACTTTGCCCCAATGGAAAGCTTATCGTTATAGAATGGTTTTTTAAAGGAGTCTCAAGCCGAATGATTGGCAACAAGGATTATCCTGAAAAAAAAGCGGTTATGGGGCGGCGCATTAGGGTCGCCCAGTTACTTTGCCGGGAGTTGCGGCGCTGCGCCTATCGCCATTATTCGTCAGTACATTGAACAGCAAACAATGCCGAAATAGATTATGTTGCTGACTGAGTCGCTGACATTCACGCCTTGAACGGCGCGGGGTTACGCTGCTTTACATAAATTTCTGATGAAGAAAAATAGTGACGAAGCGTTCTTCGTGGTGGTATTTTTTAAACAATTCACGTTTATGATACTGATCAGCGCCGGCTGTTTTTGGCGTCTGCGTTTCATTTTTCCAACTGCTGAGTAGTCACCATGAGATTATGTAATGAATGTATTCGCTGTCTATAGTATCAAGGGAGGGGTCGGCAAAACCTCAAGCGCCGTCAATCTGGCCTACACCGCCGCGCGTAACGGTTACCGTACTTTGGTCTGGGATCTTGATCCGCAAGGTGCCAGCAGTTATTATTTCCGTATTAAGCCTAAGATCAAAGGCGGCAGCAAAGCATTAATCGCCGGAAAGCATGAACTGGACGGCTTGATTAAAGGCACTGATTTTGAAAATCTGGATTTATTGCCGGCCGATTTTTCTTTCAGAAATCTGGATTTGGTTCTGGATGCCAAAAAAAAGCCGACGCAGCAACTTAAAAAACGTTTAAAGCCCTTGGCCGAAGAATACGATTTTATTTTTTTGGATTGTCCGCCCAATATTTCGTTATTATCTGAAGCTGTTTTTGAGGCGGCAGATATAGTCTTATCGCCGATAATTCCTACGACGCTGTCGTTAAGGACACTGGCGCAACTGGAGAAATTCATCGACGATAACGGTTTGAATAAACTGATGCTGATTCCGTTTTTTTCGATGGCCGACCGACGCAAAAAAATGCACAGGGACATTATGGATAGCCTGAGCGAGCGTTATCCTGAGACCTTAACAACCGCGATTCCTTATGCCAGCGATATTGAACGTATGGGCCTGGAACGCATGCCGCTGGGAGGCTATGTTAAGAAAAGCCAATCCCTAGTCGCTTACGATGCTTTGTGGCAGGAAATTCTGGTCCGTGTAGCAAAGAACGCTGATGACGCAGATGATTATGATGAACACAGATAATCCAAATGGGGGATAAGTGGGAGCCGCTCATGCTTCGACAAGGCCCTCCTGAGCACAGCCGAAGGGCTCAACACGAACGGCTTCCACTTGCTTCAACTGCGCTTTCCAGGATAATTCAAAAAATCTTATTCAATCATAATTATCAGCGTCATCTGCGTTCCATTATTAAAAGATACCTTAGTCGCATCAACCTCTTGGAGTAAACCATGCCTAATAAACGATTTGTTACGAGCAAGCCTAAATCTTCAATTACCAATGTCCCTAAATTGGGTGTAACAAAAGACGATTTTATTGATGACTTTAAGCAGTATTACGTTCATTTAATGGGCCGGGATGAAAATTCCCGTTCATCGCCGTTTTATGCCTGCGAGGCGTTGTCGCTGTCTATTCGTGACCGGCTGATGGAGCGCCGGAGCAATACCGATAAAACCTATAACGATACAGATAGCCGACAGGTGTTTTATCTGTCTATGGAGTTTTTGATGGGGAGAACCTTGAGCAATGCAATGCTCAATCTCGGCATAACCGATGCAGCTAGCCAAGCCATGCACGATTTGGGCATCGAAATAGAGGAGCTGGTTGACCGGGAGCTTGATGCCGGCTTGGGTAATGGCGGTCTGGGGCGGTTGGCGGCCTGCTTTATCGACAGTTGCGCAACGCTGCAATTACCGGCCATGGGTTACGGCTTACGGTATGAATACGGCATGTTTACCCAAACCGTCGTCAACGGCGAACAGGTCGAAAAACCGGATCATTGGCTGCGTCACGGTAATATCTGGGAAGTCGAGCGGCTGGAATATTCGTTGCGCATCAAGCTTGGCGGGCACACCGAAATACAAACTGATGAGCAAGGCAAGCAGCGGGTATGCTGGATCAGCACTCAAGACGTGCTGGCGGTCCCCTTTGACACACCGGTACCCGGGTTTAAAAACAATACCGTTAATACCCTGCGTTTATGGAAAGCTGTCGCGACGGAGGAATTTAATCTGGATGAATTCAATGCCGGCGATTATGCCGAATCGGTGGCGGCAAAAGTCACAGCCGAGCACATTACCATGGTGCTGTATCCGAATGATGCCAATGAAAACGGCAAGGAATTACGATTGCGCCAGCAGTATTTTCTGGCATCGGCCAGCTTGCAGGATGTGCTCGCCTATTGGATCAGGCAGCACGGGCATGATTTTAGCAGCTTCGCCGACAAAAGCTGTTTTCAGTTAAATGATACCCATCCCAGCATCGCTATTGCCGAATTAATGCGCCTGTTAACCGATGTGCACGGCCTGTCATGGGAGACTGCCTGGGGAATCACCCGACAAACCATGGCTTATACCAATCATACGCTGTTGCCTGAAGCGCTTGAAAAATGGTCGGTTAAGCTGATGCAGCGCTTGTTGCCCAGATTAATGGAGATTATCTTTGAAATAAACGCGCATTTTATGTCGGAAGTCGCCTCGCATTGGCCCGGCGATAAGGCCAGATTAAGCCGAATGTCGATCATAGAAGAAGGCGCGGAACAGCAGGTGCGCATGGCTTATCTTGCGATAGTCGGCAGCTTTTCGGTCAATGGCGTTGCCCGGTTGCATTCCCGGTTGCTGCAACAGGGCTTGTTTCGGGATTTTTATGAATTATGGCCGCATAAGTTTAATAATAAAACCAACGGCGTAACGCCGCGCCGCTGGCTGGCCTCGTGTAATCCGGCATTGGCTGCATTAATAACCGAAGCCATCGGCGACCGTTGGATCACTCATCTGGAAGAGCTAAAAAAACTGGAGCCTTTTGCCGAAGATGCCGGATTTCGAAATCGTTGGCGCGAGATAAAGCAAGATGCAAAGCAGCGGCTGATTGAACACAAAAAACAATATCTGGATATTCATTTAAACCCCGACGCTCTGTTTGACATACAGGTTAAGCGCATTCATGAATACAAGCGGCAGATTTTAAATGTGCTGCATGTGATTCATCTGTACGACAGAATTAAACGCGGCGATACCGATAATTGGGTTCCACGCTGCGTGTTAATTGGCGGCAAGGCTGCGCCGGGATATGCGATGGCAAAAAGAACCATTAAGCTGATTAATAACGTCGCTAATGTGATTAATTCTGATGCCGATGTCGGCGACAGCTTGATTCTGTTTTTTCTACCGGATTATCGGGTTTCAGGGATGGAAATGATCTGCCCTGCCGCCGATCTTTCCGAACAGATTTCTACTGCGGGAAAAGAAGCATCCGGTACCGGCAATATGAAGCTGATGATGAATGGCGCATTAACCATAGGAACACTGGACGGGGCTAATATTGAAATCAGAGAGGAAGTCGGCGATGAAAACTTTTTTCTGTTTGGGTTGACTGAAGAACAGATCGAAGTAAGGCGCAAGCATTATGACCCCTTCGCGATTATTGATCAGGATGAAGATTTGCAACGGGTAATGCATCTTCTGGAAAGCGGACATTTTAATCAGTTTGAGCCGGGGATTTTCGATGATCTGATCGCCTCCATTAAAAGCCGGTATGACCCGTGGATGACTATCGCAGATTTCAGGAGCTATGTCGATGCGCAAAAACGCGTGGAAGCCGCCTATCAGGATAAAGAGCATTGGACCCGGATGAGTATATTAAATTGCGCAAACAGCGGCAAATTTTCCACAGATAGAACCATCCGCGAATATAACCGGGACATCTGGAAGCTGGATTCTGTGCCGGTGGAATATCCATAGGGATCATCAGCGTTAACATCATGGCGGATGGTCGGCCTGTTACTGCTTTCAATAAGGTTGATAACAGCCCGGTTTGCACGGTATTATAAAATATTTGAGTATCTGAAGACCATTATGAAGCCAGACAGTGCCGCGATTAGAAAACGATATAACCGCATTGCTCCGTATTTTGAGGGCATCGAAGCGGTGATGGAAGGGCTGTTTTTTAAAAGCTGGCGGAAAAAATTATGGGCCAAGGTCGAGGGCTATCATATCCTTGAAGTCGGCGTAGGCACGGGCAAGAATTTCGACTATTATCCCAAGGATGCCAGAATAACGGCGATCGATTTTAGCGAACAAATGCTAAAACAGGCTGTGGGCAAACGCGACAGAAAAAATATTGATGTTGATCTTGAACTGATGGATGTTCAGTCGTTAAGCTTTGCCGATAATAGTTTCGATACCGTTATTGGGTCCTTTGTTTTTTGTTCGGTGCCGTCGGCAGTAAAGGGATTAAAAGAGCTTTATCGGGTATGCAAACCGGGCGGGCAGGTGTTATTGCTGGAACATGTGGTCAGTTCAAACCGCTTGCTTGCCGCTGTCATGAATCTACTCAACCCTGTTGTCGTAGGGTTGTTTGGCGCAAATATTAATAGAAATACCGTTAAAAATGTTAAGGCCTGTGCATTTATCTTAGTGCATGTCGATGAGCGTAGCGGCGATATTATCAAGCTGATTGAAGCTCGAAAATAGTGGCTTGATAGATTCAAGTCGGCCGCTTCCGTGGAGGCATGCACCAATAGGACCGGTAAAGCAATTCCGCAACAATCGCCGACAAGGCCGCGAAAAGGAGAATTATTTAACGGGTTAGCCGTTGAATTGGGTAAAATAGAATGAATTTTTGGATTAATTATTTACGTGAAGCCACAATTAGAAAATCTGGTACAGACGCCAATTCCGACCAAACATGGCGAGTTTATCCTGCATTACTTCAGCAATACCATTGATGAAAAAGAACATGTCGCCCTAGTCAAAGGTGATATTGCAGACAAAGAGAATGTGCCGGTACGCATTCATTCCGAGTGTTTTACCGGCGATGTCTTAGGGTCGAGACGTTGCGATTGCGGCGAACAGCTGGATATGGCGCTGCAATTTATCAATAAAGCCGGTTTCGGCGTATTGATTTATCTGCGTCAGGAAGGGCGCGGTATTGGTTTATTGAAAAAGCTACAGGCTTATAATTTGCAGGATCAGGGCATGGATACTGTTGATGCCAATATTCATTTGGGCCATCTTGCCGACGAAAGAGAGTACAGTATTGCGGCTTTAATACTGGAAAACCTGCAGATAAAATCTATAGAACTGATCACTAATAACCCCCATAAAATCGAAGAGCTGAAAAAACTCGGCATTAAGGTGGCAGGGCGAATTCCGGTTGAATCGGTAGCTCACGATGATAATGTGGGTTATTTAAAAACTAAAGCAAAAAAAATGGCACACATGCTGTTTGAGCTAAAAAGATAGTCAGGGCGATTTTCGTTTAGGCATAAATCATCAAAGGGCAGTACAACAAGTTCATAGGTGTCGGGATAGGCAATCAAATTCAAGCCGGTATTGATGGACGGGCTATTTTAATTAAGCAGGCCGCTAAAAACTGTAATAAGATGATAGCCGTTTTCATTTTTTAATGAGTCACTTTATGCGACGTTTTATTCTACTGAGTTTGCTGGCCTTTCCGGTCTATGCTGACGATGAACAACCGCCGAGGCTTGATGCTGTTCCGGAGGTGCCGAAACTGCCTATGCCTGTGCAAAATGGCGAAACCATGGAGCCGGATATTACCATTATTCGTAAAGGTAAAGATACTGTCCAGGAATACCGGCGTGGCGGCAGGCTTTATATGATTAAAGTCGTACCGGCTGTCGGGCCGCCTTATTATTTTATTGATACCAACGGCGATGGCGAAGTGGATGAACGCCGTAGCGATATGGATAGAGGTTTAGACATTAATATGTGGAAGTTGCTGGAATGGTAGTCGCTTAACATCCGTGTCTGTATTTACTTGCATAACCCGCCTGCAGCTCGATCAATTCTTTAGTGCTTATCCTCTCGGTGAAGTTATCGCTTTTGAGGGTATAAGCGACGGCATAGACAACACCAATTATGGAGTAACAACCACGCAAGGCCGTTTCGTATTGACCCTGTTTGAGTCGCTGGCTGCCGATCAATTGCCGTATTTTTTAGAATTACTGACCTATCTGAGCAAAAATAGCCTGTTATACCCTTGTCCTCAACGCGACCGGCAGACAAACTTTCTGGGTCGGCTTCATGGTAAGCCTGCTGCGGTATTTAAACGCATACCCGGCTTAGCCATTGCCTCGCCATCCGTTTTACATTGCCAGGAAATCGGCTTGCAGCTGGCAAAATTGCACCGGTGCACCCGAGATTATCTGTTTCCGATAAAAAGCGCTAATGACGTCAGTTGCTGTAAAACGCTGCTGGATAGAATCGACAGGCATTTATCGGCAGAAGATCGCGAGTTGATTGATGATGAGCTGGCTTTTCAAGCGGAAAACAACCCAGCTAATCTGCCCAGCGGCGTTATTCACGCCGACCTGTTCAGGGATAATGTCTTGTTTGTCGATAACCGGCTCAGCGGGCTGTTGGATTTTTACGGCGCCTGCACCGATACCTTGTTGCTCGATGTTGCGATAGCGGCTAACGATTGGTGCTGCGATTACGGTACCGTTAATGAGCAAAAATTCGCGGCGTTGTTAGCGGCCTATGAAAGCCTGAGGCCGCTGAAACCCCAGGAAAGGCAACACTGGCCGACCCTGCTGAGGGCGGCGGCGTTGCGTTTTTGGTTGTCCCGGTTGGAATATCAATATTATCCGCGTCCCGGCGCAATGACTCAGCAAAAAGATCCGCTGGTTTTCCGGCGTATACTAGCGCAGCATCGGCAATCCGCCTGTTTATCGGGCAATATCAATACTTTCAATCTCAGGAGCACTGCATGATCAAAATACTTCATCTCACCTTTATTTTGTTGTCCATTACCAGCTTTGTGGTCAGGGTCTTTCTGGCAGAAAAACGCCCTGAAATGCTGGAGCAAAAATGGATAAAAATCGGACCGCATATCGTGAATACTTTTTTGCTGATCACCGGTTTTATGTTGATATTTCAAGGTTCCTGGTTGTCAGGCGAGTTCGGCTGGATTGTGGCTAAAATAATTGCTTTGCTGGGCTATATCGGCTTGGGTATGGTGGCTATCAAGCGTCAGGGTGCTTTGCGTTGGCAGGCTTTTGCCGGGGCATTGGCCTGCTTCATTTATATCGGCATAGTCGCGGTCAGCAAGGACGCTTTTTTCTTTTTATAGCTCGCTATAAAGAAAATTCAATTTCACTGAGATGTTGATCCAGCCACGATAAAACCTCCTTGCCTTTGCGAAACAAACTTTGATCCAATCCGGGGATTGGTGTTTCGGTTAATGCCGCCCAGCGGGACAGCTGCTTTTTAAGCTGTCCCTGTTCGCTGGCGGTAAAATGATAGCGTTGTAGCAGCTGGGCAAACAGCTCGGGTTCCTGTACCGTTATCAGCTTCGCCAGACGGCTTAATTCTGTCAGTAGAGCTTCAATCGCTGCGACATGCGCGGCTATTAATGCCGCAACCTGCTTGGGCTGGATGTTTTCCGCCGGGGACAATTCATTATCCGAAATAACTTTCAGGCAGTGGATTAATTCGCCGGTCGAAAAGCGTACTGCTGTTTCATAAAACGCGGACGCTTCCATATCGCACAGATGCTCCGGGTCATAAATCAGCTGCGGCCTTGATACCGTTTGAATGCTTGCCGAGCAGCAAGACGGCGTAAAAACCAGCGGCGGATAATAGTTTTTCCGGCTGTCGACATCGGTGATTTTATCGATTAAAAACAGGCGGCCGACTGTATGGTCAATATGCCCGGCGATACCGATATTGAGCAGCACCGGCGGGTTAATCGCTGCAAACAAAGCCTGGGTGTAAGCCACGCCGGCAGCCATCGCGCTTTTCCCCAGTCCGGTTACCGTCAGGCAGACCTCCTTATTCAAATAAACCGCAAACGGCTGAATCGTCGTCTCTTTCTTTAAATTGAAATGTTTGACCAGCGGCTTGGCCTCGCAAGGCAGGGCGACATAGATAAAAATTTTAGGCGGGTTTTGTTGCATAGTTTAGGGTTTATCTCCAGATAATGCTGACCGGTCAATGTTAGCGTCTAAGCTGGCAGCTTCAGCCAGGGTGTATTTGTCTAGCACCGTCATAAATGCGCGTTGCGCTTCATATAAAGTGGCCTTCAGGAAACAGTTGCGGATCAGGCGGCACTGATTATTCGGGGCATCGAAGCACTCGACCAGATTCATGTTAAGTTCTGTTTTTCGTACCACTTCGCCGACACCAATGGTATTTGCGGGCCGGGCCAGTTGGATACCGCCGCCCTTGCCTCGGGTTGTCATAATAAAGCCCTGATTGGCCAGACTATTTGCTACTTTCACCAAATGGTTACGGGAAACTTGATGATACTCGGCGATTTCTGCAATGGTCGCCATGCCCGGTTCCGGCAGGCGGGCAAGATAAATCAGCAGGCGCAACGAAAGGTCGGTGAATTGCGTAAGTTGCATAATTAATACTCCTTCAAAATTGTCTGTATTCCATTTTAAGCTTTAAAATTAATAGATAGCGCTTGACGATTTAATCATCACACCATAAGATGTATTTTAAATGCATCTTCTTATCAAAGCTCTGAAAAGCCGGGATATTGAAGCTGTATTTTAAACATCTTTTCATTATTTGGAGAAAAATATGTCACAACAACAATCTTTGTTTGAGAAAATAGGCGGTGAAGCCGCTGTTGATGCCGCCGTTGATATTTTTTACCGCAAGGTATTGAGCGATGACCGCATCAGTGCCTTTTTCGAAGGCGTGGACATGGATAAACAGGCCGCAAAACAAAAATCATTTCTGACTATGGCTTTTGGCGGGCCGCATAATTACACCGGCCTCGATATGCGTCTTGGTCATGCCCATCTGGTCGAACGCGGTTTGAATGATTCACATGTCGATGCGGTGATCGAAGACCTTGGCGCTACCCTCCGCGAGTTGAATGTAGCTGAGGATCTGATTGCTCAGGTTGCAGCCATCGCCGAAAGCACTCGAAACGACGTGCTGTGCCGTTAACTTTCCCTCTTTGAATCAGGTACGCCGCTATGGTTACTATTCGTTATGCAAAAGACAATTTCGAGCTGGATGAAAATCAATCCGTTCTGGATTGTTTGACCGGTCACGGTGTGCCGGTTCCTTTTTCCTGTCGCAGCGGCGTCTGTCAGACTTGTCTGATGCGTGCCACCGGTGGCACGCCTCCTGAAATTTCGCAACACGGTTTAAAGGATAGTCTCAAGCTTCAGAACTATTTCCTCGCTTGCGTTTGTCATCCTAGCGCAGATCTTGAAGTCGCCTTGCCGGATGACGATGATATTCAGGCGGTGATTCCCGCTACCGTCAAAAGCCTGAAATTACTCAATGCAGACATCATGCAGGTGGTTCTCGAATGCCACCTGCCTATTGATTACAGAGCAGGGCAATTTATCAACCTGTTTCAGAATCAGGCGCTCGGCCGCAGTTACTCGCTCGCCAGCGTACCGCACCAGGATGAACATCTGCATCTTCATGTTCGCCGTCTGCCTGAAGGTCGGGTAAGCGGCTGGATACATGAGGAATTGCGTCCCGGCGAGACCGTCGAAATTCGCGGACCCGGCGGTGACTGCTTTTACATACCCGGCAACAGCGACCAGGGCTTGATTCTGATCGGTACCGGTTCAGGGCTTGCGCCGCTTTACGGCATCATCCGCGACGCGCTCAGTCAGGGCCATAGCGGTCCTATCCATTTGTTTCACGGCAGCCGCGATTTAAGCGGGCTTTACCTGACCGGAGAACTGCACGATCTGGTTCGGCAATATTCGAATTTCAATTATGTGCCCTGTCTGTCCGGCGAGGACGTGCCCCACGGCTTTGCTGCGGGACGCGCCGATGACGTGGCCTTTCAGCAGATGCCCAATCTCAAGAACTGGCGCATGTTTCTTTGCGGGCATCCTGAAATGGTCAAAATAGCCAAGAAGAAAGCTTTTATGGCCGGCGCTTCCATGAAGGATATTTATGTCGATGCGTTTAATGTCAGTCAGTCTTCGTGAATGACTGTAAACCAAGCAGATACGTTACCGCCAACTGGAAAATTGAGAGCGGCAGGTAACCTTAAGCTTCACCGATGGAGATTGCCGGATGCCGCGCGTCGTTGCTTTGTATCGTTATCCCGTGAAAGGTTTCACGCCCGAACAGTGCGAAGCTGTCAATGTTCTTGATGAAGGGCGAATTGCGGGAGATCGGGTTCTTGGCGTCCGTTTTGGCGATTCAGGGGTGATTGATGATGCCTGGAGTGAAAAACACCGGTTCGTTGCTCTAATGAACACACCCGGCATAGCAAGGCTTCAGCTTCGGTTCGATCATCAAACCTTGAGACTTTGCATCGGTTTGGACGGTGAGGTTTTGGTGAATGAGGCGCTGGATCGGGCGGGGCGTATTAAAATTGCCGCTGCAATTGAAAATTATGTACTCAAATTGGATATAAATCCGCTTTCATCTCACCCGGAGCGGCTGCCGTTACGATTGGTTGGCAACGGCATTGCGCCCCGTTATCAGGACAATGAGGCCGGACAGATAACCTTGCACGGTCGCGCAAGTTTGGCGGCTGTCGGTGCCGCTGTCGGCGATCACGATCTCAGTGAACTTCGCTTTCGTTCAAATATCGTCATCGACGGTCTGGCCGCATGGGAAGAACAAAGCTGGGTGGGGCGCAAGATTCGCATTGGTCAGGTTAATTTCGCAGCGGTCATGCCGAAGAGTCGATGTCTTGCTACGCAGGCAGATCCCAGCTCCGGCAAACGGGATTTGCCGATTCTTAAAACGCTGGTCAGTGCGTTTCATCAGGAAAAGCCGACTTTCGCTATTGCGATGCTGACTGCTGGAGCAGGCGGGCAGATTCATCTTGGGGATAAGGTCCGTCGCATTGATTAAGCAGGCCCAATATCTTGGGCATAACTTTGTCGGGTAAACGCGACTTTAGACCGGGTTAATAGATGGCCAGCTGTTCGTTATAAAGTTCGGCAATCAAATTGGCCTGATAGACCATGCCCACTAGGCGATCCTCGCTATTGACAATCGGAATTTGCCGGTAGCCCTGATTTGACATCAATGGAATCAGTTCAGCAATATGGCTGCTTTCATGCAGAACGGCAACGGAGGTTGCCATAATATGGCCGACAGATTCGGGTTTATCGGTCGATATATCAGGTGTGCGACGTATAAAAGCGCGAAAATTTTCCTGAAAAGATTTATCGGTGTTCAGTTTGATGAATTTAAAAAAGTCATTCCAGGTAATAATGCCAATAACGCGTCTCGCCTTGTTAATCACCGGCATGGATTTGAGATTTTCGCGGCGCATGATGTGCCAGGCTTCTTCAACCTCCGTTCCGTATTCCACCGACAGTACGTTTTTGACCATAATATCTTTGCAGGTGACGTTGCCTTTAAGTCGTTTAAAACTATGCTTTTGGGCGTTGGTAAGTAACTTACTCAAGTCTCCCGGAGCGACATCCATAAACATATCCATATTTTCCAGCGCCGACTCCAGATCCTGTTCTGAAATACCGGTGAGTTGCGACGGAGCAATGACGGTGCCATAAGTATTTTTTTTGTTATCGGGTTTAGGGACGATAGGATATTCATTGCCAAGCACCCAACGGTTAATCGCAATCGACATAAGCAATAAAATCGCTACATTGAGACCTAAGGGCATCAGAACAAAACTATAACCCAATGAGTTAATGCTATCGCCGCCCATGATGAATGCAAGTGCGGTTGCGGCGCCGGGAGGATGCAGGCAGCGCAGTAACAGCATGGCAAAAACGCTGCCGCCAACAGCGCAGGCCGATGCCAAAGCAATGTCGGTAATGGTTTGGGCGCAAACGATACCGATAATGGCTGGCAACAATTGTCCGCCTAACAGTGGCCAGGGTTGTGCCAGCGGACTGTTCGGGATTATAAACAGAATTACTGCGGAAGCCCCCATTGAGGCCACTATAATAGGATCGGCACGATCGAGGCTGAAATATTCCGTTATCAATGCCACTATGAGAATGGCCGCGAAACTTGAAAAAACAGCGAGCAGCTTGCTCTTAATGCTTAAGTTAACGGGATCAACGGTAATGAAACGGAAAAACTGGTTTATGTTCATCATTATGATTAGAGTGACTGTTAATTAAGGAGCACAATCCAAATAATTTGAGCGTACGATAAACGGCAGGGCAATCGGTCGGTTGCCATTGTGCAACGCGATGAATTATTTGATGGCATATTGCAAGTGACTAAATCCAGTTGAGTTACGGTTAATCTAGTATTTAGTCAATTTAGAAATGATGGGGGCCTGTAACTGTGGGGGCGACTGAAGTCGCCCCCACAGCCAGTTGCTTAACCGTCAGAATAAAGTTGACTGAGTGCTAAGTGATAGTTGCACTGGAAACGGGTCCAGGTATCGAATCGATACTATATTAGCTAAAGCACGCCGTCGCTTTTGTTGTTCAAGGTTTTATTTTTCTACCTGGAACACATGAAAAGCGTCGGTGTAAATATCATTTATAGACGCGCCTTTCATAAAAGCCGTTTTTTTTGCCTGATTGATCATTTCCGGGTGTCCGCACAGAAAAACCCGCCACCCACTTAAGGTTTCAGTGGATGATAAAGCAAGGTCATCAGCGCGGCCCCGGAGGTATTCGGAGTCGATATCCTCGCCTGAAAGACAGGGTGTGTAATGGAAATTATCAAATTCTGCGGCAAGCTTACGCATTTCATCAATGAAATACAGCCCGTTAATATCACGGCTACCATGAAACAAGTGGATGGGGCCTGAGTGATCTTGCGCCAAAGCATCGGCAATAATGCCGTAAAGCGGTGCCAGGCCGCTACCGGTGCCGACCAGCATTAACGGTTGCTCGGCGCGCCCCGGCAGATAATGGCAAGCGCCTTGAGCCTCTGAAATGGATAATTGCGCGTCTAACGCCACTTCATCATACACCCAGCTGCTGAATTGACCGTTCGGCAAGCGGCGAATATGAAATTCCAGGATGTTTTTGGCTAGCGGGATATTGGCAATCGAATAGCTGCGGGTTAAACCATCGGGTCGTTTTAAGTTAACAAACTGACCGGCGAAAAAACTAAACGGGCTTTGGTATTCCAAAATCAACTGTACGATATCGGGGCTCAACAGTTGTTTGCTGACAACGCGGGCTTCAATGGATGCGCCCTGCTGGTTGGGCAAGGCAACAGTCATATCCTGCTCAGGATGACAAAGACACGCCAAAAAATAGTGTTGTTTCTGCAGAGTATCTTTAAGGCCGACTTGGGATGAAGTCGGTGGAGAGTTATCAAGACTGCGCATTTGGCAAGCCTGGCAAAGACCTTGGCGACAACCGTGAGGGACTTTTATGTTTTCCCTTAGCAGGGTTTCCAATACGGTCTCATTGGGTTGACAGGAAAATGTTGATTCGCCAATAGTGATGCGTTGCATAGTCTCCACCTGATATTTCAGTTACTTGCCTAATACATCCTTGCGCGTGCTTTCGGCAATCGCCGCAGCTTGGGCGATCAATTCCGGCGGTACATTTAATTCTGTTAATGTTGCGCCAAGATGCTCCATGACGGCATCGAAATGGCTGGCATTCAAGCCCATTTTGACCAGATGGGCATGAGCGTTACGCATATCTGTACCGTTGTAATTATTGGGTCCGCCAAAGGCCATAGTCAAAAAAGCTTTTTGTTTGGCGGCTTGTTGCTCCATATCGGAATTGTCAAAAAAACGGTTAATGCGGTAATCGGACAGTACTTTGCGATAAAAAATATCGACAGCCGCATCAACAGCCGCTTCGCCGCCAAGTTGTTCGTAGAGTGTTTGGGTTGAAGCTGTTTCTTGTGATTCGCTCATTCTTGTCTCCAGTCGTGTATAAGTAATTATTTTTATGTATTTAAGCAAACTCGCTCAAGCGGAAGTTTATAACAACAGATGACTTTTTGCTATAAAACTTTTACAAGTTATATACGTCATAATAGGCTATTATTGCTGTTCGAAAAACAGAAATGATCAGAAGGATGTCCCAGCTAATACCTCAAAAAATAAGTTCCCGTCAACATCAGATACTTGAACACTTGATGGTAAACCGAAACGGCTTGAGTGTTGATGAGCTGGCCAAATTACTGGATATTTCAAGAACAGGGGTGCAGCAGCACTTTGTGGTTCTTGAGCGGGATGGCTATATCAGAAAGAATACGCTCAATAAAACAGCAGGGCGTCCGGTGATGATTTATGTCATAACCGACAAAGGCAATAATTATTTCCCGAAGCAATATGCCTGGTTTTCAGAGCTGATTCTCAGCGATTTACAACAGGAATTGGGCGCTGAACGCTTTAAAGTTTATATGCAAAAACTGGGTAGCAACATGGCGGATAAGCTACGCGGCAAGTTTGAAGGCAAAAAATCACATGAACGTATTGCCGAACTGATTGTAATCATGACCGATTTGGGTTTTCAGGTGAAAGTTGATGAAGAACCCGAAACTGAATATCCGAATATCCAGGCTTACCATTGTATTTATCACGATCTGGCGCAGAAACATCATGAGATTTGCGAGTTCGATTTGGCGTTTATGTCCTCGTTGCTAGACAAAGAAGTTGAGCAGTTAAGCTGTATGGCCAAGGGTGATTGTAACTGTAGCTTTAGGGTTACTACTCAGCAGCCAAAAACAGAACGCTGATGACGCTGATAATTATGATGTGTAAGATTTTTCTGAAGTATCTGTGTTCATCATATTCATCTGCGTCATCTGCGTTCCATTGTATTTGATGGCGCTGAGTAGTTACGATTTAGGATCAAATAGCATCTGCTTCATAGCACTTAATGAGTTGTTGGTAATAGCTGGCTTCATCGGTTTTTCCGCGTTTTGTAACGCCGTTAAGGTAAATATTGGCTTTCTTTATCAGCATATTTACCGCCGCCTGCCGGTTTTTGTCAGATAAATGACCGGCATCAATGATTTTTTGCAAGGCGCTGATTCGAAAACGATCCATACCCCAATAGGCGCCGGATAACTGGTCTTGATGACCGCCATGCTTGTTTATTTGCGGTTGTTCAAGCAATAAAACCGGATAATCTGCGGTAATTCTGAGCCACAGGTCATAGTCTTCGCAAGCAGGCAGTCGGGTATCGAACAGGCCGATTTCTGTCAATACCGAGCGGTGTATCAATACCGTGGAGGGCGACATCGCACACAGCGTTAAGCACTGATCAAATATCCAGCCTCCGCTTTTGAGGTATTTTTGGGGTACGTTAACCCGGGTTCCATTGCGTATCCAGTTTTCTTCGGTGTGGCAAACCTGATGTTCGGGGTGATCCGCCAGCGCTGCCATCTGTTTAGCCAGTTTTTCAGGCAGCCATTCGTCATCGGAATCTAAAAAAGCCAGCCAGTCGCCGGTTGATCTTTGAATGCCGAGATTGCGTGCTGCGCTGACGCCGAGATTTTCCTGAAGGTAATAATTTACCTGAGGAAATTTCTGTTGGAGCATGGCTTCAGTACCATCGGTAGAGCCGTCATCAATGACGATAACGTCTGTCGGTAATACGCTTTGAGCATAGACGGATAATAGCGCCCGTTTCAGCAGGTCGCGGCGATTGTAGCTGGGGATAACGACAGAAATGATGATAAGGTTACCTGGTGTTTCATGATTTTTCAGGAACAGCGGCGAAATAAGTTAAACCGCTGCAGGTGTGAACTTATTTGCACCTACAGCGATTATTTCAACGGAGACGCTCAGTTCTGTTTCAGTTCTGTAGCAGGCTTGGAAGTCCCTGTTCCGTCGCTTTCGGTGGCATTTTTGAGATGAATTTGTTTCAATCGGTTAAACGCCGACCAGAAGTTGGTGTCCATGACCACGTGATTGCCGATCGAAACAATAGTCCTGAGCAGTTCCGGGATGCCGTTTGTGGTCGAGACGATGTAAACCGGCTGCACATAGAGTACGCTATTGCCCATCGGCATGATGATCATGCGGCCCAGGCGGATATTGGAGCCGCCCTGATTCCAGAGCGTGAATTGCGCGGAAATCTCCGGATCTTGCTCGATCAGCGATTCAACCTGCGCAGGTCCGTTGACCTGGACATCCTTGCGGAATTTATAAAGGGTAATACCGGGCTTATAGACTGAACCGCAGTCCTCGTTATCCACTATGCCGGCGATCCCTATCATGCTCAGATTGTTGCTGTTAATAGGCGTCATCGGGTTCAGCATGACGAATTCTTCTTTGTTATTGCAGTTGCCGAAATCGATAGTCTGATAATAAGGCCTTACCGGTTCTCCCCGGACTTTAGCGAATTGCCACGTTTCGGCCTGTTCGTAAAACAGTTCGGGCTTGTTTTGATGATATTTGGCGAACACCTTCATCTGCAGATAAAAAAGATCTCTCGGATAACGCAGATGCGACTTCAGTTCGGCGGGCATTTCCTCCAGATTTTTAAACAGGCTCGGATAGGCAATGTTATACGCTTGAATGATCACATCCGAGGGGTCGGAAATATAGTAATGTACACCGCCGTCAAACGCGTCAACCACCACCTTGACGGAGTTGCGAATATAGTTGAATTCCTGTTTGCCATCGAGAAAATCATCGTCTGCGGATTTGGAAACGGGATATCGGTTGGAAAGCGTGTAGGCATCCTGTATCCAGTAAAACCGATCCTTGGTTAGCACCAAATAGGGGTCGCTATCCAGGTGCAGAAAAGGCGTCAGTGTCTGGATGCGTTCGCTGATATTCCGGCGCATCAAAACCTGGCTTTCTTTCGTGATATTGGTCGAAAAGAATATTTTTTCGTCCTTGAAATAAAAGGCGAATAACGCCTTTCTGAACAGCGAGGGAATCGGTATGCCGCCCTCGCCTTTATAAACGCTTTCCACGCCGGGATCGGTCAGGGTGCCGGAAATGCCGACCACGTTTAGCTTGTTAGGTACGATGGCGTAGTCATATTGTTCCTGACCATAATAAATGTCCGGATATTTAACGCTTAAGCCGATATTTGAGTTCAGGTTTAAATCGCGCAAATACCAGAGCAGAGGCCGACCTGCATCTTGTGCGGCAGGCGTGACCACCGCGCCCCAGCCATGCATATAGCGTAGATGCGTGTTTTCCCAGTTTTGCGCTTCGGCGGGCAACTTCGATAAATTGACTTCCCGGGCGGCAAGATTGACCTGTCTGACGTGGTCGCGAAGAAAATAACGATCCTCGTCGACAGATAGAAAGGTGTAATAGGGCCTTATCGATTGCAACTGTTTATAAGTATCAATCAGGATTTCCCTGTCCCAAACCGGTATGTTTTCAAAATGTTTTTGCGTGCTCCATGTTTCAATATCGTCAACGGCATTGAGTTTGATCGGGAGGTCGATGATTTTGATGTTTTTTAAATCATAAGCATTGACGGTGGCATCGATATTGTGCTGCATGAACGGTTTTTCGGTTCTAACCGGATTCGGGTTGACAATGTATTTTTCAATTAAATCAGGAATAAACTGAACCTTGGGTAGACCCAGGACGGCGAGAAAAACGGTAAACGATATTAACAGCGGTGTTTTGATGCGATGTTTTTCTGAAAAAATAAACACGCCGGCGGAAACGGCCACCGTCAGAAAGGCAATGATGGCCAGCCAAATCAGCGGCAGTTGATAACGGATTTCGGTAAAACCGGGGCCGTAAAATATCGGCTCGTGGCTGTCGGTATACAGCAGCGAAAAGCGTTGCAGCATGAAGCCCCACACCACGAATAAAACCACAAAGCCCATCAGTATGACCAAATGGATTTTGGCGCCCAACGGAAATTCCTTGCTCTGGTTGGGCACAAAAATATGTTCCAGCCAATACAATACGCCAACCATGCAGAAGATCAGGCTGGCCGTGGTTAGCATCTCTTGCTGGATCAGCATGTAGATCGGGTAGGACAATAGATAAAAGCTGACGTCCTGGCCGTAAACCGGTTCGGTCACTCCCGAAGCGCTGCCGAAAAAATACAGCAGCGCGGTTTCCCATTGATGGTAGAAAGGAATGGCGATAAAAAAAGCTAGAATTAAAGAAACCGGCGTGTATATTTTTGCCGATCCGCTCATGAAAGTATCGGCAAAGCGTTGGAAGCGTCGGCGTTTATCAGCGTTGATGAGAATTTCATCCTGAGGATTTAAGCCCAAATAACGCGATGCAATCCAGAAATGGAAAAAGAAAATAGCAAAGAACGCCAGGGTGACCCCCCCGGAAAGAAAAAACTTGTACAACAATCTTAACCAGAAGTAGGCTTCGAGTTTTAATGATTGGTACCACCATAAGTCAACAAACAGATCAAGAAATATGAAATAAAAGGCAACATATAAAATGACAGCAATTACAAGTGTCGCCCCAATCAGCGCGGGTAAAAGCTTCATGTTCCGCATAGTGTCCTCTTTAAATATAAGATAAAAAATGGTTGTTGACGATGCCCGTTTTATGCGTTTTTTAGATAGCTGCTATTCGATCCACTGCATGTTTTAGCCCTATTCTAACATTCAATAAAATGTTCGTAATGATTTAGCAGCCATGAATGAAAAAAACAGGAATAGGTCTGTTGCAGGTCGGTCACGGCTGAAATTGAAATAATTCAAGCCTTGGCTCAACCGGCTGTTCTTATAATTTATAATTTATCGCGATGTAGAGTGCATTTCTAAATATCTTTCAGCAAACGGTTTTGTTCTGAGGTTTCCAGGCATTTGCCGAAATGGTTAAGCATATTGCCAAACAAGGGGTCTTGCTTAAAATCCGGAAGATTATTGCGACCGCACTGTTCCATCGCATTAATCACAAAAGCCACCGTCAGCTTATTGGTATCGGTAGCGGGCAAATAAACATCATCGCCATCTTCGGTTTTTAACCTGATAACAATATGACTGGCTGTCAGAAAGTCCAAAAGACTTTGCACAACGGCTTTAGAAATCTGTAATCCTGAAGCGATTGCATCAGCCGTCAGCGGCTTGCTTAAATGAACAAAATTGTTAACAATCAAGGCGGTTACATGCAGCGCGACAATTTTTTTTAAGGTGAAACTGAATGCTGAAAAGCTGTGATTATGCCGATACCCCGAATAATTCTGGGTATAAAAAGCTATCTGACAACCGAATAAAACAATCATCCAGCCTATTTGTACCCATATCACGAATAACGGGAGTGCCGCCAAGCTGCCGTAAATTGCGTTATAGTTGGATACGCCAATCTGCAGGCCTAGATACAGCGACTGTAGAACGTGATACATAATCCCGGTGACAACAGCGGCAATGATACCTGCGCCCGTATTGACTTTATGATTAGGCATGAAAATAAAGGTAATCGAGAACAAGCCGATCATCAGCAACAAGGGCGACAAGCTCAAGGCGCCAAGCAACAAACCTTCGCCGAATTGAGGTAAGGCAATGGCTGTGCTTAACCCCGTTATTTTAGTTTTTAAAAATACCGTAATACTGCTCGATAAGATTAATAAGAACAGTCCTAGCAACATAAACGAAATATAGTCGCTTAATTTCCTATTTAAGGGCCTGCCTTTACTGATTTTCCAAATATAATTGAACGAATCCTCGATATTGCCGATCATGCTGGTTACCGACCAAAGCAGCATGATCACGCCGATCCCGGCAACCACTTCGCCCTGGGTCTTTTCCAAGAGATTTTGGGCGAAGTCGATTAATTTGAGTACGGTGGTATCTTGATGGGGTATTTGTTCAAGCAGTTGTTGCTCCAGCATTTTTTCAAGGCCAAAACCTTTAGCGATGCCAAACAGCATGGCGATGACGGGTACCACAGCAAGTAAGGTGTAAAGCGTTAAAGCCGAGGCGCGCAATGGGCAAAGGTCGCGCATAAAACCGTGGAGGGCTAATAAAACTATTTTTAATGATTTTATAAAGGTTGCTTTAAGCGGGGAAAATTCATGTTCGCTTAGCATCCAAATATCTTCTTTAATAAAGCGTATTATATCGAGTGCCATCGCCGGTGTTTTTTACCATCAATTTTTGCCATTATCGATCAACAGATAATATGCGGATTTTTTATCTGTAGTGTGCAGGGTTTGTCGAGCGCCAAGCCTGAACAAAGCAGGAGGCTATTCCAATAATTCTGTCCAGAACCCTTGGAATAGCCTCCTGCTTTGTGTGTTTTGCTTTGCGGCTGTATTTGCTTTTATCGCAAAAAGTTTGCGCTTTATTAAACAGGTGCGCGTACTTGGCGACCGGGTTTTGGTTCGGAATAGCATCGCTTGCTGTTTGATTTTTACGTTTTTTCATCATTTACCTCTTATAATAGGATAAGTTTGTGTGAATCCGCACGGCAATAATACAGCATTTTTTAAGAGACCATAGCGCTAGTGAAATTTAGAAAAGACTTTGATGTCATTGTAGTGGGCGGCGGACATGCGGGAACGGAAGCCGCGCTGGCATCGGCCCGGAGCGGTGCCAACACCTTGTTGCTGACGCAAAATATCGACACCCTGGGACAAATGAGCTGCAATCCTGCCATTGGCGGCATAGGCAAGGGTCATTTAGTTAAAGAAATTGATGCTTTGGGCGGAATAATGGCTAGGGCTACCGATCACGGCGGCATTCAGTTTCGCACCTTGAATGCCAGTAAAGGCCCGGCAGTCAGGGCGACTCGCGCTCAGGCGGATCGTCAGCTTTACAAGCAGGCGGTAAGGACTGCGCTGGAAAATCAGCCCAATCTGGCTTTATTTCAGCAAACCGTGTCCGATTTGATGGTCGAGGGCGATAGAGTTGTCGGCGTTAAAACCCAAATGGGTTTGAATTTTACCGCAAGAGCCGTGGTGTTAACCACCGGCACTTTTTTAGGCGGCAAAATCCATATCGGTTTGGAAAATTACAGCGGCGGTCGTGCCGGCGATCCGGCCTCGATTGCGCTGGCCGACCGGTTGCGGGAATTGCCGTTTCGGATCGACCGCTTAAAAACCGGCACGCCGCCGCGTATCGACGGCCGCACCATCGATTTTGGCAAGCTGGAAGAGCAGCACGGCGACGATCCGGTGCCGGTGTTCTCGTTTCTCGGCAAGCCGGGTCATCATCCCCGGCAGATTCCCTGCCATATAACGCGCACCAATAGCAAAACCCATGACATTATCCGTTCCGGCCTAGATAGGTCGCCGCTGTATTCGGGGATTATCGAGGGTATCGGGCCACGTTATTGCCCGTCGATTGAAGACAAAATCGTGCGCTTTGCCGACCGCGATTCGCACCAGATTTTTGTCGAACCGGAAGGATTGAATACCCATGAGATTTATCCCAACGGCATATCGACCAGCCTGCCTTTCGATGTGCAGTATGCGTTTGTGCGCTCAATGCTGGGTTTTGAGAATGCCGAAATCGTGCGCCCCGGTTATGCGATTGAATACGACTTTTTCGATCCAAGGGATTTGAAATCGTCATTGGAAACCAAGCATATGGATGCGCTGTTTTTTGCCGGGCAAGTCAACGGCACCACCGGTTACGAAGAGGCGGCGGCGCAAGGCTTAATTGCCGGATTGAATGCGGCGCGTTTGGTGCAGGGCTTGGACAGCTGGTGTCCGGGACGCGATCAGGCCTACATCGGCGTGATGATCGACGACCTGATTACCCAAGGTACGCAAGAGCCGTACCGGATGTTCACCAGCCGCGCCGAATACCGTTTGCTGCTTCGGGAAGACAACGCCGATTTGCGCCTGACCGAAAAAGGCCGTGAATTGGGCTTGGTTGACGATCATCGCTGGCAGGCGTTCGCGATTAAACGGGCAGCCGTGTCGCAATTGCAGGAGGACCTGAAAAAGAAATGGGTCAGGACCGAGACCGAAGAAGCCGCGCAAGTCGAGCAATATTGGGGCAAGCCGTTATTGCGCGAAGCCAATTTGATGGATTTACTGCGTCGACCGGAAGTCGATATTCAACAATTGTTGTCCTTTATAATGGATGTTGGCGACATGGATCCGCAGGTCGCCGAGCAGGTTGAGGTTCAAGCCAAATATGCAGGCTATATCGACCGGCAGCAAACCGAAATAGACAAAGCCTTGCGTTTCGATCACCTGCGCTTGCCGGAGATCATTGATTACACCGGTGTGCCCGGTCTGTCCAATGAAGTCAGTGAAAAGCTTAAAAAACAGCGGCCGGAAACCTTAGGTCAGGCATCGCGTATTCCCGGTATTACCCCGGCCGCCATTTCCCTATTATTAGTTTATTTAAAGAAGAAAAGTGCCTGATGGAAGATTGTCGAAAAATCCTGGTTTCCGGGATAGCCGCATTAAATGTAAACATAACGGATCAGAAGATAGAGCAGTTACTGGGCTTTATAAAGCTGATTGAAAAATGGAGTAAAGCCTATAATCTGACCGCGATACGGGATAGAGAGGAGATGGCGCGTCTGCATATATTGGATAGCCTGGCAATCCTGCCGTATATTGAGGGTGCGCGGGTTATCGATATTGGCACCGGTGCCGGTTTGCCGGGTATTCCGTTGGCAATATGCTTGCCTGACATCAGCTTTACGTTGCTCGACAGTAACGCTAAAAAAACCCGCTTTGTGCAGCAGGTGGTGTTGGAATTAAAGCTTAAAAACGTAGCCGTCATCCATAGCCGGGTGGAAAACCATCAGCCTGAGCGCGGCTATGATGCGGTGCTGACCCGTGCATTTGCCGGCTTGCCCGAGATAGTGAAGTTGACCTCGCATCTGTTGGCCGAAGAGGGCGTGTTGCTGGCAATGAAGGGACAGAATTTGGAGGCGGAGCTGGCGTCGATAGCGGCAAAAAAAACGGTTATCCCGATCAGTGTTCCGGGAACTGATATTGACAGATGTTTAGTACGAATAGAATTGCCTGGAAAGGCAGAGGTAAGCTAGTGGGAAAAGTAATTGCAATAACCAATCAAAAAGGCGGCGTAGGAAAGACTACCACCAGTGTAAATCTGGCAGCCTCGCTGGCTGCGGCTAACCGGCGCGTGTTGCTGGTAGATCTTGATCCGCAGGGAAATGCCGCTATGGGCTGTGGCGTCGATAAGCAGACGGTTAACTACTCCAGTTATGATTTGTTGATGGAAGAAGTGCCTGCGTCGGAAACCGTCATTAACATTCCCGATATCGGTTTTTCGGTGATTCCCGGTAATGGCGATCTTACGGCGGCGGAAGTGCAGTTAATACAGGCGGATTACCGGGAACGGCGGCTTGCCGATGCCTTAATCCCGATAAAACCGGATTACGATTATATCCTGATCGATTGTCCGCCCTCATTGAATATGCTGACCTTAAATGCGATGGTCGCGGCACACAGTGTGCTGGTGCCGATGCAGTGCGAATATTATGCCCTTGAGGGCTTGTCTGCATTGATGAGTACCCTGAAAAATATTCAGGATACAGTCAATCCGGAGTTATATCTGGAAGGCATTTTGCGCACCATGTATGACGACAGAAACAGGCTGACCAAAGATGTCTCGGAGCAGTTGATTCGCTATTTCGGCGATAAGGTTTTTAGAACCTGTATTCCCAGAAATGTCCGCCTGGCTGAGGCGCCAAGCCATGGGTTGCCGGTGTTGAGCTATGATAAGTCTTCGCGAGGCGCTGTGGCCTATATTACCTTGGCGGGTGAAATGATCAGAAAAGAAAAGCACGACGGCGCATGAATTTAAAAAAACGTGGGTTAGGTCGCGGGCTTGAGGCCTTGCTGGCAGATGATTCTGCTAAAAAAGAACCGCATCAGCCGCAAACAAAATCATCGGTTGATAATAATGAAGTAGCCGCTAAGCCGCAGATAATCGAGGAGGCGGATGAGCGCGCGGGAACGGTGTTTGCCTTATTTAAAAGCATTCAAAGAGAAAATCTGGTGCTGCAGGAAGAGGCCGAGGCTTTAAAAAAAATGATTGAAGAGTTTGAATCGATACTTCGCGCTGATCAGTCATAAATCAGCGCAAGTGGCATTAGCCGGTTAAATGATTAAATAAAGAGAAAAGTTAAATGTTATGGCTGTGAAAAAACGGGGATTAAATCGAGGACTGGATGCTTTATTAGGCAATATGTCCGATAAAGACGAGCACAGGGACGTCAGTGAGGGCCATCAACTGCATAGCTTGCCTATCGAGTATCTGCAGCGAGGCAAGTATCAGCCAAGAAAAGACATGAACCCTGAAAAGCTTCAGGAGCTGGCGGATTCGATAAAAGCACAGGGGGTCATACAACCGGTGGTAGTGCGCAAAATTGCGTCGGAAAAATACGAGATAGTGGCGGGGGAGCGCCGCTGGCGGGCAGCGCAATTAGCCGGGTTGCCGCAAATACCTGTGGTTATCAAGGCAATAGACGATCGGGCTGCGATGGCGATAGCGCTGATTGAAAATATCCAAAGAGAAGATCTAAATCCTTTGGAAGAAGCGGAAGCCTTAAAACGGTTGCTGGAAGAATTTGAAATGACGCATCAACACGTTGCCGATGCCGTTGGCAAGTCACGCGCTACGGTGACTAATTTATTGAGATTGATGGATTTACATCCGGACGTAAAAAAATTATTGGTTGCGAGGCATCTGGAAATGGGGCATGCAAGGGCATTGCTGTCTTTAGACGGCCCTAAACAGCTTGCTGCGGCAAATAAGATTGTCAAAGAAGGTTTAACAGTCAGAGCAGCCGAGCGTCTGGTCAAAGACAGTCAGACAGAGCCTAAAAAAACCAGAGTCAGGGACGTTGATAAAGACACCTTACGTTTACAGGAGGATTTGACCGCAAAACTGGGGGCAAAAGTACGGATCGACCATAAAGAAAACGGCACCGGAAAGCTGGTCATCGCTTATTCCAGTTTAGAAGAGTTGGATGGAATTCTTGAGCAAATTAAGTAGCGGAATAGGTAAGGCGCTGATCGATGAAGGTCGACAAAAAGCACGGGTTGAATTTAATCTTCCTTGATTTAATGAGGGTCGCTAGCTATAATCCCCGAGCTATTATGCATGGAGTTGGGTGTGGTAGATAGAAAACGCTCTACTGTCAGTAAAATCATGAGTTATCAAGTGCTAACGATAATCATAATGACGACAGGATTCGCTCTGGCATCGGGGAAGTCTTACGCCTTATCGGCGGCTTTAGGCGGAACGGCGGCCTTTATTCCCAATTTGTATTTTGCCTTGCGCATACATAAATCTGCGGGACAGGAAGCAAGAAAGATTGTAAATTCTTTCTATGCAGGAGAATCAGGCAAGTTATTGTTAACAGTGATGCTGTTTTTTATGATTTTCCAACTTCCGAACATAGAAATATTACCGCTGCTGGCAGTATACATAGCAGCATTATCGGTTTTTTGGTTTGCGCTGCTGATGCGCTGACACACACATATTTAGAGAGGAACCATGGCTACCGAAGTTCATGCCGCCGAAGGTGCAACCGGTTATATTATTCACCATTTAACGCCGCTGACAGTGGGCGAGGGTTTCTGGGCATTAAATCTGGATACCTTGTTTTTCTCTGCGCTCCTAGGTGGATTGTTTGTCTGGTTTTTTAAGATGGCCGCAGATAGAGCGACAGCCGGCGTGCCGGGTTTGGTGCAAAATTTTGCAGAAATGCTGATTGAATTTGTCGATAACCAAGTTAAAGACAGTTTTCACGGTAAAAATGAATTAATCGCTCCATTGGCATTGACCATCTTTTGCTGGGTGTTCCTGTGGAACTTTATGGACCTGTTTCCAGTCGATATTTTGCCGTTAATCGGCTCGATGATGGGCATTGAATATCTGCGCGTAGTGCCAAGTACCGATTTAAATGCAACATTCGCCATGTCTATCTCGGTGTTCTGTTTGATTATTTTCTACAGCATCAAAATAAAAGGTCCCTGGGGTTTTGCCAAAGAGCTGATGTTTCAGCCGTTCGGTCCCTGGTTGTTGCCGTTCAATCTGCTGCTGAAACTGGTCGAAGAAATTGCCAAGCCCATCTCATTGGCGCTTCGGTTATTCGGAAACCTGTATGCGGGCGAGTTGATCTTTATTTTGATTGCGTTATTGCCGTGGTATATTCAGCCGGTGTTGAGCTTTCCCTGGGCTATTTTTCATATTTTAATTATCACGCTTCAGGCATTTATATTCATGGTATTAACCATTGTTTATCTGGGCATGGCGCACGAAGATCATTAATAAATGGAACGCAGATGACGCAGATAAATATGATTAACGCGGATAACTCAAAAAATCTTATTTGATCATAACTGTCAGCGTTCTTGGCAACTGCTCCTGCGTTGCTCTACCTTCTGCATTCATGCGGTCGTATTTTTCTAGTTGCTGGTGTAGATACAATAATTTTTTAACTTTTTATAATTTAACTAACCGTTTGGAGGTTTCATGGAAATTGCAAGTTTAATTGCTGATGTACAAGGCATGACTGCTATTGCAGTAGGTCTGGTTCTAGGTATGGGCGCTTTAGGTACAGCGATAGGCTTCGGTCTGCTGGGTGGGAAATTCCTGGAAGGCGCAGCGCGTCAGCCTGAAATGGTGCCTATGCTGCAAGTAAAAATGTTTGTTGTTGCGGGTCTGTTAGACGCGGTAACCATGATCGGTGTTGGTTTGGCACTGTTCTTTACTTTTGCTAATCCATTCCTGTCTGCGGTAACAGCTGCGGCAGCGGGTTAATAGACTGTTTAACTTTACTAGCAACAAGAGGAACGCATCGTGAGTATCAATGCTACTCTGATTGGGCAAATGATTACCTTTGCACTTCTGGTATGGTTTACCATGAAGTACATCTGGCCGCCTTTATTTGACTCTTTAGAACAACGTAAAAAGAAAATTGCTGATGGTTTGGCTGCGGCTGAAAAAGGTCAGGAACAAATGCACTTGGCAGAGAAAAAAGCCACGGGTGTTTTAAAACAAGCCAAAGAACAATCTTCAGAGATTGTTAATCTTGCTCAAAAACGTGCCACTGAAATTGTTGAGGCATCAAAAGATACCGCTAAAAAAGAAGGCGAGCGTTTGATTCTGGTGGCAAAGGCGCAAATTGAACAAGAAAAACAGCAGGCTAAAGAAGGTTTGCGTAAAGAAGTCGCCGCCTTGGCCTTGCGGGCAGCAGAACAGATTCTGAGTGCGGAAATCGATAAAACCAAGCACCAGGACATCCTGAGTAAAATTTCTAATCAATTGGGTTAAGCATAATGAGCGAATTGGCAACATTGGCAAGACCTTACGCAGCAGCAGTGTTTAAACGATCCTTCGAAACCGGTACGACTCAAAAATGGTCGGAAAGCTTAGCGTTTATATCCGCTGTGCTGAATGACAAAGAGTTTTCCGGTGCAGTGGATAATCCGAAAGTCAGTAAAGAAAGATTATCGGCACTGATGCTTGATATTTGTCAGGGACAAGTGGACGAGGAAGGCGCAAATTTTCTGAAACTGCTGGTTCAAAACAACCGGTTAACGCTGGCGCCGACTATTGCGAAGCTATTCGAAGTCTATAAGGCAGAAAGTGAAGGTTATGTCGATGTTGAAGTCGCTACGGCTTACGCCTTCTCCAAAGAAGAAAAGCAACGATTTACTTCAACGCTGGAAAAAACGCTAAGCAAAAAAGTCCATATGAATGTGACCGTGGATAAATCATTGATTGGCGGCGTACTGGTACGTGCAGGCGATAGAGTGATTGACGGTTCCATTAAAGGCCAGCTTCAACAATTAGCAAAACGACTCTAAACTAGAGCGAGAAAAGAATATGCAATTAAACCCATCTGAAATAAGTGATCTGATTAAAAAGAAGATCGAAAACTTCGACTTGAGTGCTGAAACTCATACAGAAGGTACCGTGGTCAGTGTCACTGACGGTATTGTACGAGTACATGGCCTTTCGGAAGCAATGCAAGGCGAAATGCTGGAATTTCCCGGCAATACCTTCGGCATGGCGCTTAACCTTGAAAGAGACTCTGTGGGCGTGGTGGTATTAGGTTCATACCAGCATATCTCTGAGGGCGACACCGTAAAATGTACCGGTAAAATTCTGGAAGTACCTGTTGGCGAAGCGTTGCTGGGTCGCGTTGTAGACGCGCTGGGTAATCCAATCGACGGCAAAGGCGCTATTGAGACCACTGAAACGTCACCGATTGAGAAAATTGCACCGGGCGTCATTGCCCGCCAGTCCGTTGATCAACCGGTTCAATTGGGTTTGAAATCTATCGATGCGATGATTCCGGTAGGCCGCGGCCAGCGCGAGTTGATCATCGGTGATAGACAAACCGGTAAAACAGCTATTGCGATTGATGCGATTATCAATCAAAAAGGTACGGGCATTAAATGTATCTATGTGGCTATCGGTCAAAAACGCGCATCCATTGCCAACGTGGTTCGCAAGCTCGAAGAGCATGGCGCAATGGCTCACACGATTGTGGTTGCGGCATCCGCATCGGAATCGGCGGCGTTACAGTTTATCGCGCCTTATACCGGTTGTTCGATGGGTGAATTCTTTAGAGACCGTGGCGAAGATGCGTTGATTATTTATGATGATTTAACTAAGCAAGCCTGGGCGTATCGTCAGATTTCCCTGTTGTTACGTCGTCCGCCGGGTCGCGAAGCTTACCCGGGAGACGTGTTTTATTTGCATTCCCGTTTGCTGGAAAGAGCATCGCGTATTAATGCAGCCGAAGTTGAGAAGTTAACCGACGGCAAGGTAAAAGGTAAAACCGGGTCATTGACCGCATTGCCGATTATCGAAACCCAAGGCGGCGACGTTTCTGCTTTCGTACCGACCAATGTAATTTCCATTACCGACGGCCAGATCTTTTTGGAAAGCGATTTGTTTAACTCCGGCATACGCCCGGCGGTGAATGCCGGTTTATCGGTATCGCGTGTCGGTGGTGCGGCGCAAACCAAAATCATCAAGAAATTGGGCGGCGGTACCCGTCTGGATTTGGCGCAGTATCGTGAGTTGGCGGCTTTTGCCCAATTTGCATCGGATCTGGATGAAAGTACTCGTAAGCAGATTGAGCGCGGTCAACGCGTAACCGAACTGATGAAACAGAATCAATATTCGCCGATGTCAGTGGCACAAATGGCGGTTTCATTGTTTGCTGCAAATGAAGGCTTCCTTGATAGCTTAGAAGTTAACAAGGTTCTTGATTTTGAAGCTGCTTTACAATCGTACATGACGTCAGAGCATTCTGAATTAATGAACAACATTAATACAACTGGCGATTTTAGTGATGACATAAGAAAGGGTATGCTTACCGCTATCCAGACTTTTGTTGAAACGCATAGCTGGTAAAAGGGTCTTAAGATGGCTGTTGGTAAAGAAATACGCACCAAGATCGGGAGTATCAAAAATACTCAAAAGATCACCCGGGCCATGGAAATGGTTGCCGCGAGTAAAATGCGTAAAACAAAAGACAGAATGTTGGCAACACGTCCATACTCAAAAAAAATCGGCCAGATTATCAAACATCTGGCTCAAGCAAATCCTGAGTATAAACATCCTTTTCTCGTTGATCGTCAAGTTAAACGGGTCGGGATCATTGTCATTAGCTCTGACAGGGGCTTATGCGGCGGACTGAATTCAAATTTATTCAGAAAAACCCTGACCCAGATCATACAGTGGGACAAAGAAAATATTGCAGTAGATATTTGTACCATAGGTACCAAGGCTTTCGGTTTTTTTGGTAATCTGAAAGCAAATCTGGTCGGTCAGGTTTCTAAGTTAGGCGATACCCCGCACCAGCATGATATTATCGGTATCATTAAAATCATGCTGGATGCCTATGAACAAGGCAGAATCGATGAGTTGCATGTGATTAGCAATGAATTTGTCAACACCATGACGCAGAAGCCGACTATTGAAAAATTACTGCCTGTCGTAGCCGATGAGCTTGAAGACGATCTGAAAGGTCATTGGGATTATATTTATGAGCCTGATGCCAAGGAAGTTCTGGATCATCTGCTAAGCCGCTATATCGAGTCCATTGTCTACCAGGGACTGGTTGAGAATAATGCCTGTGAACAGGCAGCCAGAATGGTGGCGATGAAGAGTGCTTCGGATAATGCCGGAAATATTATCAGCGAGTTACAGTTGGTTTATAACAAAGCCAGACAAGCCGCTATCACTCAGGAAATTTCAGAAATTGTTGCCGGTGCCGCAGCTGTTTAAGGCCAAGTAAAATGACACAAAATAAGAGGATAACTCAATGAGTTCGGGTAAAATCGTTCAGATTATCGGCGCGGTCGTTGACGTGGAATTTTCACGTGCAGACCTGCCCAAAGTATATGACGCCTTAAACGTAGAAGGTAAAGGCTTGGTGCTGGAAGTTCAGCAGCAATTAGGTGATGGCGTGGTCAGAACTATTGCCATGGGTACTACCGACGGTTTAAGCCGAGGCTTAAATGTTAGTAATACCAATGCGCCAATTGCGGTACCGGTCGGCCAGGAAACATTAGGCCGTATTATGAATGTTCTCGGTGAGCCTATCGATGAAAAAGGCCCTATCGGCGAAAAAGTAAAATGGGGCATCCACCGTGATGCGCCAAGTTATGCTGAACAGGCGGCGGCAACCGAACTGCTGGAAACCGGTATCAAGGTTATCGATTTAGTCTGTCCGTTTACCAAAGGCGGTAAAGTCGGCTTGTTCGGCGGTGCCGGTGTCGGCAAGACCGTCAACATGATGGAACTGATCCGTAATATCGCGATTGAGCACAGTGGTTACTCGGTGTTTGCCGGTGTCGGTGAGCGTACTCGTGAAGGCAACGATTTCTATCACGAAATGACCGATTCAAATGTAATCGACAAGGTATCGCTGGTTTACGGTCAGATGAACGAGCCGCCGGGAAACAGATTGCGCGTGGCTTTAACTGGTTTGACTATGGCGGAATATTTCCGTGATGAAGGCCGCGACGTACTATTTTTTGTTGATAATATTTACCGTTACACCCTGGCCGGTACCGAAGTATCGGCGCTGTTAGGCCGTATGCCTTCAGCGGTGGGCTATCAGCCAACACTGGCCGAAGAAATGGGCGTATTGCAAGAGCGTATTACCTCAACCAAGACCGGTTCCATTACCTCTATTCAAGCGGTTTATGTGCCTGCGGATGACTTGACCGATCCGTCGCCTGCAACCACATTTGCGCATTTGGATGCGACCGTAGTATTGTCGCGTCAAATTGCTGAATTGGGTATTTACCCTGCGATTGATCCGTTGGACTCTACCAGCCGCCAGCTCGATCCATTGGTTATCGGCCAGGAACATTATGACGTGGCGCGTAACGTTCAGGGCATCCTGCAACGTTACAAGGAATTGCGTGATATTATCGCGATTCTGGGCATGGATGAGTTATCTGAAGAAGATAAGTTAACCGTATCGAGAGCACGTAAAATGCAACGCTTTCTGTCTCAGCCTTTCTTCGTTGCCGAAGTATTTACCGGATCACCGGGTAAATACGTGTCACTGAAGGATACCATTGCCGGTTTTAAAGGTATTATCGACGGTGAATACGATGCGATTCCTGAGCAGGCTTTTTATATGGTCGGTACCATAGACGAAGTGCTTGAGAAAGCCAAAGGCATGAAATAAAACTTGTAGGCAATAATTATGACCATGACCGTACATGTAGACATCGTTAGTGCAGAAAAGGAAATATTTTCCGGATTAGCGGAAATGGTATTTGCGCCGGCTGAACTCGGCGAAGTGGGTATTTCACCACGGCATGCCCCTTTAATATCAAGACTTAAGCCCGGCGAAGTTCGGGTAAAAGTCAGCGATAAGGAAATTTATCCGTTCTATGTGTCAGGAGGTATATT
Source organism: Methylobacter sp. (assembly GCA_024636505.1). Taxonomy (GTDB): domain Bacteria; phylum Pseudomonadota; class Gammaproteobacteria; order Methylococcales; family Methylomonadaceae; genus Methylobacter_A. The sequence goes on along the minus strand of JAGXGY010000054.1, from coordinate 38,746 downwards.
AGAGATACAACCCAATCTGGTTACCATCCTGGCTGATACGGCGATAAGAGCGAAAGATATTGATGAGCTCGCTGCAATAGAAGCTAAAACCAGAGCTGAAGAAGCCTTGGCAGATAAATCGGGTCAAATTGATTTTGCCACAGCTCAGGCACAATTGCATCAAGCTATTATGCAATTAAGAACCTTGGATCGATTTAGAAAACGCGGTGGATAATAGGGATATTGCACGCCAAATCTTTACCATTATTGAAAGCCCGGTAACGCATGAATGCGCTATCGGGCTTTTTTAGTTTCACGTCAGGCTGTCTTGCCTGACGCCCTTCAGCTAAATGCAAACCTGTTCTAGACAGATTTGTAACGGAGTAGCAAATGAACATAACGACCATTATTCTGGCTGCGGGTAAAGGAACGCGTATGCGCTCGGAACTGCCCAAAATTTTGCATGAAATTGCCAATAGACCTTTGTTACGGCATGTTTACGACACAGCTAAACACTTGGAAAATAATGCTATCAAGATTGTTGTCGGCCATGGTGCAGATTTAGTTACCGCTGCTTTAAAGGACTTGAATGCCGATTGGATAGAACAAACGCAACAGCTGGGAACAGGTCACGCTGTGCAGCAAGTCAGCGATCAGATTGAAGATAGCGATATCGTTTTGATATTGTATGGCGATGTGCCTTTGTTAAAACCGGAAACCGTTCGCTCACTGATAAACAACGTTAACGAGCAATCACTGGCTTTACTCAGCGTCAATTTGGCTCATCCTATCGGTTACGGCAGAATCGTTAGAAATTCGGCCGGTCAGGTTATAAAAATTGTTGAAGAAAAAGACGCGACAGAGGCTGAAAAACAGATCAATGAAGTCAATACCGGCATCATGGCGGTGCAGGGCAGGCCATTAAAAAAATGGCTTAGCCAGTTAGATAACAGCAACGTCCAGGGTGAATACTATTTGACCGATGTGATTGAAATGGCAGTCGCCGATCGCATCGCCATCGTTACCAGTCAGCCGGAAACCGAGGATGAAGTGCTGGGCGTCAATAACCGTATACAGCTCAGTCATCTGGAGCGCGTGTATCAGCAAAAACAAGCCAATAGTCTGATGGAGCAGGGCGTTACCTTGAAAGACCCGATGCGCTTTGATCAGCGAGGAACAATAGCAAGCTTGGGTCAGGACATAATAATTGATATTAACGTGATTTTAGAGGGAAACAACAGCATCGGCAGCCATGTCAAAATAGGTGCAAATACGCATATAAAAAACGCGATCATTGGTGATAATGTAGCCATTCTGGCAAATTGTATTATTGAAGATGCGGTCATTGGGCAAGGCAGTAAAATTGGTCCATATGCCAGGTTAAGGCCTGAAAGCGTATTGGCAGAAAATGTTCATATCGGCAATTTTGTAGAAATCAAGAAATCATCGGTAGCGGCCGGCAGCAAAATAAATCACTTAAGCTATATCGGCGATACCACAGTGGGCGCACACGTCAATATCGGCGCAGGAACCATTACCTGTAATTATGATGGCGTTAATAAGTCTAAAACCATTATCGAAGACGGCGCTTTTATCGGCTCAAATAGCCAGCTGGTCGCCCCGGTAACCATTGGGAAAAATGCCACGATAGGTGCAGGATCAACCATCACCAAAAACAGTCCGGATAATCAGTTGACTTTAAGCCGGGCCAAACAGGTTTCTGTTACAGGGTGGCAACGACCCGTTAAATTGGAGAAATAATATGTGTGGAATTGTTGGTGGTATCGCGCAACGAAATGTCGTGCCTATTTTACTGGAGGGGTTGAAGCGCCTGGAATATCGCGGTTACGATTCGGCCGGGCTTGCGGTCATCAACAATCAGAAAATTTATCGGAAACGAGAGCTGGGCAAAGTAAAAGACCTTGAATTGTTGCTGGCGGCCGATCCTATCTCCGGCAATATCGGCATAGCGCATACCCGTTGGGCTACCCACGGAAAACCCAGTACGGCTAATGCGCATCCGCATATTTGCCGAAATAAAGTCGCCATCGTCCATAACGGCATTATTGAAAATCATGAGCATTTAAGAAAGGTACAGCAGAAAAACGGTTACGAGTTCACTTCGGAAACGGACACTGAAGTTATTGCCCATGAAATCCATTGCGCTATGGAATCAACAGATGGATTGCTGAACGCAGTTAAAAAGGCGGTTAAAAATCTGGAAGGCGCTTACGCTCTAGGGATCATGAGTATTGATGATCCCGATACCTTGATAGCCTGCAGAAAAGGCAGTCCGCTAGTGATCGGCATCGGCTTTGGCGAATATTTTATTGCCTCTGATGTTGCCGCTTTGTTGCCGGTTACGCAACGCTTTATTTTTCTCGAAGAAGGCGACATCGCCAAGATAACTATCGATGAACTGCTGATTTATGATGCGCAAGATCAACCGGTCAAACGACCGGTCAAGCAAAGTCAATTGACCGCAGATTCGGTTGATAAAGGTACATACCGCCATTACATGCTCAAAGAAATCTATGAGCAGCCGCTTGCTATCTCACAAACTTTGGAAGGCCGGTTCATCAATAACCGTCTGCAGGAAAATGCATTTGGACATAATGCTGCTGAAGTATTCGATAACATAAAATCCATCCAGATTTTAGCTTGCGGCACCAGTTACCATGCCGGACTGGTGGCGCGTTACTGGTTTGAGAAGTTGGCGCGTATTCCCTGTAATATCGAAGTCGCCAGTGAATTCCGTTACCGGAATCCGGTATTGGCGGCGGATACCCTGATAGTTACGATCTCGCAGTCCGGCGAAACCGCAGACACCCTGGCGGCATTGCTGGAGGCCAAAAAGCTGGGCGCACGCTATTCATTAGCCATCTGCAATGTGCCGGAAAGCTCGTTAGTCAGGGAATCGGATTTGGTATTAATGACTCGCGCCGGCCCTGAAATCGGCGTTGCCTCAACCAAAGCGTTTACGACACAATTGGCGACCTTGATGCTGCTGGTCATTGCCGTCGGCAGACGATTTCATCTGACCGAGATAGTCGAGCAAAAAATCACCTCGGAGTTATTCAGTCTGCCGGGGAAAATTGAACAAGTATTACAGCTGGACGATGAAATCAAAGCCTTGGCCGAGCAATTTGCCGAAAAACAGCACGCCTTGTTTTTAGGTCGGGGTACCCATTACCCGATAGCTATGGAAGGCGCGTTAAAATTAAAAGAAATTTCCTATATTCATGCCGAGGCTTACCCGGCAGGCGAGTTAAAGCACGGCCCTTTGGCGTTGATTGATGCCGACATGCCTGTGGTGACCGTAGCGCCAAACAACAGCCTATTGGAAAAATTGAAATCGAATATTCAAGAAGTCAGCGCCAGAGGCGGGCAGCTGATTGTTTTTATGGATGAAACATTGGCTGCCGCCAATGATGACAATGTAAAAATTGTAAAAGTACCTCAAGTCGACAATGAAACTTCACCGATTGTGTACACCATTCCTTTGCAGCTGTTGGCCTATCATGTGGCTGTTTTAAAAGGTACCGATGTTGATCAGCCCAGAAATCTTGCAAAATCAGTTACGGTCGAATAAATATGGCAAAATTATCACTACAAGAGCAACTGTTAAAATCCGGATTAGTTAGCTCAGCTCAAGCTAAAAGCGTTAAATCCGATAAGCGCAAACAAACCCGGCAGCAGCGTCAGAATAATGTGGAGGTGGTTGACGAGGCTAAACATCTGGCTCAGCAAGCCCAGGCTGAAAAAATCGAAAGGGACAGGGAGCTTAATCAGTTGCGCGGGCAGCAAGACCGGAAAAAACAGCTGGCCGCCCAAATAAAACAGATTATTGAATTAAATCGCCTGCCCAGAGATGCGGAAGGACTGGCCTATAACTTTACCGATAATAACAAGGTCAAGCGACTGTATGTTTCGGAGGCGATGCGCGATCAAATTGCCGATGGACGACTGGCTATTGTAAAACTCGGAACGGGCTATGAAGTGCTTTCCGCCGATGCGGCAAGAAAAATACAGCAGCGCGATGCAGCCAGCGTGATTGTGTTTAACGATCAAAATAAAGCGGCAGATGTTGTAGATGATGCTTATGCGGCGTATCAGGTTCCCGATGATTTGATCTGGTAGGGCTTGGCATATTTAGGTGGGCGCGAATTTATTCGCGCCCACAGCTGTTTAATTCATATTTGCATATACTACCTGCATATTGAAACTCACATAAGTTAGCTTACAATATGAAATATGCTTAAGAAAGCCTATCGATACAGGTTTTACCCAAACGCAGAACAAGCAGAATTGCTTGCCAAGACGTTTGGCTGTGTTCGATTTGTGTATAACGAAATTCTCAGATACCGCACCGATGCTTACTATGCGGCGAAAGAAAGCGTTTCGTATTTGGGGGCTAATGCCAGACTGACGGCCATTAAAAAACAACCTGAACTGTCCTGGCTTAATGAAGTTTCCAGTGTTCCTTTGCAGCAATGCTTGCGTAACCAGCAAGCCGCGTTTAGCAACTTCTTTGCTGGCCGAGCCAAATACCCGACCTTTAAAAAGAAAAACGGACAACAATCCGCAGAGTTCACTTACCGCGCATTTACCTACAAAGACGGTAAGCTGTGTATCGCTAAATCCAAAACACCTCTGGCTATTCGCTGGAGTCAACCGCTCCCCAGCGACCCCAGCACCATTACCATTTCCAAAGACTTCGCAGGTCGTTATTTTGTCAGTTGCCTGTGTGAGTTTGAACCAACATTGCTTCCCGTAACCGACAAGGCTATTGGTATTGATGTCGGTATAACTGACATTATGATGACTTCGGACGGTGAAAAGTCCGGCAATCCCCGCCACACTAGAAAGTACGCGGCTAAACTGGCTAAAGCCCAGCGCAAACTTGCCAAAAAGAAACTGGGAAGCAGCAACAGGCGCAAAGCTAAAGTTAAGGTCGCCCGCGTTCACGCTAAAATTACCGATTGCCGGAAGGACTTCTTGCACAAGCAGTCCAGCAGATTAGTTAACGAGAACCAAGTTATCTGCGTCGAAACCCTCCGCATTAAGAATATGATTAAAAACAGAAAGCTATCAAAGCATATTGCTGACGCTTCTTGGGGCGAACTGACCAGACAAATAGAGTACAAGTCCACTTGGGGCGGTCGTACTTTTGTTGCCATAGACCAGTGGTTTCCCTCAAGTAAACGCTGCTCTTGCTGTGGGTACATTTCGGATAAAATGCCGCTGGAGGTGCGCTCCTGGACGTGTCCAGAGTGTTCTACAGTTCTCGATAGAGACTGTAACGCGGCAGTAAATATCAAAGTCGCAGGGCTTGCGATTCTAGCCTTTGGAGAGAATGTAAGTGGCATTGGGTTAGTCCCTGTGTCCTGTTCTCGTTGAATTAGGAATCCCCTTCTTTTAGGTGGGGGAGCAGTCAAAAGTACCGCTTGTCGCTTCGCCCCCCCCCCAGTTTCCCGGCTTTGGCTTGAACACCCCCGCGCAACGTTCGCCGCAAAAGCGGCAATTTCCGGACGCATCCAGATTCCATTCGGACAATTCGTACCAGTCGCGGCCTATCAGCAGTTTTTTGCACTTGTGGCAATAGGTGCTGTCTGCGGACTTGTCATGCACGTTGCCCACATAGGCATAGCGCATGCCGTTTTTGATCGCGATGTTTCGCGCCAGCAATAACGATGATAGCGGCGTAGGCGACTTGTCGCGCATCTTCCAGTCAGGATGAAATGCGCTAAAATGCATCGGTACATCCGGGCCCAGATTCTCTACCACCCATTGGGTCATGGCTTCCAGTTCCGCTTCCGAATCGTTCTCGCCGGGAATAATCAGGGTGGTCAGTTCCAGCCAGACCGAGGTTTCATGCTTGATGTATTTCAGCGTTTCCAATACCGGCTCAAGATGCCCGCCGACAATCTTGTAATAAAAATGCTCGGTAAAGGCTTTTAAATCGATATTGACAGCATCCATCCATTGATAAAATTCGGCTCTGGGTTCCGCGCAGACGTAACCTGCGGATACCGACACCGATTTTATGCCCAGACTCCGGCAGGCCTTGGCGGTGTCAATGGCATATTCATGGAAAACCACCGGGTCGTTATAGGTATAAGCGACGCTGTCGCAGCCGTGATCATGTGCGGCTTGGGCTATCGCATCGGGCGATGCCTTGCTCATCAGGGTATCCATTTCCCGCGATTTGCTGATGTCCCAATTCTGACAAAAATTGCAAGCCAGATTACAACCGGCGGTGCCGAAAGAGAACACCGAGGTGCCGGGTAAAAAATGGTTCAGCGGTTTCTTTTCGATAGGATCAATCGCAAAACCGCTGGAACGGCCGTAACTGGTCATCACAATCTGGTCGTCCAGATTCTGTCTGACAAAGCACAGGCCGCGCTGGTCTTTATGCAGTTTGCAAAACCGGGGGCAAAGGTCGCATTGTACGCGACCATCGTCCAGGGTATGCCAGTAACGGGTTTTTACGGTATCTTTGCTAACAAATTCAGTCATCATTATTCTCCTGATTTCGTTGATAAACCCTGTTCTACTGATGCGACAACTATTTTGACTCAGGGGCTAGCTGTGGGTATTACGGTTTATAAAAGTTTCATCATTCAGCATGACTGATCAACGGGATAAAATAAATGATTTTCGTCGGTTTAACGGAAAATAGCGTAAATCCCCTTCCTTCAGGTGGGGGATATAAGCGCTTGCTCTTGACTTTGCCTTTGCATCCGGGTACGATTTTTCCTGTGCTGATGGCGCTAGTCGCCCTAAGTCAGCCTGCCGGGGGGGAATATCCGGTACTGCCAGTCGAGGGGACTTTAGACTCCGCATTATGCCGAGCATCGCCCCGTTGAAGCTGGAAGCTCCGTCCTTTAGGTCGGGGTAATTCACGTAATGCTACGTATAGCTCTCAGAGGGCTTTGACTCTATCATCCTGTGTTATAAATAGGGTGCAGGATTACGCTGTAGAGCGTTTTCGCGATTGAATGGTTTGTTATTCACTGAATAACAATTAAGTGAGTAACTACTCAGTCATCTGCGTTCCATTTTTCTAACTGCTGAGTAGTGACAACAGGACAAGCTAATGAATAGACAGCCCGCCGTAGCAGGTTCTTTTTATCCTGCAAATCCAGAACAGCTCCATCTGATGGTGGATCAGTATTTGCATGATGCAGCAACCGATAAAAAAGCACCGAAAGCCATCATCGTGCCTCATGCCGGTTATATTTATTCCGGTTCGATTGCTGCAAATGCCTATGCCCGGTTAATAAAAGCCCATGACCGAATAACCCGCGTGGTGCTGATCGGCCCGTCTCACCGCATTGCGTTTAGAGGCCTGGCAGTCAGCAGGTCTGAAACCTTTACCACGCCTTTAGGTAGCGTCCCGGTAGATCAGGAGGCTGTGAAAACCATAGTCCGGCTGCCTTTTGTTGAATATCTCGAGCAGGCGCACACCTTTGAACACAGCCTGGAAGTGCAGCTGCCTTTTTTACAGGAAGTGCTGGATAACTTTGACATCGTGCCCATCGTTGCCGGCGATGCCTCGGCTGAACAAGTCAGCCAAGTGCTTGATGCGCTGTGGGGCGGCGATGAAACGCTGATTGTGATCAGTTCCGACCTGAGCCATTATCATGACTACGCAAGCGCTCAACAGATGGATAAAGCCACCAGCCGACTCATCGAAAAGCTGCAATATGAATATCTTGCTTCGGAGTTTGCTTGCGGTAAGGTGCCGGTCAGCGGTCTGCTAAAACTGGCACGGGAAAAATCGCTGTCGGTTAAAACCATCGATCTGCGTAATTCCGGCGACACCGCAGGCGATAAAACCAGCGTGGTAGGCTACGGCGCTTATGTCATTGAATAAGGAAAATCAGCAGCGCCTGCTGGATTTGGCGAAAAACTCTATTCGCCAGGGTTTGCAAACAGGCCGACCGATAAAAATCGACTTGACGGACTATCCTAGAGAATTAACAGAGCCGCGCGCCACTTTTGTAACCCTGGAGATAAACCATCAACTGCGCGGCTGCATCGGCATGCTGGAAGCGCTCAGGCCGTTGGCTGAAGATATTGCCGAAAATGCCTATGCCGCCGCCTTTAAAGACCCGCGATTTTCGCCGCTGACCGCTGAGGAACTGGATAAACTGGAGATCCATTTATCGATACTGACGCCTGCTGAACCGGTAACGTTCAGTTCCGAACAGGATTTTCTGGCCCAATTGCGGCCCGGCATAGACGGTCTGATTTTAGAAGAAGGTCATCGGCGCGGCACTTTTTTGCCGTCGGTATGGGAGCAATTGCCGGAGCCTGAACAATTCCTGCGGCATTTAAAACAAAAAGCCGGATTAGCGGCCGACTACTGGTCGAAAAACATCCGCATTTATCGCTACCAGGCCGAAATAATAGGCTGAAAGTAATCATCAGCGCCGGAAAATCAGATGATTAGCCCAGTCTCACAACAAGCCATGCTCCGCAAACGAATACGGTTGTCCGTCACCGATAATAAAATGATCCAGCACCCGGATGTCGAACAAGGCTAATGCCTGCTTAAGTTTCTCCGTTATCTGTTTATCGGCTTGGCTGGGTTCGGAAATACCGGACGGATGGTTATGGGCAAAGATCACCGCCGCCGCATTATGGCGCAATGCCTGCTTGGCGACTTCCCTGGGATAAACGCTGGCGCCGTCTATAGTGCCTCTGAATAATTCATCCAGTTGTATCACCCGGTGCTGATTATCCAAAAATAAACAGGCAAAGACTTCGTAGCTGTAGCCGCGCAGTTGAGCGCTCAGATAAGAGCGGGTGAGTTCCGGGCTGGTTAGCGCGTTGCCGCGTTTCAGGACTTCTTTAAAATGCCGTCTGGCCATTTCCAGGACCGCCTGCAGCTGGGCATAAGTGGCATCGCCCAAGCCTTTGGCTTCGCAAAAGCGTTGCTGTTCGGCGCCCAATAGGGCGCCCAGCGAGCCGAAATCGGCCAGCAGCTCACGCGCCAGATCAACTGCCGATTTGCCGGGAGATCCGGTACGCAGAAAAATAGCCAGCAGCTCTGCATCGGTTAACGCAGCTGAGCCGCGTCGCAGCAATTTTTCCCTGGGCCGGTCTTCAGTCGACCAATCCTTAATGGACATACACTTCCCCTGATGTGATGGCAATTGACTATTAAGCATAGAAGAATTTCTTGATACTTGCCATAATGCCGGTTTTGTTGACGTTTACGGGCATTGTTATTAACAAACATATTTTATTGGCTGTCAGCGGCGGCATTGCTGCGTATAAATCGGCTGAGCTGGTCAGATTGTTACGCAAGCAAGGGGCGGAGGTGCGCGTGGTCATGACCCGTTCCGCCCTGCAGTTTGTCAGTCCGCTGACGTTTCAGGCGCTGTCCGGCAATCCGGTGCATAGCGAATTGCTTGATGCGGGTGCAGAGCATGTCATGGGGCATATCAGTCTGGCGCGCTGGGCCGATGCACTTATTATCGCTCCGGCAACGGCCAATACCCTGGCAAAATGCAGTCACGGTTTGGCCGACGATTTATTATCGACGCTGTATCTGGCGGCGACCTGTCCGGTTTATGTGGCGCCGGCGATGAATCAGGCGATGTGGCATAAAACCGTCACCCAGGAAAATATTCATAAACTCAAAAGCCACGGCGTTACCGTGATCGGCCCCGAACCCGGCGAGCAGGCTTGCGGTGAAACCGGCTTTGGCAGAATGTCCGAACCTGCGAAAATTTGCAGGTGTTTACTGGCTGAATCGGGCAGCCGGTGTTTAAGCGGGCTTAAGGTGTTAATCAGCGCCGGACCCACCCGCGAACCTTTAGATCCGGTGCGTTACCTGACCAATCGCAGTTCTGGGAAAATGGGTTATGCGCTGGCCAATGCAGCCTTAAATGCCGGTGCCAAAGTCACGCTGGTCAGCGGCCCGGTGGCGCTGACAGCGCCTGATCATGTCGATCTGGTGAGCGTAGAGACGGCGGCGCAAATGCATGCGGCGGTTATGTCCAAAGCCGCAGAACATGATATTTACATAGGAGCCGCAGCGGTTGCCGATTACAGCCCGGTCATGCGGGAACAGAAAATAAAAAAACAAAGCGAACAAATCACGCTAACGTTACAAAAGACCCGGGATATTTTGGCGGAAGTGGCTCAACTGAGTCCCCGTCCGTTTACGGTCGGATTTGCCGCTGAAACCCATGATCTTGAACATTATGCGCAAGATAAATTGGGGAGAAAAAACCTGGATATGATTGCGGCAAACTGGGTAGGACGCGCTACAGGCGGCTTCGATAGCGAACAAAATGCCTTGCAGGTTTTTTGGCAGCAAGGCCAAAAAACACTGGCAATGACCGATAAAAACCAATTAGCCGAGCAATTAATCCGCTTGATTTCAGAGAGAATGGAACATAAAAACGCATGAAAAAAATACAGCTTAAAATTCTGGACGGCCGTTTAGGCAAAGATATTCCGTTGCCTGAATATGCGACAGCGGGTTCGGCGGGCTTGGATTTACGCGCCTGCCTGGATGAGGCGGTCGAGTTAAAACCGGGTGAAACGCTGTTAATTCCAACCGGTCTGGCCATCCATATTGACGATCACCAATTAGCGGCGGTGTTATTGCCCAGATCCGGTCTGGGACATAAACACGGCATCGTTTTGGGCAACCTAGTCGGACTGATTGATTCGGACTATCAGGGGCAGGTTTTTGTTTCCTGCTGGAACCGGGGCGATACCGCTTTTACCATTAATATCGGCGAGCGCATCGCCCAAATGGTTTTTGTGCCGGTGGTGCAGGTGGCATTTGAACAAGTCGCCGAGTTTGATCGAAGTTTGCGCGGTTCCGGCGGTTTTGGCCATACCGGTCGTCATTAAGGAATGCGCACAAAATAAGGTGAGCAAGTTGCCAATAGCGGGAGTGCAAGCTTGCGCTCCCGCTGAAAACTTACGCCGCGAGTCGTTCAAATGGTTTCATGCTCATCAAATTTCCTTGTTGGTTTGAAACCTACTCCCTTCAGGGAGATTCGTTCAACGTTGACAACGATGCTTTAGCATCGTTATCCTTTCAGGTAACCTCGTCGTTTACGGCGAGGCAGTCCACCGACCTCTATCTGTCGATGGAGGGTCGTAAGGCAAGTCATTTGGCAGATGAGGTCAAATGTGGATTGAAACATTTTTAAGCCGATTTTCTTTTAACCCCTCAAGCAGTAATAGAATAGAATACCAAGGGGTATTGGTACTCTTTAGCTCAAAAAATGATGCAGATACCGATGCCTTTCAGTGGGAAGCATGTCGAATGCTCAATGTCTTAATTTAGGAAAAAATCATGAATAAAATAAAAATATTACTCGCACTCTCTTTGCTGTTTGGCTTGTCAAGTCAGACTGTATTTGCCGGTACACTGAATTCCGATAAGGACATCATCGGTAGCTGGTTTTTGGAATATACAAAAAAATCGCCTGAAGATCCTACAAAAAAATCTATGGGCATGACCTGGGTGCTGAATAACAATCAGTTGATCCAAAAAGATATTCCGCAAGTTAGAGGCGCGCCTTATGACTCGCCTGCGGTTGACTATATTGTGGAAGACGGTAATTTAAAAGTCAGCATACTGGGCAGAGCCGGTAAATTCGATGTTTATTCATTAGTGGAAAAAACCGATAAGGCTATGGTACTTAAGGATAATAAGTACGGAACCTATATGTATTTTACCAAAAAATAAGTTCACCCCCCGTCTTCCTGCGAGACTTATCCTGTAAGTCTCGTCACGCCGCTCAATCGAGCCGACAAGCTTTATTCTGAAACAGCCGGCCAATGATTTTTTAGCTTGAATGGATAATCGAATGATTTTAATGGATAATGCACGCCTATTTAGTTGATCTAACCTACGCAGTGAAGCAATGAAAAAAAAGATAGAGGAACTTATCCTGCAAGCCGTTGAAACACTTAAATCAGACGGTGTTTTGGCTCAGGAAATTACCCCGCATATTACTATTGACCGTACCCGTGACCCACAGCACGGCGATTTTGCTTCTAATCTGGCATTAATGCTGGCAAAACCGGCCAATACCAACCCACGCCAGTTGGCGGAAAAACTGATTGCCGCGCTGCCTCAGGATGCCGTCATAACTAAAGTTGAACTGGCGGGTCCCGGCTTTATCAATTTCTTTATCGATCCCACCGCTCAATATCAGATTGTTCGGCAAATTCACGACCAGGGTCGGGAATTCGGCTTGAGCCAAGTCGGTGCCGGTAAAAAAGTTCAGGTCGAATTCGTTTCCGCCAATCCTACCGGGCCTTTGCATGTCGGTCACGGGCGTGGAGCCGCCTATGGTTCGGTTGTTGCCGATCTATTGCAGGCGGTCGGTTTTAAGGTGCACCGTGAATATTATGTCAATGATGCCGGTCGGCAGATGGATATACTCGCCACCAGTATCTGGCTCAGATATCTGGAAGAATGCGGCGAAGTGGTGCATTTTCCCAGCAATGGCTATCGCGGCGAATATGTACGTAAAATTGCATGGGACATCCATAAAAATACCAATAATGACTATCGTAGACCCATTGAACTGGTGTTTGAAGATATTCCGCTTGACGAACCGGCAGGCGGCGATAAAGAAATACATATCGATGCATTGATAGCCCGCGCTAAAACCTTGCTGGGAACCTCGTTATATCAGGACTTTTTTCAAATCGGTTTGAACAATATTCTCGAAGACATCAAAATTGATTTGAGCGAGTTTGGCGTTGACTACCAGCAATGGTTTTCAGAGCGTCAACTGATGGACGACGGCGCGGTCATGCAAGCCCTGGAGCGCTTGCGCGTTGCCGGGCATCTGTACGAGCAAGATGGCGCGACCTGGTTTGCCTGCGCCAAATTGGGCGACGAAAAAGACCGGGTAGTGGTTCGCGATAACGGTCAATCCACCTATTTTGCCTCGGATATTGCCTACCACATGAACAAGCTGGATCGCGGTTTCGACCAGATCATCAATATCTGGGGCGCCGATCATCACGGCTACATTCCACGGGTCAGGGCAGCTATTTCTGCCTTAGGCGCCGATGAATCGAAACTAAAAGTACTGCTGGTGCAGTTTGCCTCGCTGTTTCGCGGCGAAGAAAAAGTGCCGATGTCGACCCGCTCCGGCGAATTTGTCACCTTACGGCAGTTACGCAATGAAGTGGGGAAAGATGCGGCGCGCTTCTTTTATGTGATGCGCCGATCGGAACAGCATATGGATTTCGACCTGAAACTGGCAACCTCTAAATCCAACGAAAATCCGGTATTTTACGTACAGTATGCCTACGCCAGAGTCTGTAGCGTATTGCGCCAACTGGATGAAAAGAACTGGGAACGGGATTTGCTGTTGGGTATGTCAAGCCTGACATGCTTGACCGAAGAGCATGAAACCCATCTTCTAAGCACCCTGGCGCGCTATCCTGAAATGCTGGAACGTGCCGCCTTGCAATACGAACCGCATCAGTTGGTTCAATACCTGCGCGAACTGGCCAACGAGTTTCATACTTACTACAACGCCCATCAATTTCTTGTTGACGATGCAAAAACGCGTAATGCAAGGCTTAATCTGATTTGCGCGGTCAAACAGGTGTTGGCAAACGGTTTGGGCTTGCTGAATATCAACACACCTGAAGCAATGTAATGGCCAAAGACTACAAACACAGAACGCAGAATAAAAATACTGCGTCCATATCGTACAGAAAAAAGCCGCAAAGTCTGAGTCTGTGGCGCTGGATGCTGATTACGGCATTGATTATTTCGTTTGTAGTCTTTTTGGTTTATTTGAGTGGTACCGGATCGAAACCGCCATCCCCGCCGCCGCAGGCGTTATCGACAACGCCTCCCGCAGCAACAGTTGACATGCCGGTGCAGCACAAAAAACCCGAGCCGGGACCGGTGTTGCCGCAATTCGATTTTTATACCATTCTGCCGGAAAAAGAAGTGATCGTGCCGGATTACGAAATTAATACCCGCGCCAGAGAAGAGCGAGTCGGACAGGCAAAAGCCGCTAACTATATTTTGCAAGCCGGATCGTTCAAGGAATTTAACGATGCCGATGCCTTAAGAGCCAAACTGGCTTTAATGGGGATTGAGTCTAAAGTTGAGAAAGCGAAAGTCGGCAATACGGTCTGGAATCGGGTTAAAATCGGCCCTTATACTCAGATGGCCAGCGTAAGTACCATTCGAGCTCGATTAAGAGGCAATGGTATTGACGTATTGGTTATGGAAGTCGGTAATTAATTCACCACGAAGACAACTAGTACCCAGTCAACTTTATTCTGACAGTTACAGGCATCGGTCATTTCTAAATTGACAAAATACGAGTCTGGGTGCCAGATAGGGTGTTGCAAGTACAACCTGTGTTTTCAATGGAGCAAAGCAAAAGCGGATTGATGTAGAGTACTGGTGTAGTGAGATGGGTTGTTTTTTTATCGCAATGGTTTGATATGAAATGAGTGAAGAATACGAATACGATGATGAGGCGGAAGAATTTTATGCAATCCGGCCGAATAAGACGCAAATAAAGAAAGATATGGCCGTACTTTTTGCATTAAGCGAAGAAATATCCGAGTTACCGGCCGGGCAATTAAAAATGCTTGAGCTTCCCGTGATTATCAATAAAGCGGTTATCGAAGTATCGGGAATGCCGCATAAAGGCGCGAGAAAACGGCTGCTTAAATTTATTACCGGCCAGCTTCATAAGATAGACATAGAGCCCATCTTAGAGAAACTGTCGCGCATTAAAAATAAAAGCGCTCATGCCGTCCGCGAGCATCACGCGGTAGAGCGCTGGCGGGATCGGCTGATTAGCGAGGGCAATGATGCGTTGATGGCATTGCTTGCCGAGCAGCCGCAGGCCGATCGGCAGGTATTAAGACAATTGTTGCGTAATGCTCAAAAAGAAGCCGAAGCCGGTAAACCGCCCAAATCCTCCCGTCAATTGTATCGTCAACTGAAATTGTTGTTTCAGGTTGAAGGCGAGTTGGATGATGAGTCGGGATTTGAGGATGAACAGCAAATCGATTAGCCCGCTCGAAAAAACTAGGAATGAGCATCAAACCATTTGAACGACTCGCGGCGTAAGTGTTCAGCGGGAGTGCAAGCTTGCACTCCCGCTATTGGCAACTTGCTCACCTTATTTTGTGCGCGATCCTTAGTCAATTCAGAAATGACCTATGCCTGTAACTGTGGGGGAGGATGTCAACCAGTGCGACGCCCAGCACCTACATCCCTGTAGGTGACGCTGATAAATAGGATAAACGGCCCGGTCGTTAGGTTATTCGTCGGTTTTTTTCGGTTCGGGCAGGTTCAGTTCTGCGGTCATATTCCAGTCGGAGAACGGAAACGGCAGGATCTCGGTATTGAAAGTCAGAAACAACAAAATATGGTAGGTATAAATCGACAGGTTGCGGCCAAAGTTAAGAATATTGGCATTGGCTTTGCCGGTTAATAGCGTTGAGGCCACCTGTAAGATAATAACGGCCCAAAGCAGCATTCTGACCAGACTGCCGATCGCCGCAAAAATCAGCATAAAGAAAATTCTTTTCCAGCTGGATAGTTGTTTCAAGTTGTAATTGATTTGTTCGTCCATCGTTATCAGCCTCGGTTCATAATATCGCGTAAATCAAGCGCCGCTGCATTAGCGCGGGCTATATAATTGGCCATTGATAAGGAGTAGTTGGCGAAAATACCGTAGCCGCTACCGCTTAATATCATTGGGCTTAAAATAGGCGTCAACGCATTTTCCAACGCCTTAATCATGATGTCAACAGTCCGCATCGCCCGCTTATCTAGCAAAATGTCAGCAAAATCATGTTTGATCGCCCTGAGGATGTGCAATAAAGCCCAGCTTGCTCCGCGCGCTTCATAGAAGACATCGTCAATCTCCAGCCAGGTCACTTGAGTGATGGGCGTTCCTTTTTCTTCAGCGGCCTGTTTTTCAAGCTTGGTTAGCCCCGGGCCATAGTTGCTGGAGTCGTTCGCGCTCAATCGGGTCGACAGGCCGCCCAGACGTTTTATCACAATTTCGGTGTATTGCCATAAATTGTCGGCTCTGGAATAAAATTGCGCTTTTTTGACCGGGCCGCCGTATTTTTGCAGGCGCGACATGTATTTATGCAAAGCCTCGACGCCTTTTTCATATTCGGCTTCCGTTGAAGGCAATGCCCAGGAGTTGTGTTCGTAATAGAAGTAGGGCTCGGCGACCGCGAGATCCGGATCTTCGGCGGATTGCGACTGATCTCTGGCGAAGTGATTTCTTAATGCGGTGGTGGCATCGCGTAGCATCACCAACGCGCCGTATTCCCAGTTGGAAATGTTGTCCAGCAATACGCCGGGAGGCGCGACATCATTGGTAATATAGCCGCCGGGTTTATGCAGCAGAACCTCGGCGATATGAGCCAGGGTGTTGGTGTAAACATAACCGACAGGCATATTATCGGTGGTGTGGGTTTCTTCGGCGCGTTTTACCGCTTCGTCCTGGATATTAAACTGTCCCGGCTCACTGCCCCACCAGGCGCCCAACAAGATCAGAATAACTACTACAATGAGAGTAAAAACGCCAAAACCCCAGAGTATTCCTTTCGATTTTATCTCGTTCAGTGTTTCATTTGCCGCCATTTTTGGAATCCCGTAAAGAGGTTTTTTGTAGGGCTAAAAAGATATTTCACCCTATTGCTTTTTATATAAAAAAATTAACTGCATAGTAGCAGGTTTTTTAGCGATTTGCTTATGGCACAAGCCGCTATAAAGGTTTTTTTTTGGCTCGCGGGTGGGCTTTGTCATAAATTTCAGCCAGATGCTGGAAGTCAAGATGGGTGTAGATTTGGGTAGTGCTGATATTGCTATGGCCGAGCAGTTCCTGGACGGCTCTTAAATCCCGGCTGGATTCAAGTAAATGGCTGGCGAAAGAGTGTCTGAGCATGTGCGGATGGATATGTTCGGCAATACCTTTTTTTTTGCACCATTGATCCAGTCTCAATTCGATGTTGCGTTGACCGAGCCTGATTCCGCGCATTGACACAAATAGCGCGGAGTCGGCGGCGGGTATTTTTATCCGGCGTTGTTGCAACCAGTTTTCAATAGCGGCCGCCGCTTTGCTGCCTACCGGTAAGACTCTGGATTTGCCGCCCTTGCCGATACGGACCGTCAGGGTGTTATCCGGCAAGTCCAGATCGGCGGTATCAAGCGCCGACAGCTCACTCAGCCGCAGGCCGGATGAATAGAATAATTCGAACATAGCCAAGTCGCGGATTTCCAGCAGCGAACTTGCCCCGGCTTCCAGTAAACCGGATAACTGATCGACATCCAGTGTTTTAGGCAGTTTTCGATCCTGTTTCGGCGCGTGAATATGCTGGGCAGGGTTGACGCTGACCTGATTTGTTTTTAACAGGTAGTTATAAAAACTGCGTATCGCAGACAGCTCGCGTTGCAGGCTTTTGCTGCTCAGACCTTTCCGGTGTCGCCCGGCTATATGGGCGCGAATATCGGTATGTTGCAAGTCGGGCCATTGGGCTATGGCCTTGTCGGTACAATAGCGGGACAGCTGCTTAATATCACGCTGATAACTTTTCACGGTATGCGTTGAGGCGCGAACTTCAACAGTGAGCTGAGTGAAAAATTCGGCCAGCATCCGTTCGGCATCAGCATGCACGGTTAAACCTGCCGTTGCTGTAATAAGTTGATCAGCCGGGTACCGATGATTTCGCTCATTTGATTTAAAAACAGATTGCCCATGCTGTAATGAAAGCGGCCGTCCTCGCGGCTGCCGATGGCTAAAATGCCTTCCAATTCGGTAAAGGCCAGCGGAATAATGGCGCAGGATTTCACTTCAAACGCCGATTCGCCGAATAATACCCTTGCCTGAGCCAGCGTCGGGCGACCGCATTTAGGCTGATTGCCGGCCAGTTCGCCGACAAACGGTTCCAGGTCTTTGCTACCCGGTTCAATAAACAGGTTGGAGATAGCAGCGGGATTCGGCTGGTGATTGATGATGCGCACTGCGACAAAGTCGACCAGAAAATATTCCGACAGCACCACATCGAGATTCGCAACCATGTCTTCCAGCGTTGCCGCTTCCAGCAGCGCCAAAGTGAGTTTGTGCATACGGTTCAGCGACGTATCGTTATCCCGGGCTATGTCAATCAGCGCAGTGAGTTGATTTTCCATGTCACGATGCCGACTCCGGAACAGTTCCAGTTGTTTTGAAATCAGCGAAACTGCAGCGCCGGTGGGATGCGGAATGCTAAGGTGCTCCAGTAAATTCAAGTGCTGATGAAAGAACTCGGGATGTTTGTGCAGATAGCTTTCAACCTGATCCGGAGTAATTTCCGTGATTAATTCATTCATAAGATGCGTCCTTCAAAAACAGTAACAGCGGGTCCGGTCATTAACACCGGCTCGCCGCGGCCAGGCCAGTTGATGGTTAGCATTCCGCCAGGTAGCTCAACGCAGACCGTATGATCCAACAGGTTGTGTTCAATGCCAATGACCACGGCAGCACACGCGCCACTACCGCAAGCCAGCGTTTCCGCAGCGCCGCGTTCATACACGCGCAGCTTGATGTGTCGGCGGTCGACGACTTGCATAAAACCGACATTAACCCGTTCCGGAAAAAAAGCATGACTTTCCAGAGCCTTGCCCAACTCAGCCACCGGTGCCGTTTTAATGTCGGTGACTTGGATAACCGCATGCGGATTGCCCAGCGAAACCGCGCCGAAAGCCTTTTCGGTATCGTTAACCTGCACCGTATAAAAGCGGGATTCTTGTTCCGCCAGCAGCGGAATTTCGGCGGGCGCGTGTCTTGGAACGCCCATATTAACAGTGATCCGGTTATCGTCATCAAAATGCAGCAGCAATTGACCGGAATTGGTGTCGACGCGGATTTCATTCTTGTCCGACAGCTTTTTATCGCGGACAAAACGGGCGAAGCAGCGCGCACCATTGCCGCATTGGGAGACTTCGCTGCCGTCCGCGTTAAAAATCCGGTATTTGAAATCGGCATTGGCGCTTAGCGCTTTTTCAACCAGCAGCAGCTGATCAAAGCCTATGCCCAGGTGCCGGTCGGACAGCTGTCGGATTTGCTCCGGGGTTAAGGCGATTTGCTGATGAATGGCATCGATGACCACAAAATCATTACCGATGCCGTGCATTTTAGTGAAGTTGATCATTGAGTCGGTGTTTACTAGGTAAGTGAGTTTAATTATTTATGCGGCTGCTAGAAAAATAGAACGCTGATCATTAATGATTGAATAACATTTTTTTCTTATCCTGATAAAAGCAGTTGACCGCCATTTTGAGGTTATCCGCTTTCATCATAATTATCTGCGTCATCCGCGTTCTATTTTCCGCTGTGCTGAATAGATAACTATTCACGGCAACAAATGCTCGCCCGTCCAAAGCTGGGTAATCGCTTCCCTTTCTCTGATCAGGTGCACGCTGCCGCCGTCAACCAGCAGCTCAGCTAGGCGCGGCCTGGAATTATAATTCGAACTCATGGTAAAGCCATAGGCGCCGGATGAGCGTACCGCCAATAAATCGCCCTGAGCCAGGCTCAGGGCACGGTCTTTGCCTAAGAAATCACCGGTTTCACAGACCGGGCCGACGATATCCCAGGTTAATTCGCTTGCGTCGCTTTGCCGGTTTACCGGAATAATAGCTTGCCAGGCATTATATAAAGACGGGCGTAGCAGGTCATTCATCGCCGCATCGACGATAGCAAAGTTTTTATTTGCCGTCGGTTTCAGATATTCAACCCGGGTGACCAGAATACCGGCATTGCCGACGATAGCGCGGCCCGGTTCCAGCAGAATTTCAAAATCGGTTTTGCCCAGTCGCGCCAAAATTGCCCGGATATAGTCGGCCGGTTCAGGCGGCTGTTCATCTTGATAGCAAATACCCAGGCCCCCGCCCAGATCCAGATGATGCAGCGTAATCCCTTCGGCTTCAAGCGCGGCAACCAGATCGAGAACCTTATCCAGCGCATCCAGAAAAGGCCGGGTTTCGGTCAGTTGCGAGCCGATATGGCAATCAATGCCGATCACGGCAATATTGGGCATGGCCGCCGCACGGCGATATTCGGTCAAAGCCTGTTCAATGTCTATGCCGAACTTGTTTTCCTTTAAACCGGTAGAGATATAAGGGTGGGTTTTGGCATCGACATCCGGATTGACCCGAAAAGATACCGGCGCGATAACGCCCAATTGCCCGGCCAGCCGGTTAATCCGGTCCAGTTCGCCGCAGACTTCAATATTGAAACAGCGTATGCCGATTTTCAGCGCCGCCAGAATTTCGTCTTCGCGTTTGCCGACGCCGGAAAACACGATTTTTTCAGGCTTGCCGCCGGCCGTGATAACCCGTTCCAACTCGCCCAGAGAGACGATGTCGAATCCTGAACCTAAACGGGCGAGCAGATTCAGTATCGCAATATTGGAATTGGCCTTGACCGCATAACAGATTAAATGCGCCCGGTCGCCAAAAGCCCGGTCGAAAGCCGTCCAGTGCCGCTCCAGCGTGGCGCGTGAATAGATGTAGCAGGGGCTGCCGTACTGATGGGCGATGTCGGACACCGCAATGTCTTCGGCGAACAGTTCGCCGTTTCGGTAATGAAAATAATCCATATTTATTGGTTGTTTTTGTGCTCGGGTTCTGGTTTTTGGGCAGGTTCCGGTTCCACATGAATGGGTGGAGCCGAACCCGGCAAATAAAGCGGACCGGGCTGCCCGCAGCCTGATATGAGCGAGGTTAGCAGTAAAAGCATTAATATTTTATAAGGGTTCATGGCGGGCTATGATAAATGTTTTTAGCCAAATATTCAGCGTTAAGTACAGCAGATTATTTTTGCATTCAAGGTTAATAACGATCGATATGATAAGCTGAATTTCAATAAAAGGCATTAGAAAGCCATCGCAGTCGGTATTGTGATCGCTGCTCGGCTTTTTAATCATTGAGTCGGCCGCTGCTGCGGTGTGTCGATGCGCTTAACTTAATGGCAGTGAGGCTTTAAACTTGTGTAGATACTTATGCCCCTCTGTAGGGGTGCCGTGCGCGCCTTGAAAACGTGTGCAGATAGCGATGCCTTGCGGGTGGCGTCGTCGGAGGGCCAATAAGTTGTATAGATAGCTATATCTGTGTGGTAAGATTTGCCACCTTTATAGCTTGCAGCGCTTTCGTCGGCGCCAAAATAATATCCAAGGGTAGCTCGTGTTATTGATTCCAACAATTCTTTGCGGTGGAGCAGGGTCCCGGTTATGGCCGGTCTCTCGGGAGTTGCACCCTAAACCGTTTATACGCCTGGATGATGGGCAAAGCCTCTTGCAAAAGGCATTTTTGCGCGGCGCATGTTTGCCGGGTGTCGAAGAGGTTCTAACGGTCACTAATCGGGAACTGTTCTTCAAAACAGAAGATGAGTTTCGCGAGGTCAATGCTGACGCGGTCACAACATCCTTCATTCTGGAACCCTTCGGCCGTAATACCGCTCCGGCGATTGCGGCGGCCGCTTCCCGGGTTGCCGAAAAATACGGTAAGGATGCCATCATGTTGGTGCTTGCCGCCGACCATCTGATTGCTGATCAGCAGGCTTTCCAGCAAGCCGTGCTGAAAGCCGCTGAGCTGGCAGCCTCGGGAAAACTGGTGACTTTCGGCATTCAACCGGACTCGCCCGAAACCGGCTACGGCTACCTTGAGGCTGACGGCAATACAGTGCTGCGTTTCGTTGAAAAACCGTCATTGGAGAAAGCGCAGCAATATCTGGCATCCGGTCGGTTTCTGTGGAATTCGGGCATGTTCTGCTTTTCCGTCGGCACCATGCTGCAACAGATGGAACAATACTGTCCGCAGATACTTGTCGCTGCAAAAGTGTGCATCGAACAGTCGCGGTCGGCGGAAGGCAAGGGCTTTAGGCTGCTGGAACTCGAACCCGATACTTTCGCCAATGTGCCGGATGACTCCATCGATTATGCGGTGATGGAAAAGTCGGATCGGGTTGCCGTTGTCCCGTGCAATATCGGCTGGAGCGACATCGGTACCTGGACGGCGCTGGGCGATCTTACCGAGCCGGATGCCGATGGTAACCGAATCCAGGGCGATGCCCTGTTGTACGATACGCAAAACTGCACCATCCAAAGCAATGACCGTTTAGTCGGTACCGTTGGAGTGAAAAATCTTGTCATTGTCGATACGCCGGATGCCGTTCTTATAGCCGACAAATCCAGCGCACAGGATGTAAAACACATTTATTCCGAATTAAAGGCAAAGGGGCACGAGGCTCATAAATCGCATCGTACTGTATACCGTCCCTGGGGCATGTACACAGTACTGGGAGAAGGTCGTGGCTTCAAGATCAAGCGCATCGAAGTCAAACCCGGTGCCAGCTTAAGTTTGCAAATGCACCGTCAGAGGAGTGAACATTGGGTTGTTGTCAGCGGCGTAGCCAAGGTTATCAATGGTGAGCGAGACATCATCATCAATACCAACGAATCCACCTTTATTCCGGCAGGTCACAGGCATCGTCTGACCAATCCCGGCACAGTGCCTTGCGTGATGATCGAAGTGCAAAGCGGCGGATACGTCGGCGAGGACGACATCGTGCGCTTCGAAGACAATTACGGGCGAACCTGACTCATTGGCTAAACATGACGACTCAGCAGCCGAAAATAGAACGCCGATAATGAAAAATAGAACGCGGATGACGCAGATAATTCAGTATGGATTCCCACGCAGGAGCATGGGAACCAGACCCCAATCCGCTTAGTGTTTCTAAGTTGTGTAGATAGCTATGCCCTGAAAGAGGAAGTTTCAAACCAGCAAGGAAATTTGAAGCAGCTCGCTATCAATTCAATGCCAAATATGTGAAAATGCAAGGTTTGAAATTGTTGTTATCCAGGAATGAAAATAAATATTAAGTCCGATTTAGAAGAAGCGCTTAAACTTTGTAAAGGCGCATTCCTGTCCGCAGCCGGTTTCAGCCTGCTGATCAATTTTTTGATGATTACCCCTTCTATCTACATGCTGCAGGTCTACGACCGCGTCGTTGCTACCGGTAATAAATCGACATTATTGATGTTGACGTTGATAGTGATCATGCTGTTTATTACCATGGCTTCGTTGGAATGGGTGCGCTCGCAAATTCTGGTTAAAGTCAGCAGTCGCCTGGAACTGCTGTTAAATCAGCGTCTGTTTCAAGTCGCCTTTAAGCAATCGCTGTATTCCGGCGGGCAGCGGGCCACCACCCAGCCGCTGGACGACTTGACCGGCCTGAGACAGTTTCTGACCGGCAACGGCCTGTTCGCCTTTTTTGATGCGCCGTGGATGCCGGTATATCTGGCCTTGCTGTTCATGTTTCATCCGTGGTTCGGCTGGTTTTCAATCATAACCGCCATCTTGCTGGGTATAGTCGCTGCCGTCACCGAAAAAGCCACCACTAAAATACTCGGCGAAGCCAATAATGTCGCCATGGCGACGCGTGGCGCGCTGAGCAGAAATCTCAGAAATGCCGAAGTCATCGAATCGATGGGCATGTTGGGTAAAATACGTGGGCGCTGGATGGTCGGCGCGGTCAAGGTTTTAGAGCTGCAAGCCATTGCCAGCTCGCGTGCCGGCTTACTCACCGCGTTATCTAAAATCATCCGTATTTCCTCGCAATCGCTGATTTTAGGCTTGGGCGCTTATCTGGTCATCGAGCGCGAAATTTCGCCCGGCTTAATGATCGCCGGCTCCATCCTGATGGGCAGAGCCATGGCGCCTATCGACCTTATTATCGGCACCTGGAAAGGCTTTATCAGCGCTCGGGGACAGTACCAGCGACTTAACGACATCTTATTGCAAATTCCGGCCGATAAAGACCGCATGCTGCTGCCCGACCCGCATGGCCGCATCCAGCTGGAAAACGCAGTGGTGGTGCCGCCGGGCAGTAAAGTACCCGTTATCAAAGGCATCAACCTAGTCATTGAAAAAGGCGATATTGTCGGCGTTATCGGGCCGAGCGGCGCCGGAAAATCGACTTTGGCGCGGGCTATATTAGGCATCTGGCCTACCGCCAACGGCGCAATACGTCTTGACGGCGCAGAAGTATTCAGTTGGGATCGCGAGCATCTGGGCGATTTTATCGGTTATCTGCCGCAAGATATTGAACTGTTTGAAGGCACTATCAGCGAAAATATCGCCCGTTTCGGCGACATAGATCCTGATCAGGTGGTGGAGGCCGCCAAAATGGCCGATGTTCATGATCTGATTTTGCGTTTCCCCGACGGTTACGACACCCTTATCGGCTCTACCGGCGGCAACTTGTCGGGCGGCCAGCGGCAGCGTATCGGCCTGGCGCGGGCGCTGTACGGCAACCCGGTGCTGGTGGTCCTGGACGAGCCTAACTCCAACCTCGACGAACAAGGCGAAACCGCGCTGGAAAAGGCTTTGGTAAAGCTCAAAGAAAAACAAACCACCGTGCTGATTATTACCCATCGTAATAGCGTACTGTCCAAAGTCGATAAACTGTTAATTCTCAGCGAGGGCACCTTAGCCGTTTACGGGCCGAGAGACCAGGTTGTCGCCCATTTGCAACAACAGCAACAACAAGCGGTCGCGCCTGTCGCGCAACCTGCATAACATAGAAGTATTATGAGAGAAGAACCCGCAGTAAATAACCCGTCTGCCGTTTTGCATACCAATGATCGGGGCATACGCAACATCGGTGCCGCCATTGTTTTTGCAACTTTTGGCGTATTTGGGATTTGGGCGTTTTTTGCGCCTATGGACAGTTCGGCTCTGGCGCCGGGCGTTGTCGTGGTCAAATCGCACCGAAAAACAGTACAGCATCTCGATGGCGGTATTATTGCAAAAATATTGGTCAAAGACGGCGACTTGGTCAAACAAGGCCAGCCGTTACTGTTGCTTGACGATACCCAAATCAAAGCCCAGCTGGAAATCGCCCGCGCTCAGAACATCACCCTTGCCGCCCAGGTAGCCAGATTGCGCGCCGAAAGGGATCAGTTGAAAACTGTCGATTACCCCGAATTACTCAATGACGTCGGCGACATCAGAACCATTGAGGCAACATCGGCCGAAAACAACGTGTTCAAGGCAAGAATAAGTGCGTACGAGGGTCAAATTGCCGTGTTGAATCAGCGTATCGGTCAAATTTCGAGCAAGATAAACGGCCTGCGGGGGCAGATAGACAGCAAAAGGCAACTGACCGCCTCCTACGCCGAAGAAATCAGCGACCTGAAAGAACTGTTGGCGGAAGGCTTCGCCGACAAGCAACGGTTGCGCGAATTGCAGCGCAATCACGCCATGCAAAAAGGCGAAATTGCCCAGCTTAACGCCGAAATTGCCACCAACCAAATGCTGATCAGCGAAACCCGGTTGCAGATTCTACAAGTAAAAAAACAATTTCAGGAAGAAGTGGCCGGCAAGCTCAGCGAAGCCCAGGCGCAACTTAACGACGCGGAAGAACGTCTGGCGGCCAACCAGGATAAACTGAACCGCATCGTGATCGAAGCACCGGCCAGCGGCATGGTGCTTGGCTTGACCG
The DNA here is from genome assembly GCA_024636505.1 of Methylobacter sp. GTDB lineage: Bacteria > Pseudomonadota > Gammaproteobacteria > Methylococcales > Methylomonadaceae > Methylobacter_A. The sequence goes on along the minus strand of JAGXGY010000054.1, from coordinate 13,217 downwards.
TACATAACGAAAACGGCGTTATCTCCCCGGGGCGTCCTATTCTTGACATTGTTCCCCAGGATGCCGAGCTGATCATAGAAGCCCAGGTGTCGCCGATGGATATTGACCGGGTTGCCGTCGGCCTACAGGCCGAAGTTCGCTTTAGCGCCTTCAAACAATCGAAAACACCCAAAATGGACGGCAAGGTGATCCATTTATCCGCCGACCGACTGACCGATGAGCAAGGTAACGCCTATTACCAGGCCCGGGTTGAACTGACCCCTGAAAGCCGCAAGAAACTGGGGGATTTGCAACTGTTGCCCGGTATGCCTGCCGAGGTTTTAATCAACACCGGCGAAAGAACCCTGTTTGAATATCTGGCCCAGCCCGCCACCAATTTCTTTGCCCGTTCATTCATAGAAGACTAACCGATATGAATATACACAGATACGGGCTAATACTGATCCTGCTGACCTGCAGCCAAACGGCAGTCTCCGAAGATTTGCTCGGCATTTATCAGCAGGCGCTGCAAGCCGATCCGGAGCTGCAAAGCGCCAAAATCAGAGTCGACATCGGTTCGGCGCAAAAAGGCCAGGCCCTGGGGCAAATGTTGCCGCAAATTAACGGTAGCGCAAACTGGTCCGCCAACAAACAAACTGTCAGCGGAAGAACTCAGGATGCCGTGAGCAATTTTCACGGTACCCGCTACTATGTCTCGCTGAATCAAACCCTGGTCGATTTTGCCAAATTCTGGGAATGGCGGCGTGCGTCTAAAGTGGAGGATCAATACGCGGCAGAAGCTATCGAAGCGCATAATCAGTTAATGTTCAACGTGGTGGAGCGTTATTTCAACGAACTGGAAGCCGAAGACCAGCTGAATTTTGCCAAAACAGAAAAATTGGCTGCGGAAAAACAGCTTGAACAGATACAAAAACAATATGCCAAGCAAATCGTAAAAATCACCGACCTCTATGCGGTAGAAGCGCGGCTTGATCAAATTATTGCTACCGAGATATTGGCCGAGAGCCAGCGGGTCACCGCGCAACAAAGCCTCAGAGAATTAACCGGCGTCAGTCCGGCCGAACTCGATAAACTGCGCGATGGTGTCGATTATCAGGAAATTCAGGGCGAGCTTCAGCAATGGGTTGACATGGCGCAAAGCCAAAACCCGGCCATTTCGGCAAAACAGATTGCCATCGAAGCGGCAGAAAACAATGTAACGGCCCAGCAATCCAAATACCTGCCGGTTGCCGATTTGCAGCTGAATTACTATGACACCAACACCGGATTCCAGAGTTCAAGTTTAGGGGCCAACGTACAAACCGAAGTCGCGGCGATCAATGTCAGCGTGCCCTTGTTTTCAGGCGGCACCACCACCCATCGAATGTTTGAAGCCAAGCATCGTTTGCAGCTCAGCAAAAACGACAACGAAGCCGCCATTCGCGCCATCACCAAAGAAACCAGCGATGCCTTTCTCAGTGCCAATGCCAATGCGCGGCATATCAAAGCCGCACAAAAAGCGCTGGACTCAGCCGGAAAATCGCGCGAAGCCATGGAGCGCGGTTACCATTACGGCGTCGTGACCATCAGCGACGTGATCAAAGCGCAGCAGGATGAATTTTCGGCCAAAAACGATTTCGCGCAGGCCAAATACAACTACATTAAAAACCGCATCCGTTTCATGCATGCCATCGGCTCCATCTCCGAAGAAAATTTACAGGAAATCAACGGTTGGCTGGAAAAATCGTAACGATGCGTTCCCACGCTTTCTGGTTCCCACGCTCCTGCGTGGGAACCCATACTGACTTTGGGCGGTGGTCATGCTTCCGTATGCATTCCCACGCGGGAGCGTGGGAACGAGGACAAAAGTGCGCGCCCTCCGAGCCATACATATTTCTGGTTCCCACGCTCCTGCGTGGGAATCCATATTGATGGCTGAGTCGTTACTTCTATGAAACTTATAACCCTATGATCATCGGCAGACTCAGGCACCTATACCGCTACAAAGGTTTTATTCTTGGCAGCGTCAAGCGCGAATTTCAAAGCAAATACCAGAACTCACTGCTCGGAGCGGCGTGGACAGTCCTGAATCCACTGGCGATGATCATCGTCTATACCGTGATTTTCTCCCAAATCATGCGCGCCAAGCTGCCCGGCATCGACAGCGCCTTTGCTTACAGCATCTACCTGTGCGCCGGCGTACTGACCTGGGGCTTATTCGCCGAAATCGTCACCCGTGCGCAAAACACCTTTCTTGAACATGCCAACCTACTTAAAAAACTCAGCTTCCCAAGGCTTTGTTTGCCGGTTATCGTCGTCGCCAACGCGCTGTTGAATTTTTTTATCGTCTTCGGCCTGTTCAGCATTTTTCTAGTGGTTTCCGGTAACTTTCCCGGTTTGGTCTACTTGGCATTATTGCCGGTTTTTGCCATTCTGGTTGCTTTTGCGATCGGGCTGGGCATCAGCTTGGGCGTGCTCAACGTCTTCTTCCGCGACGTTGGACAATTTTTCGGCATCGTCATCCAGTTCTGGTTCTGGCTCACCCCCATCGTTTATCCGGTCAGTATCCTGCCCGAAGCCGTGCGTACCTTGATGCGCTATAATCCGATGGCTGCGCTTATCGGGGCCTGTCAGGATATTCTGGTTAGCGGACAGTGGCCGGTCTGGCAAAGCCTGTGGCCGGTAACCCTGCTGGCTGTTGCGCTGTGCGCTTTCGGCATGCGCCTGTTCAGCAGACATGTCGGCGAAATGGTCGATGAACTATGACCCGGCTCGATAAGTTAACCCAGTTGCTGCAAACCATTACTGATCTTGAACTGGCAGTATTGATTGGGAGCCAGGCACATGGAAGTGCAACTGATCAGAGCGATTGGGACATTGCTGTTAGATGGAAAAAACACATCGATGGCTGGACTCGTCTGGAGAACTCAGAAATCCTGAAACAGCAAATTGCCGATGTCATCGAGATACACAAGGATCAAGTTGACCTGATCGACATGGTATCGGCACGGCTTGCCATGCGCGCCGTGATTGCCGAAGAGGGAATTATTCTCAAGGGAGAGGATACCCTGGCGTGGAGCCACTACCTCACCCAAACATGGGGAGAACTGGAAGATTATTACTGGAGGAAAAACCATGCGGCTTGATCTGTATCAGGCAGAAAGCGCACGTATTGCCAACGAACAAATGGCTTTGCTTACCGAGGCGAAACAACGCATCCTGTCGGGAGCGCCTCTTTCGCGGCTTGAACAAAGTGGCGTACTCCATGCGCTGCAAGTTCTTATAGAAAACGCCATCGGTAAATCAAAACATTTGCTCAAGGCAACAGGCCAGCCGGTACCTGTATCTGCCTATGATGCCTTTGCCAGCCTCGAACAACAGGGCGATATAAACTCGCAAGAGTTGCAGCAGTGGAATTCGGCGATTGGATTGCGCAACAGGATTGTGCATGACTATATGAATATTGATATGCAACTTGTCTACGAACTTATCACCAAAGATCGCCTGCAATTTATTGCCGCTTTCCTGCATAAACCCATTCCGGCTATGCCCAACTGAGGTTAAAACACACTTATATATGGGCACCATCACCATCACCAATTTAGGCAAAGCCTACAAACAATACCCTACGCGCTGGTCGCGGCTGGCCGAATGGCTATTGCCGGTTAACAAACCCCGGCATCAGCTCAAATGGGTCTTGCAAGACATCAACTTCAGCGTCAAACCGGGCGAGGCGCTGGGCATTATCGGCATCAACGGCGCCGGTAAAAGCACTCTGTTGAAAATGATCACCGGCACCACCTTGCCCACCACCGGCAGCGTCCACATCACCGGCCGTATCGCCGCCTTGCTGGAACTGGGCATGGGCTTTCATCCCGATTTTACCGGACGACAAAACGTCTACATGGCCGGTCAACTGATAGGCATGAGCATGGAAGAAATCACCGGCCTGATGCCGGAGATCGAAGCCTTCGCCGAAATAGGCGATTACCTCGACCAGCCGGTGCGCGTTTATTCCAGCGGCATGCAAATGCGCGTGGCGTTCAGCGTAGCAACAGCCAGCCGCCCCGACGTACTGATCGTCGATGAAGCCTTATCGGTCGGCGATGCCTACTTTCAGCACAAAAGCTTCGAGCGCATCCGCGAATTTCGCAAACAAGGCACCACCTTGCTGATCGTCTCGCACGATAAACAGGCGATACAATCCATTTGCGACCGCGCCATCCTGCTTGATGGAGGCAAAATTGCCTTGCAGGGCGAGCCGGAAGCCGTCATGGATTACTACAATGCCCTAATCGCGAAAAAAGGAAATTATAATATAGAACAAGTTGTATTGGATAACGGCAAGGTGCAAACCATTTCCGGGACAGGTGAGATGGAAATGGATTTGGCCGTTATTCTCAATAGCGAGGGCAAGCCCGTTGAGATAGTCAATGTGGGTGAAAACATCACACTCAAAATTACCGCGCGAGCCAAGGCAAGTATTCCAGAATTAGTGTTGGGCTATATTATCAAGGATCGTCTAGGCCAACCGGTTTACGGCACCAACACGCTCCATCTAGGATTACCGTTAAAGCATATTGAACCGGGCGAGCGCGTAGAATATACCTTTTCTTTTCCTGCAAATTTGGGCGTGGGTTCCTATGCCGTCACCCTGGCGTTACATGCGTCAGACTCGCATCATGCAGCCAACTACGTTTGGAAAGATAGAGCCGTTATTTTCAACGTGGTTAACATTAATCGCCCGCACTTTATGGGTGTTACCTGGTTGCCGCCGGTGTGGGAATCGAAACGTAGCTAAAGCCAATGACGATTAGCTGCTAAGACCCTGATTTTATCGCTCAAACAAAATCACCATCATGGATAACCGCAGTGCTTAAAATGAGTGGCATACTGCGAAAACCGCATTTCGCTTACGACAAAGAGATAACGTTGAACATTAAACAAGCCATCAAACTGATGCTGGATCATCTCCGGCTCTTCATTAATCGGCGGCCTAGACTTAGGCATGCGGTACTCGCATTATTAACGCTATTCCCTGCGTTAAAAAGTCGACTCAAGCAGGCGGTGATAATAGACATAGCACCGTTCCCCATTGCCAATAATTTAGCCGACTTAACGCCGCATGCACGGCGTGTTTATGCCGACATTAAAATGGCTATAGCAAACAGCCATAAGGAAAGCCGCTAATGCGTATTATCATTGACATGCAAGGTGCCCAGGGAAGCAACCGAACACGTGGTATCGGCCGATATACGCTTTCTTTGGCTCTGGCAATGGTTCGAAATTGCGGCAATCATGAAGTGATCCTGGCCCTCAACGGGCTATTTCCAGATACGATTGAACCCATTCGCGTCGCATTTGACGGGATAGTGCCGCAGAAAAATATTCGCGTATGGGAAGCGCCAGGCCCCGTTTACGGCTTAAATAACCAGAATGCATGGCGTCGTCGTAGCGCCGAGCTGGTTCGAGAAGCATTTTTGGCTAGTCTGAGGCCGGATATTGTTCTCGTCAGCAGCCTGTTTGAAGGCCTAATCGACGATACGGTCACCAGCATAGGCGCATTGAGCAGTGGCTTGCCGACAGCGGTAATCCTATACGACTTGATTCCGCTTATCCATAGGCAGACCTATTTAGAAGACGCCAATGTTGAAGCCTGGTATCAGCACAAAATTGAGCATTTACGCCGTGCCGACCTGTTGCTGGCGATTTCTGAATCCTCCCGCCAAGAATGCATTCAATATCTTGATTTTCCATCCGATTTAGCCGTCACCATCTCAACGGCGGCTGATCCGCAATTTCAGCCGCAGCCAATCGATGCCAACCGAGAACGAGAGATTCAACAGCGATACGGATTGCATCGACACTTTGTGATGTACACCGGCGGCATTGATCACCGCAAAAACATAGCCGCACTGATTCGAGCTTACGCCAAGCTGCCCGACGCATTGCGCCTGACACACCAGTTGGCAATTGTCTGCGCTATCCAGCCACAAACCAGAGCCGAATTGGAAGCGCTGGCCAAAGAGCAGGGGCTTAAAACCGGCGAGTTAGTATTAACTGGATTCGTGCCGGAAGACGATTTGATTTCCCTTTACAACCTATGCAAAGCATTCGTTTTTCCCTCTTGGCACGAAGGTTTCGGATTGCCCGCGCTGGAAGCCATGTCCTGCGGTAAAGCAGTCATTGCGGCCAATACCTCCAGTTTGCCGGAAGTGATTGGCCGGGACGATGCCCTATTTGATCCGAGAAGCGACAAGGCAATAACCGCCAAATTGGCGCAGGTTCTGACTGACGATGATTTCCGGGCAGAGTTAGAGCAAAATGGATTGCAACGGGCAAAGTTGTTTTCCTGGGATGGTTGCGCAAAGCGAGCAATAGCTGCATTTGAAGCCTGGATCATCAACAAAAATCAGCGACCCAAGCCTGTAAATACACTGACCCATCGACCAAAGCTGGCCTATATCTCGCCATTGCCGCCAGCACGTAGTGGCATCAGCGATTATAGTGCAGAGCTGTTGCCGGAGCTTTCGCAATACTACGATATTGAAGTCATCGTAGACCAAGACGCCGTATCTGATGCCTGGATAAACGCAAACTGTCCTATTCGTAGCGTCGCGTGGTTCAAAAATCATTCACATCAATTTGACCGGGTACTTTATCACTTTGGCAACTCGTCATTTCATAAACACATGTTTGGATTGCTGGATGACGTGCCCGGAGTGGTCGTGTTGCACGACTTCTTTTTATCGTCCGTTGTTGCGGATATGGAAGGCACAGGTTATCGTCCAGGGCTTTGGGGGCAAACCCTGTATAACAGCCATGGCTATGCGGCGATAAAGCGGCGCTTTGAAGAAGCAAACAGCCCGCAAGTAGTATGGGACTACCCGTGTAACCTGAGTGTCATACAACGCGCACTGGGTGTCGTCGTCCATTCGGACTATTCTTGTCGGTTGGCCAGACAGTGGATAGGTTCAGATGTCTTAGACAACTGGACAGTGGTGCCACTATTGCGCGTACCGGTAGCCGCCGCCGACTGCCGCACAAGCCGACAAATAGTGAAAATTGACCCCAATGATGTAGTGGTTTGCAGCTTTGGCATGTTAGGCCCTACCAAACTCAACCACCGATTGCTCGATGCCTGGATAGCGTCCAATTTAAGCCGCGATCCGCGTAATAAGCTGATTTTTGTTGGCGAACTGCCGGGCGGTGATTATGGCAGACAGTTGCTTGCAAAAATCGAACAAAGCGCCCTGGGCAAGCAAATTCAAATTACCGGATGGGTCGATACCGATAGTTTTCGACATTACTTGGCGGCTGCCGACATTGCCGTACAATTGCGCACACTTTCTCGCGGAGAAACCTCCGCCGCGATATTGGATTGCATGAACTACGGATTACCGACTATCGTTAATGCTAACGGAAGCGTTGCCGATGTGCCCGATGATGCCGTCTGGAAATTGGCTGACGAATTTGCCGATGCCGAGCTCATTTCAGCGCTCGAAACGCTAACGGCAGATGCCGCGTCCCGCCTGCAATTAGGGCAACGAGCCAGAGAAATCGTATTGGCCGAGCATAAGCCGGATTATTGCGCCAACCGATATGTGCAGGCAATAGAATCGTTTTACAACCCATCGCAAACAGGACTAGCCGGATTAACCCAAGCACTGGGCAAAATTACCCCCCGACCCGAAGACGATCACGCCTGGACAAGTTTGGCGCAAGCCGTGGCCCAATCAGTATCCATCCAACCCGCTCGCCGTCAATTGTTCGTAGATATTTCTGAATTAGTGCAGCGTGATGTAAAGTCAGGTATCCAGCGGGTCGTCCGCAGTATTTTGAACGAATTATTGATGAACCCCCCTGATGGTTTTAGCGTTGAGCCCGTGTATGCCAGCGCTGATCAGGGTTATCAATATGCACGGCAATTTAGTTTACGATTTCTAGGTTGCCCCGAAAACAGCCTTATAGACGAGCCCATCGACTTTCAAGCAGGGGACATTTTTCTGGGACTGGATTTAAATTTCCACGTCGTGCAAGCGCAACGGCATTTTTACCGGAAGATGCGTAACGTTGGCGTGCAAGTCAACTTTGTGGTTTACGATTTATTACCTATTACCCTGCCTTGGGCGTTTGCTGAAAGTGCTTTCGAGACATATACACAATGGATGACCGTCGTCACTGAAAATGACGGCGTGCTGTGCATTTCCAAATCCGTTGCAGAACAAGTAGCCGCCTGGTTAACCGACAACCGCCCCCCCTCACAGCATTGTCGCTTCGATATACAGTGGTTTCATCTGGGGGCTGATATTGAATCATCAGTGCCGTCGGCAGGCATCCCCCAAACAGCCTCGGCAATAGCGGCCGCACTGACCAAACGAGCTACTTTTTTGATGGTCGGCACCCTTGAGCCACGCAAAGGCCACTTGCAAACCTTGGCCGCCTTTGAACGGCTCTGGGAGGCCAATATAGACGTGAATCTTGTCATCGTAGCCAACCAAGGCTGGATGATGGATAAGCTGGCTGAAAAACTGCGTGGCCACCGTGAATTGAACAACCGCCTGTATTGGCTGGAAGGCATTAGCGATGAATATTTGCAACAGATCTACACCGCCAGTTCCTGCCTTATTGCCGCCAGCGAGGGAGAAGGCTTTGGTTTGCCGCTGATTGAAGCGGCTCAACATCAACTGCCCATTATCGCCCGTGACATCCCCGTATTCAGGGAAGTGGCGGACAAGCACGCCCACTACTTTAGCGGCGTTGAGCCACAGGCCTTGGCCGATGCCGTCAAACACTGGCTGGCAATCAATGCCGACGGCCTGGCGCCGCAGTCTGCAGACATGCCCTGGTTCACCTGGCAGCAAAGCGCCCGGCAGCTTATTGAGCGTATTATCCAGGCACGATAAATTGTAGGGGCGAACCGGCAAGACTTGTATGATTAAAACCAAGCAACTCATCCAGTTGCCCTCGTTCCCACGTAGGAGCGTGCCCTCGTTCCCACGCTCCCGCGTGGGAATGCATACCGGAAGCATAAGTCAGTATGGGTTCCCACGCAGGAGCCTGGGAACCAGAAACCGGGGGGAATATCAAACACTACTGGCGCACACCCTAAAAACACCCTATTAAACCGTTGGAGCAACAACATGAGTCTTTCCGCAGTAAAACAGTTTATCCGGCGATCCCCGCTGGCCTTGCCCTTGCGCTGGTTGCGTTCATGGCTGTTAGTGGCACGTACCTACTACCAGACCCAGCAGCTTAATGCCCAGGTTCAACAATTGGAGCAAGTCTTAACCTTAAACGCAGCACAACACCATGAGGCCATCAGCAAACTGGAGCAAGCCTTAGCCTTAAACACGGCACAACACCATGAGGCTATCAACAAACAGGAAACCGAACACCATGAGGCCATCAACAAACTGGAAACTGATTTACAGCAAACCACCGCAACACTCGGACATCAAATAAACGATGTAAAACGTATCCTCTATCCTTCCGAACACCCGTTTGCCTGGACAGCCCCCGCACCCTGCTGGCAACAAAACGCCGAATCCAAACTGGGCAAACTGGCCGACGACCTTAGCCCCGAACAAAAAGCGCAGGCCTTTTACAGTTACTTTAGCGAAATGGCGCCAGGGCATCAGCAAATACGCCAACAGCAATACGACCTGTATGCGCCAACCATCAAAGCCGACAGCGGCTTGCGCTTCCTGGATATAGGCTGTGGCGACGGCGAATTTCTCAGTTACTTACAAACACAAAACATCGCCGCCGTCGGCATCGACATCGAACCGCAGGAAGTCGAACGGGCCCTTGCGGCGGGCTTGACCGCCGTCACCGCCAGCGCCCAACAATTTTTATCGGCAACCGAAGAGCAATTTTGCGGTATCAGCCTGCTGCAAGTCATCGAACACCTGCCGCCGCCGGACATCCTGCCGGTCTTGCAGCAATGCGTCGAGCGGCTATGCCCCGGCGGCGTACTGTTGCTTGAAACCATCAACATGCGTCATCCTTTGGCCGTTAACGGATTCTATACCGATCCCACCCATCAAAAACCGTTATCCGATAACTATGTGAGTTTTCTGGTGCAATGGCTCGGCCTCACCGGAGTGCAGATTATTTATAACCTGCCCGAACAACTGCCGGGCATCCCCGACGACGACCTAACCCGGATCTACAGCAACTACACGGTGGTCGCTTATAAAAACTAGGCAAGCAAAGATTCCCACGCTTCTCGTTCCCATGCTCCGGCGTTCTCGTTCCCACGCTCCCGCGTGGGAATGCATACGGGCAGTGGCAAGCAAAGATTCCCGCGTTCTCGTTCCCACGCTCCCGCGTGGGAATGCATACGGGCAGTGGCAAGCAAAGATTCCCGCGTTCTCGTTCCCACGCTCTCGCGTGGGAATGCATACGGGCAGTGGCAAGCAAAGATTCCCGCGTTCTCGTTCCCACGCTCCCGCGTGGGAATGCATAAAGGAGATACAAATGGGAAGAAGCCGTTATCAGATCGTTGATCCGACATTGCCGCACTTTATCACCTGTACAATCCTGCATTGGATTCCCATTTTCACCCGACAGGAAACCGTGGATATTATTCTGGAGTCGTTACGTTTTTTGCAAAAAGAGGGATTGACCGTTTACGCCTACGTGATTTTAGAAAACCACCTTCATATGATTGTACAAAGCGACGACCTGAGCCGTGATATTTCGCGATTCAAGTCCTATACAGCAAAGCGCTTGATTCAGTACTTATCTGAAAATAAGATAAGACGAATTCTGGAGCAACTGGCCTTTTACAAAAAGGCCCACAAACAAGATCGGACCTATCAGATTTGGCAGGAAGGCAGCCACCCCGAGTGGATTCAAAATGAAGAGATGATGCGGCAGAAAGTGGGCTATATTCATCACAACCCGGTGAAACGCGGCTATGTTGATCAGGCAGAACATTGGCGATATTCAAGTGCTAGAAATTATGCCGGAGCGGAGGGATTGTTGGATGTTTGTAAGGCATGGTAGGCCAATCCGTTCCCACGCGTCCTCGTTCCCACGCTCCCGCGCGTCCTCGTTCCCACGCTCCCGCGCGTCCTCGTTCCCACGCTCCGCGTGGGAATGCATACGGAAGCACGACCACACCCAAAGCCGGTATGGATTCCCACGCGGGAGCATGGGAACCAGAGAGAAAACGTTCCCTCGTTCCCGTCCTCGTTCCCACGCTCCCACGCGCTCTCGTTCCCACGCTCCGCGTGGGAATGCATACGGAAGCACGACCACACCCAAAGCCGGTATGGATTCCCACGCGGGAGCATGGGAACCAGAAAACACTCCCTCGCTCCCGCGCTCCCGCGTAGGAATGCCTATGGGTAGCGTCAGATTCATCCTAGCCAGCCTGGTGCTGCTTAGCCACCTGGGCATCAGCATAGCCGGACTCAACCCGGGGGTGATCGCCGTGGTAGCGTTTTACCTGCTCGCCGGACACGTGGTGGCGGGCCTGTGGGCAAAATGGCAGCGCCAGCCTAAAGCATTGTTTAATTTCTATCGCGACAGAAGCTGGCGGATTGTTCCGCAATACAGCATCGCGGCGATCTTTGCGGCACTGCTGTGGCATAACGGCGCGCAATCGCCGTTTATCTCAGCGGCGCCTGCGCTGACCGACTGGCTGGCCAACACCCTGATCATCCCGTTAAACTATTATATGTACACCGGCCAGGACAGCTTTACCCTGATACCGCCCGCTTGGTCGCTGGCCACCGAGATTCAGTTTTACCTGATAGCCCCGTTGCTGTTGTCGCAACGGCTGTCTAGGTTAATTATCTGCCTGGCACTTAGCCTAGTTATCTTTGCGCTGGCGCAAAGCCAATGGCTGAACACCGATTATTACGGCTATCGACTGTTGCCGGGCATCCTGTTTATCTTCATCCTGGGCGCCTTGCAACAGTTAAGCAGTCGGCATAAGAGCCTGCCCCGGCTTTTGTTGGCGATATGGCTGCTCAATGCCGCTTACCTGCTTTGGCTTATTATCGGACAGGCGCACATCCCCTATAACCGCGAAGTCTCCTTAGGCTTGCTGCTGGCCATGCCCTTGCTGGCGGCGCTAAGCAAAAAAAAATCGCCTCAAGCCCACGCTCCAGCAGATCCTCGTTCCCACGCTCCCACGCGCCCTCGTTCCCACGCTCCGCGTGGGAATGCATACACCCCCCCCAAAGCCGGTACCGATTCCCACGCCGGAGCATGGCAACCCGATCAAAGCCAGTCTGGGTTCCCACGCTGGAGCATGGGAACCAGAAAAGCCGCAAGCCGACTGGATAAAAACCTCGGCGCGCTGTCTTACGGCGTATTTTTATACCACTTTCCGGTGATCTGGTTACTGCAACTGCAACCGCCGGTAGCCGCCGCCCAAGACATCGCCAGCGTCGCGGTGCTGACCATCGGCTGCGCCGCCCTTGGCCATGGGTGCGTAGAACGTCCATTGTGGCGGCGCTTCAGGCCGTTAAAAAAACCGTCCTGATTCTTCGCTCTCATTCCCACGCTCCCTCGTTCCCACGCTCGCGCGTGGGAATGCATACGACAGCGCCACCCCCCCCTAAAGCCGGTACAGATTCCCTCGTTCCCACGCTCCCTCGTTCCCACGCTCGCGCGTGGGAATGCATACGACAGCGCCACCACCCCCAAAGCCGGTACGGATTCCCACGCTGGAGCATGGGAACCAGAAACAGATTCCCACGCCGGAGCATGGGAACCAGAAACCCCCGCACCCCGCACCCCGCACCCCCGCACCCCCTCGTTCCCACGCTCCGCGTGGGAATGCATAACGCGTTATCGATTGCAGTTGACATAGATCAGGGAGGGGACTACGCTGACAAGCTATTACCCCCCCCCATAATTTGAGGATTTAAACATGCCAACAGCCACGAATAAACAAGTTATTTCGGCGATGTACACTGCGACCTTCAACCGGGCGCCGGATGCGGCAGGACTCGCTTTTTGGGAAACTCAGTTTTCTGCCAATGCAGGCAATGCTATTGCAGCCTTAGCCGCCGGTTTTACCCGTCACCCGGTGTTTACAGAAACCTACGGCGGGATGACTGATTCGACTTTCGTTCAGGCCATTTATCAAAACGTTCTGGGTGCGCCCGGCGATGCCGGTGGCGTAGACTACTGGAAGAATCAGCTTAGCAGCGGTGTTACCCGTTCCGATATGCTGGCCGCTTTTGTAGACGGCGCATTAACCATCGATTTGGCCG
>JAGXGY010000008.1 GCA_024636505.1 Methylobacter sp. | reverse complement strand
TTTATCCTGTATTAAAAACACATTAGCCAGTAACAACCAGTAACAACCCAACCAATGGGGTCACAACCAATGGGGTCAGACTCGATTGAAAGTTTAAAATAAAAAAGACGGGGTCAGGTCTTTGATTTATGATTCCCATAATTGGTTTTATGTTAAATTTGCAGGGGGCAAAGGTTTATGCGCATCAATTTTGGGCCGTTTTTGTAGTTATGATATACTCCGGCTATGTTTTTACGGGCAAAACAACGGGGTCAGGTCTTTGATTTATGATGCCGATAATGGGGTTTATGTTAAATCATGCAGACTCATGTTATTTTTCGTTGATTTGAGCTACAATTATTTCTTTTATTTTGTTAGAGGTTCTTGGTCATGCCGACTATTAGTATGTTTTATGGCATTTTAATTAAGATGTTTTTTGATGATCATGCGCCACCACATTTTCATGTTGAGTATGCTGAGTTTAAAGCTGTTGTTGATATTAAAAAACTAGAATTGATTGAAGGGTCATTACCGCGTCGAGCCCAGGAATTGGCATTAGATTGGGCAGAACTTCACCAGACAGAATTGCTGGAAGACTGGGATTTGTGTTCGGCGAGACAACAACCTAAAAAAATTCCACCTTTGAAATAGAAGGAAATTTAAATGTATTGGGACGTTATTAATGTTGTGCCTGAATCTGATTTGAGTTTACGTGTTTCTTTTAAAGATGGTACTACAGGTAAGGTGTTATTTGAAGAAACTCACTTGACTGGGGTGTTTAGTTTATTAAGGGATCCCGCTTATTTTCGTCTTGTATCTGTTGATAATGGCGTGGTGATTTGGCCAGACGATATTGATTTAGCGCCTGACGCAATGTATCGAGAAATTAAGAGAAGTGGTAAGTGGGTATTAAAATGACTTTTCCTCAAACCAAGCAAAGAGGAAAACGGGGTCAGAAAAAAAGGGGTCAGGTTACATTAAATCCCTCCCTTTTCTCCTTTTTCCCTTGTCCTCCAGCGGCGCATAATGATATTTTATGTTAAATTTGAAAATAGAATACTTGTTGTTTTGTACGTGAGTGGCGGATTGCTATGCTAAAATTATCAGCATTGAATATCGGGAGAAGAAAATGACTGATGATGAATTAAAGGCCTTGGTTGCAAGCCTTGCAGTTGCTCAAAAAAAAACTGATGAGCAAATCAAGCGCAACGATAAGATGTTGACTGATAAGCTAGATCGGATGGGTATTACGCTGGGCAACATTGGGCAGAATCAAGGCGATGTTGCCGAAGAATTTTTTTTTCAAAGTCTGATAAAGGATAATCATTTAGGCTCTATCCACTTTGATGATGTAGTGAAAAACATGGAAAAGCATCGAGGTCAAATCCAGGAAGAATATGATTTGGTGATGACTAATGGTGATGCTATCGGTATTGTTGAAGTCAAATACAAAGCCCATGAAAATGATTTGGACAAACTTGATCGGAAGATGAGGCATTTTAAAAAACTGTTTCCGATTTACCAAAACTATAAGCAATATGGTGCCATTGCTTCATTCCACATTAATGATGATGCCAAAAAAGAAGCGTTAAGACGCGGTTATTTTGTGCTGCAACGTAGCGGCGATCTGGTTCATACCGAAAGCAGTGAGCATTTGACGGTGTTATAAACAAAGCAAAACAAAGGGGTCAAAAAAGAAAAAAACGGGGTCAGGTCTTTGATTTATGATGCCGATAAAATTTTTTATGTTAAATTGGAATTTCTATTGCGCTTTGCTAATTTACGTTACAATAGTAAAATCTTATTTTTGTTTTGTTTTGTTTTGTTTTGTTTTGTTTTGTTTTGTTCTGGAGTGTTCGTGCCGACTATTAGCATGTTTTACGGTATCCTTGTTTCAATGTATGTTTTGGATACGGAAAAGCACCATTTGCCTCATATTCATGTTCGTTATAATGAATCTAAAGCATCCATTGCTATTCCAAGCGGTGATGTGCTTGAAGGAACCCTTCCTGTCAGGCAGATGAAATTTGTCCAGGCTTGGATAGAGCTGCATCAGGATGATTTAATGGCTGATTGGTTTCTTGCCTCTAATGGTGAGATGCCTTTTAAAATTGATCCATTACGTTAAGGAGTGAGTGATGGTTCCTGATGTGATTCAAGTAAAAACATTGCCCGATTATTGCTTGGAAGCCATTTTTGAAAATGGCGAGCGTCGTTTTTTTGATATGAAGCTATTGCTCTCTTATCCTGCATTTTCTAGATTGACTGAGCAAAATCTTTTTATGAAAGCACATGTAAACTATGGAACCGTTGTGTGGAATGATGAGATTGACCTTTCTCCTGATACCTTGTATATCCGTGGCCGTCCATTTTAACAAAAAAACAAAAAAAAGGGGTCAGGTTACATTAAATCCCTCCCTTTTCTCCTTTTTCCCTTGTCCTCCAGCGGCGCATAATGGATTTTATGTTTAAAACTGACAGTGTATTTTTAATGGTGTAGTATTTACCTATGAGCAAATTAGATAGAATAAAAGCTGATATTTCTTTTCATGAGAAAATGTTTTTTGCTGCGCTCGCCGTAATTGTTGGGTTGATTGGTTGGTCTGCTTCAAACTTTTTAAATGTCCCTTTATTCATTTTATTGCTAGCACTTTCAGGTGTTATGGGGGCAGCAATATTTGGCGTTTTTCAGTATCGTTTTATTAAGAATTTAATTAGGGAGTTGGAAGATGCTTAATTCACTTGTTATGTTTATTATGGGTTTGGTATTTGTTGTGTTTATTGGCTATTTGGCGTGGGACTCGTATTATGAGTTTAAGAAACATATGAGAAATCACTAAATCAAAAGACGGCCGTACGGCGGATCACCGCGTAGGGTGGATTCGCGTTAGGAAAAAGAACAGAATACGGGGTCAGGTCTTTGATTTATGATTCCAGTAATGAGCTTTATGTTAAATCAATTGAGCTTTGCTACTTTAATTATTTGGTATACTACAGGCAATTTATACTTTGCTGGGGTTTGTTATGTGTTATGACAACGATTACATTCGATACCTTGAAATTTGCCAATACCCTTAAGGCAGCCGGTGTTCCACCTGCACAAGCGGAAGCTGAGGCTGTGGCGTTGTCCGAGGTGCTAGAAGTCAATCTCAAGGACTTGGTGACTAAAGAAGACATGCACCGTGAAATGCGCGATCTTGAGCAGCGCCTAATCATCAAACTAGGCGCTCTCATGGCCTTGTCCATCGGTATTGTTGCCGCACTGGTAAAGCTGCTTTAGAGAAAAAAAATGGGGTCAGGTCTTTGATTTATGATGCCGATAATCTAGTTTATGTTAAATTTTTTTGTTGCTGTTTACGCGTGAGTGGCGTTTTACTATGCTAAAATTCTCAGCATTGAATATCGGGAGAAGAATATGACTGATGATGAATTGAAAGCATTGGTGGCAAGTCTTGCTGTTGCACAAGACCGTACTGATGAGCAAATGAAGCGTACCGATGAAAAGCTGGAACGTATCGGTATTACGTTGGGCAATGTAACCAATAATCAAGGTGATGTAGCCGAAGAGTTCTTTTTTCAAAGCCTGATAAAAGACAATCACTTGGGTTCTATCCATTTTGATGACGTGGTAAAGAGCATGGAAAAACATCGTGGTCAAATTCAAGAAGAATATGATTTGGTGATGACCAATGGTGATGCCATCGGCATTGTTGAAGTCAAATATAAAGCGCACGAAAACGATCTGGATAAGTTAGACCGTAAGATGAAGCATTTTAAGCAGCTGTTTCCAATTTATCAGAATTACAAGCAGTATGGTGCAATTGCCTCCTTCCACATTAACGATGCTGCCAAAAGGGAAGCGTTAAGGCGTGGTTATTTTGTACTGCAACGTAGTGGCGATCTGGTTCATACCGAAAGTAGTGAGCATTTGACTGTACTGTAACGTCACTACCAGAAATTGCATTCCCTGTGTAGCCAAGAATAAAAAAACTCGGGGAGTCGCAAGGTCTAAGAAAGTGAATACGGGGTCAGGTCTTTGATTTATGATTCCAGTAATGGCGCTTATGTTAAATTAGCCCGGCTCGATGAAAAACCAATATTTATTCTTTGAATGTTTATGGTATAGTTTTGATCATCTGTAAACAGGTATAAAAGGTTGTTAAAAATGGCTTTAGCACAAGAAGATATTGATCAAATTCAGTGGCTCATCAAAAAAGCGTTATCCGAGACACCGGAAACGTTAAATGCTAATGTGCGTTATGAACTGGATTTGCGGGAAAGAACCATCCGCGTGGAAGAAGAGTTGAGGCATCAGCGAGAGCTGATGATTGAAGGCTTCAAGCAGATGGAAAAGCGTTTTGAACAGGTAGATAAGCGTTTTGAACAGGTAGATAAGCGTTTTGAGCAGGTAGATAAGCGTTTTGAGCAGCAGCATCAGGAGATTATGGGGCTGCATAATGAAATAAAATTGTTGATGCGCTGGAGTTTCGGCACATTACTGGCGATTGGCGGTTTAATTGTTGCGGTGCTACGTCTGGCAGCATAGAAAGAAGACGGGGTCACGGGGTCAGGTCTTTGATTTATGATGCCGATAATGGGAGGTTATGTTAAATTAATTGAGCCTTTTAGCTGATATTTGATTTGTATTTTGCAGTGAATGGTGTAACTATTGATAATATGGAATATTTGTTAACTGATCATGCGAAAAAACGAATCGCAAAACGGCGGATTTGCTTTAGTTGGATTGAGGAGACTTTGGCTTATCCTGCAAGAATGGAATCTGATAGGGACGATGCCACTTTGGTTCATGTTTTACGACCCATTGCTGAGTGTGGTTTTCGGGTATTGCGTGTAATTTATAATGAAACAGTTATCCCGGTAGCGATTGTAACTGCCTATTTTGATGATGAGGTAAAAGACTTATGAAAATTGAATTCGACCCCCATGCGGATGCAGCATATCTTGAATTGATTGAAGGTACTGTTGAACGAACCGAGGAAATTGAACCAGGGATCATCGCCGATTTTGATAAACAAGGGCGTCTTTTGGGTTTTGAAATTTTGTATGTTAGCAAACGATCATCCATGGAGCCTTCGCAAAGAGCTGCGTAACGCGGGCAACTAATGGGGTCAGGCTCGATTGAACCCCGCTGTTTTCTTCCTCTTTTCTCCTTTTTTCCCGCTTCCTCGCGCGGCGTCTAATGGCGCTTATGTTAAATCAGGGGGGTCACGGGGTCAGGTCTTTGATTTATGATGCCGATAATGGGTTTTATGTGAAATTTGTTATATTTTGATTTGGATCTATTTTTTAATCATAAGCCTTTTGGCGATGTTTAACATCCAAAATAGCGACGATAACTTTTTCTTTTTCTATCAGATAGAACAAACGGTAATTACCAAAACGATAACGATAAATTCCTTCAAACTCCCCTTTAAGTTTTTTTATGTTGTTCCCAAAAAATGGATTTTGTTTCAATTGTGGATAAATAATCTCTTTTATATTCTTGTAAAGCTTAGCGTCTAGTTTTATTTTTACTTTTTGAAAGGTCTTGGTTTCCACAATCTGAAAATTAGACAAGGGTGTAGTCTCCATTTTTTACATCTTGTAACCCTGATGTTAAATTTTCTACCAAAGATTTATCATTGAGAATATCACTCATCTCAGCTTGGTCAATATATTGAGATGATGTTAAATATTGTAAAGTTGCAAACTCAACAAAATTGGAAATATTCCTCTTTTGTCCATCAGCAGCTTGGCGAATCATTTCATAAACGCTTTCATTTACACGCATGGTCACTGTTTTCATTTCTACTCCTAAATAATGGTTCGTTTTTATTACGAAGCATTATTATTCATTAATATTCAATTTTATTCAACAATGCCTTCGCTAATTTTTCAAAACCAAGAAAAAAATGGGGTCAAAAAAAAATGGGGTCAGGTTACATTTCCTGGTTCCCATGCTCCAGCGTGCGTGGGAACCAGGAAAATTTCTCAGAGAACAAAAGAGATTAAGGAGTTATAACTATGAATATAGGTTTGGTTGTAATTATTGGTATTGCCGTGTTGATAGCTGCTTTGATGTTGTTTGCTGTTTATAAATTATCGGAAGAATAAAACAAAGGTAAAACAAAGGGGTCAGGTTACATTACATTATTCCTCATTCCCATGCTCCCGCCTGGGAATGCCTACGGGACACAAGAGCATACCGGCGGCATAGGTTCCCACGCAGGAGCATGGGAACCAGAGTCAATTATCGGAAGAATAAAACAAAGGTAAAACAAAGGGGTCAGGTTACATTATGCATTCCCACGCGGGAGCGTGGGAATGAGAAGACGGTGGAAGACGGGGTCGTGGAAGACGGGGTCAGGTCTTTGGTTTATGATGCCGATAATGAGCTTTATGTTAAATCAATGCTTAAGATCTCGATAAAAATTTTCATGCGTCCCATGCTCAATAAAGGTGAGCAATAATTCATCATCAATATATTCATAGGCAATAAGATATTGTTGAGCATTATGCTTATATTTATGCACTTGGATGCCTGCTAGATCGCCAGTTTTCATTTCACCGATAGATGGATCAGAGATGATATTTTTAACCGCTTTATCAAGTTCTTCTTTTTCAGTACGATGCATTTTTTTAACTCGACGCTTAAAGATGCTGGTTTGTTTTACTATCATCCGAATTTATAATCCGATATATCGCCTGCTTTATTTTCTTCTATACCGGTTAAAATACCTTTAATAAAGGTTAATGGTAAATCTGGATTTTCATCTGCTATTTTCCCCATCCTGGCCCAATACTCTATTTGTTTAGGTGCGCTTCGATGCTGCGCCTTGCCATTAATGACAGCATCATTAATTAAACTTTCAGATAATTTTATTGCTTTTGACATTAATTTAACTCCTATTGAATAATGGGTAGTAATTATACATAAAGGGTTTTGTATTGATACCCCTCCGTAATGGCTAGGGGTCTAATGGCTAGGGGTCAGGTCTTTGATTTATGATGCCGATAATTGCTTTTATGTTAAATCAAGTGAAGGAATAATCGGGGGTAGTTGTCAATGGCGTTTTTTTGTTGTGTTATACTGAAAACTTCAAGAGTCTTCAAACTCCGTTCCGTTTGACGATGTAACGAAAACAACCGATTGGGAAGATTTGTAATGCCGAAGTTGGACGAAATTAGGGCTCGACTGGATTGGCTTAAAGAACAATTCAAGATATTGATCACCATTTTGGTCGCTGATGTTGTTGGGGTTTCTAAATTGTATTTAGATGCGCAGAACGGTCTTTTGTTTTATTCAGGGTTGGTTGTTGGTGGTTCTGACGGTTTCGATTATCATCGTTAGCCGTAAGATAGAAATTCATTTAATTGAATTAAGGGATATTTGATATGATTAATTTATTGATGATTTTGGCGTTGGTTGTTGTAAGTATTGCCTTTTTGTATCCGGCGATTACGACACGCTAATCGCTGTAAGCCGGGTAGACTGGGTCGCAAACCAAGTCAATGGGGTCAGGTCTTTGATTTATGATGCCGATAATTGCTTTTATGTTGAATCAAGTGAAGGAATAATCGGTGGGTATCAATAGGTTTTTTTGTTGTGTTATACTTTGGTTTTAGTGATTTTTGATGGGTATTTGGTTATGGCTGCAATTACGTTTGATACCTTAAAGTATGCTAATAGGCTAAAAGCGGCAGGAGCCGAATCACGGATAGCAGAGGCTGAAGCAGAAGTTTTTGAGCTGAATTTGAAAGAAGTTGCTACTCGTGAAGACCTAAAACAAATGGAAGAACGATTAAATGAAAGACTGGATGCGCGATTGCTTCAACTGGAACAGCGCATGATTATCAAATTAGGCGGGTTAATGGTTGTTGCAATAGGAGCAGTTGCTACGTTGGTGAAGATCTTATAAGCCGCAGGCAAACAAAGGGGTCAGGTTACATTATTCCTCATGCTCCCGCCTGGGAATGCCTACGGGACACAAGAGCATACCGGCGGCATAGGTTCCCACGCAGGAGCATGGGAACCAGAGTCAAATTAGGTTCCCACGCAGGAGCATCGGAACCAGAGTCAAATCAGGTTCCCACGCAGGAGCATCGGAACCAGAGTCAAATTAGGTTCCCACGCAGGAGCATCGGAACCAGAGTCAAATTAGGTTCCCACGCAGGAGCATGGGAACCAGAGTCAAATTAGGTTCCCACGCAGGAGCATCGGAACCAGAGTCAAATCAGGTTCCCACGCAGGAGCATGGGAACCAGAGTCAAATTAGGTTCCCACGCAGGAGCATGGGAACCAGAGTCAAATTAGGTCCCCACGCAGGAGCATCGGAACCCGATTTGTCTCATTCCCAAGCTCCAGCTTGGGAATGCCTACCCTCAAGCTCAGCTTGACGAAGCGGGTAGGGTGGCCTGGGTCACGGTTGTTTCCCGCTTCCTCCGGCGGCCCTAATGGGCCACTTATGTTAAATGTTAAACAATGAATAGAGGGCTTTGTTTTGAAACTATTTGTCTATACCAATCTAAACCCTCTAATTTTACTTATGCTTTGAACCATGCCATCTATTGATCTTAGGTAATCATCGTCATTGATATATTCTGATTGTTCCGGAATTTTAATTTCATTTGATGAAAAATGATCTAATAGCCAAAGAAATTTTTCATCTATGCTGTCATCAATTTTCAAAGTAACTGTTTTCATATAAAAATTCTCGATAAGTCGGTCGTCATTATTTGTTCTATGTCAAATTACCAAAGGGATCAAACCAATGGGGTCAGGCTCGATTGAATGTTAATGCCATGCAAAATGATGTTATGTTAAATCAGATGATATTTAAGCGAAAATAAAAAAGCTGTAAAATAAACTATGTTATATTTCTAAAATGTTTGAAGCAGGCAGAAAAGGACGATAAAAATGGCTTTGGCACAAGAAGATATTGATCAAATTCAGTGGCTGATCAAAAAAGCGTTATCCGAAACGCCTGAAACGTTAAACGCAAATGTGCGGTATGAGCTGGATTTGCGGGAAAGAACTATCCGCGTGGAAGAAGAGTTGAAACATCAGCGGGAGCTGATGGTGGAAGGCTTCAAGCAGATGGAAAAGCGCTTTGAGCAGATGGAAAAGCGCTTTGAACAGATAGACAAGCGCTTTGAACAGATAGACAAGCGCTTTGAACAGATAGACAAGCGCTTTGAGCAGATAGACAAGCACTTTGAGCAGGTGGAGAAGCGTCTTGACCAAGTGGATAAAAGGTTTGAACAGCAGCATCAGGAGATTATGGGGCTGCATCATGAAATAAAATTGTTGATGCGCTGGAGTTTTGGCACATTACTGGCGATCGGCGGTTTAATTGTTGCGGTGCTACGTCTGGCGCAGTAAAGAGGAAATAGGGGAAACAAAGGGGTCAAGCTCCTGCATAGGTTGCCACGCAGGAGCATGGGAACCAGGAACTACGCAGAGTGTGGGAATTAGAGGCTGGTCGTGACGTAGGCGTCACTCCCACAATTACTCCCGCAACTACTTGCGCAATACAACAAAGACTAAGGTCGGGGCTTAGCAAGCGAGTAAAATGTGCGCTTGAAAAAACGGGAGAACTCCAGATGATGATTGTCGCTGATATTATGACCACCAATCCAGTTACGGTTAATATGGATACTCAGCTATTGTTGATCAAGGACATTTTCGATCATGTCTATTTTCATCATTTGTTGGTTGAGGACGAAGTCGATAAAACGTTTGTCGGGATTATTTCGGATCGTGACTTATTGCGGGCGTTAAGTCCTTATATTTATACCGGCTCAGAAACGTTGCGCGATAAAGAAACGTTAAAAAAACACGCCCATCAGATTATGTCACGCCAGGTTGATACGGTGACGCCTGCAACTGAATGCAATATTGCGGTGCAAAAAATGCTCGATGCCGATATATCCTGTCTCCCTGTGATCGGCGAGGATAGGACTATTTTGGGTGTTGTTACCTGGAAAGATTTTTTAAAAAACTATTTAAAACACTCGTCCTTTGAATCATAGCTATCGACACAATTTAGAAACGCTAGGCGGGATGGACGCTGGTTCCCACGCAGGCGCATGGGAACCAGCGTTGTCTCGTCCGGTTATATGCATTCCCACGCAGAGCATGGGAGCAGCGCTGCCTTTGAATAGGCCGTAAGCAGTTCAATGACATCGAAAAGCGATCCGCTAAGTCCCAATATAATAGAAATGGAATCCGAAGGTGCTCTCTCTGGCGTCATAGCAGAGCCGCTGACGCTTAATGGATGGACGCATGTGTTATGCAATGAGGAAATGCCGATATTTTCCAATACGGCGTTGAGTATTCATAATATTTTAAATGATGACAGAAAAGGCGCGATGGAATTGGCCTCTGTTATTTTACAGGACCCGAATCTGACGGTTAAATTATTAAAAATCAGTAATACTCCGCATTACAATCCCTCGCGTCAGAAAATGGTGACTGTGTCACGTGCCATTGTCATGATCGGTTCTGAGGTTATTCGTGAATTAACGCTGGTTTGCTCTTTTTTGGAGTGTATTTTATCGGCAACCAATAAACAACAGGCTAATGAAGAAATAGCTCAGGCCATTCATGCGGCGGTACATGCAAAAGCCATAGCGGTTGCGATTAACGATGTGTCGCCGGAAGAGGTGTTTATCGCTACGCTGCTTAATCATATCGGCAGTATTTCTTTTTGGTGTTTTTGCGGTGAGCAGGGCGAATGTATTCAAGCTCTGGTAAGCGAGGAAAATTACAGTCGCGAGCAAGCCGAAAAAAAAGTGCTGGGATTTAAATTGACGGACTTGGGCGCTTCTTTAAGTAAAGCCTGGAAGTTAGGCAGTTTGGTTGAGGAATCGATTAAGCCAAAGGCGCTGAACAAAAACCCTCGAGTCGGTCTGGTTCAGTTAGGCTATGAAATTACCGAGGCTTTAAAAGAGGGGGATGTCGGCTCAAGAAAATATGAGGATTGTGTCAGAAAGATTGAAGCGCTTACTCATCAATCGCAAAAGGTTATTATTGAAAATCTTCGAAATAATACCAGTAATGCCTCCGATATTGCTTGTCAGTTTGGCGCTGCTGACGCTGCGATGCTGATTCAAAAACGCCTTAATCGATCTATCGATTTGGAAGAGTCGCCGCCGGTTTTGGATAAAAAACAGCTGCAATTTCAGATTTCACAGGATATAACGTCAATAATAAGCGATCAATTCGACATTAATTTGTTGTTGGAAACGGTGCTTGAGGGAATCCATCGGGGTATCGGTATGGATAGAACTATTTTTTCCCTGTTAGTGGCGGACAAGCAATCGCTTAAAGAAAAGCTATCGCTGGGTTGGCGCAAAGAAAGCCATGAATCCAATGTTGTTTTTCATGTTACCAAAGTCCCCGCCAATCTTTTTTTTCATAGTTTGTCAGGTACCCAGGCATTTTGGGCGAAGCCCTCGGTGAATGCCAAGATGTATACGCTTCGGGATATTAATGCGGTCGGAAAAAACGAATGCCTGATGATGCCTGTTTTTTCCAATAAGATACCGATTGGTTTGATTTATGCGGATCGCGGGTTGAGTGGCGAGCCGTTAACTGACGAAGATTTTAATGCCTTTAAATATTTTGCTCAACAAGCCAATATAGGTCTGACGCTTTATCGAATACAGCGCCAGTACGGTTAGCGGCTTATTGAGGCTGCCAGGCGCTTGACAGCGCTGCAGCCGGACAATGTCGATCGAGCAGCGATGTAAAATCATCCCGGCTGATTTCCTCGGCGCCCAGGCTTTGTAAATGATTTGAATGCACTTGACAATCGATCAGCCGGTAACCCCAAGAGTTAAGCCGGTTAACCAGTACTGCAAAGGCCACTTTGGAGGCGTCTGTTCTGGTATGGAACATCGATTCGCCGAAAAAAACCTGCCCGATAGCGATGCCGTATAATCCCCCAACCAGTTCATCACCCAGCCAGACCTCAACCGAACGGGCAAATCCGGCTTGGTGCAGCTGATTGTACGCTACCTTGATTTCATCGGTTATCCAGGTGCCGTCCGCTTCTTTACGCGGATTGGCACAGGCGGCAATAACGTCGTTAAAAGCCCGGTCAAAGGTGACTGAAAAGATATTTTTACGCAGCGTTTTGTGCAGGCTGTGGGAAATAAGCAATTTGTCGGGAAATAAAACCAGGCGGGGATTTGGCGACCACCACAGGATAGGTTCGCCGGGGTTATACCAGGGGAATATGCCATGGCGGTAGGCATTCAATAGCCGCGCTTGGGACAGACAGCCGCCGACTGCCAGTAAGCCGTCCGGTTCGCGGAGGGCTTTGCATGCTAGGGGAAAATCCTGGGCAGGGTTGTTGGGGTCAAGAACGGTCAGTTGCATGTTTGAAAGGCGGAAGGCCTGTTGTCTTTGGCCGGATCTTTAAAGCAATTCATCGAGGAATTTTTCGGCATCCAGCGCCGCCATGCAGCCTGCGCCAGCTGAAGTAATGGCCTGTTTGTAAACGGAATCCATCACATCGCCTGCAGCAAATACGCCTTTAACGCTGGTTGCGGTCGCGTTGCCGTGGATGCCGCTGTTGACTTTAATATAGCCGTGATCCATATCCAGCTGGCCTTCAAAAATACCGGTGTTGGGGGTGTGGCCGATGGCGATGAATACGCCATGTGCCTCCAGATCTTTGCTCGAGCCGTCCAGGGTATTTTTTATTCTAAGACCGGTAACGCCCATGTCGTCGCCCAGCACTTCATCCAGCTGATAATTCCATTCGATAACGACATTGCCGTTTTTCGATTTTTCAATCAGCTTGTCAGAGAGGATTTTTTCGGAACGAAATTTATCGCGGCGATGCACCACGGTGACTTTGGAAGCAATATTGGATAAATAAAGCGCCTCTTCAACGGCGGTGTTGCCGCCGCCAATGACGGCAACGGCTTTGTTTTTGTAGAAAAAGCCGTCGCAGGTGGCGCAAGCCGAAACGCCTTTGCCTTTAAAGGCTTCTTCAGATTCCAGGCCTAAATATCGCGCTGAAGCACCGGTCGAAATAATCAGCGCATCGCAGGTGTAAGTGCCGGAATCGCCGGTTAAGGTAAAAGGTCGGGCGGATAAGTCGGCGGTGTGTATGTGGTCGAAAACAATCTCGGTCTGGAAATGCTCGGCATGTTTAAGCATTCTTTCCATCAGCACCGGGCCTTGCAAGCCTTCAACATCGCCCGGCCAGTTATCAACGTCGGTGGTGGTGGTTAACTGACCGCCTTGTTGCATGCCGGTAATGATAACCGGGTTCAGGTTGGCGCGTGCCGCATAGATTGCAGCGGTATAACCGGCGGGGCCTGAGCCGAGAATCAAAAGGCGGCAATGTTTGGAGTCAGTCATTAAAAATCCTGTGTAGGGGAAAGGCGGGAAAAATTAATTATGTTTCAATCCATATCCGGCCTCATCCGTGGATTGTTTCTCCCCGTGAACGAGGAGGATGCTAAAAAGCATAACGATGCAATGCATCGTTGTCAAATTCAAATAATCCCCTTGAAGGGCGAGGTTTCAGACCAGCGAAGAAATTCGATCGAGAGCATCCTTACATCCCCCAGCTGAAGGACATAGCTTAGAATCGCGGGGTCTGGTTCCCATGCTCTGCGTGGGAATTGCCATTACCGGTATGCATTCCCACGCCGGAGCGTGGGAATGAGAACAGCCTCTGGAGCGTGGGAACGAGAAGGGGGCTTTACCGATTCTTTGGTAAGCTGTTTTATCGGTATGGCCGGTGAATGATTGCAGGCGTGTGTGCTGGGGTTTATCCTGGGCATTATTAATGTGAAACATCGTGTTATTGATCTATAATTATGTTTTGTCGGTAATTTATGTAAAGAGTTGTTGAATATGGCTGCAATAATGGAAGAGAAAACTTTTCGTGGATTGCGTGAAATCGCTTTATTGAGTTTCATTGCAGTCGCATTATTTTTTTTGATTTCGTTGATCACTTTTAGTAACGAAGATGCGGGTTGGACGCATAGCGGATCGGTGCAAACTGTGTCTAACGCTTGCGGTATTTTTGGTGCGTGGCTCTCTGATATTGCGCTCAGCTGTTTCGGTTTGGTTGCGTATTTATTCCCCGTTATTATTTTTTGGCAAGGTTATTTGCTCTATACCCGCGGCAGACAAGGCCGCGAAAAGACGATTATTGCGCTGCAATGGGTAGGCTCAATAGCAACCATTATTTCGAGTGCTGCGCTATTGAATTTGTATCTGCTCAGAATAGGCATTGAACTTCCGGGCAACACGGGCGGTATTTTAGGCCAGGAAACCGGCAGCACATTGTTGGTCATGTTAGGTAATTCCGGCGCGACATTGCTATTGCTGGTCGTTTTGTTGGGCGGAGTGACCTTGGTTACCGGATTGTCGTGGGTAGGCTTGCTGGATTTTATCGGCAAATATACCGTGTTTATCTGTCGGATTTTTCGGCGTAGCATTTTGGCTCTATTACAAGGAGATCCGGTTAAACGCAGCGAAACGCCGACAAATAATCGCGAAAAGCCGGTATTTAAAAGAAAAGTTAGCACTAAAGCCATCGCCGCTATCGAAAAGCCTGTAGAAAAACGGGTAAAAAATAACGGTCCGCTGAAAAAACAGCCGACTATTAAATACGACTCAAGCAAAGGGGTTTTGCCTTCTCTGGATTTGCTGGATCTTCGCGATACCCGCGTTATCGGTTATTCGCAAACCGATTTGGAAGAGATGTCGCGCTTGGTAGAGGATATTCTGGCCGATTTTAACGTTACCGTTACCGTGGTCGGCTTTCATCCCGGCCCGGTTATTACTCGCTTTGAATTGCAGCCTGCGGCAGGCGTTAAAGTCAGCCGTATCAGTACGCTGTCCAAGGATTTAGCCAGAGCCTTGTCGGTTACCAGTGTGCGTATCGTCGAAATTATCCCGGGTAAATCAGTGGTCGGCCTTGAAATTCCCAATCGGGAGCGGGAAATGGTGACCTTGCGCGAGTTATTGGTGTCGGCACCTTTTGAAAAGTCAAAATCCTTGCTGACCTTGGCGATGGGCAAGGATATTTCCGGCACACCGATGGTTGCCGATTTAGGAAAAATGCCTCATGCACTGGTCGCAGGCACTACCGGTTCCGGTAAATCGGTGGCCATCAATACCATGATTCTCAGTCTGCTTTATAAGGCCACGCCGGAACAGGTGCGACTGATCATGATCGATCCGAAGATGCTGGAATTATCGGTTTATGAAGGCATTCCGCATTTGCTGACTCCGGTGGTCACCGACATGAAAGAAGCCAGCAACGCGCTGCGCTGGGCGGTTGCCG
Organism: Methylobacter sp.; assembly: GCA_024636505.1. Taxonomy (GTDB): domain Bacteria; phylum Pseudomonadota; class Gammaproteobacteria; order Methylococcales; family Methylomonadaceae; genus Methylobacter_A. The sequence goes on along the minus strand of JAGXGY010000008.1, from coordinate 21,857 downwards.
AAATGGAAAGGCGTTATAAGTTAATGTCCAAAATGGGCGTTAGAAACCTTGCCGGATTCAATCAGCTGATAGAAGACGCCACGGCAAGAGGCGAAACCATCAGGGACCCGATGTTTCAAATGATCAATCCGTTGGAAGAAGGGGAGGAATATCCCACTTTAAGCACGCTGCCCGGCATCGTTATCGTTATCGATGAATTAGCCGATATGATGATGATCGTCGGTAAAAAAGTCGAAGAACTGATCGCCCGTCTGGCGCAAAAAGCCCGAGCCGCCGGTATCCATTTAGTTCTGGCCACCCAGCGTCCCTCGGTAGACGTATTGACCGGTCTGATCAAGGCCAATGTACCGACGCGGATTTCATTCCAGGTGTCATCGCGCATCGATTCGCGCACCATACTCGATCAAGGCGGCGCGGAAACCCTGTTAGGTAACGGCGATATGCTGTTTTTGCCCTCGGGCACCAGTATTCCGATACGCGCTCACGGTGCATTCGTCGATGATCATGAAGTGCATCGCGTGGTTGAATTTTTAAAACAAACCGCGCCGCCCAATTATCTGGAAGACATCACCCGCGAATCGTCTGATGGCAATGACGGCTATAGCATGAGCGGCGGCAATGGCGGCGATTCCGAAAGCGATGCTTTATATGATGAGGCGGTGCAATTTGTCACGGAAACCCGCAAGGCCTCAATATCCAGCGTGCAACGACGCTTTAAAGTCGGTTATAACCGCGCCGCAACCATGATTGAGGATATGGAAGCGGCCGGTGTTGTCAGTTCCCCGGAAAGCAATGGCTCAAGAGTGGTGCTGGCGCCTGCACCGGTAAGGGATTAATGCTTTACACGATAAATATGAATAGCTTATGAATCCGGCGTATCGAATTGGGAAACAATCTATATGCCCCCAGGGTTATTGTCAATAATAGGCGTGTTCCGTATAGTTGAGACATCATTTAAAAAAACCTTTCAACTTTATACGAGGACTTACTCATGAACGACCTTTCCAAAGATATTTTAACCGGGGTAGTATTTATAACCGGTCTGCTGGGCTTTATTTCGGGTGAATTCATTATTTCATCGACGCTGTTCGCATCAGCGGCCATTGCCAGCAATATTAACCTGAACCGTAAACGCGTTAAATCCGGTCAATTATCATGCGAATGACCTCCTTAGCCGGGTCGCTTAACCAAACGACTTAAAAACGCCCAAGGCTTTTAACGGCCTTGGGCGTTTTTTGTTTTCTTCAGGCTAATCCACCGTTCCCCCCCCGCTTTGTTTATCCAGTTTCGCCAGTCCCCAAAAAAACCATACTTTTGGTATTTTGCATATCCATTATTTTAAACGCTCGCTGCACAAAGCGTATCGTTCAGGTCATCCGGTTAAATAGCTGGACTCGATCGGGCGATAATCGCAATCGGTTTGAGCTTTGGCATTTTCTTTTTGGTGGAAGCAGTTGATAATAGCCGTATTGTTAATTTAACCAGGAATGAGAAAAAATGAGTAATGTTTTCAGCTTTACCGGGACTGTGGGTCGTGATGCCGAAGTCCGATATTTGCCGTCAGGTCAAGCGGTGTTGAATGTGACCGTGGCTAACAATATCGGCTTTGGCGAGAAGCAACAAACGTTATGGATTCGGTGTGCGCTGTGGGGTAAGCGCGCCGAAGGACAGCTGCAAAATTACCTGAAAAAAGGCCAGCAGGTGTTTGTCTCCGGTGAGCTGAGTCAAAGCGAATATCGGGCGCAAGACGGTTCGACTAAAACCAGTCTGGAGCTTAACGCCAATATTATCGATTTGGTCGGCAAAAGAAACGAATCCAACCAGCCATCGCAACAAAACTATCAAGCGCAAGGCCAGTCATCTGCCCAACAAGCTCCGAGCCATGATAATTTCGATGCGCCCTATGATGACGACATTCCGTTCTGATGTATGAGAAAAATAGCGGATAATCCGGCGGCAGACCGGCAAAAAGTGAGTGTTACTGAGCGCAGTCTGCTGGTGGCTCATGGGCAAAGTCAAAAACTGGCGGATATACGCAACAGATGCCAACCGGCAACGCCGCCGGTTGGCGCGGTGTCATCCCCTGAAAAACAGCGGCTAACCGACTTGAAGCCGGAAGTTGCGTCAGAGCTGGACAAAGCAAGGGCGCTTATTGACGGCAGCATCGAGCAAATAATGCGCAGTTTTCCTGAGGGCAAGAGAAAGCGGTTGTTCGGTTTTAGATTCGGTTCTGTTGACGCAGTAAAAGGCATGGGTATAAAGGCCGCTTTTAAGACCTTGGGCATTGATGACAATTTGGTGAAAATGAAGCTGATTGCCGGAATGGACTGTTACGGAAATGATCTTAAAGGCAGCTGACTTCTCCGGTGTTTAAATCGGCAAGACAGGAGGGGATGTGTACACACTACAAGCGTTACTAGCTTCTATTGCCGACCAGCCTTTTCAGGGCATCCAAAAGCTGCGCGGTTGTTATCGCTTTCCCTGCTTTGAACTCAGCTTCATCAAAATGCAGGGCAGTCCCGGCGCTAACCCTGCTTCCATTGCCTCGGTAAAAATACCGCTACCGGACAGCAGGATTCCACAGGAATTTTTACAAGCCGTCCCGGGCAGATTGGCAGCGGCCGATTTTCTGATTCGGCGTTTTCGCGACGGCATAGCCCGGTTTGCCCAGCAAAATCGCGGCAAAGACGGCAGCGGTTCTTTCAATACCATTGCCCTGAGTCAAAAGATGCTGCTCAGGGATAGCGTTTTGTTCGATGACGATGCGCTTTATTTGCGCTTTATGATCAGTCTGTCGGCAAAAGGGCAGGGCCGCGTGTTTGATGCCGAGCAGACTTGGATCATGTTGAGCCGGGAACTGGTTGCCATTGTTGACCACTGCTTTTTTTATCAACGCTACGACCAGCAAGCCCGAGTTCTATTTCAACAGTTTGTCGATGTGCAACAAAAACGCGCCGAGATTATCCGGTTTATGCAACGGCACGATTTGATCGTTTTTGTCGCCAATGATGCCAGGCTGCCGCGGCAAAGCGGCATTGACGACCGGCCTGCCATGGATGCGTCGGTTAAGCGCTTTCAATCGCCTGCGTCGTTGCAAATAACCATTCCGTTATCGGATGGGTGCAGCATAACCGGTATGGGCATCAGACAGGGCATCAGCTGCATTACCGGCGGCGGCTATCATGGCAAATCGACCTTGATGCAGGCGATTTTAGCCGGGGTTTATGCGCATGTTCCGGGAGACGGGCGGGAATATGTGGTGACTCGGGAGGATGCTTTTTTCATCAGGGCGGAAGAAGGCCGCAGTATTCGTAATGTCGACATCAGTCCTTTTATCAGCGATTTGCCGAACGGCCTTAAAACCGATTGTTTTTCATCCGATAATGCCAGCGGCAGCACCTCGCAAGCCGCCAATATTGTCGAGGCCATCGAGAGCGGCAGCCGCTTGCTGTTGTTTGATGAAGATACCTGCGCCACCAATTTTCTGGTGCGCGACGAGCTGATTAAAAAAATTGTGGATGCGACGCAAGAACCGATCAAACCGCTGTATTCAACGGTACGCTCGCTGTGGAAAAAACATCGGGTTTCGATGATTTTCGTGGTCGGCGGCCTGGGCTATTTTTTACAGAAAGCCGATACCTGTTTGTTGATGGCTGATTACCATTGCAGCGATATTACCGCTAAGGTCCGTGACAGATTGGGGGAAATCCCCGGGGAGGATAGCCTGATTGCCGATTTCGCGGTATCGCGCCGTTTGGCCGTCGATAATTTCGATCCGGCTTATACCAATCAGCGGCTGAACAAGACCCTGCCAAAACGCATAAAAGATTTGCGTAACGCCCCGAGGCAATTGGAATACGGCATGGATCTGATCAATCTGGATGCGGTGCTGCAAATCGCGGAAGCGCCGCAGGTTTTAGCCATCGGTTATTGCCTGTTGGCGTTGAGGCGCAGATTACAACAGTCAGGCAGTCAAGCTGAATCTATTTGTTTCTGGATAAATTGGTTGGAGAGCGAAATGAATCAGCACGGGTTGGCGGTTTTGCAACCTGATTATCCGGGGACTCTTTCAATGCCGCGCAAATATGAGCTGGCTGCTGCTATTAACAGAATCAGATCGTTAAGAATTTTTCAGCAATCTCAAAAATTGAGATAAAAAAAAGACCACCTTAAGAGAGACGGAGGCATAAGCCTCAGGTGGCCTTTGTAAAAGAGATAATGCGACAAAATATAGCATCCAGCCCTACTTGTCGCCTGTAGAATAACAAAATATATTGATGGAATTTATCCGTACAAACACCTATATCAATAATTTTATCGCTAAGCAATGCGGGCGACCTGCCGGATCGCCCCGGCTCTTTAACTTGTGTCGATGATGTCAAACATGCAAGTCGATTTCCTGAACAGTTCCGGTTTTACCGTCTTCAGTTAAAAAAATACCGGTTCCGGTAACTTCCCCTAGCGATTGGTTATCGGCAGTGCGTAATTGAAAAGGCGTGGTGACGTGTCCAAGATAGATAGCGCCTATATTGTTATCACCCAGCGCCGTCAGCTGCTGACTGCCGTCCTCATGACGCTGCCAGATTCTCAAGCGGTTATAGATCGGGTCGGCTTGGTCAATAAAATTATTGTTGTCGCTGTCATATTTGGCCAGTTCTGCAAACCCGTTGCCTGAATTCGGGCCGAACAATTCTGAACCGTCATTGATTACACCGTCCTGATTCTTATCCAGCGCCAGATAACCGCTGCCCGGCCTTAATGCGGCAATTTGCTCGGTCGTGCCGTTGGCATCAATATCAAATTCGAAGCGTGTTTGCGATAACGCCGCTGCATTGCCGTCAAAATTGATAACCAGCGGATCGACTTTTTTTTCAGGGTCGCCTGCGGTAAGGGAAAGGTTGGTTTCCATACGAAATTCACGGCTCATATTCAGCTGAACCGAGAATTCGATACTTTTTCCGTCTTGCGTTTGAATGGAGCCTACAGCAGAAAAGCTGGTGCTTTCAGATTCCCGGTAAACGCTACGATGCTGGTAAACAAGGCCGAATCTCGCAGATGGCTGTTGGTTTGCCGGCGGCGTTATATCGATGGCGACATTTTTTATGTCATCATCAGCCTTGGCTGTCAGCTCATTCGCCGAAAAGACTTTGAATTCATGGCCGGTTAATGCTTTAACCATCTGCCTTATGATTTGTAATCTTACACCGTGATTCGCATCGGGGACTTCACTGAGATCAAGCGATTCTTTTTCGGTTTTATGTATTTTAGCCGACTCGCTTAAGCTAAGTCCGTCTAGCGGATGTTCTTTACCCGTTAACCTGACAGGCGGCTCCTGAGTTTTCCAGACCCGTAGCGACTCGGATTGTTGAGAACTCTTTAAGAATTGATGTTGGCTATTTAATTGGATAACGGAATTTTTTATGATCATGAGCATTTTCCCCTGAAATAAAGGCTGTCTATTTTCGATTATCGGCCGACATCGGAATTAGTTTAGGCGATAACAGCGGCAGAATATTGCCGCAGTAGCCCAGTCTGACAGGTGGTGTACAATAGGATTTTTTTAAATTTAGGATAGACAATGGAAACTTACCCCGAGAAAACCTGTTCGATAGACCGACTGGTCACTCATGCGAAACTGGTAGAGGCGACAAAAGCCGGAATGAAAACACAGCAGCGTCGTGACGGCATCTATGGCTTGCCCGGCGAAACTTTCGAGTTGGACGGGATGACTTTTGTCGTTACCGATTTAAAACGTCAGCGCTTAGGCGATATGACCGATGCCGATGCCAAGGCCGAAGGCTATCCGAGTCTTGAACTATACCGCGACATCATTTTAAAAATGCATGCCGGAATGACCTGGGAAGCCGACAGTCTGGTATGGGTGCATAGTTTTGCGGCTAAGAGCGATTAGTTAATATCGGTCGATGTCCATGTGTTGGATTGCGGCGCAAAGGTCTGGCCATGCCGCCGTCATCCAACCTGCACGTTAAACCAGCATCAGCTGCTGCAATACTTTAATCTCATCCCTGATTTTTGCCGCCTGCTCGAATTCAAGATTTTTTGCGTGGTGGTACATGGCATCCTCCAGTTGTTTCAGTTTTTTGCCCGTCTGCTTAGGCGTCATAGTCGCTTGGTAATCGGTCGGAAACTCCGCCACCTTGTCCAGCAGTTTATTGGCGCTGGTCAGTCCTGAGCCGGGTATCGATACCTGCAGAATATCGGTGACCGATTTGAAAATGGTCTTCGGTTCGATATGGTGCTCGATATTGAACTGGTGCTGTTTTTCGCGGCGACGCTCGGTTTCGTCGATCGCCTGCTGCATCGATTTGGTGATTTTATCGCCGTACAAAATCGCCTTGCCGTTGACGTTTCTCGCCGCCCGGCCGATGGTTTGCACCAGTGACACGACCGAACGCAAAAAACCTTCCTTGTCGGCATCGAGTATCGCCACCAAGGAGACTTCCGGTATATCCAGGCCTTCGCGCAACAGGTTGATACCGACCAGCACGTCGAACTGTCCCAGGCGCAAATCGCGGATGATCTCCACCCGTTCCACGGTATCGATGTCGGAATGCAGATAACGCACCCGCACGCCGTGCTCGGCCAGATATTCGGTTAAGTCTTCGGACATGCGTTTGGTTAAGGTGGTCACCAATACCCGCTCTTTGACTGCAACACGTTTGTTGATTTCCGACAGCAAATCATCGACTTGGGTAGTGGCCGGGCGCACTTCCACGACCGGATCGAGCAAGCCGGTCGGCCTGACCACCTGTTCGGCAAACACCCCGGAATGCTCCCGTTCGTAAGGCCCCGGCGTTGCCGACACATAAATCCGTTGCGAGGATTTCAATTCAAACTCATTAAACATTAACGGGCGGTTATCCAGCGCAGAAGGCAGCCGGAAACCGTATTCGACCAGGGTTTCCTTGCGCGAGCGGTCGCCCTTATACATTGCGCCGATCTGCGGCACGGCGACGTGGCTTTCATCGATAATCACCAGCGCATTGTCGCGCAAGTAATCGAACATGGTCGGCGGCGATTCGCCCGCGCTTCGGCCGGACAGATAGCGGGAATAGTTTTCGATGCCGGAACAATAACCGACTTCCAGTATCATCTCGATATCGAACAGCGTTCGCTGCTCCAGCCGTTGCGCTTCGACCAGTTTATTCAGCGCGCGTAATTGCTCCAGGCGTTCCTTGAGTTCTATTTTGATGGCTTCAACTGCTTCCAACAGCTGCTCGCGCGGCGTCACATAATGGCTTTTCGGGTAAATGGTATATCGCGCCAAGCGCCGGATGATTTCGCCGGTCAGCGGGTCGAATAACGACAAACGCTCCACTTCGTCATCGAACAATTCTATCCGTAACGCCTCGCTGTCCGACTCGGCCGGGAACACGTCGATCACTTCGCCGCGCACCCGGTAGGTTGCGCGGCGCAAGTCGATGTCGTTACGGGTGTATTGCATTTCCGCCAGCCGCCGCAGGATGTCGCGCTGGTTGATCATGTCGCCTTTGACCAAATGCAACACCATTTTGAAGTAGGATTCCGGCTCGCCCAGACCGTAAATCGCCGACACCGTGGCGACCACGATGGTGTCTTCGCGTTCGATTAAGGCCTTGGTCGCCGATAAGCGCATCTGCTCGATATGCTCGTTGATGGCCGCATCCTTGTCGATAAAGGTATCGGAGGCCGGAACGTAGGCTTCCGGCTGGTAATAATCGTAATAGGAAACGAAATACTCGACGCTGTTTTCCGGGAAAAACTCCTTCATTTCACCGTACAGTTGCGCGGCCAGAGTTTTATTGGGCGCGATAATCATCGCCGGGCGCTGCACCTGATTGATCACATTGGCGATGGTGAAGGTTTTGCCGGAACCGGTCACGCCCAGCAAAGTCTGATGCACTTCGCCGTCGCTCAGGCCTTCGACCAGCGCCTGAATTGCGGCAGGCTGATCGCCCGCAGGCTGAAACCGGCTGTGGAGTTTGAAGTTTTTTTTCACGTGGATTTCTCAATGAATATAACGGCTTTATTGTTCCGGTACCGAAGCAATGAAGCCATGCCCGCGATGAAGGGAGCGTAATCGTCCAAATATCGCGGGCATGGCCCGCTTCTACAAAGTGGTGACGGCTGAGTACCGGAACGATACTGTTTTTTAATGGCTGATTGTTAATAAGCTATTATACATAATGTATAATCTGCTTTATCTTTAGACATTGATTTTACACGGGGAAATATGAGCATCAAACTTTCTAACAGAGTGCAGGCAGTTAAACCATCGCCGACGTTGGCGATTACCGCCAGAGCCGCGCAAATGCGGGCTGCGGGTAAAGACATTATCGGTCTGGGTGCCGGTGAGCCGGATTTCGACACCCCGGATCATATCAAGGCGGCGGCGGTTAAGGCGATTGATAGCGGTTATACTAAATACACTGCCGTCGACGGCATCGCCAGCCTGAAAAAAGCCATTATTGCCAAATATAAAAACGATAACGGTCTTGATTACCAGGCCAAGCAGATTCTGGTGTCCTGCGGCGGCAAGCAAAGTTCATTCAATTTGACCCAGGCTCTGCTTAATGCAGGCGATGAAGTGATTATTCCGGCGCCGTTTTGGGTTTCCTATCCTGACATGGTGTTATTGGCCGATGGCGTGCCGGTGATTGTCGAAACCACGCAAGCGCAAAATTTTAAAATATCGCCAGAACAATTGCGCGCCGCCATTACCGATAAAACCCGGTTAATCTTTATCAACAGCCCGTCCAATCCGTCCGGCATTGCCTATAGCCTGGAAGAGCTTAAAGCCTTGGGCGACGTGCTAAAGGATTTCCCCAACATTATCATCGCTACCGACGATATGTACGAGCATATCCTATGGCAGCAAGGTACGTTCGTTAATATTTTAAACGCGCATCCTGATCTTTATGAGCGCACCGTGGTCATGAACGGCGTCTCCAAAGCCTATTCGATGACCGGCTGGCGTATCGGTTATGCGGCGGGGCCTGCGGATTTGATCGAGGCGATGTGTACTATTCAGTCGCAAAGCACCTCCAACCCGACCTCGATTTCGCAACATGCCGCCGAAGCCGCGTTAACCGGCGACCAAAGCTTTATCGACAACATGTGTGTTGAGTTTAAAAAGCGCCACGATTATGTGGTTGCCGAACTGAACAGCATCGACGGCGTTGACTGTCTGGAAACCGACGGCACCTTTTACGTGTTTCCTAATGTGGAAAAGCTGATTGCCAGGCTGGATAACATCAATGACGATCTGGGCTTTTCCGAGTATTTGATCGAAGAAGCCGGTGTGGCGTTAGTGCCGGGTTCCGCGTTCGGCACCCCGGGGCATATCCGGATTTCGATAGCCACCAGCATGGCAAATCTGCAGAATGCGATGCAGCGGATTAAGAAAGCGATTTAAATTTTTCTTGGGGTGGGGAAACTTTTTTCTCCACCTTTTACCAAAAAGCACCGTAAAGCCCCTTCCTTTGGGGGCATAGCTATCTACACAAGTCATCATAGCCGGACGGGGCAACGCGCATTCCCACGCTCCTGCATGGGCAAGCATGACAGTATGGGTTTCCACGCAGGAGCATGGGAACCAGACCCACCCCGCTTAGCGTTTCTAAGTTGTGTAGATATAGCTATGTCCTGAACGGCGGGGTTTTACGCTGCACAAGATAAAAAGAGAATTATTTTGACAGCTAAAAATACCAAGTTGACATCCTATGGCATATAAAAAATATGAGAATGAACTCATGAAATCAATTGATGTCTTTCCATGGAATGACTATTTTAATACCGGCATAGCGACGATTGATGAACAACACCAAAAACTGGTTCAGTTATTAAATCGCTTGGCCAGCCATATGGCCTTCCATTCTGATGTTCAGACCATCGACATCATTTTTCAAGAGCTTGCGGACTATACTGTTTACCATTTTCAGGCTGAAGAAGCCATTTGGCATCAACATTTCCCGGAGGATTCCTTAGAAACACAGCATAAAGAAGAGCATAAGGATTTTATATCAACTGTTCTTAGCCTAAAAGCTAAAGCAAATACCGACTCGGCAGAGGGTGTGATTGAGGAAGTCCTTTCGTTCCTGGTTCGCTGGCTGGCCTCTCATATCCTGGAAAACGATAAATATCTGGCCTTAGTGGTAATGGCTATGCAATCCGGTCTGTCAAAGGAGCGGGCAAAGAAACAAGCTAGCGAGCAAGTGCGTGGCGGGGTTGAATTGTTGCTCAACATCATCCTTTCAACCTGCAGCAATCTCTCCAATAACACCATACAGTTGATGAAAGAGGTTGATAAGCGCAAACAAACCGAACAGCAGCTGCGCCTTTCCGCCGAACGGCTTGAACGTACGGTACTGTCTCTTGATAAGGCAAATGAACAATTAAAGCAACAATATATTGATTCCATCAAAACATTTGCCCATATTATTGAAATGCGGCCCGGCATTAAGAGTGGGCAGTCAAAATATATTATCGAAAAAGCCACGCTGGTTGCCCGTAAAATGGGTATGAATGGGGAGCAGAAGAAAGATATTCTTTATGCCGGCTTGCTGATGCAAATCGGTAAGATGAGTTTGCCGGACACTTTGCTGGCAGAGTCTTTTTACTCGATACCGCTTGCCGATAAACAACGCTATTTAGAACATGCGGTAGAAGGCGAAGCCTTGTTAAATGGCTTGACCCAGTTAAAAGGCGCTTCTGTTTTAATCCGGCATCAATACGAGCGCTATGACGGCTCAGGCCTGCCGGATGGCCTGGCCAAACAAAAGATTCCGGCAGGCTCCCGCATTCTCAGTGTTGTCAGTGATTATATCGGTTATCTTGAAGGCTCGATGACCGGTGAAGTTATGTCGGTTAGCGGCGCAATCAGTCAATTAATCAATCGGAAAGGCAGTTATTACGATCCGCTTATTGTCGACGCTTTCATTAAAATACTCAAAGAAGATATAACCGTTGACATGAAAGAGGAGCTTCCTGCGATTAAAAAATCATGGAAAAACAGCCGGCTCGCCAGTCAGTGGGAACATGTCGTTTTGGAGCGTCCGGTGCTTGAAATCTCATTGATTCAACTGAAGCCCGGCATGGAAATAGAAAGTATTTTTTTTGATAATAAACCTTATATTAAAAATTGCACGGCGGATCAAAAACTCATTAACGTGGTTAGAACGTTAAAAGAAAATACCGGCACCAGTCCTGTGATTAAAATTCGCATGGGCGCAAAATAATTGCTGTTCGATGACCTCAACGGGATGTTTCCTTATTGGCTGAAAAAATTTTTCGGGTTTTTTGCGAACAGCGAGTAACATTAGAAGATAAGCTGATCCGGTTTTAAGGAGTCCAATCGTGTGAATACTATTTTTGAGACATCAAAGAATTGTTGGCGCATGGAAACGGCGCAACGAGCCGCTTTCATCATAGACGGCGAGGATTATTTTCGGGCTTTGCATCAGGCGATGCGCCGGGCGCGCCGATCCATCATCATCGTCGGTTGGGATCTGCACAGCGAATTGCGCATGATCCGCGACGGTCAGTGCGACGGCTACCCGGATAAACTGGGCAAGTTTCTTGATTTTTTGGCCAAACGCCACAACGGACTCAGAATTTATCTTTTGAGCTGGGATTTTGCGATGATCTATGCGATGGAGCGCGAATTCTTTCCTCGCTATAAACTCAAATGGACCACGCACAAGCATATCCAGTTCTGTCTTGACGGCCAGCATCCGGTCGGCGCATCTCAGCATCAGAAAATTGTGGTCATCGATGATGCCGTCGCTTTTTCGGGCGGCCTTGATCTCAGTAAATGGCGCTGGGATAATTCGGCGCATCAGTCTGACAATCCTTTGCGCGTGGGACCCGGTGGCGAACCCTATCCCCCGTTTCACGATGTGCAGATGGTGGTTGACGGCGAGGCGGCACAGGCCTTGGGCGAATGGGTCAAAGAACGCTGGCAAAGAGCTTGCGGGGAGCGGCCGTTTATCGATCGGCAGATTGCAATCGGCGATCCCTGGCCGTTGAGCGTAAAACCGGATTTCCAGCACGTGAAAATTGCCATCTCAAGGACTTGTCCCGCCTATGAACATTATGCCGAGGTGCGCGAGGTCGAACGGCTCTATCTTGACAGCATCGCCGTAGCGCAAGACTTTATCTATATCGAAAATCAATACCTGAGCTCTTACCACATCGGTGAAGCATTGAAAGCGCGGCTTCAGCAAGCGGACGGACCGGAAGTGGTTATGGTTATGCCTAAAAAAACCGGCGGCTGGCTGGAGCAGCACACCATGGATGTATTGCGGGGACGGATTATGCATAAATTACAGCAAGCCGATCGGCATAATCGCCTGCGTATTTATTATCCGCAGCTTGACGCACACCGGAATGTCAGCTTGATGGTTCATGCCAAGGTGATGGTGATAGACGACTGTTTCGTCCGGGTCGGTTCATCGAATCTGAGCAATCGATCGCTGGGACTGGATTCGGAGTGCGACCTTTCCATCGCTGCTGACAGAGGATCGATAGAGGCGCAGACTATCGCCGCTTTCCGTCACCGTCTGATAGCCGAACATCTGGGTGTTGCCGATGAACGGCTCGCTGAGGCATTTGCCAAACAAAACACGCTGATCGGTGCTATCGAGTGCTTGCGTGGCGGTGAACGCACCCTGATTACCTTAAACGGCGACATTCCTCCGGAAGTTGATCAGTGGGTCCCCGAGTCCGAATTGCTGGATCCGGAAAAACCGATCGAACCGGAACAGCTGATCGAGTATTTTATCGGTCCCGATCAACAGCTTTTTGCCTCTTGGCATATACTGAAAATTATTGTGCTGATTGCCGTATTCCTGGGGCTGGCGGCTTTATGGCGCTGGACGCCTTTGGCAGAACAATTTGATCTCGCTACGGCCATGGCCGTAGCGGCCTGGATCAAGCAACAGCCCTATATGCCGTTTCTGGTTCCCCTTTTCTATATAGCCGGAGGATTGATCTCTTTTCCGGTTACCTTGATGATTATCGCGACCATAACTATTTTCGGTCCTTGGGAAGGCTTTTTTTATTCCGTGTTGAGCGCGGAACTGAGCGCCTTGATGCTATTTTTTATCGGACGCAGGCTGGCACAACGGACGGTTAGGCGGTTTGCCGGTCCTTTGCTTAACCGATTGAGTAAAAAGCTTTCCGATGTCGGGCTTAGAGCGGTCATTATGGTTAGAATTCTTCCGGTTGCACCTTTTTCAATGATCAATATCATTGCTGGCGCATCCAGAATAAGACTGCAGGATTTTGCTGTTGGCAGCCTTATCGGCTTGCTTCCCGGAATCGTTGCTATTTCAATAACTACCGGCTGGATTGCCGATGCGGTACGCCATGCGCGATGGGACGATGTTGCCATTGCGCTGGCGGTCGTCGTCATTATCGGAATCGGTTTGTTCGGTCTTATCGTGTGGTTACGTAAACAGCACGCAAAAAAGAAAGCCGACGGCGGCGGTTAATCATGGCAGTGCGTATCGCTACTTATAATATCCATCGATGTATCGGCCGGGATCGCCATCAAAGTCCCGAACGGATTGCGGCTGTGTTGCAAGAAATAGATGCCGATCTGATCGCCTTACAGGAAGTGGCGTTTTCCCCCGGACATCCTGAAAATACCCTGGCTATTCTGGAAGAAGCTACCGGCACTAAAGCAATACCGGGCTTCACGCTGTTAGGACAGCATGGCTTTTATGGTAATGCCTTGTTATCCCGGCTTGAAATCTCAAAAATCAATCATATTGATATCAGCGTCTCGTATCGGGAGCCTCGCGGCATCATTGGCGTCGAGTTGACTGTTAACCAGTGCAAGGTGGCGGTTTTGGCCACCCATTTAGGCCTGATTGCCGGTGAACGGCGGCGGCAGGTCACGCGTATCCTGTCCGAACTGGAAACCACCCGTGCCGATGCCATTATTCTGCTGGGTGATTTTAATGAGTGGTTTTCCTTAGGGCGTCCGCTGCGCTGGCTGCATCAACAATTTAAACCGACGCGGACACTGGCCACATTTCCGGCTCACCGGCCGCTATTCGGTCTGGATCGGATTTGGATTCATCCTGAAGACAGATTGCTTTCGCTTCGAGTCCATATTACAGCGCTCAGTAAAACAGCCTCCGATCATCTGCCGCTGGTCGCGGATGTTGATTTTTGACATGCTCTCATGCTTTGAAGCGCTCGGATACAGGTTATTGGTTGACCGTTGCTTCGTGCGTGTTTGCCTCTTCGGCTTTATTGTGCATCAGGATCTCCTTGGCTTTTTTGACTTCCTGCACAGTGCCGTGAACAATAAGAATGAACTTGTCGGCCTTTAGCGCGGTTTCGTATTGAACAATGCTGTCCTTAGGAATGCCAATACTTGCCAGTGCACCGCCGAGCGCGGTCAGGCCTCCAGTAATCACCGCAGCTTCAAGTGCGCTGATGATCCAGCTCACCAACGGACCGCCGACCATGACCGGACCTATTCCCGGGATGAACAAGAAGGCGGAGCCGAACAGCAGTCCCCATATCCAGCCCCAAAACAGACCGAATTTTCCCCAGGTCGCCATACGATCACCGGTGTTGTAATAACCGATAACATGTTCTTCGCTGTGATAGTCCTTGCCGACAACGGAAAGTTTTTTCATGTCGTAGCCGGATTTTTGCAGCGCCTTGACCGCCATTTCGGCATCCTCATGACTGCGAAAGATTCCAACGGTTGAATTGTTTTTTTCAGGCATGATGCTTCTCCATAGAATTGAGGTAAACGTTGATTTCTTGTCCTTTCGGATTCAATAGCCAATGCTAAGAACGATTTATCGCTGTTTTCAGTCTGCTCGGCAGTCGGCGTAACGCGGTCTGATAAAAGAATGTCATGATAATTCTAAAGACAAAAACGAGAAAAAACAGTGGTGAAAATACCTATTTTGCTCTACGGTCGCTAAAAAAACAGTGCGCCGACCAGAGTGATTCGGCGCTAATGCTCGGCCGCGTTGTAACGCTGTTTAGTCCGGCGATTTGCTCAGCGATGTTTTATTTCCACTTCTTCTCCTTCCTTCAGCGCTATCACCCGATCAGCAAAACCGATGCGAACCGGCGCGACCGGACAATAAACGACGCGAACCTTCAGGCATTGATGGGTTAGCTCCAGAGTCAGCGAGGCCTCGTGGTAACGAATATGCAGACGCAATCGCGCGAGTTCATCGGGGAGTTGCGGATTTACCCACAGAATATCCTCGCGCGCTTCGATTCCTGTGTAGCAGCGTTGGATCAGATCCACGGTGCCGGCCATGGCGCCCAGATGGATGCCTTCGGGCGTGGTGCCGCCTTGCACGTCGGCAATATCGCTTTGCAGCGCCTCGGTAAAAAGATGCCAGGAACGGACGCGGTCGGAGCGGGCCAGTACCCACGCATTAACCACGTTGCTGAGCGTCGAGCCATTGGATGTCCTGGTGAGGTAATAATCAATGGTTCGCGGAATGATTTGCGGATCGAAAGCATAGCCGAGCCGATCAAAGAGCTGTTCCAGTTCTTCTGCCGAGAACAGGTAGAACAGCATCAGCACGTCTGCCTGCTTGGATGCCTGGTAGCGATTCGGGGTATCATGCTCTGCTTCGAGGATGCGATCGAGCCGTATGCTCCGTCCGTGCTTTTTGCGATAACTGTCCCAGTTAAACGCTTTCAAATCCGAGTAACCCTCAAACTGACTCAGGATGCCATTGTCATCAAAGACCAGACGCATCTTGCGGCTGATGTCCTGCCAGCGGGCGGTTTCCCCGTCCTTTAAATCCAGCTTTTGGCAAATGCGCAAGCAATGCTCATCCGGAATCAAGTCAAATAAGTCCAGAGCCCGGCAGAGCACCCATACCGCCATCAGATTGGTGTAGGCATTGTTATTCAGTCCCGGTTTGTCGGCACCGGGATAGGCATCATGATATTCGTCCGGCCCCATTACCCCGAGAATTTCGTAGCGGTCGAGTGCCTGGTTGAACGTAGCCTGGCTCGCCCAGAACTGCGCGATTTCGAGAATCATTTCGACACCATGAAAGTACAAAAATTCCCGGTCAGCGCTGATTTGGTAGTATTGCCAGATGTTATAGACGATGGCCGCATTGATGTGGCGTTGCAGGTGGCTGTTGTCGGGCAGCCAGCGACCGGAGGCGGGATTGAGGTGAAGCACTTGCGACTCCTCGCGGCCGTCACTGCCGCTCTGCCACGGATACATCGCACCGGCATAACCGGCAGCGCGCGCTGCCAGACGGGCCGCATCCAGTCGGCGATACCGGTATTTCAACAGCGCGCGGGTCACATCCGGAATGCGTAGATTCAACATCGGGAAAATGAACAGTTCGTCCCAGAAAATGTGGCCGCGGTAGGCTTCGCCATGCCAGCCGCGCGACGGCACCCCGGTATCCATATCCATATTGTGCGGCGAGGTGGTTTGCAGCAGATGAAAGATATGAAGATGAAGAATCAGCTGCGGAGACAGGCCGCATTTGGCGACCGGCTTGGCCAGTTCCAGGGTCATATCAAATCGCTCCCACAGATGCTGCCACGCCAGCGCATGATCACCGAGCATTCCGCTGAAATCAGCGGCTTCCCGGGCGGTACTGCGGGCTGCCAGGCCGCATTCGGAAATAGCGCGGTCACGGGAAGTGAACAGCGCTACGATCTTTTCGGCGGTGACCGTCTCGCCTTTGTTAATTTCCACTTTGAAATGCTGGGCGACATAGTCCGGCTCTTCTGTTGTCTGCACTGACGGTTCGATACGGCGTGCGCACCGAAACCAGCGGGTGCGCGCGACTTGAGCAATGTAAAGTTCAGATTGCGTTGTCCGCATCTTCAGGTAAATTGAATCCTTTGCCGGTATGCCGGTTTCAACAGGCAGAAGATGCTTGCCGTTCAGTTTACGGTAGCGCGGAACGCCATTATTGGTCACACGCCCGTCCAGAGCCGAGCAGACTTCAATCGACCCCGACCAGTTATCGGCCCGCCAAGTGGTTTGCAATGCTGCCAGATTCGGCTGCGCCATACTGACGATACGCCGTTGGTTTAGCGTGGTGCATCGGCCTTTTGTATCGCTAAACCGGACGATGCGGGTGAGAACGCCGTCATTTAGATTCAGCTCCTGCCGGTAGCAGAGCAGGTTTGCCTTACGCAGATCGAACCAGTCGCCGTCGTCGATACGGAATAAGAAGGCCAGCCAGTTCGGTAGATTGACCAAGTCTTCATTTTCCACTGTCCGCCCGGCGATTTCGGTCTTCATCCGGTTGTAACCGCCGGCAAGATAAGTGCCGGGATAATGCACCGCGTTCGCCGCCGCTTCCGGCGCCGCGCCGCGCGTGGCGAAATAGCCATTACCGGTGGTACAGAGGGCTTCGCGTAAGCCTTCCTGCTGCGGATCGAAGCCTTCATAGATCAGCGTCCATTTAGCCATCGATTCGATTCTGGCTATCAGCAGCTTGAGAAAGACGGCAACCTGTGCAGGGTTTTCCACGGCATACTGGGCGGCGGTTTGACGAGATTCGTCGCGCACCACGATACCCAAGCCGCGACCGTTCAATGAGCGGAAAGCGTCTTCGTCGGTGATGTCGTCGCCGAGGTAAAGCGGGAACACCTCGGGTCTGTCCAGGTCGAGCGCATCCAGAAGCCACAGGACTGCCCGACCCTTATGCCAGTCGATATCCGGCTGCAGTTCAAAAATTTTCTTTCCGCGACCTTTGCGGAGGTTCGGATGCTTCGATCCGACCGCATCCACCGCCCGCTCGATATCCGGTACGCGCGCCTCCTTGACGTTACGAAAGTGAATGGCAATGGCGTATTTTTTACGTTCGACTTGCGCGCCGTCAATACCGGTCAGTTGTTCGCGCAGTTCCGCTTCCGCTTTTGTCAGCACCGGCAGAAAATCCTGAGCTTCCGGGTTTTCGCGGCGCATGCCGCCCGGACCCGCAATATCGAAGCCGTGACTTCCCGCATAGACGATGTCTTCCAGGCCCACGCGCTCGCGCACATCGGTTAGATCGCGGCCGCTAATGACCGCGACCGGACAGATTTTGACCAGCTGACGGAGAGTTGTCCGCATCGCCTCGCTTAAAACGGCATCCTCCGGATGTGCTACGATTGGCGTCAGGGTTCCGTCATAGTCCAGAAAGATAGCGTGCCGTCTGGCGTGGGATGCGGCAATGTCATCAACGTTGTCAACTGCGGAAAGCAGGTTCGCCGTATTTTGCAGGAGCGCGTTCATTTCATCGTTCACCGTTACTTCGGCAAGATCGGAGACAACTCTGTCGGCGCCATGATCGCTGAGAAACCGGGGCTTTCCGCCGCGATCCACGCCGATGACCAGACCGAAACCACCTTGCCGCCCCGCTGCCACGCCAGCGAGCGCATCTTCAACGATCACGGTCCGCGACAGCCGGACACCAAGCCGTTTTGCGGCCTCGATAAATACGTCTGCAGCCGGTTTGCCGGCGAGACCCAGTCTAGCGGCTTCCACACCATCCACTTGAGTGTCAAACAAGTCGCGGATGTCGGCGGCCGCCAGCACTGCCGAACAATTTTTGCTCGCAGAGATGATGGCGACCTTGAATCCCCGGGCCCGCAAATCCCGGATGAGCCGGACGGTGGAATCATAGACTTGTACGCCATCACGCTGGAGCTGCTGCTGAAACAGACGATTTTTTCGGTTGCCCAGTGCACAGATGGTTTCCCGATTCGGTGGGTCGTCGGGATCGCCATGCGGCAATTCAATACCTTGTGCCTTGAGAAAGCTTTCGATACCGTCGTAACGCGGCTTGCCATCGACGTATTTGCGATAGTCGGCATCCTGGTCGAACGGCTGGTAAGCCGATAGATTGCGTTCCAGGCGCTCTTTACGGTATTGGTCGAATAGCTGTTTCCAGGCTGCAGCGTGGACGCCGGCGGTTTTGGTTACGACGCCATCCAGATCGAAAATAACGGCGTCGAATCGCTTCCGGTCAACGACAATGCGGACGGATTTCGTCATACTCATGGCGGTTGCTCCTACAGGTCAATTTGTCGAGCTCGGGATTGATACGATACCTGACTTCATCAAATTTCCTTGTTGGTTTGAGATCTCTCCCTTTAGGGAGATCCGTTCAACGTTGATAACGATGCTTTAACATCGTTACCCTTTCAGGTAACCTCGTCGTTTACCGCGAGGCAATCCACCGACCTTTATCTGTCGATGGATGGTCGTAAGACAAGTCATTTGGCAGATGAGGTCAAATGTGGATTGAAACATCAACTATTTAGGCGCGATGACGATTCGTTTTTGGCCCGTGTTTAAAATATACGGACATGATCAAAGTCGGTCTGTGCGATTGCGTACATAGAAAAGATTGCTTAAATCAGACAGGATGAGTATCTGTAATGCGGGGGGGGCGGCTTTATAGCTGCCCCCGTATCCAGTTGCTTAACCGAATAAAGCTGACTGAGTGCTGGTCAAGCTACCCGGTCGGGCGGAGGATTTCCGGCAAAGAATGCGGCCAGATTGGTTAAAACCTTTTCACCCATCGCTGTGCGTGTACCTAAGGTGGCGCTGCCTAAATGCGGCAGCAGCGAGACATTGTCCAGAGCCAGGAAGCCTTCGTGTACATGAGGCTCGCCTTCATAGACATCAAGACCGGCTCCGGCAATCGTTTTGCTGTTAAGCGCGGCTATCAGCGCGACGCTGTCGACGACATCGCCCCGGGCGGTGTTGATAAGGTGAGCCGAGGGTTTCATCAGCTTGAGTCTGTCGGCATTGATTAAATGCCGGGTAGTCTCGCCGCCGGGACAGTGTAATGAAACATAATCGGCAATTTGCAACAGCTCTTCTATAGACTCGCAGCGGGTCGCGTTTAGGTCGTCAACGACATATTCGTCGGCCGGACTGGGTTTGAAATAGACGATTTTCATGGCGAAGCCGTGATGGGCTTTTCTTGCCATGGCTTGTGCGATACGGCCGAAGCCGATCAGGCCCAAGGTGGCGCCGGTGACATCGGAGCTTAGCATGTGGGTCGGGCACCAGCCTTGCCATTGTTTGGCGCGAACCAGGCGGTCGCCTTCGGCGCCGCGACGTGCGGACATCAGTAATAAGGTCATGGCAATATCGGCGGTACTGTGCGTCAACACGCCGGGGGTGTTGGTGACGACCAAGCCTTCCGTCTTGGCGGCCGGAATATTGATATGGTTGTAGCCGACGCCGAAATTGCCCAGGATTTTGCAGCGCTTGTTGTCGACATTGATGACGTCGGCAGGCAATGAATCGCAAACGGTAGGACAAACGGCATCGTAATGTTGCAGCGCGGATTTGAATTGGTCAGCGCTTAACGGTCGGTCATCTTCGTTTAAGGTGACATCGTAAAGCGCTTTGAGTTTGCCTTCGACAGAGGCGGGCCACTTGCGGGTAACAAAAACTTTGGGTTTGCTCATCAAATTTCTTCGCTGGTCTGAAACCTCCCCCTTCAGGGGGATTATTTGAGTTTGACAACGATGCACTGGCATCGTTATCCTTTTTGGTAACCTCTCCGTTCACGGGTCGGATGTGGATTGAAACATAAGGGCAATGCCGTTAAGTTAAGGATTCAGCATTTGTTGGCTTTGATAATGGAACGCGGATGACGCTGATAATTATGATTAAATAAGATTTTTTCTTGAATTATCTGCGTTCATCATATTCATCTGCGTTGCCTAGAGGCACCTACTTTTGGCATCCGCGTTCTATTTTTTATCGTTTAATTAGCAGTCGAACGATAGTATTCAATCGCTGCCGCAACGCCGATGCCCGGCTTGAAATCAAAACCGTTATCCAGCATCGCCATTTCAACACCGGCGATACAACCCAGCATTGACACATCGTTCATGTCGCCGACGTGGCCGATACGGAACGCTTTGCCGGCAAGTTCCGATAAGCCGGCGCCTAAGGAAATGTCGTAGCGGCTAAAAGCGGTGTTGATTACATCCCTGGCATCTTTGCCTTCGGGGACAACAATCGCAGTCACGGTATCCGATTCGAAACCGGGTTGAGCGCAGGTTGTTAAGCCCCAGGCGGCAACGGCTTTACGAACGCCTTCGGCCAAACGGTGATGGCGCGCATAAACATTTTCCAGGCCTTCTTCCGACAATAAGTCTAACGCTTTACGTAAGCCGTATAGAATAGGCAATGACGGCGTGTAGGGCGTGTAGCCGTCTTTGTTGGCGTTTATCTGGTCTTTTAAGTCCAAAAAGCAGCGCGGGTAGGTTGATGTTTCAGTTGCCGCTATGGCTTTTTGGCTGAAGGCTAAAAATGCACCGCCGGCGGGCATCATAAAGCCTTTTTGCGAGCCGCTGATGGCGCCGTCAACACCCCATTCGTCCATACGGAAGTCGATGCTGGCAATAGAGCTGACGCCGTCAACGAATAATAACGCCGGGTGATTGGCGGCGCTCATGGCTTTACGAACTCCGCCAATATCGCTGGTAACGCCGGTGGCGGTTTCGTTATGGGTGGCCAAAACGGCCTTGATTTGGTGGTCGGTATCTTCTTTTAAGCGGGCTTCGATTTTATCCAGCGGAATGCCTTTGCCCCAGACCTCCTGATGAATTTCAACGTCGAAGCCTAAGCGTTTAGCCATTTCAGCCCATAAGTGGCTAAATTGTCCGAAGCGATAGATTAAAACCTTGTCGCCCGGATTTAAGGTGTTGGTTAACGCGACTTCCCAACCTGCAGTACCGGTAGCAGGAAAAATAAATGCGTGTCCTGTTTCCGTTTTAAAGACTTTTTTCAGGTCTTGTAAAAGAGGCGTCAGCAGTTTAGGAAACACCGGAGACCGATGGTCTTCCATGTTGATATGCATAGCATTCAGAAT
>JAGXGY010000053.1 GCA_024636505.1 Methylobacter sp. | reverse complement strand
TTGCGACAAACCACTGCTTTGCCAAGTGTCGATATGGGTTTTCCAATGGACTGATAAGGCCATGTTGTATCCTCTTCAAAAAATGCAGAGGATGCCAGTTTCTATTGGGCTTGATTAGATGGCACGGTTGGGCGCTTACGATGGGACAAAATGGAGTCAACTTGGTAATCTAGCAAATAACGATTTAAAAGGAAGTCGTCACGTAGGCAAATTCGAAACCTCACGTGATGCAACCGAAAATGAAATGATTGAAGCACGAAACATTACGCGTGAAATGATTGAAGGCTATTTACATTATCTGGAAAAATTAGAAAACGATATAACGCAATAGGTAGAGAAAATCGACATTAGCTCTCAAACAAAGAAACACCTCGCATAATGCGCCCTATGCAAAAAAGCCCCAGTGTCATTCATTTTACACAGAGAGCTATACAAGGCCGGAATGTCAGTAATGTATCTATAGTGCTACTTTTGTCAATGACAGGTATCGGGAAGCTTAAATCTATATTCGAATGTCTCAAAGGGGTCGTAACCGGATGTTCACATACTTCTCAAACGTCAATTTGATTTGATCGGGTGGATGTAACACCAACTTTTGTATCTGGATCAGTAAAAAAATTAGGCGTAAATTTAGGCGCACTGGTCAAACGATAGTGAGTCAGAATCAAGTAATATCGAAACAACTTGAAACTATATGTATATAAGGAGTAAAGTGCAGTTTCAGGTTGCTTCAATCCGTTGGTAATGCACTTTTAATGCGATGGTCGCGCGTTCGAATCGCGCACGACCCACCACAAAGTCTTTGATTAATAAAGCTTTTTAAGGATAAAAAGCCTCGGTAACTGTGTACTAAACAAACGACTACAGTGATAACTACAGTAGTTTTGTTTTTAACCTCAAAATGAGGGAACACAGATACTAAATTTCCACATCATCAAAGTAACTCTAAAAAACGGCGAAGCCCGTTATCGCACCATTCTTACTAAATTTGGTAAGGGCATCAAAACCAAAACATTTCGACGTAAGCAAGACACAGCAACCCATTAAGCTACTTAGACCAACAGTCACTGTGGGGGTGGCTTTATCTGCCGAAGTCGCCCTCACATCATCCGGTTCTTAACCGTCAGAATAAAGTTGACTGAGTACTGTACTAGGCACCGAAATCCCAAAAATTGACGGCAGGGTAAAAACCGTCAAACAGGCTATCGCCATCTTGCAAGAATTAGCGCAGCTTCTTAATCATTTAAAACGCTTCCCAGCTGTCACTATTAACAGTTGCCAAATGTGATTCCGCTTCGGTCGCCGGCATTATCGGACGGGTAATGCTCTGGTAGAGGCCGCCTGAGCTGCGCTCCACCTTAAAGCTGTTTACCGTGACCACCATGTTTTGCGCCTGTTCTTCCAATGCTTCTGCCGAAGCGGTGGCTTGCTCTACCAGGGCGGCATTCTGTTGGGTTACATTATCCATTTGCGCAATGGCTTGGTTGACTTGATCGATGCCGGAGCTTTGTTCGGCGGAGGCGGCGGTGATTTCGGCCATCATTATGGTGACGCTGCGGATGGAGGTGGCGATTTCTTCCATGGTCAGCCCCGCTTGGGCCACCAGTTTGCTGCCGCCCGAGACTTTATTCACCGAATCACTGATCAGCTGCTTAATTTCCCCGGAAGCGGTCGCGGCGCGTTGTGCAAGATTACGGACTTCTACAGCTACCACGGCAAAGCCTCGGCCCTGTTCGCCGGCACGGGCAGCTTCCACGGCGGCGTTGAGGGCGAGTATGTTGGTTTGAAAGGCGATGTCGTCAATCACTGAGATGATGTCCCCGATTTTGCGTGAAGATTCGTTGATTTCAGCCATGGTCATGACCACCTCGCCGACCACGGCAACGCCTTTGTCCGCTATATCGGTGGCATCAACGGCAAGCTGGTTGGCCTGCCGGGCGTTTGCGGCATTGTGCTGTACGGCGGAGGTCAGCTGTTCCATGCTGGCGGCGGTTTGTTCAAGGCTGGCGGCTTGCTGTTCGGTACGGTGCGACAGGTCGTTGTTGCCTGAGGCGATTTCTTGGGTTCCGGTGTTAATGCCGTCGGCGGCATCCTTGATTTGGCTGATAATTTCCTTAAGATTTTCCACTGTGGTATTGGCATCATCCTTGAGTTGCCTGAAAGTGCCGGCATAGTTGTTGCTGATTTTTTCGGTCAGGTCGCCGCGGGACAGGGCTCCAAGCACCCGCACCACCTCGTTAAGGCCGGTCTCGCTGGTTTGCATCAGCCGGTTGATGTCTTCGCCCAGATGGCGCAAGAAGCCTTCTTTGCCGTTCAGGTCGAAGCGTATGGTGAAATCCCCCATAGCCGCGGCTTCAACAATCGCCGCTACCTCGTTCTCGGCTAGTAGTTCGTCGGTGCGATCATGCCATTCTGCTACGGTGCCCAACCGTTCGCCCTGCTCATTGATTACCGGGTTGGCTGTCACGACTATCGAGCGTTCGTTTATGGTCATGGCGGCTTCATAGACGCCGGTTAAGGTGCTGAGCATTTTTGCCTGATTCGCGGGAGTTTTGTGGAAATCATCTATATTGGCGCCCACCAGGTTATCGATAGAGAGTTTTGTTTTGGCCTTGCCGAGTATTTTGATCACTTGCTGATTGGCGTAAATGATGTTGCGGTCGTTATCGGCAATCATGACCCCGGTACTGACGTTATCCAGCGCAATCTTGACACGCAGGGTCTCGTCGGCCACTTTGCGTTCGGCCGTTATACGCTCCAGCAGTTGATGCTGCATATGTTTCATTGCATATAACAAACTGCTGTTGTCTTTCTCATTAAGCTGAATATCCTGGGTTAAATTGCCGCCGGCAATTTCCATAGCAATTCCTTTGGCAAAGTAGGGGTCAATGCCCAATTGCTTGCCCAGGTAACGTGTTAAATAGATGGCAATGCCTAATGCCAGGAGGATGCCGGTCAAAGATATGGTCAGCATGACCATGGATGCTTGTTGGGTTGATTCGGCGATGGCATGGGCATTGTTTTTTGCGTCATTTACGCCCTGATTTTTAATTCTGTTCAGCTGTGTCCGCAGATTTTTCGCCAGTTTATTGAAATCATTCATAACCGGATTGCCTGCCTCGACACCCTCGGTAGCATAAATGGCGGCCATGCGTTTGCCTTCGTTGTAATACCAGTCGAAGCCGGTATCAAGAGAGGTCAATTCCGTCATTTTTATGATCGGTGAAGCGACATTATCCAGTGTTGCTACGCGACCATGCTTAATTGAAGCCAGTTTTGTCGTTATTTTTTCACTGTCTTCGCCAATGATGCGCTGGCGAAGCTGTGCAATACCCCGTTTAAAGTCTTCGGCGGCTCTTTTCGCATCTTCATAAGACTCCTGATCCTGTCTGATTGAAGCCTGGATGAGAAATTGCTGCACTTGTACGGTATAAATTGCCATCCGTTCTGCTAACAGTGCATTGGGCAGAAAAGTCTCATCCACTTTTGCCACGTCATGCCGCGTCTGCGAGAAACTGAACAAAGCGACAGTAACAATGCCTATCATCAAGCTTATGATGGCAAGAAAACCGAGCAGTATACGGACTTTGAAGCTTATATAGCCAAACATTTGAAGATCCTTTTTAGATGGTATTTTCCTGTCGGCAGGCTTTGGCATTGCAACCGGAAAAATAGGGTATCTGATGTTGAGAGTTAGTTAACGGCATGCAGTTTTGTGGCTGATTTATGCGCAAAGGATTGAAGGTTTTCCTGATGTTTTGTTATTATTCGACGGTTAATAAAGAAGCTGTTGCCTTCGATTTTTTTGGCCCGTTTTTTTGCCTCAGATGCTAAATCGGCCAAATCGACATGGGATTGGCACTGGCTGGTTAAAATCGGATCGGTCAAGCCTACTGACAGGCTTATTATTGGAAAAAAACAATTTTCTCCCGCTCTGTTTTCGGTATAAATGCCGCCAGCGGCTATATCTTCATTTTTGTAATAATTGGGGATGGTTTTTTTAAAGGTATCCAGGATATTTTCACAGCACTTTAGCCAGTCATTGCCCATAAAAATGACGATAAAATCATCGCCGCCTATGTGACCGACCAGTCCGGTTTCTGCATTAATGTACTGGGTGAGTATATTGGCCACTGCTTTAATGATGTCGTCGCCTGCACTGTAGCCATAAACATCATTAAAGGGTTTGAAATGATCAAGATCAAAATAGCCGAAACTGAAGGACGTTTTGGTTGCCAGTAAGTGGTTGATATGGTCATTGATGGGGACGCTGCCCGGCAATAGAGTGAGAGGGTTGGCGTGTTTTGCATTGTGGATTTGCTGGCGGGTGATCTCTTCAAGCAAATTCAGTACGGTTCCTATGCCGACATACTCCCCATTATCGGTAATGATAAAGGCCTGGTCATTACCCCTGGTTGATGTCAGTTGTTTGCTGACTATTTCAGTAGGCGTGTTTTGATCGACATATAGCGGCACCCTGTCTATGAAAGATTTTATCGGTTTTTTGCCGTACAGTTCTATGCCATAACGGCTGGAGAAAAGTTTGGACAGAAAGCAGTCACGGAAAATAATGCCGGAAGCTATATTGTTATCGACCAGGGGCAGAATGGTTAAGTCGTTGTTGTGATGAAACAAGCTCATGACTTCACTGATGGCAAGCTCTGCTGAAACGGGCGCTATAAATTTAGCGATATGGGCCGCTTTGGTGGTATGTAATTGATTAGGCCGGTTGTGGGCAATAAATAGTGATTTATCGATTTTTTCTAGAGGAATAGCCGTCGGCCGGGCAAAATAATAGCCTTGTGCATGGGTGATGCCGAGTTGCTCTACGGCTTTGAATTCATCTTCTGTTTCGATGCCTTCAGCGATAACGCTGCAATTGAGGGAGCTGGCAATTTTCTGAATGGAACGGACAAAATTAAGCTTGATAGGGTCGTTATGAATGCCTTGTATAAAGTGCATGTCTATTTTTACATATTCAGGCAGCAATTCCGACCAGAGTCTTAATCCTGAATAGCCGGCACCCAGATCATCAATGGCTATTTCAAAGCCCATTTTCCTGTAGTGGGTGACCGCTTCATACATTAATTGAAAGTCGTCAGTCGGCTGATGTTCTGTTAACTCAATAACAACACAGCGCGGCTCAACGCCAAATTGGTCCAGAAGCTTGAGGGTTTCGCCTTTTTTGAAATCCGGTTGCAGCAGCACAGAAGGACTTACGTTAATAAACAGCTTTTCTTTCAGATGTAAGTCGGCGTAGCGTTTTATGGTGATTTCTCGGCATATGTATTCGAGTTTTGTATTTAAATCAAAACGTTCGGCTGCATCAAATAAATTAAAGGGGCTATGCAGAGGACTATCGGAGGGGCCGCGGATGAGGGCTTCGTAGCCGGTTATTCTCTTTTGAGACAGGGAAACAATGGGCTGGAAATGCGGGGTTAAAAATTTTCCGTTGAGAATTCTGGTGAGTTCGTTTTGTAGGATAGACATGCAATGTTCCGTGCCGCATTTTTAGTTAGTATTGCGCTCAGAATAGAAGATGTTTGTTACATGAATATGACGACCAGGAAAATATCAGTGCCGCGCGCTCCGCCTGGCTGGTACTCAGTCAACTTTATTCTGACGGTTAAGAAACGGGGCGGGGCAACTTCAATGTAGGCGGTATGCTCTGGGTGAAGGAGAGTGCAATGGTCAGACAGCAGACTCAGGCCTCGGCTTGCCCTTTGCGTCAGAATGGTTGTTAGTGTGCTAAAGCTCGGACAGCGCCTGCCACTGGTCGCCGAGTGCGTTCTTTTCCTGGGCGGCGGTGTTGGCAAGGTCAAACAGCGTCCCGTATGCATCGAACACGCAGGCGCTAATGCCGTTTAAACGCAACGATGTCATTCGTCTTTCGCTCTGGCAGGTGAGCGGCAAACAGTCAGCAGGACGTCTTCGTCTCTGAGCAGAAACAGGGCAACGCAAGCCGCGAGCATAGGCCAGGCCGCAAAGAACAACAGATGCGGGCCTTCAAAAGGCGACAGATATTGTTTGAAAGAGGATAGCGTGGATACGGCATGGATGACCAGCACAAAACCGTAGCTGAATTTTTTGTACAAACCTGCCAGGAATGCGGTCAATATAAGCAGTTCGCCGACGGCCAATATAGTCAGCATCACCGAGCCTTCCAGACCGGTGATAAAGTAGAATTTTTCATAGATCTTGCCGGCGTGTGCCGGATTGATGAATTTGTCGATGGTCCACATAAACATCACTAAAAATACGCTGATTCTTAAACCGAATAAGACGATGGGTAATGATTTGATTTGATGGCTCATGAGTGTTCCTTGATGAAGGGGAATAGCAGACGGGGTATGTTGCACACCCCGCAGCATTATTTTGATTCCAATTGCCCGGCCAATGCTCTCAATAAAGCCACATAGATTTGATGGCAAAACTCTGCGGCATCTTCACTGTTAGATTCCCAGCGCGAACTCCATTCGACAAAGGTCGAATTGTTCAAGGTCGCAGGAATCAGGTGTAGAGTACCAATGTAATCACTGACTTCAGCCGATGACACCGGAGAAGGGCCGTCGTCAATTGAATAGCGGACTTTATGTTCCTGATCGTTACATTCTATTAGCGTTTCGTGAAAGACATCATTCAAAACTCTTTTGGCACCGGCCTCGGTGCCCGATTTCTCGCCAACAGCCTCACATTTTTCAATGGCACTGGCGGCCCATGACATATCATGAAAATTTTTGATGGTGTCCCAAACTTTATCGATGGGAGCATTAACGACGATGGATTGATAGCAATGTGGCATGATCTGTTCCTTGAGTAATGGAGGAAACGAATAGTTATTGAACTTTCATTCAAAAACAATTAAAGCATAGCTTTTATTGAACGAATGTTCAATAATTAGTTTTAGAATTTTTCAGGAATGCGTGTCATGGCCAGACCCATAGAATTTGATCGTGAAGCGGTGCTCCAAAAAGCCATCGGGGTTTTTTGGCAAAAAGGCTACAGTGCGACCTCTATCAAGAATCTGGTCGAAGCCACAGGCTTACAGCCGGGCAGTCTTTATGCCGCGTTTGGCGATAAACGTGGGCTTTTTTTGGCGGCAATCGATGGCTACTTTGAAGACATGAAACACATGATCTTCAGTATGCTGCATACCGATCAGGCAGCCATAGTACGTATCGAAACCTTTTTTAACCGGCTGGTCAGTGACTCGGTTACGGATGAACATCGCAAAGGCTGCTTTTTGGTCAATACCCTGCTTGAAATTCCGGTTGATGATCAGGAAATCAATTCCAGGCTACAAGCGATGTTTGGACTGGTGGAAAATGAATTCAGAGATGTTTTAAAAGAACACATAGCCTCCGGCGAGTTTGCTAGCAAACAAAGCCCGGAAGCATTGGCCCGGTTTCTGATTGCGGGTATATACGGACTGCGTGTGTTTAATAAAACCCAGCCCGATATTTCCGCCTTGAAATCCATCGTGGATAATTTGCTTTTTGTGTTGCGGAAAAAGTCCTGCAACGATGGGATCTGACATAGGCCAAAAATGCGCAACGGCCAATCAAAACCCTAATGCTTTAGCCGCAAGCGCAGTGCCGAGGACTCGGTTGGTAATTTTTTCCACAGCAATTTGCCGTGAACGGCTGGTGTCGTCGCCAAAGGGTGATAAGCCGCAATCATCGGTGGTGCCCAAACGTTCTGCGGGTATGAATTCCGCCGCTTCCAGAATCTGTTGTTTGACTTCTTCCGGCGTTTCGATGTGGGGGTTAATGGGATCGATTACGCCGATAAAGATGCGTTGCTCCGGCTTGGAGTATTTCTTGATGATGCCCAGCACCCGGCGGCGATCTTTTTCACTGGCCAATGCGATGTAAAAGTTGCCTGCTTTAAGCTCAAAAAGATCAGGTAAAAGTTCTGCGTAGTCCACATCCGCGCTGTGGGTTGAGTCTTTATCGGCACCCGGACAGGTATGTACGCCGATTTTTTTTCGTTCCCCGGCACTAAACCGTTCCAATACCCGATTGTTGAGCTGGATAAAATCCCTTAGCAAGTTAAGGCTGGGATCGAGTTTGACTGAAAGCCGCCCTTCGGTAAAATCGACTTGAACGCAATGCGCACCCCGATCCAGGCAGCGACGAATGTCGGCTTCGGCTTCATTGATCAGATCCTGCAAAAAATCCTCTTTGGGGTAATCGGCGATTCCGTCTTGCGGATACAACAGGCTGAGTGCGGAAGCGGCAATGACGGCTTGTTTGACCGGTACCTGGGCGTATTTTTGCGCTTCAAGCAGATAGTGCTCGGCATAAATCTGATAGCGAAAAGGGCCGGACGTGAGTCTCGGCAATTGTCGTACATGGCCGTCGGAGAACTGAATTTGAATGCCGTCCGGCGCAAGGTTAGACAGACCATGAACCGGATAGGTGGCGAAACTGGGTTTGCTTTGCTCGCCGTCGGTAATCACCGGGGAGCCGGTTTTCTCAAGCAGTTGTATCGTGTCGCGGACGGCTTGGGCCGTTAAAGTATCAAGCGCCTCCTGATTAATAACTCCCGCTGCAAAAGCGGCGATGCCGTCAAGCAATTCCCGAGGTCTGGGAATGCTGCCAATCTGTTCGGTAGGGATGGACATTGTTTTGCTCCTTAAAGGATGAAAAGAGATTAACGATTATTTATTTTGCCGTGATGCCGTTTACATCCCAGTCATAGTTAATGTTCTCCTTAAGCGGTAATTCCGGCAATTCAGGTCGGTAACGGCGAATGAATGTCTCAACACCGCCTACAGGCTTAAAATCCTTCCCGAACCAGTCAAAAATCCTGGAAATTTGGATGCTTTCATCGCCAACTCTAAGCCCTTTATCGGCATTGCCCAGAAACTTTTGTACTTGTTCATCCAGCTGCGCATTCAATTCTGACGCAGTATAAGGTGTATTGCGCAGATCAGGGCAGCTCACTGAGGCGCAGACGATGGCGAAATGGATGCGCGGCTCGCCCATTGGCCGCAGGATTTTATTTTCTATGTTATCCAGCGACACCGTTTTTCCGTCAATACTGCCGACGGGCTTGCCCCACACCGGGCTAAACAGGCTGCCGACATCCTTGATGCTGTCAAGCGGCCAATGGTCGGCAACCATTTTTAACGCCAGAATATTATAAGTGTTGATGTAAAAAGCCAGTTTTTCTTCTTTGCTGCTGAGGTTTTTAACCGGGAAGCTTGATAATTGCCGGTAGGCAGCTTCCAGCTTGCCGTTTTCTTTTAGCGCCTGATAATCTACAAGGGCCAGCTTGACATTATTCTTTGTTCCCTGACTGACGCTTTTTAAAACGTCGGCATAAGTGCTCCAGTCAGGTTCCGAGGCAAAGGTGTTAAAGCTCAGCACCAGCAGGGTTGTAAATATCATTAATCGTTTTGTTAAAATCATTGGGGGTCTCCTAAAAAATTACCCATGCTTATGCAGTCGTTCTTAGCAACGATAACTTACAAAATTTGTATGTCCTGCACTATTGTTTTTCTGGCGAGAGCATGTCAGACGTTGAATGCAGCAATTATTCAATCTCCCTGTAAGGTTTCCTTTTGGCATACGACTAACTATTAATTCCTGATTTTTTTACCGGTTTACATTTGACTTTTCCACTTTTTTTCAGTATTCCCATAGGGGAAATATCGGCTGATAGCTATTTTTTCGGATAACCATCATTAAGGAAAACAATATGACTTCTTCTCGCCTGGCACTACTGGCCTTTATCGCCGCCCTGATCGCTGCTTTTTTCATTTTCGATCTGCAGAACTACTTGACCCTGGAAGCATTGAAGGCTCAGCAAACAGCCATTGAAACTTACCGCAGCAACCACCCCGGTATGGCCGTTGCCATTTATGCGCTGATTTACATTGCGGTAACCGGCCTGTCTCTTCCGGGCGCGGCGATACTGACGCTCGCCGGCGGCGCGGTGTTCGGATTGCTGTGGGGGACGGTGATTGTATCTTTCGCCTCGTCGATTGGCGCAACATTGGCCTTTTTGGCGGCCCGGTTTTTGTTCCGCGATGCGGTGAAAGCGCGCTTTGGCGAGCGACTGCAGGCCATCGATGCCGGCGTGGCTAAAGAGGGCGCTCTGTATCTGTTTACCTTGAGACTGGTGCCGGTTTTTCCGTTTTTTGTCATTAATCTAGCCATGGGACTGACCAATCTGAAAACCCAGACTTTTTATTGGGTCAGTCAGGTCGGTATGCTGGCCGGTACGCTGGTTTATGTGAATGCCGGAACCCAGCTGGGGCAGCTGGAATCCTTATCGGGGATTTTATCGCCCGGCCTGATCGGTTCGTTTGTGTTGCTGGGTATTTTTCCGCTGATCGCCAACAAAATCGTCGACACCCTTAAAGCTGACAAAATCTATGTAAATTGGCCTAAGCCTGCCCGCTTTGACAACAATATCGTGGTGATAGGCGGTGGTTCCGGCGGTTTGGTCACGTCGTATATTGCCGCCGCCGTCAAAGCTAAAGTCACCTTGATTGAAAAGCATAAAATGGGCGGCGACTGCTTGAACACCGGCTGTGTACCGTCTAAAGCCTTGATTCGTTCCGCCAAACTATTGTCCCATATTCAACGTTCGGCAGATTTCGGCATCAAAAAAGCCGACGCTGAATTCGATTTCGCCGAGGTGATGAACCGGGTGCAAGCGGTGATTAAAACCGTCGAGCCGCACGATTCGGTGCAACGTTATTCAGACTTGGGCGTCAATGTCATCGAAGGCGAGGCTAAAATCCTTTCTCCGTGGGAAGTTCAGGTAACTACGGACAGCGAAACCCGCACCATGACTACCCGAACCATCGTGATCGCCGCCGGTGCGCGTCCGTTGGTACCGCCGATTCCGGGCATCGAAGACATCGATTATCTGACCTCCGACAACATCTGGGCGTTGCACGAACTGCCCAAACGTCTGCTTGTCCTGGGCGGCGGGCCTATCGGCTGCGAACTGGCGCAAAGCTTTGCCCGTTTCGGCAGCAAAGTGACCCAAGTGGAAATGCTGCCGCGTTTGCTGATCCGGGAAGATACTGATGTTTCGGACATCGTGATGGCGAAGTTCCGCCAGGAAGGTATCGACGTGCTGGTTGAACATACCGCCAAACAGTTCATCATCGAAAACGGCGAAAAAATCCTGATTGCCGAACATCAAGATCAAGAGGTACGCATAGCGTTCGACCAGGTGTTATTGTCGATTGGCCGCATTGCCAATACCCAGGGTTATGGCCTGGAAGAAGTCGGCGTTGAACTGTCGCCTAAACGCACCATTGCGATTAACGATTTTCAGGAAACCAATTACCCCAACATTTTTGCCGTCGGCGATGTGTCCGGACCGTTCCAGTTCACTCATACCGCCGCCCATCAGGCCTGGTATGCGGCGGTGAATGCGCTATTCGGCGGTTTTAAAAAATTTAAAACCGATTATTCGGTTATTCCGTGGGCTACCTTTATCGAGCCCGAAGTCGCCCGGGTCGGTCTGAATGAACAGGATGCCAAAGAACAAAACATTGCCTATGAAGTCAGCACTTATCATCTTGACGATCTGGATCGCGCCATTACCGACGGGGAAGCGCATGGTTTTGTTAAAGTGCTGACGCAACCGGGCAAAGACAAAATTCTCGGCGTGACTATCGTTGGCGAACATGCCGGTGATCTGCTGGCGGAATTTGTACTGGCGATGAAACATGGTCTCGGCTTAAACAAAATTCTGGGCACCATTCATATCTATCCGACCATGGCCGAGGCCAACAAATATGTCGCCGGCGTCTGGAAACGCAACCATGCGCCGCAAGGCTTGTTGCGCTGCGTTAAAAAATTCCATGACTGGCGCAGGGGGTAGCATGAAAAAATGGGCTATGATTGCGGTGTCGACTTTGATTGCCTGGGCAGTTTGGGGATTTTTTGGAACAAAGTCCGATGAGTCGGAAATCGAAAAACTGGTATTGACCGGCTCCAGCACCATAGCACCGCTGGCCGCCGAAATCGGCAAACGCTTTGAGTCGTTACACCGCAATGTGCGGGTGGATGTGCAGACCGGCGGCTCTTCTCGCGGGGTCAGCGACGCCAGAGCAGGGCTTGCCGATATTGGCATGGCTTCCAGAGCGCTAAAGGACGACGAAAAAGATTTACTTCAGTTTACCGTGGCTCTGGACGGCATCAGCGTCATCTTGAATAAGGCCAATCCGGTTGAAGCGCTGAGTAAGCAGCAAATCATCGACATCTATACCGGAAAAATCACCAGCTGGAAACAGGTCGGCGGCAACGATGCCCCTATTACCGTGGTCAACAAAGCAGAAGGCCGTTCGACGCTAGAATTGTTTTTGCATCATTTCGGCTTGAAAAATACCGAGGTCAAGCCGCATGTCATTATTGGCGATAATCAGCAAGGTATTAAAACCGTGGTCGGCAATCCGGATGCGATCGGTTACGTTTCCGTAGGTACAGCCGAATATGAGGCCAGCCAGGGTGCGGCGATTAAATTGCTGCCGCTCGAAGGCATCGCGGCTTCGGTGGAGAATGTGCGCAACCGCAGTTTTCCGTTATCCAGACCGTTGAACTTGGTAACCCGTAGCGAACCTGTCGGACTTGCCAAAGACTTCATCGAGTTTGCCGGTTCGCCGCAAGTGAATGACCTGATCGAGGCGCAATACTTTGTCCCTGTCCCGCGCTGACCGGCAACTGCTTGCTCTGTTACGCGGCTGTGCGCTGCTTTCGGCAGTGATAGTGTTGTTGATTTTGTTGTTTCTGCTCAGGGAATCCTGGCCGGTGTTGCGCCAAGTGCC
The DNA here is from genome assembly GCA_024636505.1 of Methylobacter sp. Taxonomy (GTDB): domain Bacteria; phylum Pseudomonadota; class Gammaproteobacteria; order Methylococcales; family Methylomonadaceae; genus Methylobacter_A. The sequence goes on along the minus strand of JAGXGY010000053.1, from coordinate 81,503 downwards.
GCTGCTTAGATTTGTCACCGATGCCTCCTGGCATCCGGTTGACGGTTTGTATCAGCTGACGCCGATGCTGTCGGCTACGCTGTATTCAACGCTGGGAGCGGTGTTGCTGGCAACGCCGCTGGGTATCGCTTCAGCGGTGTTCAGCCGTTATTATGCGCCGCCTTTTCTAGCCGGATTGTATCGTCGGCTGATCGAATTATTGGCAGGCATTCCTTCGGTCGTTTACGGTTTTTGGGGCTTAATAACCTTAGCGCCGTTAATCGGCCGTCTGCATCCGCCCGGCGTTAGTCTGTTGACCGGCATACTGATATTGACGTTGATGATTCTGCCGACTGTGGCGCTGACCGTCGATGCGGCATTGGCGGCGGTGCCGATCGCTTATGTGCGCGGTGCGGCCGCCTTGGGGCTGTCGCGCTGGGGTTTGATCAGCGGCGTGGCTTTGCCTGCCGCGCGTTCCGGCATCATCGCCGGTATTATACTGGCGGCAGGTCGGGCTATCGGCGAAACCATGGGGGTGTTAATGGTGGCAGGCAATGTGGTGCAGCAACCGCTGAGTCTGTTTGATTCGGTGCGCACGTTGACCGCAAATATTGCATTGGAAATGGCCTATGCAACCGGTGAGCATCGCGCGGCCTTGTTTGTGTCGGGCTTGGCGTTGATGCTTATGGTATTGGTTTTAGTCGGTACCGCTGAATTATTGTTCAGGGAGCGCCGTTATGACTAAAAATGTGCTGGCAACCGGATTAATCTGGCTGATGGCGGCACTGGTGAGCGGGGTCTTTGTCTGGCTGCTGTCCGATATCCTTATTCACGGATTGCCGCAACTATCCTGGGCGTTTCTTGCCGAAGCGCCTGAAAATTCCGGGCGTTCCGGTGGTATCGGCCCGATTATCGTATCAACGCTGTTGATTTTGTTAGTTGCGATGGTAACGGCGGCCCCTCTTGGCCTGGCTACGGCGGTACTGTTGAGTGAGTTTACCCGATATGACAGTATCTTCGGCCGCCTGGTGCGACGTAGCCTGGATGTACTGGCGGGGGTGCCCTCGATTGTATTCGGGCTGTTCGGCAATGCATTCTTTTGTATTTATCTAGGCTTGGGTTTTTCCATTTTGTCGGGCGGTTTGACTCTGGCCTGCATGGTCCTGCCCATCCTGATCCGTACCGCCGAGGAAGGCTTGCAGGCAGCGCCTAATGATTACCGGCTGGCGGCAGCAGCGCTGGGTATGCCGCGCAGCGCGGCGCTGGTTCATCTGCTGTTGCCCAGTGCCGCCCCGGCTCTGCTCGCCGGTTTAATGCTAGGGGTAGGGCGGGCTATGGCCGAAACCGCTGCGCTGATTTTCACCAGCGGTTATGTCGATCGCCTGCCTAACTCGTTATTGGATTCCGGCCGTGCTTTATCGGTGCATATTTATGATTTGTCCATGAACGTGGCGGGAGGCGATGCCAATGCCTATTCCTCCGCGCTGGTGCTGATCCTGCTATTATTCATCATCAACACTATTGCCATGAGCCTGGCTAAACAGTGGTTGTACAGGAGAGTTGTTAGCATATGAATGAAATTGAACCGGTTGATAAAACCCGGATGAATGAGTCTTATACCTTGGGGCCTTTGCAGGCAGGTCCGCCGTGCTGCGATCCCGAGCCTCTGATCCGCGTTGACAATTTGACTTTGCATTACCGAAAAAAACCGGCGCTGGAGAATGTTTCTCTGGATATTTATAAAGGCTGCATCACCGCGTTGATCGGGCCGTCTGGATGCGGCAAGACCAGTTTCCTGTCGGTGCTTAACCGGATGACCGATATGATTCCGGATTGCCGCGTGTCGGGCAAGGTGCATTTTAATGGCAAGGATTTACGTGATCCAGCCCTTAATGTACAAGGGTTACGCCGTGATATTGGCATGATTTTTCAAAAACCGGTGCCGTTTCCGCTGTCGATTCGGCGCAATATCGAACTGCCGCTACGGGAACACGGCATCAGCAAACAAGCCGAATTAAACGATATTACCCAACTGGTTCTACAGGATGTCGGCTTGTGGGATGAGGTGAAAGGCCGGCTGGAATCTTCGGCGCTGGCGCTGTCCGGCGGGCAGCAGCAACGTCTGTGCATCGCCAGGGCCTTGGCCCTGAAGCCGAAAGTATTATTGATGGATGAGCCTTGCAGCGCCTTAGACCCGATTTCTTCGGGTGTAGTGGAGGATCTGATTCAGCGTTTACGCGGAAAATACACGGTGGTGATCGTGACCCATAATCTGGCCCAAGCCCGGCGCATCGCCAATTATGCCGGTTTTTTCTGGATCAAGGATCAGCGTGCCGGATGCCTAATCGAATTTGGTCAATGCAAACAGATTTTTGAAGCCCCGGTGCATGAATTAACAGCGGCTTATGTTAGCGGCAGTCGCGGATAATTGAGTGACAAGGAACCCAAATTCATTGAGAGAGCCGGGGATTTTTCTGTAAGGTTTTCGCTGAGGTTAACGACTCATTAACTATTATTATGTACGGCTGCCATCCAGGTTGTTGGCGCCGATTTTTATTTTAAAACACGAGAGCAAACTTATGACTACCCGTATCGACATCAGCGAATCCGTCCGCCATTATTATGGCCAGGTTTTGCAATCCAGCAATGACCTGAAAACCAGCGCCTGCTGCAGTATTGACGCGATGCCCAGCTACTTAAAAGCCTTGCTGGTCGGCTTGCATCCGGAAGTATTGGCACGTTTTTACGGCTGCGGCTCGCCGCTGCCTCCGGCTGTCTATGGCAAGACCGTGCTGGATTTGGGCTGCGGTTCCGGTCGCGACTGTTATTTGCTGTCTAAACTGGTCGGCCCCGAGGGCAGGGTGATTGGCGTCGATATGACCCCGGAGCAGCTGGAAGTCGCCGTGCGTCATCGCGATTGGCATGCCGAGCGCTTCGGTTATGCCAATGTCGAATTTTTGCACGGCCATATCGAAAATCTTGCCGCTGTCGGTATCGAAGACAACAGTGTCGATATCGTGGTGTCCAATTGCGTGATCAACTTGTCGCCGGAAAAGGACAGAGTGCTGGCGGAAATATTCCGGGTGCTGAAACCGGGCGGTGAGCTGTATTTCTCCGATGTCTTTGCCGACCGTCGTATTCCTGTCGCCTTGCGTCAAGACCCGGTTTTGCTGGGCGAATGTCTGGGCGGCGCTTTGTATTGGGAAGACTTCCGGCGTATTTTGCATGATCTGGGATGCCCCGATGTACGCACAATTAAACAAACTCCCATCACTATCGAGGATGCCGACGTCGCCGCCAAAATCGGCATGGTCAAATTCAGCTCGGTCACTGTCAGCGCATTTAAGCTTCCGCTGGAAGACCGTTGCGAGGATTACGGGCAGATGGCCTGCTATCTAGGCAGCATTCCCGAGCATCTTCATAGTTTTGACCTGGACGACCATCATCATTTTGAAACCGGCCGGCCGCTACGAGTTTGCGGCAACACTGCCGACATGCTGGCTGCCAGTCGCTATGCCGAGCATTTTCAGGTAGTGGGTGAAAAATCCCACCACTTCGGCTTGTTTGACTGCAGCTCAGGGCCGCAGGCAGAAGAAACCAGCGGCTTATGTTGCTGAGCGACACCGTTACGTTGACAAGCATCTTATTTACCAAAGAGTCCGTAAAGCCCCTTCCTTCAGGCATAACTAGCTACACAAGTTTGCCTGAATTTTGGCACCATGCCGGACGGGTTTTGCAATGTCTTTCTCAGCCTGCTTAAACTTAGCCAAACAACATTACCCCGATGAATTTCTAACATCACCGGCGCAAGTGCCTGAACGGGTTTGTTTAATTGGACAAAAACGGGTTTGATAATCGCTCCGTTTTAAAGGGGTCGGAAAAAAGGGTAAAACCTGACAACCTTTGCCATCCGGGCATCGATAAAACAAGCCGAGAAAAGCGGCTTCCAAAACCGGCCATTCAAGCTTATCGGTTTTTGATCCAGCGACTGAGGTGAAGCATTGAATTTTCTGATTTTCCTTAAAGGGATACCGGTTATTACTTATAATGCCTGTTTCAGAGAAGCCCCAAGGATTTCCTATGACCCTGTCAACAACACCCGAGCCTGAGACGTGGCTGCATGACTATGGCGACATGCTCTATCGTTATGCGCTGCTGAGGGTGCGCTCGGAAGCAACGGCTGAAGACCTGGTGCAAGACACGCTGTTAGCCGGACTGCAGGGATTTCAAAACTTTAGCGGGCAATCGACCGTCCGAACCTGGCTGGTCGGTATTTTGAAGCATAAGATCATCGATCACTTCCGAAAAAACCGGCACGAAACGTCAACATTCAGCGAAGCGGATATGGGCGATGATTTATTGGCTTATCAGTTTGATCAAAACGGAAACTGGCAAGTCGAGCTGGTGGATTGGGCAAGTCCGGATCAATCGTTAGATAACGAACAATTCTGGCAGGTATTTAATGATTGCCTGTCCAGACTGCCTAAAAACATGGCTGATTTGCTCATGCTGCGTACGATGAACGATTTATCCAGTGAAGACTGCTGTAAGGTTCTGGATCTTGATTCGACCAATCAACTGTGGGTTGCGTTGTCACGAACCCGCATGAAACTCAGGCAATGTCTGGACACTCGCTGGTTCACTAAAGAGTAAAACAACATGCTTACATGTAAACAAATCATAGATCTGGCTTCCAATAGCCTGGATACCGCGCTGCCCTGGCGAATACGTTGGCAAATGAAACTGCATTTGTTGATGTGTAAAACCTGCAGCCGTTATTTTAAGCAATTACAGTTTCTACAAAAGGCAACAGACAGCCTACACAATCACTGTCTGACGCTTTCATTACCTGCTGCCGCCCGCAAACGCATAAGCGATAGGATCAAAGGCGGCCGGCAATAACATGGCAGGGGGGCAATAATGCGCCCAAACCCTAGCGATATATATTACAACCAGTTTCGCAAGCGTTGCAGCCAGTTTCCGCTATTGTTGTTGCTGTCAATGGGCAGATACGGCAGCGCCTCTTCGAGCAAGCGCCCCAGCAGGTCATGATCGATATTAGCTTGTAAATCGTGGGCGGTGCTAGGCTTTCCGGTGGGTTCGAGCTTTAATTCGCCATGCTGTTTTTGCAGTGAAAAGCCGTTGCCGCACACCCGACAAAAGATCGCATCACCGGCTTTCTGGTGTTTATGCACGACCACAACCGGTCCGCACATCGGGCAGTTATGCATCGGAATACCGGCTTCACTGTGGCCGATAATGCCATCCAGCTCGCCCGACTTGGCCAGCGCGATGAACTTTAGGCCGAAGGTCTGGTCGAACTGCGTATCCAGATGTTGGCTTATTTGTTCAATGGCCGCGTCCACCGCCATGCCTTGACGATAGGGACGGGTGCTGGTCATCGCATCGAAAGCATCGGCCAAGCTGACAATTTTGGCGGCGTCCGACATAGCGCTACCTGTCAGCCCGGCCGGATAGCCCAGGCCGTCGACACGCTCATGGTGTCCCAATACTGCATCCATCGCCAGCGGCGCCAATGGATGGCCCTGCAAAACCTGAGCCCCCAGTTCGGGATGGGTTTTCATCACCGCATATTCGTCATCACTGAGTTTACCGGTGTTGTTCAAAATACTGTCCGGCACCCCCACTTTACCCAGATCATGCAAAAAACCGCCGAGTCCGGCAATCACCGCCTGCTGTTTGGAAAAGTCGCAAGCCAGCGCCAGCCGGGTCGAAAACTGCGATACCCGCCACAAATGTCCGCCGGTGTAGCGATCGCGTGCTTCGACCAGAAACGCCATGCTGTAGAGCGTGTGCAGTAAATCCTGGGTATGCGCTTTGCTTAAGGCGGGTTTCATGTTGTTTTCCTTTGCTTGAATTAATGAGGGTCAATGGTTTGGTTCGCTAACTCATATTAAGTCGAAATAAAAATAATTTCCTTACAAAAGCGCTTCAATGATCGGGCAGATTTTTTTCATGGTGCAAAAAAAATGTAAGGAATGCGGATCGTCTGCGACTGATTAGGCAGGTAGGCTTTGCGACACATTGTTAAGGCTTGCCTGACATTCTTAAATCACTTTTGGAGTACTTACTTATGAACAAAAAAACCTTATCTTTGACTCTGGGCAGCGCGATTGCAACTTCTTTGTTAAGCATGGCGCCTGCCATTCAGGCCGGTGAAAACCCGTTTGCGATGTCCAACGTCAATACCTCACAACAACTGGCGGCAGCTGACGAAAAAATGAACGAAGGCGGTTGCAGCGGCAAGATGAAGGAAGGTAAATGCGGCGAAGGCAAATGCGGTGCCAACAAAATGAAAATGAAAGAAGGTGGCTGTAGCGGTGCTGCTACGTCGGAAGAAAAAATGAAAGAAGGCGGCTGTAGCGGCAAGAAGTAATATCTCTAAAGCCGCCTGTTATATTGACAGGCGGCTTTTCATTTGAAGCAGGAATACCTATGGCGAACATCAAATTAATAGACGAAGCTGAAGCCGTCGAACCGGTCTTATCTATTTATAACGACATCAAGAAAACATTCGGCATGGATTTCGTCCCGGCCATGTTCAGGTCGATGGCCAATAACCCGGCTTATCTGGAGGCCAGTTGGAATCGCTATAAAGTGATCATGGGACCGGGAAAACTGGATAGAAAAACCAAGGAAATTATTGCGGTCGCGGTATCGACCGTCAACGGTTGCGACTATTGCATTAACGCACATACTGCCGTACTCAAGAAAATGGGACTTGGCGATAGTGAAATAACCGAGCTGATGGCCGTGGTCGATTTATTCAGCGGCTTTAACAAGTTGCTGGACGGTTTGCAGGTCGAGTCCGATATTTTCCCTAACTAAGCGGGTTCAATAAGCTAAATATGATGAAAACTTTTGCTGTTAACGGGGCAGGACTTGGGTTACGCCGAGAGCTGTTACCTGCGCTGGAAGCGGGCGTTCCCGAGGTCATTAAATTTTTTGAAGTATCGCCCGAAAACTGGATAGATATTGGCGGCAGGTTAGGCAAGGTTTTTCGCACTTATACCGAACGCCATAGCTTTGTGGCGCATGGTCTTTCGTTATCGCTGGGCGGACCTGAGCCATTAGATATCGCTTTTTTGCAGCGCATGAAAGTTTTTCTCGATGAACATAACTTCGCGCTGTACACCGAGCACCTCAGTTTTTGCAGTGATGACCGTCATCACTACGACCTTTATCCTATCCCGTTTACCGGGGAAGCGGTGCAGCATGTTGCCGGGCGAATTCGGCTTGCGCAAGACATCCTAGAACGCCCGATTGCGCTGGAAAACGCCTCTTATTACGTCACCCCGCCGCTTGCGGAAATGGACGAATTAACCTTTATTAATGCGGTGTTGGCAGAAGCCGATTGCGCCTTTCATTTGGACGTGAACAACATTTACGTCAACAGCCTCAATCACAACTACGATGCGGCCGCCTTTTTAACAGGTTTGCCGGGCGAACGCATTGTTTACGGGCATGTTGCCGGACACGATTTGGATCATTCGGGAATGATTATCGACACCCACGGGCAAGCGGCTTGCGACCCCGTCTGGCAATTACTGGAACTGGCTTATCAGACATTCGGCGTGTTCCCGACCTTGTTGGAACGGGATTTTAATATGCCGCCGTTAGCGGATTTAGTAGAGGAAGTCGAGCATATTGCCATGCTGCAACAATCTTTTGGAGAACGCTGATGATGGCTTTTCAAACTTTACAACGGCAATTTTTAGCGCATTTGCGCAAGCCCGACCAACAGCCTTTGCCTGCAGGTTTTGACCAGCGGGGCGCGGCCATTTATGTTGACCTGCTGTACAACAAATTCAACGACAGCCTGACGACGTGCTTCCCGGTCACCGCTGCGATTTTGGGCGAAACCGCCTGGCAGCAATTGCTCAAAGATTTTATCGGCGAACACCGTTGTCTATCGCCGTATTACCGGCAAATTCCCGACGAGTTCGTACTGTATCTGCAAAACGAACGTCAGCTGAGAGACGATCTGCCGTTTTTGGCCGAACTGGCGCATTTTGAATGGATAGAACTGGTGCTATCGATTGCAGAGGCGGAGCCTGTGGCAGCTGAACCGCTGACGGAGACGCAGCTATTGGATGCGGTGCCGGTATTTGCGCCGGTCATGCAGCTGTTACATTACCTTTGGCCGGTGCAGCAACTCAATCCGGCCTATCAGCCTGATGAACCGCCATCGGTGTCCACGCACCTGCTTGGCTTTCGCGATGCCGCTGACCGGGTGCGGTTTATCGCGCTCAATGCGGCCACCGCCAGCCTGTTAATGCATTTGCAAAACGGGCATACGGCAACTCAGGTATTGCAGGTCTTGGGCCAGGACTTAACGCCCCCGGAACGATCAAACCTGATGCTGTTTGGTAAAAACATCCTGGCCGATTTGCATGGTCAGGGCGCTATTATCGGCATCAACATCCTTTGACTATTTAAAAAAGAGCATTGATTATGAACGATTATTCCTCATCCGACCCTGACTGCACGACGCCTTCGACAATCGACCGCGTTTGCGCTGTTCCCGGTGAACTGTCCCGCTGGTTCGATAGCCATGCGCAAGGTTTGGCGCCGTTATTTCTGAGGTTGCTGCTGGCTTATGAATTCGGCGAAGCCGGACTGGAAAAACTCAATGGCGACAACTGGTTTGCCGATAGGGTGTTTCCGTTTCCGGTTAATCTGTTGTCGGCCGACCTCAATTGGACATTGGCGACCGGCCTGGAAATTATTGCGCCTGCAGCACTGATTCTGGGCTTGGCGACGCGGTTTTTCAGCCTGGCATTAATGTTGTTGACGATAGTGGCGATTGCCGTCGTGCATTGGCCTGCCGAATGGCACAGCGTTGCCGGGCTGTGGAAAGGCTATGCCATTAGCGATCAGGGCTACGGCAATTACAAACTGCCGCTGATGTATCTGCTGATGCTGGTTTCTCTGGTGTTCAGCGGCAGCGGCCGGTTAAGCGTCGATGCCTGGCTTGGGTCACAACGGCAGTCGGTTAACGGCTAGTTTTTAGCTGAGAAAATCCGGCTGAAGTATGACAAGCTATAGAAAAAGACGGTATATTGTAAGCATGACATTGGGGTGATGTTTCAGATGGGTATTCGTTTATGTCGGTTACGCGGTCTAAAAAACACATACGCTCAGTTTTTCGATCGGAATAATAAAGGGAATGTTTCAACCCAGTAAGGACATTTGATGAAACTTATAACGATTATCATCCCTGTCGTCAATGAGGCCGGGCATCTTGCCGTCAAGCTGCAAGCCTTGCAAGCGCTGCGTGATCATTGTCAAGTGCTGCTGGTCGATGGCGGCAGTGATGATGCTAGCGCAACAATCGCCGAACCATGGGTCGATCAGGTCCTGCACAGTCCTCGCGGCCGGGCCCTGCAGATGAATTGCGGCGCAACAGCGGCGCAAGCCGAAGTGCTGTTGTTTTTGCATGCCGACACCCGTTTACCGGATAACGCGGTCGGCCTGATCTTGCAGGCGGTTGCCGAGGGTTATTCATGGGGACGATTCGATGTCAGTTTCGACAGTTCGCAGCCGGTTTTCAGGTTGATTGCTTTTATGATGAACTGGCGCTCGCGGTTGACAGGCATCGCTACCGGCGACCAGGCTTTGTTCATGACTCGTCCGGCTTTTCAGACCGTTGCCGGATTCCCCGGGATTGCCTTGATGGAAGATATTGCTGTCAGTGCGCGCCTGAAAAAACTGGGCAGACCATGCTGTCTGACCGCCAGAGTTGTCACCTCGGCACGGCGCTGGCAGCAACAGGGCGCTGTCAGAACCGTCTTGCTGATGTGGTGGCTGCGGCTTAGGTTTTTTTTCGGTGCCAATCCTGATGATCTGGCAGTCCGCTATTACCGGAGATAATAATAAAGCCAGAACATGGTGAATCGCGGCCCCGCTTTTTCCAGCCATCTGCCGCCAAAAGCCGAACCGCATTATAAGCAGGGTGCAGCGGCTTATTGATCGCTGTGTGCTTGCGCGGCCTTGCGATACCAATAAGCGGCTTTGGTCGGGTCTTGCATGACACCTTGACCTGATTGGTACTTAATCGCGCAACTGTATTGCGCATTCGAATTGCCTTGTTCCGCCGCTTTAAGATACCAAGAAAATGCTTGGGTATAATCCTGTGCGACATATTGACCCAGTTCATACATAACGCCCAATTTGAACTGGGCGTTGGCATTGCCTTGCTCTGCCAACTGTCGATACAGAGGCAAAGCTTCTGCATATCGGCCCTGGTCGTGCAAATCATGTGCGTGTTGAAACGTGTCTTTTTCATTATCCGGGCTTGATGGCGGCGGCCGAGTATGTTGCTGTTGCTGATGTTCAGGCGCTTTGCCCGTTTCACCGAACGGCGGCTTTTCATTCCGTTGTTTAATTTTGGCTTCTTGCTCTCGAATCCAGGCGTTATGAGCGGTACGCTTAGCCGGGTCTATTAATACCGCATAAGAAGCGTTTACCAGCTTCATGACTCTTTCGGCTTCTTCATTGTTGCCCTGGAATTTGTCCGGGTGAAAAGTTTGACAAAGCGCTTTATAGGCGGCTCTGATGACGCTGGCAGGGGCGTCTTTGGTAACCTTTAGATTATCGTAATGGGTTCGGGTGTTAGCCATAAAACGTCATGTTGTTCCGTGAATGAAAATAGTCGGGATTATAACCGTTTTCTGTTTTTCATATTAACTGCAAAAATGTATATTGCTGATGATGACTCGCTAAGGCGCAACCGCTCGATAGGCGCATCACCGGTTTTGATAAAGTCTGTATAGCTGCTGTTGATCGGCAATACCGAGCGTAATGTCATCGGCTTATTCGGTAGTGTTGGCAATAATTTTATGAATGCGTTTACTGCTGATAGCGATAATGATCAAAATAAACGGAATGGAAATGCCTTCAATGATGTCCGGATTGACTTTCCAACCTAGGATATGCAGCATTTCGGCTAATTTACCGATAAGACTGGCTGCATAATAGGTAATAGCAACCATTGATATGCCTTCAACCATCTGTTGCATCCGCAGTTGCATTTTTGCCCGTAAAGCCATTGATGTGAGCAAGCCCTGATTTTGTTTTTCAATAATAATGTCGACACGCGTGCGTAATAACTGACTGGCATTACTGACGCGTTCGGAAAGCAGGGTAAAGCGGTGCGAAATAGATTCGCAGGTATTAATCGCCGGCTCCAGGCGCCGTTTGATAAATTCACCCAAGGTCTGAATACCCTGAATTCGGACTTCGCGCAAATCGTTGACGCGTTGCTCCACCAGTTGATAATAGGCGCTGGCGGCGGCAAAGCGAAAATGATTGCTGGAGATATAATTTTCAACTTCAGCGGCCAGTGTGGTTAACTCATTCAATAACTCGTCATCATTATTATCGGGTAGCGTCATGGCGTTGGTGATGGTATACAGTTGCCGATCCGACTTTTTTAATGCCGGGTATAATTTGCGCGCGATCGGGAAGGCCAGCAACGCCATAACCCGATACACTTCAATTTCAAAGAGTCGCTGCAATAAGCGTCCTGCCTGTTCTGCTCTTAAGCCATGGTTAATCACCAAAAAACGGCTAAAGCCATCAACGTGAATGCGAAAATCGGTGAATACCGAGGCGGCCCCGCCGGTGACTTTGGAGCCGATAACGGGGTTGTCGGCAAAGTAAGTCGAGAGAGAGGCCAAATCGGTATTTTCATCATAATGAATATCGACAGCCGAGACGATGGTGGCGTGAGCGGCAACAATGACTTGGCCGGTTAATTGCGACATCCAATCCACCGGCACTTTTTTTAGCGCAGAACCCTCAAAAGGATCTTTAGGGGTGTCGTGTACATAAAAGCTGTAAGTACTGAACTCGCCGTGCTGTTCCCAGCGTATCTGAAAGGAGTTAAAGATAGCGCTAAAGTGATCGGCTTCATTTTCAGGCGGAGCCACGCCAAACCGTTCGCACAGTGTGACCAGATGCTTGCGTTCTTGCATTTTTTCGTCATTAGACAGCAAGAGTGCAAGATGGCTGGCTCTAACCGGCAAGTCGAGGTTAAACGGTGCGCGGGCATGAACCTCGTTGTGCAGTACAAAGCGTTGCGGATGATTCTCAGGAATGGGAAATAAAGTCGTCACGGTTTTTAAAGGCTAATGAGAGATTGAGGTAACTACTCAGCAGTGAGAAAAATAGAGTGCCGATGCAGCTGATAAATACGATAAGCGTGGATAATTCAAGAAAAATCTTAGTTTTATCTTAATAATCAGCATTATCTGCGTTCTATTCAATTATATTGATCACTGAGTCGTTACAAATTGAGACAATTTTACCTAAAAAATGCAGTTTAGCTTGGCTATTATTGTCTATTCACTGAAATGTCAGGTTCGGCCCAAAGTCAAAGCCCTTGACTTGATAGTTCGGTGAATAAGGCATGAGCCAGAAAATTGCAGTAGACCGCTTTCCTGAATACCGCCGATTAACTGAATCCGCAAAAGCTAAGATTGAGTCAAAAATGAGATCGGAGTGGTTTATACTGGCGATACGATTCAAGCTCATCTGCCGAATGACAAAGCCATCGACAGATGAGTCCGGTGGATTGCCTCCCCCGTTAACGAGGCACTTACCAGAGGATAACGATGCCAATACATCGTTGTCAAATCTAACGATTCTCCCTAAAGGAAGATGATTCAAACCAGCAAGGAAATTTGATGAATGAATGGTTTTTTTCTTTTGAAAATACAACCAGCGGCCCCTATACGCTCGATTATGCCAAAACGTTTGCCCGCGAACACCAGGGCGCTTATTGCTGGTGTCAGCGTTTTTCTGATTGGATTCCGGTCCATCAGGCAGCTGAAATCAGACCGATGAAGAAAGACGGTATCACGCCTTTTCCACCGGCACCCGCTTATATGATGTCGCCCAAACCGACGGTATTGCCCGCAGTCGCCCAGCCGGTTGATCAACAATCTGCCGTTATCGATGCCCAGTCTTCTAGTGGTTTTGGTCAACAAGCGTTCACGGCGGGTATCGATTATAAAATCTACGGCCATGAAATGCAGTTTGTGGAAATCGAACTGGATCCGGAAGAGAGCGCAATCGCAGAAGCGGGGGCGATGATGTACAAAAGCGCCGGTGTGAAAATGGAAACTGTTTTCGGTGACGGCTCAACCGCTCAACAAGCCGGCATTATGGGGCTGTTGCTGGGAGCCGGTAAGCGCCTGCTGACCAACGAAAGCCTGTTTATTACCGTCTTTACGCAAAGCGCTCAACGCAAAGGTAAGGTGGCGTTTGCCGCACCTTTTCCGGGAACTATTCTGGCCTTAAATTTGAAAGACTACGACCGGAAGCTGATTTGTCAAAAAGACAGTTTTTTGGCGGCAGCCAAAGGCGTACAGATTGGTATTCACTTTCAACGCCGTATTTTAACCGGCCTGTTTGGCGGTGAAGGTTATATCATGCAAAAACTGGAAGGCGATGGCTGGGTATTCGTTCATGCCGGCGGCTGTCTGCAAAAAATAGAACTTGCCGCCGGTGAAACGCTGCATGTCGATACCGGCTGTCTGGCAGCGATGACCGGTAGCGTCGATTTTGACATTCAACAGGCCGGCGGCATTAAAACCATGCTGTTTGGCGGCGAGGGCTTGTTTTTTGCCAAATTAACTGGTCCCGGCACCGTTTGGTTGCAAAGTCTGCCGTTCTCGCGTCTGGCGGGCAGAATGCTTTCAGCCGCACCGCAAGGCGGCGGCAAGCATCAAGGCGAAGGTTCCATTCTGGGCGGTTTGGGTAATTTACTCGATGGCGATTGATCAGATCAAAGGATGACGTTGTTTCATGTCGGCATAAACCATGCCGGATACCGTGCGAATGACGTTACTGCGACTTCTTGCCCACTGACCGTAATTTTTGGCGCGATGTTGTTTTTCAATAATTCCGATAAAGGTGTAGGGATAGGTATGACCGTCCCTGCCTATGGCTTCTATAATCCCCATGTCGCCGCATAAACGGGCTGTTGTGCCGGTTTTGTCGTAAACCTTGGTGATTGACGGCACGATGTTCACACCGACCGAAATACGATCTGAATTATGCAGGCCCATCAGTCTTTTGAGTTCGTGGGAATAAGGCAATGCGTTGTGCCACAGCGCATAAAGAAATCGACTATAGTCTCTGGCGGAGGCTTTATTGCGATAGGTTCTGCCATTATGGGGAATATATTCCCTGATTTGGGTGTGTTGAAAAATCCCCGGCGCATGCCGCTTGAGGATTTTTTCGACTTCCATAGGCCGTTGCTGTTGAGATTTTTTGCTTAATAAGCGAATGAAAAAATTAGTTGCGTGATTATCGCTGTGACGGATCATCGCTTCCATTTTTCTTTGTACGCTATCGGGGTAGTAATAGTCTTTATGATTGTATTTACATTGGTAAAAATACGCCAATGCAATAAAAGGTTTGATCATGCTCGCACATTGATAGGCGCTGTTTTCATTGATAGCAACCCGTTTTTCCTTTTTTCGGAAATCGTAGATCGACCAAGCGGTTTTTTCATCGGCTTGAATGATGCCGCGCCTACGCAGACTACTGATGTAATGATTAATTCTTTGTTGAAGATCATCGTGCTGTGATGCGGCTAAAACACTATCGGATGTAAACGTACCGACAGTAAATAAGGGCAATGATGCTAGCAGCATCATATATCGACGGCGCTCAAGGTTGATATCAGTTACTGTGTTTTTTTTCATCACTCTGTAAAGCTATTATTGTGCTATTAACGGTTAATTTTTTACTTTCCGATTCTTGGGGAATCATCCTGCAGTCCGGATACCCTAGCGAAGCCGTTGGGCCAATGCAACCTAAATTTCTCCCGGCCGGATATTTTCCGGAAGATATTCAGCTATAAAAAATGAGCATAAAATGATGTAGAGCCGCTTTTTCAAGGGCTTTTCTTTTTAGTCCGTGCTTTTAAGCTATACCCTGAAAGAAAGGGGATTTTTGCGCATTCCGGTAAACGCCTCTGTCGGAACAATCAGTCGAAATCAGCCAGCTTGGCCAATAAACAGTCTATGTCTTTTTCGGTATGCTCTGCGCAAACCTGTAATCTGATTTCCTGTTCGCCTTGAGGAACAACCGGGTAATTCAGGCCGGTAACCAGAATATTATGTGTCAATAAATGCGCCACCAACGCCGATGTTTTTTCCGTATCTCTGGTTAGGATCGGTACGATAGGATGCTCTCCCTGTAGCGTTTCAAAACCCAGTTGTTCAAGTCCTGATCTAAGCCGGATGCTAAATACCCGCAGTTTTTCCAGCAGATACAAGCCTTCAGGACTGCTTACAATATCTAAAGCCACGCTTGCCGCGAGCGCTTCAGCCGGCGTAATTGGATTTGAATAAATATAAAACGGTGAGGTTTCCCGTAAATAAGCTATCACCGTCGAACTGGAAACCACATAGCCGCCATTCACCCCAAAGGCTTTACCGAGCGTAGCAATTAAAATATCTGCCTTACCCTGGGTATATTCTTCTGTACCTCGTCCGGTCCGGCCAAACGCGCCAACGCCATGTGAATCATCAACAATACTGATAATGCCTTGTTCATACGCCTGTTCATGCCGTTTGCAGCAAGCGCTTATTTTATCGAGATGGGCGTAATCACCGCGCATGCTGAAAATTCCGTCAGTAACCAGACAAACGCGCTTGGCCCGGCCTTTGTAAGCTTCAAGAATATTGTCCAGGGCATCGATATCTGCATGCGTATAAATTTCTTTGCCGGCAGGATGGGACAAGCGTATCGCATTGATAATGCAGTTATGATTCAGTGCGTCGCTGATGACTAAGGTATCGGCAGTAATAAACTGAGGCAGGACTCCCAGCATCGTCGTATAAGCCGAACTGAACAGCATCGCCGATTCACGACCATGAAATTTTGCCAGTTTTTGTTCCAGTTCAATATGCGGCCGGTAAGTGCCGCTGATAAAACGAACCGCTCCGGGACCTGTGCCGAATTTTTCAGCGGCCGCAGCTTCCGCTTTGATAACCAATGGATGCACGGCGAGCCCCAGGTAGGAATTCGAATTCATCCGCAAGAAAGCCCTATCCTCGTAGCCTTCAAGAAAATAGCGGATACCAAAACCATCAGCGGCAGCTTTCATGCCGGTAATGACCTTCTCATTACCCTTGCATAGACCTTGCTTTTGTAATTCGCTTAACTTTTCGATGAGCAGTGGTTCTAATTTATTCAGTGACATAATGCCTCCGGTTATTTAGCTAAGTGAGCGTGATTTTCTTGAGCATATCTGTGACCATTGACGACAAACCGAACTGAGCCTGCCAGCCCCACTCGGCTTTGGCGGCGCTATCGTTCATGTGTCTGGGCCAGGAATCGGCAATCGCCTGTCGTAATGGATCGACGTTGTAAGCGATAGTGAACCCAGGCATATGTTTTTGTATTTCTGCCGCTAACTGCTGCGGGGTAAAGCTCATGGCCGTCACATTAAACGCGTTTCTGTGCCTTAGCTGCTTGCTGTCCGCTGTCATCAAGTTAATAGCGGCATCAATAGCGTCGGGCATGTACATCATATCCAGTTGCGTATCGGCCCGAAGAAAACAATCGTAATGCTGTGATTTTAGTGCCGCATAAAAAATATCCACAGCATAATCCGTCGTGCCGCCGCCCGGCAGGATTTTACTGGAAATCAGACCCGGATACCTTAAGCCGCGTGCGTCGACGCCAAAGCGATGATGATAATAATCACAAAGCAGCTCGCCTGAAACTTTGGTAATACCGTAAATGGTCGATGGTCGCTGAATAGTGTCCTGCGGCGTATTCATAGACGGGGTTTCTGTGCCAAAGGCCGCTATGGAGCTGGGGACGAATAGCGCACATCGGTGTACTCTGCAAGTCTCCAATACATTGAGCAAACCGTTCATATTGACGTCCCAGGCCTGCTGTGGCTTTTGTTCCGCAACAACAGAAAGCAATGCGGCGAGATGAAAAATGGTATCAATGTTATTGACTTCTACGACTTGATTGATTGCCGATGCATCGCGCACATCCAGACGGCAAAAAGGCCCCGATGACGTTGGTTCGTTCAAGACGGGTCTTTTATCGGCAGCAAATACATTTTCGGCGCCATAGTTATTGCGCAAGGCTATCGTTAATTCCGCGCCGACTTGCCCGTTTGCACCCGTTACCAGTATTTTTTTCATCTGCGCCTGTGCTGTTTTACTAAAGAGGATTGCTATAACAAGGCTATAGGATATAGCCTCCTTGCCAATCAGTATAGGGGGCGCTGATGCGTAACAATGTCTATTATCCAGTTTATAACTTGTTTTTATGACCATGAAGGACATGAAAATAGTGAAGAAAAGAGGATTTGGCGATGTGCCGGATAAGGATTTCTAAGCAACTTTACTGTAAAGCGATTAAAGCAAGAACCACAAAGTTTTGTTTTATAAAATCATCTCTATAGAAAACGCAGCCAGTCAATGCAGTAAATTCTTCAAGCCCTTCATGCTCTTCATGGTAAAAACAAATGACATTCCCTGGAATCAACACTCAGTATAGGCTTTGCCAAATCAGTCCCAACGAAATTTAATCCGCCCCCAATTATTCCATTATTTACCCACCTATGTCCTGGCTAATGCATGCTGCTAGTGGATGAAAAGGCTAGATATACGGTTCTTTTGCTGTTACATTCTATAGGCGGGTAATCGATTGGTAGTGTTTTATTAGTCACGAATAGTTAATAAGGTAGCTCGATAGATGCCCGTAAAATAACTAACTCTTTACTTACTTAATTATTTAAGAAAAACAGAGGAAATTGCCATGATCAGAACTAATCTGTACAAAAATATTTTATCGGTTACATTGCTGGCCGTTGCGACGCTGTTCGCAGGAACAGTAGCGGCTAAATACATCCCTTATAAAGGTTCAGCCGCTGCAGGAGAAAAAGCAATTGAAGCAACCGAAGCAACGCCTAAAAAAACCAATGAAACTCATTCGGCTCAGGCGCTGGAGCATGCAAATGTTGCCGCTACGCACGGTAAAGCGGGTCATGCCAGTGTTTTGACCGAGCATGCGAAAGTGGCTCTTCAGCATGCACAGGCCGCTGAACAAGTGCTGAAAGGTAAAGCCAAAGCACACATGACTGAAGCAATTACGCACCTTAATGAAGCCATAAAGCACGGTGATATGGATCATGCTGATGTTGCGACAGAACATGTTAATCAAGCAATCACTCACATAAAAGCTGCTGAAACATCCACAGGAGATCATTCGGCTCAGGCACTGGAGCACGCAACAGTTGCTGCTACCCACGGTAAAGCGGGTCATGCCAGTGTGTTGACCGAGCATGCGAAAGTGGCTCTTGAGCATGCACAGGCCGCTGAACAAGCACTGAATGGGGAAGCCAAAGCACACATGACCGAAGCTGTGACGCATCTTAATGAAGCCATAAAACACGGCGATATGGATCATGCTGATGTTGCGACAGAGCATGTTAATCAAGCAATCACTCACATAAAAGCATCGATCGGTGAATGATGCTGTTTATCTGAGGTGTCTCTGATTCAGTCAGAAGGTACCCGTGATCCATGGACGGATGGCGATCTTATCAACTTATTTAATATGAGCTGATAAGATCCTCCTTAATTATTTTTCCTTTTATTCGAACGAACCCAAGCAAGACTTTTGGCTGCTGAGCCATTATCAATCCATCCACCAGCTAATATCATCCAGGTTGATTCTACTGAGGTGTCTTTATATAATCATGGAACGGTTTCAGACCTTTCAGAATCTGCGCCGGATCGCATCTTGTTTTTTAGGCTTCTTGGTTACGCGTCAGCTCCCGGCTACTGTTGATCCTGATACGCTTGACAACTCCGCTGTCTGAGCCGGCTTTATTTAATATCTCAATCTGGTATCTTGGTTCCTGGCTTGGCTGATTATAGATGCTCATCTTGGGGCGGATTGAAAAAAAGCGTGAAACCAGATCAGCTAACGTTTGCCGTTAATTATCGATTGCACGTAGGCGTTGAATCTAAGGAATATTGGATGCCGAATGACAATCCATTTTGCAGAAAATAGGACAGTTACATTTTTTTGTTCATCATAGGGTTTTCTCATGAAAAATCAGCAAACAGTTACCATCGATGGAAATCAGGCGGCCGCGACAGTAGCGCATAAGCTCAACGAAGTCATTGCAATTTACCCGATTACGCCGTCGTCCAATATGGGTGAATGGGCCGACGAATGGTCGTCTCGCGGGCAGGTCAATTTATGGGGGACGGTGCCGCAAGTAACCGAAATGCAAAGCGAGGCCGGTGCTGCCGGCGCCATTCACGGCACATTGCAGGCCGGATCGATGGCGACCACCTTTACCGCCTCCCAGGGCTTGCTGCTGATGATTCCGAATATGTACAAGATTGCCGGTGAATTAACGCCGACGGTGTTTCATATCGCCGCCCGTTCGCTGGCGTGTCAGGGCTTGTCGATTTTCGGCGACCATAGCGATGTGATGTCGGCGCGGATGACCGGTTTCGGCATGCTCTGTTCCAACTCGCCGCAAGAAGTCATGGACTTTGCGCTGATCGCCCATGCCGCCACGCTGGAAGGGCGCATTCCGCTAATGCATTTTTTCGACGGTTTTAGAACTTCGCATGAAGTCGCCAAGATTAATAGCTTGGATGAAGCCGTTTTGCGAGCCATGATTAACGACGACTGGGTTTGGGCGCACCGGAGCCGAGGCTTGACGCCGGACAAGCCGGTGCTGCGCGGCACCGCCCAGAATCCCGATGTGTATTTTCAGGCCAGGGAATCGGTCAATGCCTATTATCATGCGATGCCGGGGATCGTACAGGGTGCAATGGATAGGTTTGCCAAGCTGACCGGACGGGCTTATCGGCTGTTTGATTATCTGGGTTCGCCGGACGCCGAACGCGTTATTGTGATGATGGGATCGGGTGCGGAGGCGGTAGAGGAGACGCTGAACTATCTGAATCGTCAGGGCGAATCGGTGGGCTTGCTGAAAGTGCGTTTATTCCGGCCTTTCGACCCAGCCAGTCTGCTGTCGGCGCTGCCTTCGACTTGTCGAAAAATTGCGGTACTGGATCGCACTAAAGAGCCGGGCGCGGATGGAGAGCCGCTGTATAAGGACGTGCTGACTGCGTTGGCTCAGGATTTTATCAGCGGCGCGGCTAGATTTGCGGTGCTGCCGAAAGTGGTCGGCGGCCGTTACGGCCTGTCTTCCAAGGAATTTACGCCCGGCATGATCAAGGCGATTTATGACGAATTGAAACAGCCGCAACCGAAAAACAATTTCACCATAGGCATCCACGATGATGTCACCCACACCAGTCTGGACTGGGATGCAAGTTATCGCACCGACGCACAAGCCGAAACTTTTCAGGCCATGTTTTACGGCTTAGGCAGCGACGGCACGGTCAGCGCCAATAAAAATACCATCAAGATTATCGGCGAAGCGACCGACTTATACGCTCAGGGTTATTTCGTCTATGACTCGAAAAAATCCGGTGCGATTACCGTCTCGCATTTGCGCTTCGGCCCTAAACCGATACGCTCCACGTATTTGATTGCCGAAAACGATGCCAATTTTATCGGCTGTCATCAGACGATTTTCCTGGAACGTTACGACATGCTCGCCAATGCGGCGGAAAAAGCGGTATTTTTGCTGAATTCGCCGGATTCTGCGGAACAAGTTTGGGCGTCGTTACCCTTAAAAATGCAGCAACAGATGATAGCCAAAAAAATCCGCTTTTATGTGATCGATGGTTATGCTGTCGCCGAAAAAAGCGGCATGGGCAAGCGCATCAATACGATTATGCAGACCTGTTTTTTCGCCATATCCGGCGTGTTGCCGCAAGAACAGGCGATTACCGAAATTAAACACGCAGTCGAAAAAACCTATGGTAAAAAAGGCCAGCGCATCGTCGAGCTGAATTTCAAAGCCATCGATGAAACCCTGGCCAGTTTGCATACAGTTCCCTTACCAACGACAGTTAGCAGTCAATTCGACATTCAATCCAGGATCAGCGATGCTGCGCCTGATTTTGTCAAGCGGGTAACCGGTGAAATTATTGCAGGTCATGGCGATGCGTTGCCGGTCAGTGTGATGCCGGTCGACGGTACCTTTCCAACCGGTACGGCGGCTTACGAAAAACGCAATTTGGCGCTGGAAATCCCGGTTTGGGAAACCGATTTATGCACCCAATGCGGCAAATGCGTGATGGTTTGTCCTCACTCGGTCATTCGCAGCAAAATTTTCCCGACTGAGGTTTTGGCCAATGCGCCGCCTACCTTCAAACATGTGTCGATGTTGGGTAAGGATTTTCCGGCCGGGTTGGAAATCAGCTATCAGGTCGCGCCGGAAGATTGCACCGGCTGTACGCTGTGCGTCGATGTTTGCCCGATACGGGATAAATCCAACGCCAGCCGCAAAGCCATCAATATGCAGCCGCAACCGCCGCTGCGCGAAGCCGAGCGGGACAATTGGGATTTCTTTTTGGCTATCCCGGAATACGATCGCAGGCTTTTAAAAACCAACACCATTAAAGGTTCGATGGTGTTGCAACCCTTGTTCGAATTTTCCGGCGCTTGTGTGGGCTGCGGCGAAACGCCGTATATAAAATTGGCCTCGCAGTTGTTCGGCGATCGTATGGTGGTTGCCAATGCGACCGGCTGTTCCTCTATTTACGGCGGCAATTTGCCAACCACGCCGTGGGCTAAGAACGCCGAAGGTCGGGGGCCTGCATGGAGTAATTCCTTGTTCGAAGACAATGCGGAATTCGGCCTGGGCATGCGTATCGCTTTGGATAAACAACATCAATACGCCAAAGAATTGTTGGCCTCATTGAGCGAGTCTTTAGGCAGTGAATCGGTCGATGCGATACTGAACGCCGACCAGTCCGATGAAGCGGGGATATACGAGCAGCGCGAACGGGTTGTCGCCCTGAAACAACAGTTGCAAAGCTTGTCCGAACCGGCGGCTCAAACCTTGGTTCAACTAGCGGACAGTTTGTGCAAAAAAAGCGTCTGGATCATAGGCGGCGACGGCTGGGCTTACGATATTGGTTTCGGCGGCGTCGATCATGTTTTGGCCAGTGGGCGCAATGTCAACATCCTGGTTCTGGATACCGAGGTTTATTCCAATACCGGCGGACAAACCTCCAAAGCCACACCGTTAGGCGCAGTGGCAAAATTCTCTGCCGGGGGCAAAGCGACGGCTAAAAAAGACTTGGCATTGTTGGCGATGGATTACAGCAATGTCTATGTCGCCCATGTCGCTTATGCGGGTAAGGACACTCAAACCCTGAATGCGTTTTTGGAGGCGGAAGCCCATGACGGTCCGTCGATCATCATCGCTTACGCACCTTGCATCGCGCACGGCGTGGATTTGTCTAATAATCACCGGCAGCAAAATCTGGCGGTGAAAAGCGGGCATTGGCCTTTGTTCCGATTCGATCCCGGCAAAATAAAACAGGGCAAGAACCCGATGCACCTGGATTCAGCGGAACCGTCCATCCCCTATCGCGATTTCGTCAAAACCGAAACCCGCTTCAGTATGTTGTGGCAAACCCATCCCGAAGACGCCGAGCGTTTTTTGGAACAGGCGCAGCAGGATGTTAAAAACCGCTATCATTATTACAAACAACTGTCTGAGCTGGCCTGGAACGAAACCACCAGCGTTTCAGCGGTCAAAGCCCAACTTAAAAACGATAATGCCAAGGAGACCGACAATGGTTGATTTAACGACTGAATATTTAGGTTTGAAACTGGCTAATCCCTTGGTGCCGTCGGCGTCGCCGTTGAGTAAGGATGTGGACAGCGCGCGCAGGCTGGAAGATGCAGGCGCATCGGCGCTGGTGATGTATTCGCTATTTGAAGAAAAAATCGAAGCCGAAGCGCAGCAAATGGAGCGGTTTTTTTATCAGCAAGCCATAGGTCATGGCGAAGCGGACTCGTTCCATCCGATCCCTGAACACATCCAGACCTATCAGGAACAGTATCTGGAACATCTGCAACAGCTCAAGTCGGCGCTGGCGATTCCGGTCATCGCCAGTTTGAACGGCACCTCATTGGGCGGTTGGGTCGAGTACGGCAAGCAATTGCAACAGGCGGGTGCAGACGCATTGGAGCTGAATATCTACCATCTGGCGGCCAATAGCGAGGAAAGCAGCGACGCAGTCGAGCAGCGTTATCTGGATATTTTGCGGGAATTAAAAGGCCACGTCAGTGTGCCGATTGTGATGAAGTTGTCTTCGCAGTTCAGTTCGCCGATTCATTTCGCCAAACGCCTGGAAGCCGCAGGAGCCGACGGCATCGCGTTATTCAACCGTTTTTATCAGCCCGATATTGACCTGGAAACGCTGGAAGTGGTGCCAAAACTGGAATTGTCATCCTCGGCGGAAGCCTTGTTACGCATCCGCTGGACGGCTTTATTGTACGGCCGGACTAAATTATCTTTAGCCGTAACCGGCGGTTTTCACCAGACGCCGGATGTGTTGAAAGCGCTGTTGGCCGGAGCCGATGTGGTGCATCTTTGCAGCGTATTGCTAAAGCATGGCGTGGGTCGCTTAAGCGAAATCCTGACCGAACTGGAACAGTGGCTGGCCGAGCATGAATACGAATCGGTCAATCAATTAAAAGGCAGCGTCAGCCAGCAACACGCCATCGATCCCAGCGCTTATGAACGCGCCAATTATGTGCAGGTCTTGGATAGTTATTCCAGCCCGGCGGGGGTGTTGAGGTAGCCAATGCTATCTTGAATTCATTCCTGAAAAGGCAAGTGCAGGGCTGAAGAAGGTGAGGGAGATTTGACTTCAATATTAACTGCAGATCTTCCGGCAAGACCCGTCCATAGATTAAAACCAACTACTGCTGATCTGGAAAGGGAATTCCGGTTTGCTTGGAAATATCTTTCAGGTCATCCACTACGGCTTGTAGCAGCGGTATGCCGCTTTTTCTGCGGATGGCTTCTTCGGCGTGTTCAGGATCACCGGGAATGAGAACCGCTTTTTGGCCTTTGGTCGGCTTTGTATTTCTGAATACGTCGATCCATTCATCGATCCTTTTTTTGAATTCGTCGACCTCCATAAAGCCATCAATCTGCATCGCGCCAAAAAAGTGTCCGATTCCTTTGCCCACGCTTCGGGAGGGAATCTCCTGGCGCAAAGCAAAAGGAGGCGCGAAAGGCCCCCAATTTGCGCCACTTAAAACAGAAGTTAGTATGTCTACCATTGCAGCCAGTGCATAACCTTTATGTCCGCCCAATTCACGTTCAGAACCAAGCGGCAGTAATGCGCCGCCATTGATCATATCATTCGGGTCGGTTGTCATATCGCCTTGATGGTTGATGGTCCAACCTTTAGGTACAGGCGCTCCCTTGCGCAAAGCGATTTCAATCTTCCCATACGCCGCCGCACTGGTAGCGAAGTCAATAACAATGGGCGGGTTGTTTAGGCCCGGGAATGCAATCGAAATTGGATTGGTGCCAAGCATTCTTTCAGCTCCCCATATCGGGGCAACCAGTTTGGTGGTGTTGGTCATCGACCAGCCGATCATGTCGCGTTCCAGCGCTTTTAATGAGTAATAGGAAGCAATGCCAAAGTGATTGGTGTTGCATACGCTAACCCAGCCGGAGCCATGCGCTTCCGCTTTGTCCATGGCGATTTCATTGGCTTTTGGTCCAACGATTAAACCTAAGCCGTTGTCGCCATCGACGGTACATAAACTCTTTTTGTCGCGAATGATAAGGATGTTTGGCTTGGGATTGATTCTGCCTAGCGTCAGCATATCAAAGTAAGTGTGCAATCTTGCCATTCCATGAGAATCAATACCACGGAGGTCGGCAAGGCTGAGTACGTCAGCAGCTTGTTCGGCATCTTGCCTGGATATTCCAAAATGGAGAAAGACTTGGGTGCTGAATTCTCTTAAGTCGCTTGATGAGTATATCGTTAAG
Source organism: Methylobacter sp. (assembly GCA_024636505.1). GTDB lineage: Bacteria > Pseudomonadota > Gammaproteobacteria > Methylococcales > Methylomonadaceae > Methylobacter_A. The sequence goes on along the minus strand of JAGXGY010000053.1, from coordinate 56,551 downwards.
GCATTGCTCATAGGTCAATTATCTTTTTCATCGATACCCACTTTTTGCCATGTTTTTGTATAAGCTTAGGCCTGAGGATATTTCCCGCATCAGTTGTTTCCACGCTTGCGTTTTTTGATTGGCCGCATAAGATCAGGATTCTTCGTCAATGGAATCATCTTTTATTCCCATGATCGTAAAAGGCCTTTTAATTGTATGATAGATTTCCATTTTCTCGATACCGGAATACGAGTAGAACGCAGTGAAACCCATTTCAATGGCAATGAATTAGTTATTACTCTACCCAGCCTGCCGTGCTATAACTTATAGTCTATAAAGACATCAGTAAGGATGATAATTCCTTGAAATCCAATGGCTTGAGTAAGTGATAGTTGAACCCTGCCGATTTCGAGAGTTCACGGTCTTCAGTCTGTCCATAACCGGTTAATGCAATCAGGAACGCATCCCGGAATTCCGGCAAAGCGCGCAGTCGTTTGGCGACCTCATAACCGTTCAGATCGGGGAGACCAATATCGAGCAGCACAACTTGCGGATGGAATACTTGCGCCCGCTCGATTGCTTTGATGCCGCAATCGGCCATCTCGACCTCATGCCCTTCGGCCTGCAACAGCATCGTCAGACTCTCCGCCGCATCGGCATAGTCATCCACAACCAGAATACGAAATTTGGATATCGGTAACGCGGATTCGGTTAGCGCGGATTCGGCAGCGGATGAATCCATCGACAATATCGGCAGCCGCGCCGTAAAGACGCTGCCCTGACCGACGCTGACGTTCGCTGCGGTGATCGTGCCGCCATGTATTTCGACCAGCTGGCGCACCAGCGTCAGTCCAATGCCCAGTCCGCCCTGGGAATGGGCCAGGGAATGGTCTGCCTGAATAAAGAGGTCGAAGATATGAGGAAGAATATCGGGGGCGATGCCGATGCCGGTATCCCTGACTTCGATGACGGCATCTGAACCTTCCCGCATCACGGTCAACGTGATTTTACCGCCTTCGCCGGTGTATTTGGCGGCGTTGTTCAGCAAATTGGACAGCACTTGCGCCAAGCGGACACGGTCGCCTTCGATCCATTGCGGTGTCGTCGTCTGTGAGATGATCAGCTCCTGTCTACGCGATTCGATCAGAGGGCGACTGGTTTCTACCGCATTATTCACAATGTCGCTTAGCTCGAAACGTTCGAGCTTCAGGCTGATTTTTCCCTGCATGATGCGAGCAACATCCAGCAGGTCATCGAGCAGCCGCGCCATATGCGTTACTTGGCGGTCGATGATATTGCAGCTCAATGCCAGCTTGGGATCTGTCGCTTCCTGTATTTTTAGCAACTGCACAGCATTGCGGATGGGCGCCAGCGGATTGCGCAGTTCGTGGGCCAGCATCGCCAGAAATTCGTCTTTACGGCGATCCGCCAGACGTAGCGCTTCCTCGGCGCGCTTGCGTTCGGTAATGTCGCGCAGGGCGATCACGTAGCCGGGTTGCCCGTCCCATTCCAGCGGCGCGGAACGCATTTCCGCCCAGATGAGTCCGTTCGGACGGATCAGATTGATGTCCTGATAGCTGTTTTTATCAGGATTGACTGGAATCGCCAGCGATTGACCAATTATCGGGCTACGTGCCAGCAGGATTTCGGCAGCCTGGTTGGCATAGAGTACGACACCTTGGCTATCGACAACCAAAACGCCGTCGTTGATAGTGTCGAGAATCAGGTCGAGCTTGGCGAGTTGGGCGGCTATCATAGTCGATAAGTTTGCTTAAACGATGATGGTTTGTGAGCCGATTCCTTTAGCTTCGGTGGTAATGGCCGCGATGATTGAAGGCACCCGCGACAGGTCGCCGAGCAGTTTCAGCACGGGTGCCGGCACATCGCGCACCAGCATCGGCGTCGCAAACACGTCTTTTTCCAGCGCTTTTTCCGGCATGCCCAATACTTCGACGACGCTTAAAACCCAGTGTCCGGGATCGTAAAGGTTGGCGAGCGCAGCGCTAATCTGCTCAACCAGACGGCGGGTTTCGCTGTTCAACGAAACCACGTACAAAGTTAGAACCAGTTTGTGCTGTATTGCGCGGCGTTCTCCCTGAGGGGGGGCGATACGGGTGGTTTGAGCGATATTACGAATTTGTACCGAAGACAGCGGCTTGCTGGCCAGTTCGAACTGAAAACCGTCCTCATGTATGTCTTTCAGCTGATCCATGTATTCGTTGGCAAAGGCAGTGACGATGTAGATATTCAGCGTTTCGTCAATGGCTTTCAGACGGCGCAAGGTTTCCACGCCATCGATGCCGGGCATGCGCAGATCGAGAAAAATCAGATCGGGACGTTCGGCTAGGGCCATTTCGATGCCTTGCAAACCGTTTTCGGCTTCGCGAACCGAGAATTTGTCTTCTTCCAGAATCAGTTTGAAGGCACCGCGCACTGCAGGATCGTCATCAATTACCAGAATTTTACTTACCATTATATTGTGTCTCTTGTGTTTTGGGGTTTACATGCCAAGCATGGGGGAAATCTTAGCCGCAAACAGCAGTCTGTGTCCAAGTTGTATGCATTGGGGGTGAAGCTTAATCATGGGGTAATCGTAGCCGCATGCAGCAGCCGTGTCCATCTATACTCTCCACCTGTATATTGCCCCCGACATCCTGAACCAGACGGCGGATGACCGATAAGCCCAGGCCGGTACCTTTTCCTGGCGGCTTGGTGGTAAAAAACGGATCGAAAATTTTGCTTTGCACATCTGTCGGAATGCCGGAACCGTTATCGCTTACGCTCAGTTCCAGTATTTCCTCCATGGGCCTAACCATGATTTTGATTTGCGGCTGTGGGCTGTCGGCTAGCGCGTCGCGGGCGTTAATGATCAGATTGACCAGAATCTGTTGCATACTGTCGGCGCTGCAGCGGATGGCCGGCAGATCGTCGGCGCCATCGACCTCAACGGCTATGCCGTTTTGGCTCAATTCGCCTTCCAGCAGCAACAGACTTTGCCTGATGACCTCCGCGATCCGGCAGTTGCCGCTTGGGATCGATCTGTTGTGGACAAATAGCAGCATGTTGCTGACAATCTTCTTGATGCGGTGAATTTGCTGCAGCGCCTGATCGAGAACTTCCTTTGATTTTTCATCGGTACTTCTGTCTGCGGCGAATTCGACAAAATTCATTACGCCCATCAGCGGGTTGTTGATCTCATGCGCCACGCCGCCGACCAGCGTTCCCAATGCCGAGAGTTTCTCCATCTGCAGCATGTGTTCCTGGTTTTCCTGCAGTTTTGTATAGGCCAGCCGGGTTTGTTCCAGCAGGCGGGCGTTTTCCAGGGAAATCGCAGCCTGGGCGGTCAACAGTTCGGTCATGTCGGTTTTTTCGGCGGTAAATACGCCTGTCGACAGCCGGTTTTCCAGATAGAGTAGGCCGATCAGTTCGTTTTGCTTGATGATCGGCAGGCACAGCAACGAACGCAATCTTAGCGCCTGTACTTCCGGGGTATTTTGAAACTCGCCGTCGGCCATCGCATCATGCAGCAGCACTTTTTTACGAGTACGCAGCACGTAATTGACGATGGCGCGGCAGATGCTGCCGGGGGTCTGGTTAAGGTTGAGTTGCCGACGGTTAACGATGTGTTTTTTGCCGACATGGCTTTCTGCGGCGATCAGCAGTTCATCCGCCTCCTTGATCAGCAGGTAGCCATGCTGTGCCCCCGAGCTTTCCAGCACCACGCTCATGATTTTTTGCATCAGCTGATCCAGATCGACTTCCGCCGACAGAGCCAGCGCCGATTTGATCAGATAATTGAAGTCGAGATTCGGCAGGGTAGTCGGCGCGTCGAGGGCAACGGTTTTTTCGGCGCGAACCGCGTGGTCGGGGTCGGTGCAAGGGTGGCGCTGTTGCAATAGTTCGCTGTTGCGATCGGCTCGGCGGCACACCCGGTACATGCGCCGCGCCGCATCGTAGTAAAGTTCGGCATCGCCGAGATTGCCGGCGGTCAGCACCTCGGCCAGTGCTTGGTATAAATGGCCGGTGAGCTGGCCGTAGTTTTGTGCCTGGGCGATGGCGATGGCATCCAGATACAAGTTGCGGGCGTCGCGCAGTTGGTTCCGGGCGCGGGCGATCTCGGCATGAATAAAGGCCAGAAAGGGTTTCAGCAGCGGTCCGAGACCGGCCCAGATTTCCAGTTCGGCCAGCAATGGCGCGATTTCCGCTTCAAGCGTCGGCCAGTCGGCACCTTCCGGCCAGCGCAGGCGATTGACGATACGGAAGACATACCAGAGACGTTTCAGCACATTATCGGTCAGGCCGTGCAGGTAGTGTTCCACAGTCTGCAGGGACACGGCCGCTGCGGCGTAATCGCCCAGATAATGCTGGGCAAAACCCAGCAGCGCAAAATAACTGCCGGAAGCGGAGACATAATTGTCGGTTTCCCAGCGCGCCAGCGTTTCAGTCATGTCCACCGGCCGGTAATCCGATTTCATCGGCGCCACCCAGCCGGCCAGCACGGCTTCGGCAAGGCCGACCGAGAACGACAGCTGGTTCTTGCGGGAAAAATGCAGGCATTCCTCGGCGGCTTCTTCAACCAAATGCAGATTGTTGCCTTGCACCAGCAAATTCCACATCAACGGTCCGTAGGACAGACCTGCGTTATACAAATCGCCGCAATTCTTGCCGCACTGTACGGCTTTGTGACAATAATCGACGATCTCGGCCGGATGGCTGCGCGAATGCATGTTGCACCAGACGATGCCGTTCATGCCGCGGGTGGCGCCAAAAGTATTGGGGTGCTTGGCGCACAGGTCGTGGGCCAGGTCTTCGTAAAGGAAGGCCTGTTCGAACTTGCCCTGTTCGCCGAGATTGAGGCCCATGATCGAGAACGAATAAATTACCGATTCGTCCATGCCGCCCTGCAGGCAGTGCAGCGTCGATTGCGCCGCCGACAGATACAGCTGCGGCACCAGACCGGACATATAGAGATCGGGGATCAGCTCGCTGTAAAACGCCAACTCGATCTTGCTTTTGCGGTCCTGGGTAAACGGCATGTGCAGGATAGTGGTCCAGACATCGCCCTGCCGTTCGATGTCCGCCATTAGGGCCAGCATCCGCTGCCGGGCCGTCTCGGGCTGTTCGGGAATCGACTTGCCGAAATAGGCCAAGCCGCGGTTGGCGATGGCTATCGCCTTGTTGAAGTTGCCGAATGAGGATAGCGATGTGGTCTGTTCCGCCAGGGCTTCGGCTTTGTCCAGGTCGCTGGCGGCATATTCGATCAGGTGATTCAGCAGCACTTCCGATTTTTCGTAACGGCCGCACATCAGCTCGGTCTTGGCCAGACGCTGGTAAATGCGAAAACTCAGATCGTAAGCCTGTTGCCAGCAATCTTCCGGCAGATAGTCGTGGGCTTTCTGGAAAAAATCGTTGGCGGCATCGCCGGCCAGCGCATCCAGCGCTTTGTTGCCGGCATGGAAATTGATGTCGACCAGCCGGTACGCAAGTTCATGGCTTATATCGGCCGGACGGCCCAGGTTGAGGTGGGCCGCTATGGTAAACAGGTTGTCCGGGGTTTCCAGGTCGGTTCCTGCCGGTATCGTCTGCAGCAGGCGGTTGCCGATACGCCAGTGGATGGCGGGCTTGGCCTCGGGGTCGACCTGGCGTAGCACCGCTTCCTGAACCCTGTCGTGGACGAACTGCAGATCGGATTTGTTTTCCAGCAGCATGCCCAGATTCAGGACCGGCTTCAAATCCTCAAATAGCTGCTCAATGCGTATATCCAGCACCAGCGCCACATCTTCGACGCTGAAACGGTTGCCCATGCAGGCGCAGTGGTCGAGGATATGCAGGGTTTTGGAGGGCAGTTTGCCCACTTTGGAGCTGAACAATTCTACCACCGAGGTCGGCATCTGCGTGTCGCGAATCCGTTTGATGTTCCAGTGCCAGTGTTGTTCGGCGTCGGTATTGAGCAATTCCTCGTTATACAGCCAGGCCAAACTTTCGCTGACGAACAGCGGGTTGCCTTCGGTGAGGTGGGCGATAAATTCCGCCAGGTTGGTCGTGGTTTCCAGCGAGGAATCGAGGATGTAGGCCACCATTTCGTGGCAGTCGGCGTCGGTGAGCGCCTCCACGCGAATTTGTGCGAACGGGCTGTGGTTTTCCTGAATTTTGCGGATCAGTTTGCTGAGCGGATGGCTGCTGTCGACTTCGTTGTGCCGATAGGCGCCGATGAAAAACAGGAAAGGATGCTCATGATGGTTGTCGAATAGATTCTGCAGAAAATCGAAGGTGGCGCTGTCGCACCATTGCAGGTCGTCGATAAACAGCACCAGCGGATTGTCCTCGCTGGCCAGACAGGCCAGGAACCGGCCGAACAGATTGTTGAAACGGTTGCGGGCTTCCACCGGCGGCAGATGCGGCACTTCCGGTTGAGGGCCGATGATGAATTCCAGCTCCGGCAACACATCGATGATGACGCTGCCGTTGTTTTCGACGACCTCGAGTATTTTGGTCCGCCACTGCCGCACCCGCCCGTCGCTTTCGGTCAAAAAGATGCGGATCAGATTGCGCAAGGCCTGGATCAGCGAACTGTAGGGGATGTTTTTCTGGTATTGGTCGAATTTGCCGGAGGTGAAGTAACCGCGATTTTTGACCAGCGGTTTTTGCAGTTCCTGAATCAGCCGGGTTTTGCCGATGCCGGACAGGCCGGAAATAAATACCGAGCCAAATTTGCCGCCGATCACCTCATTGTATTGCTGCTGTATCAGTCGGCTTTCGGTCTGACGGCCCACCATCTTCGAAATAAAGATGACCCGGCGGCTGCGATCATGCTGGCCCACCGTAAACGCCGATACCTTGCCGGTGGCGGTGTATTCTTTCTTGCAACGGTTCAAGTCGGCCAGTAACCCTGCGGTGCTCTGGTAACGTTTCTCCGGCTGCTTGACGGTGAGTTTGGCAATAATATCGGCCAAGGCCTGGGGAATCTGCGGTTTGAGCTGATTGACTCTAGGCGTTTCCTCGGCCAGATGCGAATGGATCAGCTCCAGCGGATCGCTGGAAAAAAACGGCAGCTGGCCGCTCAGCAGCTCATAAAACACGATCCCTAATGAATACAAATCGGTGGAGAAATCGACTCTATAGTTGATGCGGCCGGTCTGTTCCGGCGAGGTGTAGGCCAAGGTATGGCGTACGAATTCCGGGTCGTAGATAAAATGGCTGACATCGCGAATGTCGAGCGGGGTGATGAAATCGGTCAGCCTAAGGGTCAGCGTTCCCGGTTGCAGCAGAATATTGTGGGGCTTGATGCCGCCGTGGGTAATGCCGGCATCGTGTACCGCTTGCAGCGTATCGGCCAGGGTACAGGCCAGCGTAAAAAAATCGTTGAGATCGAGTTGGTCTTGCTGTTTCGCCCAACAGTTCAGCGGTTGTCCGGCAAACCAGGGCTGAACGATAAACTGCTGGTCGCCGTAGGACTCCAGGGCGAGCGGCGTACAAACCCGCGGATCGTGCAGCACCTTCAGGCGTTCAATTTTCTGGCGCAGATGTCGGGACTGGTCGTCCCAGCTCGACAGCAGCTTCAGCAGTTTGACGATCAACGGCTGGTCGGGGACGTGTTTGTGGTAGCCCTTGAATACCACGGCCTGAAAGCTTTCTCCCAGTTTTTCGGTGATGATGTAGTTGCCCAGTTTCGGCGCGCCTTGAAGTTGATCTTTTGTTATATCAATCATTTGAGATAGGCTCTGTGGAACGTAGGGTGATGCCCGGGCATGGTAAAGTAATTTTTAGACCAAAACCTCAGGGATTCTGCGATGACAAGGTCGTTATCGCGGAGTTTAAGCAAACGACAGAAATGTTTCATAAGCTATTTAAGCGATTGCTATTGGGTGTTCCGCGTGTTGGCGTCGATTGAATTTTGAGCGCTGTTTTACACCCAATCTCTACCCGAAACTCGCCAGGCTTTACGAAACAGCCATCCGGCGTCTGCCGGATTCAAGTACGTCAATAATATCATTGCATTTAATGATATTTTCCTCATTCGCCAAAATAGTATCGGCCAATACTGCGATCGCGTGCCAATTCGGCCGCTCACTGACAAAATTGAATGCCGCCAGAAATAGTTCGGTCATTTTTCTTTCCCTCAATTCAGCACTGTCGATAAAGCACTCAAGATACTCGTTGACAATCTCTAAATCGGATGAGCCGCCATAATACTGTAGTGCATGGACATTCAGCAGGTTCGGGTTAATCGGTTCATCGTCACGCAGTGCGACATACCTGGCTTCGGCTAAAGGTCCAGCGAGCAGATTGATGATATCGGCTTCGAAGGCGTGTTGATAAGCATGCTTCTGTGCAGCTGAAAAATCTTTTGTGGCCTGATCAAGCGATGACGGCAGGGTATGAATTAAGCGACCGCCTTCTACTTTAGCGATATAGTGATCAGAGGGTTTGCCTGAAAACTCGGATGATTGAACATCCTTATTCAACGGTTTAATAAAAATCTGAAAAAAAACCGGCGGCAGCCCTTTTTGTTGGTTGCCAAGATAAATAGCCGCTGCATGTCCTGCTTCATGGATAGCTATTTTCCTGCTAACTTCTTGATGGGGCAGCTGGCTTGTATTTTTTAAAGTGTGGGTACGGTTCATGGAGTATCTAATTAAATAACGCATACGGATGGAACAGCTACCCGCATGATCAAAGGGAAAGGTAAGTAACAAGTGAGGTTTCGGAGCAAAATCAGGCGTCGGATAAGGTCTTGTGGATTAACTAATCCCTGGCGCGATGTTGTTATTCAATGACTGAAGCCAGTTGCTTTATTTTTGCTTTTTAATGGTGAATGGCATGGCCTATTTTTGTTAAATTATTGCAGTGTCATTACCTTATTGATCAACAAAACAGGGCATAACTTATTTGATAATAATAAACTGAAAATAAAAATAAAAATAAAAATAAAAATAAAAAATAAGTACAAATACCTATTAAACTCATCCCCTGATAAATATTTCCGGGTGTTCCGCTTGCCAGCCTGATGTTTGGCTGCGTCTAAATAGCGCTCGCAGGCATCCCACCGCTTGATCTTGAATAAGCGGTACAGGTTCCCCTCTTAGAAAAAGAGGGGTTAAGGGAGGTTTATTCTTCCACTAAGTAGCCGTTCAAAAGTCTTTTAACATTTTTTAGTAACCACGAAGAGCATGAAGGACATGAAGTTAACTATTTTTCTGGTAAATAAGGAGACAAATTTTTTTTATTTTGTTAAGAAATTTTTGGTTGGCTACTTACCTGCCGCCGCAGCAATTTGGCTAGCCGTTTTTTCACTAGCATCTTGGCGGCATCTGCGCCGATATGTGCTTCGCCGCGCTTTCTAGCTAATTCCATTTGCTTTTCGCGCTCCATGAACCGGGTTTTCCGCTCAGCGGTGATTTTGTCGTAACAATGCGGGCAGCTAACGCCTTGCTGATAGTGTTCGTTGGCTTTGTCGGCTTCGGTGATCGGCAGGCGGCAGGCGTTGCACTGGTCGTAATTGCCTTTTTCAAGCTGGAGATTCACCGTTACCCGGTCATCGAAAACAAAGCATTCGCCTTCCCAAAGCGTTTCCAGGGCGGGGACTTCTTCCAGGTATTTTAATATGCCGCCTTTAAGATGATAAACCTCGTTAAAGCCCTGTTCTTTTAAGAAAGCCGTGGATTTTTCACAACGGATGCCGCCGGTGCAGAACATCGCGACTTTTTTGTGTTTTTCGGGATCGAGATTTTCTTTAATGTACTGGGGAAACTCGCGAAAGCTGGTGGTATTGGGGTTAATGGCGTTTTTAAAGGTGCCGACTTTACATTCGTAGTCGTTGCGGGTGTCTACCAGTATCACATCCGGATCGGAAATCAGTTTGTTCCAATCTTTAGGACTGACATAAGTGCCGACCACGCGCTTGGGATCGATGCCTTCCACGCCCATGGTCACGATCTCTTTTTTGAGTTTAACCTTGGCGCGGTTGAAGGGCAGGGCGTCGGTCAGCGATTCCTTGTGATCGATATCGGCCAGACGCGGATCGCTGCGCAACCAGTCCAGCACGGTGTCGATGGCTTGGCGCGATCCGGCTATGGTGCCGTTGATGCCCTCGCCGGCCAGCAGCAAGGTACCGCGAACCTGATGGGCTTCCATGACATCGTGCAGCGGTTGACGCAAAGCCTGATAATTTTCCAGGGTGACGAATTTGTACAGAGCGCAAACGACTATTTGAGACATGATGATTCCTTGTTGCGGACCGAAACGTAAATCCGGTGCAAAAAAATAATAGATTTTCAGGGGATCGATGTCCTGAAAGTAAAAGATTTTTTTCGAGTTGACGCTTGTTTCCGTCGAGAAAAAGCCCTCAAAAAAGCGCGTGAATCATAACATGTTATGTATCCTGGATAATAAAACAACGGCTATTAATGTCAGCTCAGAGGAATATCGACAGGCCTGGTTTTAAAAGTCGACACGATTTAGATTTAATTTTTGGTGCGGTAGACTGAGAAAAAGAGTTAGAGCTGTCAATGAAAACTTAACAGATGAGCTCTTATTGCTCGACGATACTGAAGTGGCGGCTTTTAAAGCCCGCTGCCGAATCGACAGGTAACTCGATTTAAGCAATAATACTGCGCACGAATTCGTGCGTCGCTTCCAAATAATTAAACGGTATTGGTGCTCAATGAATGCAACGCAAAAAGATTTATACAGAATATTAGGTGTTATCGGTAGCGCCGAGTTAGCAGTCATTAGGGCGGCATATAAGGCTCTAATGATGATTTATCACCCGGACAGATATGAGGGGGATAAAAAAGATGCGGTAAGAAAGTCAAAAGAAATTAACGAAGCCTATGCTGTATTGATTGATCCGGATAAGCGTCAAAAATATGATGCACAGCGATTGACTAAGCCGGGGAAGTTAGTCGATGACTCCGAGAATGAGTTGAATAAGGTATTGAGTGAATTTAAGCGGATGTTAACGGAATCTGAAGCGATACTAAAGATATTAAACGAACCTGACTAGCATTTAGTCAATTTAGAAATAAGGTACTCAGTCAACTTTATTCTGACGGTTAAGAACCGGATGTAGGGCCACTGGGCGGCTTAAGCCGCCCTTACAGTGACAGGCATACATAGAGGTTGAAGGGCGGACAATGGGATTCGCTTTTTTTCAAGTCTCACGGGCTAATAAACATGTGTTGATAACGTTTTTTTACCCGGCCATAGTTAACCCTTGTTTGTTCGGTGTTCATACTTTCTGTGTCGTCATCGGCCAATTGGAGTGCATCTTCATCAGCAACCATACCATCATCAACCAAGTATTTACGCTGCTGCTGGTAAACGCTTTTAATGTAGTCATAGCGGTCGATAGCATCTTCATCAACAGCATTTTCAGGTGATGTAAACTCGGTATCGTTAGAAACAACCAATCCGGATTCCGCGCTGACTGCATTTGAGACAATAGGGCCGCTACCGAAAACCGCAAAGGGATAGGTAAGAGGATCGGTTACCGCCGTACTCACCGCCGTACCTAAAACACCCACGACCTGCCTGGGTGAATTAGCAGCGGAAATTGCCTTGAAAAGAGTGCCGCTACCAGTAAATACAAAACTATAGGTCAGCGGATTCATTAACGCATCACCGATAACCCCTATAAGTGCTCTAGGTGAACTAGCCCCCAAAAAGGGTACCACCAGATAATTACCCGACGGAACGCCCCAAAAGCCTAGAGTCTGTCCGAAGTCTTCATTATGCTTAGGCAGATCTACCATTGTTGCCACATCGATAAGGCCGCCCACACCTGCGGTGGTGTTAATCAGAAAACGGCTAACATCCAAACCGCCCTGTGCCATTTTAAGCTGTAATAAATCATTAACGGTGACGCCAATATCGTTAAGATTGCTGAAAAAATTGGCTGCGGCATCATTAAAAAATTCCGGCGTTATCGATGCATAACCTTTGGTCACAGGCTTTACAACGGTATTGTTGAAATCATTATTGAATCCCTGTGCCTCCCGATTCCAGGCTTCCCAGGGATCATTCTCATTAACTTTTGGCAGATCTGCACACCCGTCCAGCAGGCTTGAAACAATCAGACTAATCACTAATAAATGCGTATTGATGATTTTTTTCATGCTCATGATTCATCTCTATCTGCTGGGTGTTGAATTGATGACAAGTTTATATCGAACAGTTATGTAATAGTTTCTGCAGTTACTTCGTTTTTTAAAAAACGGATGAACTTATCTAAACAACATGAATAACGTTATCACAAATGTAATTCCGGATACTAACGGAAAAAAAGTTAATTTTGGCAGTAGATTATTTCTGTAGTGCAATATAGTTAATTGATAACGGCAAGCGAGTAATACGCTATTGATGCAGACCAGCGAGATAATGAAGTAGCAAACAAAATAATAGGTTTCGAAATAAGTCACTCCTGTTGACGACAAGCTGGCACGCAAACTGCTGTGCCATAATGCGACTGAAAATAACAGACCCGCATTGATACCTAATACCGCTAAAAGGTCATCCAAGGAACTAAATAAAACCACGAACAAAATTAAATAAATAAGAAAAATAGGCACTACGGTTGAGAAAATAGAGTCTAAGAATACGCGCTTAATGGCAATATTAAATAATAATTCCTGAGGCGTTTGCTGAGTATGATTATTAATGCCAAAATTACTGTTAAAGTTCGATGTCTCAACACTAAAAAAAGTACCGAAAACTTCCCAGCTAGGCAGAATAAACTGACTTAAATTAATTCCCATGAAAGACCGTTCATAAATATTCGAATAGCTGGAAAAATCTGGCGTCAACACAATATAATCAGTTAAGCTGTTAGCACGCATACGCAGCCATATGGTGTTTTTATCCAGGGGAAAGTTTGAATAATTAAACGGTTGTCGTAACTGCGCTTTAAAATACCAGCCTAAGGTGACAATACGGTCTTTGGCTTGCGTATAACTGCTTTGATCACAGTTAAGCGTAGTATTGCCGCTCTCTTCAAATGCATCGGATAACACGATGCTCTTGTCTTTTGGGATTTTATCCGAAGACAGCGTGCAGAAATCATTGGGCATCATGTTGGGCTCTAATGCATCATCTAGTTGATATTTTTGCCAAATATAACCAGAAATTATTATGTTATTGGATCCTTGAAATTCCGTTCCTTTAATAAATACACCCGTCGGTATATAAAATGGGGATTTTTGATGTATTGCTTTAAAAAAAATATTCTGATTTTGCGTGTAGGTATTAATATCGTGCTCTGACTCCAGTTTATTGACATCATCGGTTAATTTCATTTCCTTAATATCGGCGTTATGCCATAAAAAAGCGGTACCCACTAAAAAAACCATGCCTACGAAGGTGCTGAAAAACCACAGATTTACTGATTTTTCATTCGGTCTGATAAGCAAATAAGAACAAAGGGAAATAAAAAAAACAATCAATGACGTAATCAAATAAATCCTGATGCCCAATACTTTCTGATCAATACCCAATTCATGTTCCAGAAAAACAACCTGATAAGTCCATTGTGATGCAGGAATAGTTTTAAACAGAACCCATGCTTTTTCATGGGTTTCCGGGAGTTCATAAATTTTAATAGCTTGGTTTTTTTTAGCATCTTTTCTGATTTTATTTATGAATCCGAGGTCATCGATAAACCCTCCCTTATAATCACCGACATCAATCAGAGGCAGGAGGTTATTAGGGTGATAAACTAAATTCCCTAAGTCGGATAAGACTATGCCAAAACCGGTTCTCCGATAGTCTTGTCTATCCATAATAGTCTTTAGTTCATCAGTGGAAAAACCGACGGAGATAACGCCGGCTACTTTTTCTTTACTGGCTGACGTAAAAAAAGGCGTGGTATACGACACAAGAAAACTATTGGAAATATCACCGTATTTAGGCTGTTGCCAATAGGCTTTACGCTCCTCGACGGCTTTAATAAACCAGGCGGTTTTTGTGGTATTATCATTAATGGTATAATCGTAATCACGTTTAAGTAATGTTATTTTTCCTGTTTTTCTATCGGAAACATAAATAGCATTGGCTAATTGATTAGGCTGGCTTGAATCGTAAGCGCCTTTAGCAAAAGAAACACTAACATTATAAAATTTGGAGGGTTTAGCCGTTGCTGTGTCATGGTTGGTAACCATGATTTGTTTAGCGTGCCGTTCAAAATCCGTGTAGGGTATTTCCCGGTTCGTTAATGCATCGGAAAAATCCTGTGCTGTTTTCATGATATATAATAAGCGGTTATTTATATCACTGACAGAAATGTCGGCTTCTTTATTAATAGAAGTTTTTGTTTCTTCAAGGGTTTTTCTATCAGTTTCCCAGCATTGATAACTGGAAGAAATTACGAAAAAAAAACTGATAAAGACAATAATCAGGTTAAATAATGACTTGGATGTTAGATTTTTTATGGTTGTCATAATTTATATATTTCAATGCTATTAATAATGTCGCAGTCAAGGCTGGGAAATAATAAGGTCTGTGCTGACATCAGATAAAGAATGCTGAGCTAAAAACGGAATATATTATTTTATTTTTTACTAAATATTTAGGGAAAAATAAGCAGAAAAATATTACTAATGTAAAAATATTGTTAGCTAATTTTATTCGGCAGGAATCGGTGGGCCATACTTTAATGGCGGTACTTGTTTGGGCATAATTAACGTTATAATTGCGCAGGCGGTATACACAATAGTTAATACCCGGAATGGGCCGATAATAGGATCAATGACGATAAACAATACCAATACGGCTTCTACAGGGAGATTTAAAGGTGCTAATACTAAACTTAACATGGATAATAAAATAACACCTGATGCACCGGCTGTTGCCAATCCCGCAAAAATAGAACCCATAATAACCGTTATTAAGCCAGATACTCCTAAATCGACTTTATACAGTTGGGCGACAAATAAAGTTGCCAAGGCAAAATACAAGGTTGGCCCTGTTCTGCATATCGTAAAAGTCAGCGGCACCAACAAGTCAACAGTCTTTTTGTCATAACCCAGTTTTTCGTGCATGGCTGATAAGGTCGACGGTAGACAAGCCAGTGCATTGCCGGTCCCTAATGCCATAACGATAGTATCTTTAAGTGCTAAAAAAGGCCTTATCAATGAACCGGTACGTTGCCACATAATGAGGTTACTCAGGATAAATAATAGTAAAAACCCCAACAAGGCTATTGGCACAAATTTCATCATTGCTATTAAAACATTAATGCCGACTTGAGATACATCATGGGCAATTAAGCCCAAAAGACCGAATGGCAGGAAAAGCATTAACCATTTTACCATCTTGGCAAATGCCAAATAGACCGATTCTAAAGAAGAAAGTAGGGCGTGTGATGAATCTTTATTTAAAGAACCGATTGCAGAGCCAAATAAAATAGCGAAAAACAGAACTTTTAAACTGCTGCCTGAAGTGAGTGCCGAAAAAATATTTGCGGGTATTAAATTGGCAATAAATGTTTTAACAAAAGATTGTTTTTCTTGGGCAATAAAAGGTTCATAGGCCGATATTTCAAGATCCGGGGCCCCGGATTCCCTGATTATGGAGCCTAAGGATGCCAGTGTGGTATCGTCGTACCCTGATCCGGGTTGACTTATTAGGCCTAGCGCGGCACCTAGAAAACCGGAAACAACAACACTGATGGCAAACACGGTCAGCATTCGGCTTATATAGGTGTTATCGCCTTCTGATTGCATTAAACGCGCGATACTCACCGAGATGGCTGTTACCAAAATAGGCAAAATGCACATTTTTAATATATCTAAATAAATATGGCCTATCGGGGCAACATATTCTACATATTGATGTTTATATAATCCGATATAGATACCGATACTAACCGCTATTAAAACAGTCCAGCCACTACGCAGTATTTTCGAGGTGTTTTTTATTAATAATGCATTCATCACTAGATCCTTTGTTTTATTTTATTCTCAATATTTTGGATAACCTTATCGTAGTCATTTATTATCTTATCGGCGGTTAACTCCATATCTAATGACTTAAGATAAAAATTCATTAAATCCTGTAAGTTACGATGATCAAACGACATGGCAATTGCTTTAGGGTCGTCAGCATCCTTTAACATGACGGATAATAAGCTCAAAGCCATATCCGGTCGGTCACGTAAAATCATTTTTACTTCAGCCTCATCACGAAAAGCCGCTGTTATTTTTCCGGTACGGGCATCATTGACTACCTGATTCCAACTAGGATACTCAACCATTTCCATCTTGCTAAAGTGAGCGGCAAAACCGGTATAAGATGATTTGGCTACTACACCGATCTTGCCGGTTAAATTTTGAATGACTGTCTCCTGAGGCCGTCCTTGTAATTGCTTGGCAAGTTCAAGTCTATTAATTAATAAACTTTGATGTAAATTAATATAGGGTTCGGAAAAAAGCACGCGTTTGACTCTGTCAAAGGTCATGCTAAGTTTACAAATTGCTAAGTCTACTTCGTGTTTTTCGACTTTATCAACGACATCGTCGAGAAATTTTGCGCTACGATCAAATTCTACGGTTACACCTAATAAATCGGCAAAACCTTTGATTAAAACTACATCGACACCGGTAAGGATATTATTCTTATCCCTGTAATAGAATGGCGGCGTATCTTGTGAGTACATGGCGACTATCAGTTTACCTCTATCGACGATAGCTTGAATTTCATTGACGGGTTCATGTAAAGTCGGCTGACTACTAGCTAGACCGGATGGGACGGTAAAAAAAATAAATAGATAAGTGAAGATTCTAATGGTTTTATTTATTGTTATCATATGTCGGGTTAACTAATAGTTGTGGGTTTATAGAAGATAATAAAATTTTTAACACCACTAAAAATTTATTTCACCGATCAGCCAGATTTTTTGCGTATCGAATTTACCAATTTCTTGTCCAGCAGTATCTGCGTGATAATAAGCATATTTCGCTATTAATGTATAATGCTTGAATAACTCTTTGGCAACCATGAAATCCCATTCATCACCATAATGTTTCTGACCGGTATCGTCAGAAAAGTCATGAAAAACACCTGATAATTTAAGCCCCATTATATTTTTATCGACACTGGTATAAATATCACGCAAACCATCGCTAGGCGTGGTAACGAATAAGTCCGCCCAACCATTAAATTTATTTAATAAGCCTATAGGGGTATTAAAGGTTTTATTTAAGCCATTGCCGTCTAATTGTTCCATAGCACCTTTGACAATAAAGCCGAAAGCGGAAACGCCGCCCATAACATGGTAATAATCCGCTTGATAAGGAGTACTGTTTTTATAATTACGCTGGTTAGTGTATTCAGCCATGTAAACAAAGCCTAATGTGCCATTCATTTTACGGAAACCTTCAAAACGCACGCCGTAACTTTGATTGGAGGACGGGTACATATGAGGGTCTCTAAAATCCATTAAATAAGCATAGCCGGTTAATTTACCTGTATCGGCAAAGCTATAACTAATATTTGCCAGTGGCAATTTCATGCTATTCAGGCTAGTGTTAACATTTTTCATTTTGTTGATATAACCAAGCACAACCGTAGTATTCGGTAATGAGACATTGGATAATAAAAAAGCATCAAAGGTTCGTGCTAATTGACGCCAGGACGATGTTGAGATAAACCGTCCATTATCTAAAGTAATATTTTGTCGACCTAATATAGCTTCGGTATTGGGAATACCCTTATAGCTTAGCCATAATTGATTGAGTTCACTTTTCTGGGGATCGAGAATTGTTTCATACTGGTTTTTGCCGTTCGTTGTGCTGTTATAACTGTTAATACCGATATCTTGACTGCCTTGAAGTTCGGCATAGGCTTGCAACCCTTTGAAAGCCGGTGTCAAATAGCCCAGGCGATAACGCATCGTGGAGGCATTAGCGACTTGTTTTCCTGGATTGGTGCTATCGCTATTATCGTAACGATAGCGCAGATTCAATTTGATTTGTCCATATTTGGCATCGTCTTGTCCTAATTTCAGGGCTTTTTCAATAGCGGTATTCACATCATCCGCCTTGGCCGTTGTGGTAAGCATTAACAAGAGAACAATTGCCGTCAGTTTTGTTTTTTTATTATAAGTATAATGCATTGTTTTTTTCAGAGAATAGCGCTTATTTATTAATCGATCTTCCTTGCTGGTTTTAAACCCCGGACTTTATGCCGAAAGGAGCGTCCCGCAACAAGCGAAGCGATGTTGCTTTATCGGGCGCGGATTGGGATAGCCCTTTCCAATCGTTGGCTTCATTCCAACGGAATGTTTTCTTATTGCTCTTTAAAGAACAGTTTTCTAACTAAGCGCTGAGTTAGGCTTTTATCTATTATTATTTTATTCGGCTTTAATGCTTCAGCAGCTTTACTCTGAACGGCTTTTTCCGGGGGATATTTCTGTTGGGAGGCGATGATTCGATACAGTTTTTCTTTATCTTGTTTTAAGTCGGCATTTGAGCGGCGCAGAAGGTCGTTTATTTGATATAGTTTTTCTTTATCCTGTTTTAGATCCGCATTCGAACGGCGAAGAAGATCATTTTCACGGTGATAATCTGCAGAAGGCCTAAATCCCCCAAACAAGCGAAGCAGCTCTGTGGTATCGATTTTATTGTCGGTCTGCACGAGCTCGCCGTCTTTTATATGACGATAAATTGTCGGAATAGACTTTCCGGTCAGTTCTGAGGCTTCAGATATTGAAATGAGTGACATTGCTAAAGTTCTCTCGGCATAATATCTTCATCCTGATAATTATTGACATCCCTGTCAGGAAAATTTTTTTTTCGTGGCCCGATATTTAATCGCATAAGAAATAAAGTGAATTGCTGAGGCGAAAGTACCGTCATCAAGGGTGAATAAGGGGGTGACTCGCCGTTATATGGCGATTAAGCAACATATTCGATCTAAACTTAGCGTCGCATAGCGGGCATGGAATACGCTTATTATCCAGTTCGAGTCGCCTCCTTTCTTTCTCAGCCTCAGCAGCCTTTTCCCTTTCAATGCTTATTATGGCCTCTTGATATATTTTACTTGTTGGGCTGATTTGGCCATGACTGGTTCCATTTATATCTCCGTAGTTATCTCTGTACGGGAGGCCAAGCTCTTTGCATATGGGCCTTTCATGGCGCGCCATGTTGTCCGATTCTATGTACACGGACCATGTCGGCCTTTCTATACCGACACTTTGAGCATTGTACTCACTCAAAGACTGGACGCTTCTAGGTGTTGGAACGGGACTTGTACTTGTTAAATTATTAGCTTTAGCTCTGATTGCATCGCGAAATACGCTTGGATTGCTTCGGTGGTCGGCACCTTTTCCGGTTGGTATAAACAGTATCGGGTTTTCAATCCATTGCTTTGCATGACCGAACTCATGCAGTATTGCTATCTTGTTGTCCATTTTTACTGTCATCGGGTTGATAAAACTGGTTGGCAGTGTATGCATGGTTTCGCTGGTTCGCGGTCTTATACTTAAAATTGCGTCAAGATCAATGAATACCACCGCACTTCCATACTTTCCCTCGCCGCTACCGAAGCATTGAAACCCGCCTTTCATGCCTACAAAACCAATTTCCGTGGGTGAATTGATGATGAACCGCATGATATCCATTGCTGTTTTCGATTCTTTCGCCCACTCTTTGAGATTTTCGATTTCCACAGTAGATTCCACTTTGGAATGACAACCTTTATATCCAAAAGAAATCCAGTTCTTTAATTCTTCTCCGAATATATCCTCCGCTTCGGCTTCACCATAAAAACGTATTGTCATTTCTTTTTCCTTTTATTAAGTTTGGGTAATATCGGCATTACTGATTCGAGCAATAAGGAAACATCCCTGCGGGATGAAGCCAATGATTGTGAATAGGTCTGCACCCCCTTACCAATCCGCGCCCAAGAAAGCCACTTCGCTTCGCTCGTTGCGGGCGCTCCTTTCGGCCTGAAGGCCGAGGTCTAAAACCAGCAAGGAAGATTAATCAATAAATTCTTTATTTAGCGGCGCTGTTACCTCGGGTTTCAAAACCACGAATACCAGGGTTTATGTTCTAGAACCTCAACTTGACTATTTGCCTTCAGGTTAACCCTGTATTTAAGATCAAAAGGCATGGACAGCAATTTTTTCCATTGCGAACCGGGCTGGGTGTATAAAAAGTACAACGCTACCGATCCCTGAGCCGGTTGACTCACCGCACATTCCTGTTTGGTGCCGGGAACTATCGAAAAGACCCCTAACACACCGGGATCTGGCGGACTGGAGAACGCTTTGTCGGCAATGTCCTGGTAGCTGTCAAGCATGAATTGCTTTTCGTTGACACTACGGACGACGAAATAAAACAGGCCTCCATTGTTGGTTTGAATATTGGCCCTGACATCAAAAGTTAACATCGGCGGCGGCTTTGGGGCGCTGGAACAGGCAGCCAATAACACAGACATGAGCAGCGACAGGATGGTTTTCCAAGGTGAGATTGAGATCATTCTTTAACTCCCGGCAAGATTGGCAAATACGGCCAACGGATTGGCTTGGAATGAGAATTCAATATTTAACGGTTGTTGCGGAAAATTGGGGTGGGCAAGCAGCCACCGATAACGCTGAGCTCCGACTAATTCGCCTTGTTGCAGCAGCCGGAAAAAATTCCACTGCGAATCGGTAACCGTAATGTCGCTGTAAACCCGGGTCGGGGCCGCATCTTTGCGAAATTCCATGCCTACCTCTGCCAGTTGCGGCGTCCACCATTTCATTGCCAATGTCTGCCAGGTTTTCTGTTGGTTGAAACCCAGCGCCGAATTTTCGCCTTGCCGCAAATAAGTTAAGGATACCAATGGCGTATAAAGTATTTTCTTGTTTTTGTAGGTTGGCAATAATCCAGGCCTGACTGATAATTCCAGCGGCTTAGGATTGCCGAGATCGTCCCATAAGCTGGCCGTAAGTTGTTGCGCGGCATTAATCCGCTTCAAATAATTTGCAGGCAACATGACGCTATCGGATAACTCCTGATGTTTGATCCATACTCCATTGCTAAAAGTCGACAGCGGCGATAGGTATTGCTGAAAAGTGATCCAGAAAATGCCCTGTATCGGATGGAAAGTCGCGCTTAAATCATCCAGCGCCAATTCCTGATCGCGTCCGGCATTGGACATAAAGGGAAATTTGACCAATAGCGGCATGACATTGGAACTCCAGATATCGGACCAAATAGCGGCGACATGCTGATTGATTTCATGGGTGCCGAATTTTTGCACCTTGTGTACCGGCGCCAGGAACGGCTGTTGCCAGTCATTGAGGATGCCGACATTTTGCAGCCAGTTTTTGACCAAGGTTGCGTATGAGCTATCCTCGTTGAGCAGCATCGACCACGCCACCCGCCCGATCGGCGTCAACGCCCCTTTCAGAGCGCCGGCGGCATCGTCTTTTTTCGGCATATAAGGCTCATCTGTACTGATGTCATATTGCATTTGCGCCATCAGGAACTGGTACTTTTGAAATTCCGGATAAACGCCGTTTTGTTCTTCCATCAAACGCTGGATAAAACGAAATGCAGTCAATTTTCGTGCAAACGACTGAAAGTAGGGCGAGACAGGAAAATCCAGCGCGGTGTTGTTTTTTATCTGCACCAGAGTCTCCAGCAACGAAGACGTGGGTTGTTGCAAATCGCTGAGCACATAATTTAGCGCCCAAGCGGAATCAATGCGTACCTGGAATTGCTGAAAATAATGCAAATAGGCCTTCACATAGCGATCGGAGTAAGTATCCAGGCTTTTTAGCACAAAATCGCTGAAATTCTTTTTCTCTTTTCGATCGATGGGCAGTTTGTCCACGATTTCAGACAATGCGATGATTGCAGGCTTGACGTCTTGCTCGAAAGCATCGGCGGTCACGCGTCCATCAATGCTGGCTTTACCGGCGAACAGCATTCCGCCATTATTGGTGGCATTCATTTCCACATTGGCATAAGTCGAAGGCGAGCCGAAAAAAAGCCAGCCGTCGTAATTTCTGTGGTTGTTAATGACGTCGCGTAGCATCATGCTGATGCGGCTGCGTTTAATCAACTCGTTCCATTGCGCCGGATTGAACGAGAATTGCTCGCCGCCCAGACTAAAAGTCATGTCAGAAGAGGCGATATCTACTTTAGCGTTGGCCACAGCTTGCACCAGTCCCAGACACTCATTCAGAGATAGCGTGACCTTGCAGTTATCAGCATGGTCAAGTTTGAGGTTGCTGACTAAGGTTAATAGCTGAGCGATGTCTGTTTGGCGTAATTGCGACTGGTTGCGCTGCTCCATCAGGCGTAGGCTGGTGTTCTCGGCCAGCCACTGTCTAATATCTTCCTCGTCACTATAATGATCAAGCCGGTTAATAATACGAAGAAACGGCGCTAACTGCTGTTGCAGCGATTTAAATTCAGTTTCCTGCACAAACGGCTTATTCAACATCTGCTGAAAGCCGTGAAACAGCGCTATCCATCGGGTATCGTCTTCAATGTAGGCTTGAGGCTTGGCATAAGTAATTTCATTGAGGATGAAATCTAACTCTTCGGTTCGTGTATTGTATTGTCGATAGTCGCTAATGAGCTTGGCGTATTTGGCGATATTAGCGATGTCGACTGAATTTGTTTCCGCATTGTTCGCTATAAGCTTACCCATTTCGTTAGTCGGTGTTGCATACAATAAACCGATAAATTGGGTGGTTTTGAAATTGGCATCCGGTCCCAGCTGAATCAGTTTTAATAAGGGCAGTAAATAATGTTTACGTATTTCGGCAATTAATAAATAATTATTACGCTCTACAATCGGCTCGAAAAAATTGGGCATAAAAGTCAACAACGGGTCTTTATTCAAGTCTGCACTGAAATCGAGAAACAGCGGGCTGACTTTTTCCGCGTAGTGTTGAACCGGAATTGTGGAGACGGTTTGAATGTTTTCATAGACTTGGGCGACCATATTCTGTTGATAGTAATAACTGCCAATTAAATAGACCGATCCCGCTAATAATAGGCCGAGCGCGGTTTTGGCGTGTTTATTCAGGGTAAATCGCGGTTTCTCCACGATGCCGGGCGGCAGTGAGAAAGGGTGGCAACCAAAGCTATGAGCGTGTTCCGATAACAGACAAAGCCGGACGATCGGCGGGGAACCTATATTTTGTTCCAGGCCGGCCACACGCAGAAAATCGACTAAGACTCTGAATAACCCCGGCGCTTCGTTAAGAAAGGTGACTATTTTAAGATAGTCTTGTGCCGGGCAGGTCATCAGTGCCCGGCGCAGATGCTGCTGATAGCCATCCAGGCAGGACTCCAGCCGGTTAATACCGTCGCCTTCCGGAAAATCCACCTGCAAAGGGATACCCGCTTCCTGCAAAAATACACAAAACTCGACAAATCCAGGGACGCTTTCCATGTGGCTTAGCGCGACAATCAGCGGCAAGGGTTCGCGCTCCAGTTCCCCGAATACTTTCAGCTTGCCGAATAAGGCCTGACCTGACTGGCGCAGCTGTTCTGTTTTTGGGGTCAGCAAGGTGGTCGCATCAATGACCATAACAGCCTGAGGGCTTGGGGGTAAATGCCCCCACAGTTTCTGTATCGCTGTATAAACGGCAGGACTGCTGTCATAGAGCAGTGAGGGGCCTATTTCCAGCACCAGCGATTTGGCACCCAGATAAATTTGCAGCAAGGGGTCGGCGGTAGCGCTGGGATGAAAACGGAAATTTTGTCCTTGCCAGTCGGCATAGCGGTCGATAATGCCGCTCTTGCCGCAACCCGCTTCGCCAATAACCAGGGAGAGCGGCATACGTAAGGCATTGGGACGCAGTTGTCTGGGAATGGTCTCGACAAAGTTGCGCCACACCGTTAACAGACAGCCGGACGGCAATAGCAGCTTGGTTGGAACAATGAGTTCCGGAATGTCCAAGTTGCTTTTAGCCTGTTTGCGCCGCCAAATCAGGAATCCCAAGATGCACGCTAATGCCAGTACTGCCGCCAAGCCTAGCCAATCAAGCCAGCTCAATACCGAGGTCAGCGCGTCCAGTGTGTTCAATGAAGAGCCTGAATCCATTTAGTCCTCCTTTTCGATCACGGTAGTACCGACAGCATCGAGGTTAATTTTTCCATCAACGCCGGTAAATATCAGCTCTCCATCAGTCACGCTGACAGCAATTTGCTGCCCATCGCGTAACTCTCCGGACAGCAAAAGTTCGGCCAGCGGATCTTGAAGCCGGGTTTGAATGACGCGCTTTAGCGGACGTGCGCCATACAAGGGATTAAAACCCCATTGCGCCAAACTATTACTGGCTTCATCGCTGATATCGAGCCGAATATCGCGCTCTTGCAGACACTGAGCCAAGCGCCGCAGCTGGATGTCGGCGATCGGTCGCATGGTTTCCTGGGTCAGTTGACGGAAAATCAAAATGTCGTCGAGACGGTTGAGAAATTCGGGACGAAAATGACCGCGTACCCGATCCATGATCAGCGCCTGCATCTGTTGCTGTTGCTCTTCGGTTTCTACCGGATCAATCAGCTCAGAACCCAGGTTGGAAGTCATCAGAATCAGAGTATTGGTAAAATTGACCCGTTGACCCTGACTGTCAGTCAGGCGGCCTTCGTCCAACACTTGCAAAAACAGGTTGAACACGTCAGGGTGGGCTTTTTCCACTTCATCGAACAGAATCACGCTGTACGGTTTGCTGCGCACCTGGTTGGTCAACAGTCCGCCTTCCTCATAGCCGACATAGCCCGGAGGCGCCCCGGTCAGGCGGGCGGCCGAATGTTTTTCCATAAATTCGCTCATGTCGATGCGCACCATCGCCGAATCGTCGTTGAACAAAAATTGCGCCAGAGTCTTGGCCAGTTCGGTTTTGCCGACACCGGTAGGGCCGAGCATCAAAAAAGAACCAAGCGGACGGTTGGCATCCTGGATGTTGGCGCGGGCGCGACGAATAGCCTTGGACACGGCGGCAACCGCGTCTTCCTGGCCTACCACCCGTTCCCGCAAATGGCTTTCCAGGTTTAACAGGCGCTGTTGCTCGGAATCGAGCA
Source organism: Methylobacter sp. (assembly GCA_024636505.1). GTDB lineage: Bacteria > Pseudomonadota > Gammaproteobacteria > Methylococcales > Methylomonadaceae > Methylobacter_A. The sequence goes on along the minus strand of JAGXGY010000053.1, from coordinate 31,547 downwards.
TCCTCGCTATCGGAATGCCGGTCAAGCGGGCGACTGTGGCGGCAATATCCTGCTCGTCAATAAAGTTTTTCTGCAGTTCAATGCCGACGGTGTCGATGTCGGCATATTCGGCCAGGGTCTTTTCCGCTTGCGGAATCACCTTATGCTGCAATTCGGCAACACGCACAAAATCCTCCTCGCGAATTTTCTGCTCCATTTCCCGGCGTGATTCTTCCAGCAATTTACGGGCATCTTGCACTTCGGTCATCGCCCGTTTTTCACGTTCCCAACGTTCAGTCAGTTGCGCGCTGTTCTCGCGCAACTCAACCAGTTCGGCGTGCAGTAGTTGTTTGCGGGTTTCAGCCAGTTCATTGGCCAGCGAAGACCATTCGATTTCCAGCGCCACCAGGCGGCGATCCAGCGCCTCCAATTCAGCAGGCTTGGCGGAAAGACCGATACGCACCATCGCGGCAGTCTGGTCGATCAGGTCGATGGCTTTGTCCGGCAGGAAGCGATCGGCAATATAGCGCCTGGAATAGCGAACCGCCGCCAGCAAGCCCGCTTCGGTAATGCGGATGCCGTGATGCATTTCGTACTTTTCCTTGATGCCGCGCAGGATCATCAACGCGGTTTCGTCATCCGGTTCTTCCATCTTGACTACCTGGAAACGCCGGACCAGCGCCGAGTCTTTCTCGAAATGTTTGCGGTGTTCTTCGTTGGTAGTCGCGCCGATACAGCGGATTTCGCCTCGCGCCAGGGCAGGCTTGAGCAGATTGGCGGCATCCATGGAGCCTTCGGCCTTGCCGGCGCCGACCAGATTATGAATCTCGTCGATGAAGGTGATCACATTGCCGGCATCGGCAATTTCCTGCAACAGCCGTTTGAAACGCTCCTCGAACTCGCCACGGTATTTGGCGCCGGCAACCAGCAAGCCCATATCGATAGCCAACACCGAGCAACCTATTAAATCTTTCGGTACGTCGCCGGCAATAATGCGCTGCGCTAGACCTTCGACAATAGACGTTTTGCCTACGCCCGGCTCACCGACAATAATCGGATTGTTTTTAAGCCGCCGACACAACACTTGAATCGCCAGGTTGATTTCGTCGGTGCGACCGATCACCGGGTCCAGCAGGCCTTGCCGGGCCAGTTCGGTCAAATCGCGGGCATACTTGTTCAGATATTCGAACTCGCCGGAACTGTCTTGACTTTGGTAGCCGCTTGTCGGCAGCTGGTCTTGCATGCTGATAAACGCCTGCTTGCTTCCGCCCGCTTCGGTCAACGCCGCAACCAATTCCTCAAGCTCCCACAAGGCTAGCAGCAAATGGTTGATGCCCATGTATTTATCGCCCATGCGGCCGGCTATTTGTTCGGCGTAAATGAATAGCCGTTCCAGTTCGCGGTTGATCGGCGTTTGCTGGGCATTTTTCAACGCCTTCGGCTGGACGATCAGTTGCGCAGTCACGGTATCGGCCAATCTTGCCAAATCGATATTGGCCTGTTCCAGGTGTTGCCGTCCTATACTGTCTGTGGACTCGACAAGGCGATGCAAAAGATGCCAGGGCGTGACCAAACCATGGTCTTGTTCAACCGCCAGACGGCAGGCGCTTTCAATGATTTTTTGCGCTTTCAGATTAAATTTTTCGATGATCATGGTTTTTTATGGTTCTTTTGTTAATGATGCCGTTGAAAGCGAACGTCAGGACATCCTGACAAGTCAATACAATTAGCGATTGAGCATCTACCGGTTGTCAGGTCGCTTTCGTTTGGTATGCTTGCCACGAACGGCATATGTCCCACAATAAATGGCCAGCCCATTTGTCTCTCCCGTAAAGAATTAATGATTTGATTAATATCATGATCCTGGAACATTTTTTATGATTGAATAGTCTGTCTTCAAAAGAAAAATGGAATTACTGTGAGCTTTCGCAGTCTTTGCATATTCGATCTCCCCGTAATCTTTTTTCAGGCGCACAGCTTGAGCAAACTACTCGTCCACAGGTTCTGCAATGGTGCTTACGATTAATAACACCAAATGACTTGTTACAAATCGGACATTTTGAAACCGAACTATCCGGTTGCCAAACCACTTCAGTAGCCAGACCTACTTTTGCTTTATCAAAGGTTGCAATATCATCCAACTCATAGTTAAGATCGGCTCTTAACTTTGTTTTAACAAAAGCAAAGTGATGTTCAGCAGCAAGGTTAAATTTGTAGAGATTAGTGTTGATAAATTTATCGTGGTTCCATTGGTATTCCCCGGATGTCCTGTTGGCATTAGTTAGTGCAGATGCCGCCTCAGTTTTCCATTTTTGATTATCGAATGTAATGTCGTTGCCGCCACAATGGTTTTTTATCAGCTCCTTCCACTTATCCACCGTTTTCTGAAAAACAAGCGTATCACTATAGAGATCTTCGGATCTATCCAAGGCAATCGCTTCCCTGACTGCATTGGTGATTTCATCTACTTTATTGGTTCCAAATATCAACGAAAGCGTTATTCGATTAGGGTATGTCGATATTTTGTTTTTTAACGCATATAAAACTTTGACCAGTTCAAAAAAAGCTGTTTGAAATACGACGGGGTTATCGCGTACCAGCATTTTTACGTTATTGGCACTACTGTTTGGATTAATACTGCCGCCTGCTTGCATCCAGGCTGGTGAATAGTAGTATCGGCACCAACTGTAATCCGGGAAATGCCCAAGCCTGCCATGGCCTAGATAAGCTCTTGGTAGTTGTACGTTCGGCGCGTAGCCTATGTTATTGTCATCTTTCATAATTGGAATATCCCAATTCAACTGCTCTAAACATTCTCCCTTTTCAATAAAGTTGTAATAGCCCAGACAGTCATTTATCGCTTTAACTCCATCCCCAACAAAGTCTTGATGCGCCCAGGTATCGGCAAAAACATGCATACGCAACCCTACGAGCTGCAGTAAATAATCGTGGTTAATTCCGTCATGATTTTTATTGAAATCCAATAAATCATTAATCATTGCTATAGCGAGTGGACTTAAGGGTCTGCATAGCAAGTCAAAATTCTTGTTAGAGCAACCTTCACGCTTAATATGCCGGGGATCTCTCTCATTTTTTTTGCCATAATTACCCGGAAGAAAATGAAAGGGTATCCATATATCCTTCCGTATATGGAGGCTTTTCATACATTCTGCCGTACTTTGAACGGTTCTTCTCGGTCTTATCTTAATGCTACCCGTTTGATGGTTTATCTGGTCAACACGGAAAGCGCCTAGCTTTGGTGAAGGTAATTGCGATGTTGTAAAGCACCAAGGATTACTTGAGCTTCCATAGCTCATATTAAATTCATCAACAAATTGGGCTGAGTAAGCTATTGTTTCTGCTTCTTGCTTATTCCAACCTGCGAATTTTGCCGCTGCAAAAGTTGCATAATAATGAAAATCCACATCCATAACATATCCTCCAAAATAAATGAACTACGCCAAAATCTTCTGTTTCAATTCGGACAGACAGCGATACATTACGCTGCGCTGCCGCCGATATAACTCTCCGGTGACATAATGGAACTGACACCATTGCTGATCCGCGCCGCCATCGCTATTGCGCTGCGGCAACAGCGGCAAACACTCAATGCGATCGGGTAGAAACTCGTTGCCCAGCTCGGTTTCAATCAGTGCCTGCAATGGCGCCGCATCGACGCCCGGACCGAAAGCCAGCAGTATTTGGAGCGGATCCGCCTCGCCGCCATGGGTAAATGCCTCGACCAAGGCCGGATAACGCGCTGCTGCTGACAGCAAATCCAGCACTTCCTGTTTCGGATAAGTCCGCCCCGCACGACCTAGCGGATACTGGCTCAAGTAATTCCACACTTTTCGGTAGGGCGTCAAAATATAAGGTGTGGGCGTCCACACGGTTTCATCCTTTTCCGTTTTACCCAGGGCGAGCCGTCCCCATCCGCTCACAGAAGGCAAATCCGGGGAATCAATCATGCCCAGTTGCCAACACATAGCGGCGGCAGGCAATACCGTATGATGAGGCAGTCCTCGATATCTGGGCGAAAAAACGATAGCCCCGCCCTTGGCAGCGTTGCATAACACGTTACCCGAATACCTGTCTTCCAGCTGCCATATCCTGATAAAGTCCTGCCATAAGGTAAAGTCAGCCGATTCGGCCGGATGGCGAAACCAATAGCGCCAGGTTTTTTCACCGTCCGGAGGATTATTAGCCATCAACAGGTCACGCAAGGATCGGCTGACGCCCAGCACGTCAATGGGTTGCTCCAATAGCCGTTCCGGTTGCTTTTCCACATCGGCCAGGTCGATATGCACCCAAGTCGCGCCGCTCAACAAAACCGTCAATATCAGCGCCGGCTGGCTTTCCAAGCCATGCCAGCCGGGTGCGGCACAAACCTGTCCAGGCTTGATGCCCAACGATAAAATGCCATCCCGCAAAGCCCCCAGATAAAGCGTGTCGGCGTCGACCGAACAGACTGCATCGGGCATTGGGCCGGTCGGGTCAAAGCACTGAGCGACCACAGCGGTGCCGGGATATTCATGGGGCCGCCTGCTCGGTGCTTGCGACGACAGCGTGTTGGGCAACACTTTGTCCTGCCAAACGGCGCCAAGCTGGTGGCGGTACAGCTGATCCATTGCCAGCCATTGCGGCGCCAGATTGTCGAGACGACGGCTGACGAAAGCGTTGCCTTGCGGCGGCAACAGCGTCACCACCAGACCTAAACGTAAACCTGCCAGCAACGCAGACAGCCAATGCGGTCCCTGCGGATGCAGTATGGCCAGGGTATCGCCCGGCTGTACGCCGATTTCTTCCCAAGAGGCGGCCAAACCATTGACCACTTTGCCCAGTTCGGCATAAGACCAGCTTTGCCAAATGCCGCTATCGAACCAGGTTAAAGCGGGTATGGTCTGGTCTTTTTGCTGCACCAGCACATCGTGATAAAAATCGTAACGCAACCAGGGGATGCTTTTCGATTGGCTCGCTTGGCGTCTATCCGAGTAAGCGTGCAGGGCTTTGCAAAAACTGTCGGGGTCTTGCCAGCTTGATTCCAGCCAGGTTAAATCAATGGACGACTGTTGATCTTCCTGCCATAAGGACGCTTCAATCAGGGCAAAATTAGCCGCAGACCAAGGCCCGGTACCGTTATCATTCCACATGGACTTTCCGGCAGAATGAATTTGTCATGACAGCATTACCTTGGTCTGACCGGCAAAACTGATGCTGATACTACCTGCCCAGCAGCACGTCAATTTGCTATCGCTGCTGAGTGCCGGCATATTGCCAATCAATACTGCGGGAGCTCCTTCAACCCAAGGTGACACGGTCATCGGTATGCACGGCATCGGCGTTAACACCCCCAATGCCGCTGCCGTAGACGCTATCACCATGGGGTTCGCTAAACTACAGCACATCCCGAACGGTAAAATATTGAGCATCGGTATCTCATCTACAATATTGGCAGCGGGCATATCAACCATCACACAGTTGGTGGGCAATACGTTAAGCGTTGAAGTGGCATTACCAAAACTACATGAAAGAACCGCTCCACTCGTCACTAAAAAACCCATAACAGCCTCCTAATAATTTATAAAACTATCAACATCAACTTTTAGCCAGTCCTGCATGACCTGCCATTGCGGACTATTCTGATTTTCTGCGTGAACAGATAATTCTTCAAAGTTAATGGCTTGCAGCCTGACAAAAGATTCAAAAATTTTCGGAAAATAAATTCTGGGATCGAAATTGCTTAGAGTTTCGTTAATATCGACGGCTATCACCGCCGCCCGGGAAAATTTTTCTTCCTGGAGCAATCGCTCGAATACCGCCAGTTTCTTCAATAACAGTTCCATGTGATAGGAGCTCTCGATTTCCAGCCCAGCGGTTCGGATCGCCGTTACCGGCAATACATCGGCTTCGATAAAATCATTGTCAAGCGGTTCGGGTTTGGCATCCGCCGGTTTGGCCGGGCGATACATCAGCTGCTGGAATACCTTCAGCCATTGTTCTATTTTGCTCCATAGACCGGCTATAGCGGCGACTTCGTCCTCAAGTCGGTGGTTAAGCCCCAATCGAAATGTCTCGCCCAATTCCAGTATGTTATTTATCTCATCTGTATTGAAGCGTGCTTGCCACTGTTGCCACAGAGGCGTATTTTTGTTTTCTTCGTATTGTATTTTTTTCAGCAATTGCTTGAATAGCCAGTCCAGGCTTTTTGCGACGTTTTTTTCCCGCTTGTTGACCGGGCCAATAGCTTCCCAATTTTCCAGGACATTATTCAAGCAAGTGATAACATCAAAAAGACTGGACAGTCCTTCTTCTAACCAATGGCCATAAAGAAAATAACAAATCAGCCGAATGTCATAAATCCCATCAGCCAGTAAGGCTTCGCTCAGGTTGGCCGCTTCTATATGCAAGCCTGTTTGTACCAGGGTTGCAATGTCGTCAAAACGGGGGTCTGTGGAATCAAGGCCGGGATTTTCGCTTACCGGAAATCTGCCCTGTAATAGCTCAATTCTCATATTGTTTTTCCCTTAATGCCCATCGTATAAGCGCCCGGAAAACATTCGGATGCGCCGGAACTGTAAGTTGTCACTGAGCAGGTTTTCATAACCCAGATAACTGTTCTGCTTTAAGCCCAGATAATTGCCCTGGGTTCGTATTATCAGCCATACCTCCAGATGCAGATCGACGCTTTGTAAAACCGGAAATACCAGCTTTTGCAGTCGCCGCTCAATTTCATGCGGCCAAGACTGCTCGCCAGTAAAGCTGTCGTCATCGGTAATTAGGGTAATTTGCTTGCCCGGCACCGGCAGTTTTTTTGTTTTTCCAAATACAGCCTGATAACCAAGCCGGGTTTTTCCCAGAATAGGCGCACCCAGATCGATGCTCTGCTGGAGGGTGATTTTTTCCACTCTAACCTGTAGTTCAGGAAATACCAGCTGTGCCAACCAGTGCAGCGTGGCAATGCTGTCCAATCTCAATGAGTGAACGGCAGATTTTTTTCTGGTTTCCCAGTTCTGGAAAACCGTTTCGCCGAATTCGGGATAAATGGCGAGCAAGAAACGGCGCAATAATCTATCGTCGAAATAGCCGAAAAACTTCGTAAACCGCTGGGCATCAATGGTGTTATTGTGTACTTGTTTGAACAGATAATTGGGTAGTACGCTTTGTCCGCCCAATAAGCCCAGGTTAAGGGTAATAACCGCTTTTCTTGGCGAATTGCGAAATTCGATAGACTCAAGCAGCCGGGATTGGGAGCAGGCGCTAAAGGTACTGCAAAACAAAATCTCGTTGATGTCATAACCCAGATGAGCCAATAGCTTTAGTAGGCTGATCGGGTCAAATCGCCAAATATTCCGGACAATATGCGTTTCTAATTGCGTCATCCGTCTCTTTCCAGAGATAACTCCAGCGCCCATAGCAAGGTCTCCAGTTGTTCCAACATAGCGACAATAGCGTCTTTTTGTTTGCCGTCAATCAAGTCGACAGTTACGCCTGCTGGGTAGGCATGATCGATTGCTGCAGTCAGAGTCTCAAATCTGACCGACAATCTTGAAATATCCGGAAATCTTTTGGCAATCAAGCCCTGCAATTCATCATAGGTGGCGCGGATATTAAGGTGAGGCGCGATCTGTGCCGATTCGAGCGTTGGGGCGATTTTCATCGGCCAATTGTGGCGCAATCTGTCCGGTGAAAGCAGTTCTTCAATTCGCGACGTCATGGGGCTGCCTGCGATCATTTCATCGGTTGCCAGGTGCTGGCCAGAAAAGTGAGAAACCAATAATTCATGATGAACAGTACACCGACTCCGAGGTAATAAATATAATTCGGTATGCGGAAATAGCCGCGTTTGTTCGTCGAAGCAACTATCGGCGCTATCGCGGCTACCGGCGGTAAATCAATATGTTTGTGTAACTTCCGCAGATAATTATCAACCATGTCAGGGTTTACGCTGTAACGACCGCAAAAACCGTCATGCAGGCAAAAGTAATACACCTCATAAACCAGGGCCAAGGTTTCCGGTTTGCTTAAGGCGTTATCAAGCAACTCGAAAAATAAATCGCCGGCATCGGCCACCTGATAAAATTCCTGTTGCAGTGGCGGCCATTCCAGCTGGTTGCTATCCAGAATTACTTTTTTAACCACTTCGTCACAATGGGCGGTCAGTGGAAATAAAACGTAGTAAGCATCGCGCTCCGAATATTGCTCAGTAATAGCGGCACGCAAGTCGTCCAGTTGAATGCGCATCTTGCTGCGTAATTCCAGCAAATCGATCATGGTGACAGTGGACTGAACATCGGCTTGCCGCAAAGGACTGAGAAAATTGTTGACGGTTACAATCATCTCCCATAAATTTTGGTTCATTGGTTTTCACCTGCAATGGTTTGGTCGGTTTCATCCTGAACTTCCCAGCGTGTTTCGACCTGCGCATCGGAAAGCCATAAATCAAGCACGCGTCCGACATGGTAAACAAAGGTTTCGACTAATTCACGACTCTCATTCAGTTGCGGCTTGAATTGCAGATAATAGGTTTGCTGGGTCTTGTGCCCTTCGGCACCGTCTAAAGGCACTTCCTCCAGACGCAAATCAACCAGGCTGTTAAATACGCTTTGAAATCGACCGGCAGTAACGCTGCCGAGGGCAAGCAGTAAATCTTTCATATTCTGGCCGCTGAGACTGGAATGATGCATCAGTGTCAGCAAATGCATGTATCGGGAAATATTGTCCATTTGGCGGTTTTCCGCATGGGGGATTACGGTATCCAAAAGTTCCCATTTTACTCCGGGCAATTGCCGCCGAAATGCCTGTAAAGTATAGGTATTTTGCACGATCTGGTCGTACCAGGGTTGTTGCCATAAGGCTTCGATCACCAGGGTGCGAGGTTGCTCAAATGATGCGGGAAAATGAGGGACTACCCAGTATAAATTGCCGCCGCCTTCCTGCAGCGGGCCTTGTTCTATTTCGTAGGAGCCATTGCCGCCAGCCAATATGCCTGGCCGAAAAGGTAACATACCCTGTTCGCCTACTTCATAAACGCCCAGCACTTTTTGCAAGCTAAAACCCAAGTCCGGTATCGGGTGGCGAATCGTATAGCGTTCCTGGGTACCGTCGCAAATAATCGGTTGAGCTACGGTCTGTTGATTATTGGCTACCGGTACGGTAAACAAGTGAAATAAACTCCGGTTTAAACCAAGTTGACGCGGCCATGGCTGGTCGCAGTTTAATGCCACGGTAAAATGCTTCCAATTCCTGGGTGCATGAGGAAGCTCAAGATCCAGATAAATTTCTTGCTGAGGAAAATGAAAATAGTAACGCTCCGCCTCCAACGGATGCTGCCATTCATCTGTTGCGACATCAACGGGTGGAGCACCAAGCCTGAAGTCGCATGCAGTGCCGGGCTTATCCGGGTCATAGGTACCGAACTGGACGTCAGCGCTTTTCAACGACCGCCCCAGAAAATTAAACACCTTGAGCGACAGCGCCAGGTCGTTTAAATAGTTGATATGCAGGCTGAGGGTTTCAGGCTGCACGTTCAGCGGAAAATTCGCCTGGAATGACAGCAACAGCCTGATACCCTTATCCGGGAGCAGTTCTTGTTTAACTCCCTCCAGACTCATAGGCAGTACTCGCAGTGGACGGGTACTGCGAAATGTGACCAGACCGCCTCTTTCCGGCCGCAATTCGAACTCGGTAGCTGCAGGCAAGTCTAAGACTTCGGTGAGGTGACCGGTCGGCTTTGCCTGAATCATCGCCATCGCGGCTAGGGGTGTCAGTAAATAGGAAAAAAACTGTTGATATAAGCGGCGGTTGGTGGCGTCTACGCTGCGTAAAGCTGCTATCTGAGTGCGTGCGCCAAAAAAAGCCAGGGCTTCGATGATGCGCTTGACATCCGGGTCATCGCCTTCCAGTCCGGCGCCGGGATGATCAAGGGCATAATTCAGCCGAAAATCGGCCAAATCCTGCAGCTCCTCAAGAAACTCCCGGTACTGTGTGTTGTCGAAACTCATAAGTCGTCTTATCCGAGCGTTACCAGGCTACCCTGGATATTGGTGGATTGTCCTTTGACAGTGGTGGTTAGCCCCTCAATGTCCATCGTGGTATCGGCTGCGGCCTTGATCGTAGCACCATTCAGGCTGGTGCCGTTGCTGGCGGTAATGTCCACATCCGTGCCGGTAATACTGGTTGTATTGTCAGAGTTTATGGTAGTTGCTGGGGCCGTCACTTTAGCGCTGTCCGTTGCAGTAGCGGCAATGTCGGCCGCCTTCATGTTCAAATTTGCGGTAGCCGTAACATTAAAGTCTGCCGATGATGTAAAAACAGAATCATCAGTACTGTTAATGGTAAAAGTGCCTTCGGCTTCATGCAGGGTGTCCATGGTCGAGTTGCAGGTGATGCTTTCTGCGTTAACGGTGAAATTTTTGCACTCCACGGTTATGCTGTCAGAGGTCTGCGTTATCGTACTGGTGTCTTCTTCGCCTTTGCACATGAGAGTGATGGTAGTGCCGTCGAAGGTTGCCGTCTGGGTGATTTGTCCATCTTTATTTTCAACCGTCAGGGTAATCCCATCCGTTTGACTTAACTCGATCTTGCAAAGCAAAGCCATGCTTAACTCTCCTCTTCTTGCTGGGTTTGCAGGATGATATAGCCGGTAGAGAACTGTAACAGTTCAGTATCGTTGTCGTCAGTACGCTGAATTTGCAGCTCGGGCTTACTGTCAACATAGCTATGTTTAATAATATTTTGGCTGGTCGTTGATTTGCCCATGACCAGCTGATTACCCTGGGAATCCATAGGCAGAGCGGTGCCGCTGCTCCAATCAAGGAATTCGGTAATCACCGCGCTGTCAAAACCTAAGCCGACCAGCACCCGGGCATTTTTATAAGGGGGGAAATAAAATTGCCCGGTATCCATATTCGACTGGTAGGCGGCGCGTACCTTTTTATCGGCCCACAAGGGAATGCTGATCTGGTAATAATTAATCGAGGTATCTTCGTCTGTGTAGAACTGATAACTCAGGTCGGCATCTTCGCCTTGTTCGCTGACAATCTTGCCTTCGACGAAAAAAGGATAAACGGGAAGCGCATAGGTCGGCAAAGCTACGTTCAGCTCCAAACTGCTGTCCAGTTTCAGGCTATGTTCGATGTTATAGCGGCTGTAGGTATTATTAAGGTCGAGGGTTAATTCCTGCGCCGCCGAACGCGCAAGCAAATGCCATTCCTTTACCTGATAGGTGTTGGCGTGTACAAATAAGGACGCATTCCAGGCAGAGGAACCCTTAAAATCGACCAACTGGCCGGGCGGGGTAACCTGCATTGGAAAATTATGGTATTCGACCCAGACCTCGTGCAAATGTTGCTTTAACCTTGCTGTTTCCAGCGTCACTCGCGCCTGCATGTCGGCTGCGATCGGATAGCGCGCAATGTAATCGCGGCGGATGGGGCTGGCCACCTGAGTGTTGGTAATGGCCGTATTTAGCGGGCTTTCCGAGTAAGCATTCAGGACATTGGGCTGGTGGCGCTTAACTTCAGGAAGGGTGACGCCAAATGCCGCAACTTCCAGAGGATTTAGCGACTGAGTGGTTTCAGACTGGATTTTTGCGGCACTGAGGGAATATTTCTGGGTGGAAAAATCATAGCTGAAAACGCCATTATTGCTATCGACCAGCCATATCAGGTAATCGTAAAAACTTGCCGGGTTGCCGGGTGCTCCCAAAGACAGGGCCAGCACCGGGTAGGTTTCATCCAAGACAGTCCAGTCGTACAACAGGTCGATTTTTTCACTCTTGTGGGCGGTAATCAGCGCCTTCAAGGTGGTATCGGTCAGCAGGTCGCAGGGATAATGTTGTTTCCATAACACTTGGGCAGGATCGGCAAATTCCAGATGGTAATGCCGATGCAGCATAAAGGCCTGGGTTTTTAGGATATTACTCAGCGTTTGTTCCGAAAACCCCCGGGCGGTGACTAATCCACTCAAATTAAGCGGACTGATCACGGTGGAGGTATCAGTGGTATAAGCCTCTACCTGCAATGATACTTCGATTAAATCGTTTTGCGTGGTTATCGGGGTAAACAGCGCGTCGGTCGACTCGTCGCAAGATACGACAAAACTGACTTTACCGTTAAAACCGTAAGGGGTCAGCTTAAGTTCCAGGAATTTGACGTTACCTGCAGGAATGGTGTGAGCTTGACCGGCAATGGTCACTATCAGGGTAATGGTCAAATCTTCGGTAAAACTGCTCATAGCTGAACCTGATAACGGTCAAGTACCGGATCCAGAAATAACTTTATGGTATGGGCTTTGTTGCGCACCCGGCAATCCAGGTTAAAAGCCAGGTAAAAATGTTTGTTATCCTTGATATGTTCGATGTTGTTCAACACAATTCTTGGTTCGAAAAATTCGATATTTTCGGCAATTTCGGCGATTAGCGCCTTGCCGATATAATCGCTGGTACCCAGATATTTGTAGTCCGACAGGCCGAAATGTTGCAAAAAAAAGCCATAATCGCGTTTGCTGCCGAGTACATTATTGAGGTTGTCAATGATGCTTTTGATCTCATGGTCTTCGGCTTTACCTTTGCCGCCTGCCAATTTATGCAGCAACGCCATCAGACTGACCGCCAATAAAGGAAAAAGTTTTCTTCGGTAAACTTTGGATTAGCGTAAAAACCCAGTGCCAGTTCATTCAGCGCATGATCCCATTCTTCGCCCAGACTGATTTGGTAAATATCCACCTCAGGGCCGAAGGAGTTCTGGAACGGCGGACGCTCCATGCGTTTGCAAGGGATACCTTGTAAATAAAATTTGTGTACTATCGGAATGCGGCTGACGGCGGCAATCTTAAAACCATCGAGACTGACGGTTTTGGTAACGCCGCCTTTTTGTACCAGCAGGTAGATTTCTTTTGCCTCACGAATCGACTCGGGCAGGCTGGCCTGCACGATGCCGGCCAGTATCGTAAATGGCAAGTAGGGTGAGCGTATCTGGCTCAACTGTAATTGATCATTCAGCGGTTCAAGCGTTTCCTTAAATACCTCGACAAGTTGTTCATGACGATAAGGGGTCGTGGCAAATTGCGGGGTGTTGTTATGATAGAAGCACAAATCGACATAAAAGTGCTTTAATTGTTCGTACACCGTATAGGGGTGCGGGGAAATTTGGGTAAACAGGTTGGCAAGAAAACGCTGCATTTGCACGACACTTTTCAAGCACTGCTTGGCGTTGACCAGATCGGCGCCAGAGAGGTAAATGGCTGCAATTTCCTGAGTCAACTGATAATGATAGGCCTCAAGTTTGTGAACCAGTACAGTCAATTCCTCTTTCAGAAACGGTACTGAACCCAGACGCACTAACGGCGGAATATAGCGGGAGGAAAGCCGCCATGAACCATCCGGTTGCTTTTCAAACTCCGCCAAACGAAAACTTTCCAGGGTATCGGGGTTTTCTTGTTCAGTGGAAAGTTCCAGAGACCAAAGCCAACAATTGACATTGTCACGTTTAATCGTCTGTAAACTTGTATCGCGCTCGCCACTGTCCTCAGGACGGCAGCGTACATGCACATAAACCGGCACCAAAGTGGTGCCGGGAATATTAAGATTCAGTGGCGCTGCCTGTGCATTTGCCTTCAACTCCAACAGCAAACCTGAAAACAGCACCAGCGTCATCTCTTCCAAAGACAGTATGCCTTCGACTAACAGGGTTTGGTTCCAACTCAACCGGTACAGTCCATAACCCGGCGCCTCCTGCCGACTGAAGCGCAACGCGCTATCAGCCAACAGGGATTCTTCTAAGGCACGCAGATGTCCAGGCAGTAGCGCCTGGCCCATCGTCCACAAAACTCGTGATAGGCGATTGTACATAAATTAATTAAGGCCTCGAGGCTTATGGTGTTAGTCAACAAGATGCTTAAGTAGACACCGACACGCCCCAGGTTTTGACGAATTTGTCAGTATCGGAAACCGCTAATTTAATAACTTGGGCTTCTTCCTGGGGCATAATGCCCACGTACAGTTGAAAATTTAGCGGTGAAGCTACTGTGGAATCAGCTTGTGCACCAATGTCGAGAGCCAGTTCGCCGCCCTGTTTGAATATCAGACCTTTCATGTCGGTATCATCCGAATGGAAAGCCAGATAGTACTTTTTGGCAATTGGATCGAAATCATAGACCGTAAATTTAAATACCACTGTCGTATCTGATAAGTCTGTGTGCTTCATAATACTGACCAGTTTTGAGTTCTCATTGCTGACATTAAAAGCAATTTGCAGTGGGTCCGCATAGCCCCCTTGCCAAGAGATATCGGAAATAATGCCGACCACGTCAAGATCATTATCTACACCAAAATTGGTCGGGTCGGTCACTTTGATATCAGTTTCCAAATCTTGTGTGCCAATTTTCATACTGACCAAATGCCCAACCAGTACTTGCGCGTCTTTCTCAAAGTTGAAACCCTGTCTTATACTGCAACCATATTGTGAAGATGCCATAATATTTCTTCCTTATTCAGATTTTTTATTAAAAAGTTACAGGCGTGCGTCCAGACGCAATTCAACATCCATACCCTCGAATTGTATATGCGGCAGTACCGAAATTTTACAGTCATACCAGCCTATCATTCCTGGACGCTCCTGAACGTCTACACTGGCTGCCTTGAACGGATAGTAGCGTAAAGTAAGGTCGTCAGGATTGACGACGGTAGTTACATAGCGGAACATCCACGAATTAAGCGTGTTCGCTATATAGACGGCATCAGCGCTACTGCCGATATTATCGCGCATGATGCTTTTGATATAATGCGCGATTCGGGTGATGGATAAGGTGTAGGAAAGGTTGGTCACCAACTGGGAGTTTTCAGAATCTTTGGGGTCTTTGAACTTCTTGGATTTCTTCAGTGATTGGCAACTGAAAAAACATGCGTCGGCGGTGCCTTTACGGTAAATCAGCGGCATAAAACCGGCGTTGGCAAATTCAAGTTCGCGGTAATCGGGGATAACCATTTCCACCGGAATCTTCATTTCCTCTTCACCGCGCATATTGAACATATGCACCGGCAGTCCGGAAATCAAACCGCCTCCTTTCGGGCCTCGAAGATATTGGCACCAACCTGAGGTGGTAAAGGAGCGGATCATGTTTTGTGCAAACAGGATCGTAGCGCTACCCCACAGATAATCGGCACTGTTGTCGCCACGTACTTCCTCTTTGAAGCTGAAATTGCCGCTGCCGCAGGGGTTGATATCCGGATCGTAAGGTTGACGCAGAATATAACGCGGTAAAGTCAAGCCGATATAAGCGGCTGCCTCTGAATCTCTCAACGCATTCCATGAGCCGTAACGCGGGTGGTTCATCAGTCCTTCCAGATCCTTGATGGCGGACAATTCTTCAATAGTCTGGCAGCCGAAGAATTTTGGGGAAACCGCGCCAATGAACGGCGCATGACTGGCCGAGGCGATTTTACCCATGATTTTCAGCCAGAATTCATCGCGAGGGGTATGTTCAATTTCATATAAACCCACAATGCTGCCATAAGGTCTGCCGCCATATTGATCATATTCGGCCAGGTAAATCTTTTTAAACAGGCCGCTGCCGGTAATATCGACCGCGTTGCTGTCGAAGTCGTCGTATAACTCATCCTTACTGACATCGATAATATCAATCATCACGTCAGCTTTAAAATTGGTAGTAAGAACCAAGTCGTTTAATGCTCGCCAATCGGCTTCCATGCCTTTAAATTTCTGGTTGTGAATGATTTCGTTCAATTGCGCATTGACTAATTCATCGATACGGGCGACCAGGCTTTGTACCGCGCCCTTGTCAAACTTGCCTGCGGCAGAATCGATATTCATCAAGACTGCAGCCATTCCGGAAATAAATCGGTCCTCATCGCGGATATTTTCAGCAACGGTTTCCATATTATTGGAAATCATAGGAACAGGCTCAGAAACGTCGGGATTGAGCCTCATACTCGATAAGAAACGCTTTATATCAAGCGCCTCATTAGTTTCAGCAGTAACGGTACTCACGGTAGTGGTAGCAGCAGGAGCAGCAGTGTCATCAGACATAATAGTATTCCTAATATTCTAGTTGATGGGGGTTTCGGCAGTTTCGTTAGCACTTGGTAATTTAAGGCTTTCAAAGCCTTTCAAGTCGGCCAGAACTTTTTCCAGGCTTTCTGGGTTGCTCATTAGTTCATCCATCAATTTACGCAACTCCTTGCGGTTATCTACGTTAGAGAGCATCTCTCCAATTAACTCTTTTAAGGCAATCAAGCCTTTTAGCTTAGGAACATGCTGAGCTACTTGGTCGGGAGAAAAAGATTTTATCGAGTTGATGGGCAGCAATATTTGCAGGTCTTCTTCATCAATGCCGTCGATCTTGTTTTCGACCGTAAAGTTCAGGCTCATGCCCATATCTTTCATTACCTGGTCGGTGTTGGTTCCGTCCAAATTGCGTATTCGCCTTTCATCGAGATCAACGATACGGTCACTGGAAGATCCTTGCGAAAAATCACCGGTAACAAGCAGCCGCATAGGCAAGGTGATGTCTTCAGGTTGGCCATTAACTTCGGTTTTATAACGTAATGTTAATCGTGATTTGGGAATTTCGTCTTGTATTGCCATTTTTTTCTCCGCAGATAACAGAAATTGTAATTTTTACCCGATTTAGGAAGTTTTTTTACGCAGCGGATTGTAGGTGTTCAGCTTAGGTTAAGCAATGTAATTAAGTAATAATACCTATGGACGTTCAGAAAGTCATAAATTGATGCGATTGAGTCCGTAGAAACGGTTTCCTAATCGTGCCAAGAGGCATACAGCCTAGTCTGTGATGTTATCCGAGAACTAACGTTTAACTCATTCGCAACTATATATGGCGCCTTGAAAGATTTAAAAATACTATATGTTGATGCTTATTGAAGCTTATTGATGAGGATGTTAATTCTTGTGCAGCTTCATGGACGCGGCAAAGGACGCATTACCACGTTAATAGGTAGGTAGGCGGTGAATGGCTGTTTGAGTGAGTTCAAAATGGCACAGATGAATGGTGTGGTGTTTGACCTCTACCATTGATAGCGTCTGCGTTTACGGTCGCTTAATCTGGAATGTCCGGTTTTGGTAAACAACGACCAGGCTGTCAGGGCGAATTTCTTGCAGTAGCAGCGCGTCTTTTATTTGCTGTCCCGGCTTATATTTGACCATATCGATCATCACCCAGCGATCTTCAGGTTGCTGTGAATAGACGAAGACATTGATGGCGAATTTCGGTACTGTCCGGCGAAAGCCGAAAGGCAGGTCGTTTAAAAAGGGCAGGTCGTTTTTTAGCGGTATCGGTTCAGGCGGAGCCGGTTGAATGTTGATGGCGGTTGGTATCGGTGGTGGTGATTTTCTGGCAGCAGTCGGTTGCTTAAGGGTGTCGGCCTCCGGTTTTTTTGCGATAACCGGCTTAATCGGTAACGGAGCCGGTTCCGGTTTTTGCCCGTCAAGCAATTCGGCAATAGAGTTTGTATCGTGTTGGGATCTGGATTCAAGCGGGATTTGCTGCGCAGGCAGGGGCATGGAAATGGCCGGTATTGTGTGGTGCGTCGACCTTAAGTCATTTCTGATAAACCAGACGAAGCCGCCGATAACCAACACATTGGCGACAACAAGGAAAATAACAAACTTGGCTGTCTTGCTCTGGTGTTGCTGCGGTTGAGGCAGCAGAATTCTATCATTGACGGTCTCAGGCTGAAGCGCTTGTCTTTCCTGTTCCGATTTACGTAAGGCATTTAGAATAAAAGACATGATTAATCGCTTATCGCTAAGTGAGGGGCATCCAGCGTATTCGCTCTGTTGTTAAGATGAGGCAGGGTCCGGCTTCCCACTATGCCGTCTTCCGGTAATTGATGCTGATGTTGAAAATTGATCACGCGGGCAACCAACTTGTCATCATAAAAACGCGGCTGTTCTACGGCTTCAATTTTTCCGTCAATACTATTCAACAGATGACGCAACCAGAGCGTATTATCCGAGGTCTGGTGGGGACGTATCAATTTTCCATCCGGGATGGGCGGCTCCAATAGTAAATAATAGCCGTTCCAATGCCTCAAGACATCGGTTAGCAAAAAGGTTATGCCATCGTTAAAATACAGCGTGGGCTTATGTTGTCCGAACCCGGTAAGCAAGGCATGGAACTTGTCTGCACCGGTCAAGGAGAATTCCAGAATAGCAGGATGATTCATTGCCAGCAGCTCTTTCCAGTCGGCTTGACCAGATATGCAGCGCAGTCCCGTTGTTTCTACGTAATGACAATCAACTTGATGGTTGTCGGGGATGGGCTTGCCCCATAACTTCAGTACGCTGATTAACGCAGTATTCAATGAATGATCGGGATTGTTGATCCAGTCAGTAAACGGTGTTGCTGGCGCAGCAACGGGAGTGATTTCAGTCTGCGTTTGCAGGACAGGGGAGGGCGTTGCCATAGTAACCGGAGCCTGATTATTCGTTCTGGGCCAATGGTAAATGCCGGCGGCAATGGCTGCTAAAAACAGCAGGCTTAATAATGGGATCAGGTAAGGCGATTTTTTATCGGCAATCCCCAGTGTTTCATCGGCAGCATGATTAACCAGTGCGGAGGTAACAATATAGTTGTTAGTTGAATAGGCGCCAAGCAAGGCGCGATCGCAGAGGATATTAATCACTCTGGGTATGCCGGAAGAAAGGTGGTAAATTTTGCGTATCGCGCTGTCTTTAAAAATATCCGGGCGACCGTCACAAACCTTCAGTCGATGCCGGATATAGGCGCGGGTTTCATTCAGCGATAACGGTAACAAGTGATAGCGGGCGGTAATACGCTGATTCAGCTGGCGCAAATCTTTTCGGTTGAGTAATTCTTTTAATTCAGGCTGGCCGACTAGAATGATTTGCAGCAATTTTGTTTTATGGGTTTCCAGATTGGTCAACAGGCGAACTTGTTCCAATACTTCCAGGCTCAAATTCTGCGCTTCATCGATCAGCAAAACCGTACGCCTGCCATTGGCATGGGCAGCGAGCAGATGTTGGTTTAAACAGTCGATCAGGGTTTTTAACGATTGCCGGTTTTTGTCATAAGCAATGCCCAGTTCATCGCAGAGAGTAGCTAATAATTCGATGGCAGTAAGCTTTGAATTCAATATCAGGGCGATATCGATATGCTTCGGGATTTGTTGCAACAGACATTGGCAAAGCGTGGTTTTTCCGGTGCCCACTTCGCCGGTTAATGCAACAAAGCCCCCGCTAAAATTAATGCCGTAAAGAAGATGCGCCAAGCCTTCCTGATGACGTGGGCTCATATAAATGAAGTGCGGATCGGTCGCGATCGAAAACGGCAATTCGCTAAAATGAAAGTATTGCTTATACAAGGTTATGCAATTTTCCGGTAAAAAAATTATAAAGGTTTATTTTCTGGGCAGGAATTTAACCAGTCTAACGGCATTCTCATCTCGTTTTATGATCTCCAGAGGGTAACCATGCAGTTTAATGCTGGTTCCGATCTGGGGTATGGTTTCCATAAATTCAACAATAAGTCCGTTAAGCGTCTTGGGTCCTTCTGTGGGAAGCGACCATTGATTGAGGCGGTTTAATTCCCTGATGGTAATGTTGGCGTCAACCAGATAGCTGCCGTCACTTTGGGTTCTTACTGTGATATCGTCGGTAATGAGTTCTCCGACTATTTCCTGAAGTAAATCATCCATTGTAACCAGTCCCTGGACATCGCCATATTCATCAACTACCAGGCCTATGCGGATTTTTTCATGTTTAAAACTATGCATTTGGTTATGCACCGGGGTGCTCTCAGGGATAAACGAGGGTTTATCCAGGCAGTTTATGATGGTCTGCTTGTTAAAATCATCCTGATTCAGCTGTATCAGTATTTTTCTTAAATGGATAAAGCCGATAATTCTGTCGATACTGGTTTTATAAACGGGTAATCGGGTATGCGGACTGGTTTTTATTTGGGTAATGATGTCTTCAATCGGCATTTCAAGGTCGATACCAATAATTTCGTTGCGTGGCGTCATGATGTCTTCAACCGTCGCCGACTCGAGATCGAGGATGCCCATCAGCATTTTTTGGTAGCGTATCGGCATTAGGTTTTCTGCTTCGATAATAATGCTTTTTAATTCATCTTTATTGAGCGTGTCGTTGCATTTTTTTTTGGCATCGATACCGACTATCCGGAGTAACAGGTTAACAAATAAATTGACGAACCAGACGATAGGGTAAAATATTTTTAATAGCGGCGTGTAAATCCAGGCAGCAGGGAAGGCAAGTAGTTCCGGTTTTAGTGCGGCAAGTGTTTTTGGGGTTACCTCTGAGAAAATAAGCATGACGATAGTCAAAATTCCGGCAGCGATAGCGACACTGGAATCGTGGTTGGCGTAAAGTTTAATCGCAATGACCGTTGCTATCGAAGATGCGAAAATATTAACAAAGTTATTGAATAGCAAGATCAAGCCAAGCAGGCGATCCGGTCTTTGCAGTAATTTAGTGGCTTTAATCGCACCGGGATGATTGAGTTTAACTAAATGCCGTAAACGATAGCGATTTAGTGACATCAACGCCGTTTCCGATCCAGAGAAAAAAGCAGAAAGAACAAGCATGGCGACAAGTATGCTAAACAGCATGCTAAGGGAAATATCGTTCAAAAAAAGTGTACTCTGAGGTTGTGAAAGCAACCCTAGTGTCTATGATGAGAAATTTTTGTCAAGCCTGGATATGAGATGCGGCTGGGTTTATTTGTGTAAATTACATGAGAAATATCTTAGAACGGTCTGAAATAAAGAGAATTTTGATATAATACCGATTCGATGCTTAACTTTGCCAAAGAGTTAATATGGTTAACATGAATTGTTTTTAGGTCATGCTAAATGATGAATCGCAGTTATTGTTGTGTGCGGTGTACGGCTGAATCTAAATGGCCTCAATATAAGTAATGAGTGTAAAAATATGGCATTGCCGCGTATTTTGTTAATTGACGATAATCAAACAAGAGCACAACAACTGGAGGCCGTTTTTCAGTTTATGGGGTATGGAATAGAGGTCGCTGGTTCAACGGATTATATTGCTTTTTTTAGCGGCGAAACTGATCGGTTATGCGGTGTTTTTGTCGGCGAGGGCATTGAAAAACAAGCGACGGTGCTCAGTGATATTGTGGGAAGGGCCGCTAAAATCCCGGTTGTGTTGATCATTAACAAAGGAACGTTGCTTCACGTTTCAACTGCAATCGCTCATAGCGTATTTAAAGTGCTGGAATGGCCGACTACGCATGCTGTTTTGAAACCGATACTCGATAAACTGGCGGCACCTGCTAAACAATTGACCCTTACCGTACGCCAAGGGACTGATCGGCGTTCGTCTGCCCTTGAACGGCTAAAGGGCAAGAGTCAAGCTATGGTCGATATCCGTAAATTGATTGACCAGGTTGCAGAATCTGATGCGACGGTATTAATTCTGGGCGAGTCGGGAACAGGAAAAGAAGTGGTTGCCCGCGCTTTGCATGATTCTTCTTTCAGAAAAGATAGGCCGTTTGTACCTATTAATTGCGGCGCCATTCCGGGGGAATTGCTGGAAAGCGAGCTTTTCGGTCACGAGAAAGGCGCGTTTACCGGGGCTTTAAGCGCGCGCCAAGGTCGTTTTGAAATGGCGGAAGGCGGCACCCTGTTTCTGGATGAAATTGGTGATATGCCTCTGGCTATGCAGGTCAAATTATTGCGGGTATTGCAGGAACGAACTTTTGAGCGCGTAGGCAGTAATAAAACCCTGCATTGCGACGTGCGGATTATTGCAGCAACACATCGGTCTCTTGAGCATGAGATTAAAGAAAACCGGTTCCGGGAAGATCTTTTTTATCGTTTAAATGTTTTTCCTATTGAAATACCGGCGTTAAAGGACAGGGCTGAAGATATTCCGCTGTTAGTGACTGATCTTATTGCTCGTATGGAAGCTTCAAATCGGGGTTCGGTACGTCTGACCAATGCCGCGCTGGCAGTATTAATGCAGCATGAGTGGCCGGGTAATGTCAGGGAATTAGCGAATTTGATTGAGCGTCTGGCTATTATTAATCCGAAAGGACTTGTCGAGGCGGCTGATTTACCGGAAAAGTTTCAACAATATGCGGTTTCTGAGCCATTGGATAATGTTATTGAGCTTCTGTCTGAACAGATCGTTGACGATATCGATGCGGCTGATACAGGCGCCTATAATAAGCCCGTTCAGGCTTGTCAAGTGATCGGCCCTTCTGATGATTCATCTAACGCATCAGCACAGTTACCGGAATGGGGTATGGATTTGAAAGAATATTTGAATGTTCTGGAGATCGATTTGATACGTCAGGCGTTGACTGAAAGTAACGGGGTGGTCGCTCATGCGGCCAAGCGATTAAATATGAGGCGTACAACATTGGTTGAAAAGTTACGCAAATACGACTTGCAGCGATAAAACCAAGAAGTCAATTTTCCGTCACTTGGTTTGTTAAGTTATTGTCAGTCAAACGAATTGATATTTGGTCTGGTTATTGCTTGTTTTTTACGGGTAAGTTTATGTTGTAAAAAAACCAGAGCAATTAGATATGAATACTCAGAAAAAGCAGAAAACCGAACAGCTTACCGATGCGTTCCGCATTTTTAATGAGCTATCCCAGAATTTATCTGTTTCTTACCAAGGACTGGAAGAGCAAGTTGCTAAACTGCATGGCGAGCTTGCTTTTGCGCATAGTGAGCGACTCAAAACCCTTGAGGAAAAAGAAAAGCTCGCCAGCCGTTTAGAAAAAATATTGGCGGCGCTTCCTGCGGGCGTCATTGTCTTGGACGTGGACGGCAAGGTTGTCGATTGCAATGCGGTAGCGACGGATTTTTTAGCTGAGCCGTTGATTGGCCAAGATTGGTTCGATGTTGTTGCTCGGAGCCTGATTCCGATTGTCGGGAACCCTCATGAGCGACAGTTGAGTAATGGTAAACGGGTAAATATGACTGTTAGTAAAGATGTTGCCTGTAACGCTTCTTCCGATTCCGGGCAAATTATTTTGTTATCGGATGTCAGCGAAATGCGTAACCTGCAGGATATGCTGAATCAGCAAAAGCAGTTATCGGCCATGGGGGAAATGGTGGCGAGTATGGCGCATCAGGTCAGAACGCCGCTGGCGACAGCAATACTTTACGCATCGCAAATGAGCAGTCCGGCGCTGGATACTGAAAAGCGGCTGCGGTTTTCGCAAAAAATCCTTGAGCGACTGCATTATCTGGAAAGGCAGGTTAATGATATGTTGATTTTTGCCAAAGACGGACGTCTGGCGATGCAGACTTTTTCCTTGGCCGAACTGTTAACTCACCTTCGGGAAACGATCAAAGAATATACCGATAGCGGCGGGGTTGATTTGCAGATTACTAATGAGGCACAGGACGACATGATGCTGGGTAATGACAATGCCTTGCGCGGCGCGTTGCTTAATTTATTGAATAATGCCGTTGATGCGATAGGCCAGTCTGGGTGTATACGTATATCGGTGGTTCAGCTGGATAGTTCTAGGCTGCAGATAGTCATTAAAGATAATGGGCCGGGTATTGAACAACAGTTGAAGCAGCGAATTTTTGAACCGTTTTTTACTACTAAGACTCACGGTACCGGATTAGGTTTGGCGGTCGTAGACAGTGTCGTGCAGGCTCATGGCGGTCATGTGCAGGTTGAATCGGTTAAAGGGCAGGGTGCTGCATTTTCAATAGTCCTGCCTTGCATACATCAAGC
The DNA here is from genome assembly GCA_024636505.1 of Methylobacter sp. GTDB lineage: Bacteria > Pseudomonadota > Gammaproteobacteria > Methylococcales > Methylomonadaceae > Methylobacter_A. The sequence goes on along the minus strand of JAGXGY010000053.1, from coordinate 7,827 downwards.
GTTTAGTTTGTTGCCGGGCGGATTTTCACATCAGGCTACTCTGCCTGATGCCCTTCGGGTAAATGCCAATCTGTTCCAGACAGATTTGTCCGGTAAACATCACTATCAAAGCGACAGTCAAACAGGGGCGAGTTATGAAACAGTATGATGTGTTGGTTGTTGAAGATGATCTGTCGCTATGTGAAGCGCTATGCGACACCCTGGAAGTAGGGGGCTATCGCGTGGTTTCTGCTCGTAATGGTACTGAGGCATTACTTAAACTGGATCTGGATAAGTTTAAGCTGGTTGTTAGTGATGTGCAGATGCCGGTTATGGACGGCTTTCAGTTATTAAAAAATATGCAGCGTAAGTATTCAAAAATTCCTGTACTGTTAATGACGGCTTTTGGAACCATCCCCAAGGCCGTCGAAGCCATACAGGCAGGAGCGGCCGATTATCTTATTAAGCCGTTTGATGCGAAGGCCTTGGTCAATAAGGTCGCAGATTATGTGGCTGCCAATCCGGCTGCGGCTAACGCTAACGCAGCAGAAAATCAACGGGTCGTGCAGGACCAAAGCATGAAAAAACTTTATGCGCTGATAGCTAAAGTTGCCAAAACCGATGTGGCTGTATTGTTGCAGGGTGAAAGCGGAACCGGTAAAGAGGTTGCTGCTCAATACATTCATCAGAATTCAAGGTGCCATCAAGGGCCTTTTATTGCGGTGAATTGTGCCGCTATTCCTGAAAACATGCTGGAAGCGATGTTGTTCGGTTATGAAAAAGGTGCTTATACCGGTGCGGTTCAGTCCATGCCGGGAAAATTCGAACAAGCTCAGGGCGGCACCTTATTATTGGATGAAATTGCTGAAATGGATTTAGGTTTGCAGGCAAAATTATTGCGGGTATTGCAAGAAAAAGAAGTCGAGCGGCTGGGCAGTGTCAAAAAAATTAAGCTCAATGTCAGGATTTTGGCGGCCACCAATCAAAAGCTAAAAGAACGGATGGAGCAGGGGCGCTTTCGTGAGGATTTGTATTATCGTCTTAACGTGTTTCCCATTAATATTCCTTCATTACGCAACAGACCCGGCGATATTTTGCCGCTGGCGCAGGAATTAATGCAGCGTCATATAGGCAAGAACATAAATGTGCCTGAATTTGATGCTCGGGCTGTTGAGAAAATGCTGGCCTACAGCTGGCCCGGTAATGTAAGAGAGCTGGATAATGTGGTGCAGCGGGCTCTTATTTTACGGACTGACGACAAGGTTACCGTTGACGACCTGGTGTTTGAGGACTCGGGCTCGATGATTGTCGGCGAGACTTCGCTTGATGCCGTACAGGCAGTGCCGACAATACTTACAGATGAAAAGCCTGACATCGGCGGTTTGGGTGTAGGGGTTCGCTCCGCCGAAGAAAGCATTATTTTGCAAACCTTACGGATGGAAAACGGCAGTCGTAAGATAACCGCTGAAAAACTGGGCATTAGTCCCAGAACGCTTCGCTATAAAATGGCGCGGATGAAAGATTCGGGCGTTATTATTTCATGCTAAGATGTGGCATTAAAAATGCTTTAGACTCTGCACTGTATAAAAGGTAAGAGGAAAATCCCATGAGTGAGATGAATGTAAATCAAGTTTTGGCTCAGATGCGGGCAATGTCACTTGAAGCCGGTAATGCTAAAGTGCAGGAAAGCGGTGGAAACACTGATTTTGCGGTGATGCTAAAGCAGTCTATCGACTCTGTTAACGATACCCAGCAAGCTTCCGGAAAAATGACCAAGGCTTTTGAGACGGGCGATACCGATGTAAGTTTGGCAGAGGTTATGATTGCCTCGCAAAAAGCGGGCGTTTCCTTTCAGGCCATGCTGCAGGTGAGGAATAAATTAGTTGAAGCCTATCAAGATGTCATGAAGATGCCAATGTAACCGGGCAAACTGTAATTAAAAAATGAGCGAACAGAGCGGTAATAGTTTAATTGAGTCAGGTCGCGAACATGAGTCGAACGCGGCGGGCAAGGGGCGCCTTGAGGGGGAGGCATCTCATATGTTAGCGGCCAAGGTCGATGCGCATCCGGCCATTAAAGGACTGGCCGGGCTGACTATCGCGCGGCAACTGGGGTTGATGCTGGGTCTGGCCCTGAGTGTCGCTATTGGCGTTGCTATTGTTCTATGGTCGCAGGAGCCATCTTATGGGCGCCTGTATGCCGATATTGGTGAAAGCGATGTGGCGGAAATTCTTGAAATTCTCAGCAAGGAGTCTATCGAGTATAAAGTCGAGCCGGGTTCTGGCGCTATTATGGTGCCGATGGACGAGGTGAGTGCGGTAAAACTCAAATTAGCGGCCCAGGGCTTGCCCAAAAGTGCCAGCATGGGATACGAGTTGCTGGATAAAGATCAGGGTTTCGGTACCAGCAAAAGTGTCGAAATAGTGCGTTTTCAACGAGCCCTGGAAGGTGAGATTGCACGGACTATTATGTCCATTCAAAATATTAAAACGGCCAGAGTGCTGTTAGCCATCCCTGTTCAGTCAGTGTTTGTCAGGGAGCGTAAAAAGCCCAGCGCTTCAGTTATGGTTAATTTATATCAAGGCAGGTCTCTGGATAAAGGCCAGGTCGAATCCATTATTCATCTGGTAGCCTCCAGTGTGCCGCAACTGGAGGCTGCTCAAGTGACTGTCGTCGATCAAAAAGGTCGGCTGTTAAACAGTAATGACTCGTCAGCAGCGGGCAACATGACTTCCAAGCAATTCGAATATAAGAAAAATATTGAAGAGCATTTGATGAGCAGGATTCAGAATATTTTATCGCCTTTGGTTGGCAACGACGGCATGCGCGTACAAATTTCAGCGGATGTCGATTTTACCGAGACTGACCGAACCCAGGAAATATTTAATCCCGATTTACCGGCTTTACGCAGTGAGCAAACATCGGAAGAACAAAGTGCATTATCCGCCATTCAAGGTGTTCCCGGTGCATTATCGAATCAACCGACTCCTGCGGGTACGGCTCCTGAAGCAACAGTGCCGGGTACGGCTCCGGCAGGTTCAGCCGCCCCGTTCGGTTCAGTTGCAAAAAACGCCACCAGAAATTACGAATTGGATAAAACCATTACTCATACCCGATTAGCAACAGGGAGATTGCGTCGTTTGTCGGTGGCCGTGGTTGTTGATGATAGACACCTGCTTCAGAGCGATGGAACATTTAAAGGACAGGCCTTTTCTCAGGAAGATGTTAACCGTTTTAGTGACCTGATAAAGCAGGCGGTAGGTTTCGACAGCAGCCGGGGAGATCAGGTTACTGTCACTAATGTGGCCTTTAAAATGGACGAACTTGTTGAGGCGTTACCGACAATACCTGTTTGGGAGCAAGGTTGGTTCCTTGATCTTATGAAACAAGCGGCTGCTGTGCTGGCGGTATTATTCCTGCTTTTTGGGGTATTGCGACCCACGATGCGCAGCCTTGTCGGCAGGGATATAGAAGAAAAAAAAGCCCTGGCTTTGGCTGAAGCGGAAGAACGGGCGGCGGCTTCAGGCGGATCCGTTAGGCTTGATGAACAAGGTATGCCTCTCGCCGTACCGGCCGGTCAGGAAAACGTAAAATTTTCCATGCCCAATGAAATGGAAATGCAGGATCTGCTGCTATTGGATGTGCCTCAGAGTTACGAACATCGCCTGGAATATGTGAAGCGACTGGTCGATGATGACTCGAAAGTCGTCGCGCAAGTGATTAAATCATGGGTTAAAAAAGATGGCTAAAGAACCGGTAAAAGAGCTGACCCAGATTGATCGTGCTGCGGTATTGTTGTTGGCGCTGGGCATGGATAGAGCGGCAATGGTTCTAAAGCACATGAGCCCCAGGGAAGTGACGGTTTTAGGCACTACGATGGCAAGTGTCGGCGACATTTCCATCGATATGATGGATGAGGTGGTTGAAGAGTTTATCGTCTCGGTAAAGAGACAGACGGCCCTGGGCATGGATACCGATGAGTATATTCGTACTGTGTTAATCAGTGCCTTGGGTGCAGATAAAGCCAACAGTATCCTTGATCGAATTTTACAGGGCGGTAACACTAAGGGGATTGAACAGCTGAAATGGATGGATACCCGGTCGATTGCAGACATGATTCGATTGGAGCATCCGCAGATTGTCGCAACCATTATGTCTTTGATGGAAAGTGAGCAGGCGGCGGATGTGATGATGTTTTTGCCGGAAAGTATGCGTTCCGATTTGATGATGCGGATTGCAACGATGAAAGGCATACAGCCAGCCGCGCTGCGTGAGTTGGACCAAATCATGGAAAAACAATTAACCGGTTCTGATAATGTTAAATCGACAAATGTCGGTGGTGTTGATGCGGTGGCTAATATTTTAAATTTTCTGGATGGCGGCGCTGCCGATTTAGTTATGTCGGGTATTGCGGAACATAGATCTGAGCTGGCTCAGGAGATTCAGGAGAAGATGTTTACCTTTGAAGATCTGACCTCGATTGATGAACGAGGCATGCAAACCTTGCTGCGTGAAGTTTCAACCGGACAGTTGTTACTGGCATTACGGGGCGTGGGTGCTGAGCTTAAGGAAAAGATATTCGGCAATATGTCCAAACGGGCAGCGGAAATGCTGCGTGATGATTTGGAGGCCTCGCCGCCCGCTAAGTTAAGTGACGTGGAGTTGGCGCAAAAAGATATCCTGGCTATCGCTAAAAAATTAGCCGATGCGGGTGAGATACAAATGGGAGTCGGTGGTGATGAACTCATCTAAGTCACCCGGGTTTACAGCTTCTGAGCTCGAATTGTTAAGATTATGGAGTCTGCCGGATGTTTCCGGAGTAGAAGCACCCATAGAACCGGAGACGGTAGAAGAGACTGAGCCGACGCCGGTTTTAACCGTTGATGAAATTGAAGCCATGCAAAATCAGGCGTATGACGAAGCCTTTGCGCAAGGTAAGATGCACGGCTTTCAGCAAGGTTTTGATGAAGGTTCAAAAAAAGGTTATGAGGAAAATGCGCACTTGTTGCAAAGCCAGACAGCGATACTGATCAGCCTGTTGGAATCGTTAAGCGAACCATTTAAAGCGCTTGATGACGAAGTGGAAAAAGAACTGGTTAAACTGACTATCGGTATTGCAACGCAAATAATACGCAGGGAAATTAAGTTGGATCCAGGACAAATCGTGGCCGTTGTTCGGGAAACCATCAGTGTCTTGCCGCTGGCTTCACAAAAAATCAGTTTGAAGTTACACCCTGAAGATGCCGGGATAGTGCGTTCTGCATTAGCGCTGGATGAGCTGTCACCCAGTTGGAGCATCATTGAGGACCCATTAATTACCCGCGGCGGCTGCAAAGTCAATACCGAGGTTTCGCAGGTTGACGCGACAGTAGAGCACCGCTTGGCCGCTGTTATTGCGACCATCCTGGGTGGTGAGCGGCAGCTCGACAGCATCGATGCGCAAGGCAAGACACCGAAAGCAGACGCTTTAGATGCTGCTGCTGAGGATAATGGCTCTTGATTCCGGATGTTGACCGGTCGCAGCTTTGGCTGGCTAAATTAAAACCCTATTCCGAACGGTTGGCTGAAGTACCGGAGCTGATTGTCGAAGGTAGGCTTTCCCGTATGGTGGGCTTGACGTTGGAAGCGGTCGGTTGTCGGGCGGCTATTGGTTCTCGCTGCAGGATTGAGGCTAAAAACGGCAGAATGATTGAGGCCGAAGTCGTGGGCTTTTCCGATGCACGCATTTTTTTGATGCCGACTGCGGAAGTTCATGGACTGGAACCGGATTGCCGGGTTATTCCTATGGGTAAAAACAGCTTGGCTAGTGTGGGCTTCGGCCTATTGGGGCGCGTTCTGGATGGTGCCGGCAATGCACTTGACGACAAAGGTCCGCTTAAAACCGATACACTGATTTCACTTAACGGCGTGCCGATCAACCCGCTGTCGAGAAGGCCGATACGTGAGCCGCTTGATGTTGGTGTTAGAGCAATCAATTCGATACTCAGCGTGGGGCGCGGACAGCGTATGGGTTTGTTTGCCGGTACCGGCGTAGGGAAAAGTGTCTTGCTGGGCATGATGACCAAGTTTACCAAGGCAGATGTTGTTGTGGTCGGTCTGATTGGCGAGCGGGGACGGGAAGTGAATGAATTCGTACTGAAGACCTTGGGTGAAGAAGGGCTTAAAAGAGCGGTAGTGGTGGTGTCGCCTGCCGATTGTCCGCCGTTGATGCGCGTTCATGCGGCATTACTGTCAACCAGCATTGCCGAATATTTTCGCGATCAGGGTCTCGATGTGTTGTTGTTGATGGACTCTTTAACGCGATTTGCCCAGGCGCATCGGGAAATTGCACTGGCTATTGACGAACCCCCGGCTACTAAAGGCTACCCGCCTTCGGTTTTTGCTAAACTGCCGCATTTGGTTGAGCGTGCCGGTAATGCCGATCACGGCGGGGGCTCTATCACCGCCTTCTATACCGTTCTGGCCGAAGGCGATGATACCAATGATCCTATTGCCGATGCGGCTCGAGGGGTGCTGGATGGGCACGTGATATTGTCCAGGAGCTTGGCTGAATCAGGGCATTTCCCCGCCATCGATATAGAAGCGTCGGTCAGCCGGGTCATGCCGGATATTATCGATGTCGGCCATTTGCAAATGGCGCGGGAGCTAAGACGCATGTATTCACTGTATCAGCAAAACCGCGATTTAATCAGTGTCGGTGCCTACCAGCCGGGATCGGATCCTAGAATTGACAAGGCCATTGAAAAAAATCCGGCAATTTTGGATTTTTTGCAGCAGGATATGGATGAACCCGTTGATATAGAACGGAGTTTACAGGAGTTGGCGGCGTTGTTGGGCATCAACAGACCGGCTACCAGCTGAGATTTAACAAAAAATAGCGTAAATCCCCTTCCTTCAGGTGGGAGATATAAGCGCTTGCTCTTGACTTTATCATAAAAATGTTTTGTATTAACGCTATGATTACAGCAACTAAAATACGCCTCTACCCAGACGCAAGCCAAGTTGAGAAACTGGCGAAGGCGTTCGGTTGTGCGCGGTGGTTGTGGAATAATAGCCTCAATGAAACACAGAAAGTCTATCAAGAAACCGGCAAAGGTTTGGGTCAGTTTGCTCTTAATGCCCGTTTGCCTAGACTCAAAAAAGAACTTGACTGGCTGGGGGACACCCACAGTCAGGTTTTGCAATCTGTCAGTCTGAATTTGACCCGCGCCTTTATCAATTTCTTTGAGCGCCGGGCAGCCTATCCTACTTTCAAAAGCAAGCACGGCAAGCAAACAATTCAATATCCGCAAGGGGTAAAGATCGTCGAAAGCCGCAAGTTGTTCCTGCCCAAGATCGGCCATGTCAACGCGGTGGTGCATCGTAAAATTGTCGGTACGATCAAGACGGTGACTATCAGCAAAACGCCCACCGGCAAATACTTCGCGTCCATCCTGACTGAAAACGGGCTGGATGCGCCCGCTATTTCCTTTGACGGCAAGATACTGGGCATTGATATGGGCTTGACTCACTTGGCTATCACCAGTGACGGCTCCAAGTTCGATAATCCGAAACACGTAACCAAGGCTCAAAAGAATCTGAAACGGAAGCAACAAAAGCTTTCGCGTAAAGTGAAAGGCAGTAACGCCAGAACCAAAGCGCGTATTCTGGTGGCAAAGGCACATGAAAAAGTCGCCAATGCCAGAAAAGACTATTTGCATAAATTGTCCCGTCGGTTGGTTGATGAAAACCAAGTCATCGCCGTCGAGGATTTGCACGTAAAAGGCATGATGAGGAATCATTGTTTGGCGAAAGCCATTGGTGATGCAGGCTGGGGAGCATTCACCACGATGCTCAAATACAAAACCG
>JAGXGY010000052.1 GCA_024636505.1 Methylobacter sp. | reverse complement strand
GCGGCTGTTGCCGACAAACCGGCGATAGAGGTACTATCTCCACCGCTTTGCAGCTCGTAATACAACACTCCCAGAGTGCCAATAGCCATGATCAATCCATAGCTAAAAAGGGTAGCAAAACGCGCTAGCGATAGTATCCGCGCTTGAGGATCCCGCGGCGCTTCGTCCATACTGCCGATCCGAACCGGATCGACGCCCAAGGACATCGCCGGCGGCCCGTCCATGATGATGTTGATCCACAGTAATTGCACGGCGGTAAAAGGCAATGGCAAGCCCAGTAGCGGCGCTGCAGCTACAGTCAGGATTGCGCCGATGTTGGTGGATAGCTGGAAGCGTACAAATTTGACCATGTTACCGTAAATGCCTCTGCCTTCTTTGACCGCCTTGACAATGGTGGCAAAATTGTCATCGGTCAATATCATTGATGCGGCTTCTCTGGCGACATCGGTTCCGGTGATGCCCATAGCGATACCAATATCGGCGCTCTTTAAAGCGGGTGCATCGTTAACGCCGTCGCCGGTCATCGCCACCACATGACCATCGATTTTCAAGGCTTTGACGATCCGTACTTTCTGTTCCGGCGCAATGCGGGCAAATACAGTGATGGCGTTGATACGTGCGGCCAGAGCCTTATCATCCAGTTCGGTCAGTTCTTCGCCTTCGAGAACTTCACCTGCCAAGCCCAGTTCCTGAGCAATCGCAAAGGCGGTCACTTTCTGATCGCCGGTAATCATCTTAACGGCAATACCGGCTTGCTGGCAAAGCTTGATGGCCTCGCGGGCTTCGGGTCTGGGCGGATCCATGAGGCCGACCAGCGCCACAAAGGTCAGTTCCTGGATATATTGGAACAAGTCGTTCTCTGCATTGAAGTCGCCTGCGGGCAGGGTGCGAATCGCAACGCTCAACACGCGTAAACCGGTGGCTGCCATATCTTGGTTTTGAGCCAGCAACTCGTCCTGTTTAAGCGGCAGCGAGTTGCCATCGTTATCAAGGCTCGACTGACTCAGCTTGAGCAAGACTTCCGGCGCCCCCTTGATAAATACCTTGACCTGGTCGCCCTGTTGATGAAAAGTCGCCATGAATTTATGTTCGGCATCGAAAGGAATTTCAGCGATGCGCGGCAGTTGCAGGATTGCCTGTTCCTGATCGATGCCGCCTTTGGCGGCCAGCACTAATAATGCGCCTTCCATCGGGTCGCCGACCACTTGTTTGTCCTGAAGATGACTGTTATTGCACAGCGCTAAAGGCAGCAATAAATCCGCTAAATCATCTGCTGCACCTCCCTGTTTCAATGGCAAAATATCACCGGCGGTTTCATAGCCTTCGCCGTTGACCTTATAGTGCCGGTTTTTATAAAAAACCGACCGCGCCGTCATTTGATTAACGGTCAAGGTGCCGGTTTTGTCGGTGCAAATCACCGTGGTACAACCCAAGGTTTCCACAGCAGACAGACGCTTGACGATGGCGCGTTGGCGGGCCATGCGATGCATGCCCAAAGCCAGGGTGACGGTGACCACCGCCGGCAAACCCTCGGGGATGGCCGCCACCGCCAGAGCAATTGCGGTGAATGCGGTTTGAATCAACGGCTCCCCACGCCACAAGGCGGATATAAACAAGAGCCCGATAATTGCAACGGCTATCAAGGCCAAACGTTTACCCAGACTATCGAGCTGTATTTGTAACGGAGTGTCGCCGTCTTTTTCCTCGGCCAATAGTCCCGCCAGTTTGCCGATCTCGGTGTGCATACCGGTAGCAGTTACCAGCATTTGAGCTCGTCCCCGAGTAACCGCATTATTCATATACAGCATGTTGCTGCGTTCGACAATCGGTAACGTTATCGGCTTGAGTGCCTGTTGCTGCTTGGCCACGGGGACCGACTCGCCGGTCAAGGCGGATTCATCAACCTCCAGCGATTGGCAGGAAATAATACGGCCATCGGCGGGGATTTTGTCGCCGGGTTCCAGAATGACTATATCGCCAGGCACCAGTTGCTCGGCAGGCAGTTGAATATTGCTACCGTCACGGCGCACCTTGGCCTGCAACGCGAGCATATTTTTAAGTGCCGCCAGCGATTTTTCAGCCTGAAATTCCTGATAAAATCCCAGCAGTGCGTTGATAGCCACAACGACCAGAATCACTGCGCCGTCGGTTAAATCGCCGATCATGGCGGCCAAGATAGCGGCGACAATCAGCACCAGGATAAGAAAACTTTTGAACTGTGATAACAACAGATACCATAAAGAATGCGGTGGCTTTTCATCCAGTTGATTAGGGCCGTAACCAGTCAACCGGTCTGCGGCGTCGGTTTGCTTTAATCCGGTGGCCGAATCAGAATGCTGTGCCGCAAGTGCTGCCTCGACCGACAGGGTATGCCAATCCGCTTGATCTTTTGAGTTTGGAACGGGGGGCGAATCTGACAGATTCTGTTCATGCTGTTGCAGCTTCAGCCAGGCTTGCCACACGGATAACAGCACGGCCAGAATCACCGGCCCTAAAAACAGGCCGACCACGCCGAAAGTCGAGAGTCCGCCAAGAACGCCGAACAGCACCACCAGAAAAGGCACGCGGCTGGCACCGCTGATAATCAGCGGTCGGATAACGTTATCCACGGTACTCACAACCAGAAAACCCCAAAGGAACAAGCCTGTACCTTGCCAAAACTCGCCCATTAGTATCAGCAAGATACTGATCGGTACCCACACCAGTGTCGCACCCATCGGAACCAGCGCCAACAACGCGGTTACTGTACCTAGAAGCACCGGCGCCTGGACACCGGCAACAGCGTAACCCAATCCGGCCAATATACCTTGTCCCAATGCTGCAAGTATTAGGCCGTATACCACGGCCCGGGTTGTGTATCCGGCGGCTTGCAGATAAACATGCTGATATTTGCCTAAAAACTGCACCAGACCTTGATGCAGCTGCCTAACGCCCTCGTCACCGTCACGGAAACAAAAAAATACCGTCACCAGAATAACGCCCAATCTGATAATATACTGCCCGATACCGCCGAGGAACGTAGCAAATTTACCCGACTTTTGCCGTGCCCAGTCGATAAATTGGGCGGCTACTTCGGCCTGATCGTTAATCAACCGATTCAACCAGTATTGTGCAGTGTCGCCCAACCAGGGAATGCGTTTAATGAAATCGGGCAAACGATAAGTCTCCCGGCTAAAATCGGTTATCAGTATTTGATAAGCGGTTTTCAGCTCATTTTGTAAGGTTGCGGCCAGCCAGTAAATGACTATAAAAATCACTGCCGCAATCATCGTGGTCATCAGCGCCGCACTGAGTGTGTCATTGCCGTGAAGGCGATGTCTTAAGCACTGGTAAGTCGGCCATACCGTGTAGGCGATAATCAGCGCCCAGACCAGCGCGAGCAAAAACTCATACAGCACCATAAAGCCCAACAATAAAAGCCCGACCAATAAAACACCGGGAATAAGCTGTCTTATCGGTGTATTACTCGTAAAATTATTCATAGCTGCAACTCGCCCACGTAAAATAATGTGTCAACCCGATGTTTAAATCACATTGTATGCTATAGCTGTTTAATTATCCGCAATTTACCTGAATGTGCTTTACCCTGAAATAATAGAATTATTCAACATTGTCATGTTGAATGGTCTTATAATAAAAACCCAATATACAAAGATAAGTTGTCAGAGATCGAAGTTTAAAAGCGTACTTGTCTTAGCGCAATGAATGACCGGCCAGTTACCTCTACAACTTATCGCATCTTCAAGTTAGTTAGGTTTCATTCCTAAACAGCAATATTATGCGTCTTCACTTTAAAATTCTACCCACTATTCGGTAACGCAATGGCTCTCGATATCCGCACGATGATGGTGATGTTATCCGCACTGAGTGTGCTGTTTTCCGCTCTGCTTATGCTGGCGGGATTACATGATAACAACACCCGTGGGGTTCAACACTGGGCTGCAGGCAGCTTATGTATCGGATTAGGCCTAGGCTTTTCCTATTCTGATATGGGGCTTGACAGGATTTCGATGTTGTTATCTGGCTCTACCCTAATGGCGGTGGCGATAGGCTTGCAATTCAACGGAATCCAGATATTCAAGACCGGACGCTGTAACCTGTATATTCCATGGTTGTTGGCCGGTATAGTGTTTATTCAAAGCATTTGGTTTGTTGTCTTTTATCCCGACATTCACGCCCGTGTTGTCGCCAACTCATTGGCGTTCGCCATCGGCAATGCAGCCTGCGCCCGCGCCTTGTTCATCCGTATAGCGCAACCGTTACGCACTGCGTATTGGTTTACCGGCGCATCGTTCGCTGTTGTTGCCACAATGTTTCTGGCCAGAGCGGTTGTTATTTTTCTGGCGCCGCCCGATACCTATAGCCTTTATGCGCAGACCCCCATTAATCCGGCAACCTTTTTTATTGGCAGCATGGCGCAAATGTGCATGGCCTTCGGGTTCGTATTAATGCTGAATTACCGACTTGCCACGGATCTGCAAAAACTGGCATCAACGGATATGCTGACCGGGGCGCTGAACCGTCGAAGTCTGGAACAGGAAGCCGTCCGTCTGTCAGCACGTTGCAAGCGTACCGGCGATACTTTGGCGCTCATGATGATCGATATCGATCATTTCAAGTCCGTCAATGACCGCTTCGGTCATCCGGTGGGCGACGAGGTATTGCGGCGTCTAGCGGCAGTGGCGCAAAAAACCATTCGTAGCGATGACTATTTCGCCCGCTACGGCGGCGAGGAATTTTGCATTCTGCTGCCATCGACTCTCGAGAAAGATGCCTGGATATTGGCGGATCGCCTGCGTCAAACCTATGCCTGCATGGCAATGGAATTTGGCGGCGAAACTTTGCGCAGCACTATCAGCATCGGCGTATCCGACTCGACACACACCGGAGTCGAATTCGATTCATTAATCGCCGCCGCCGATCAGGCCATGTACCGCGCCAAGCAGCAAGGCCGCAATCGGGTCATGCTGCATTCATCCTTAAATCGGGTAGCGACCGGTTAAGCTGATGTTCGGTTTTATGTACTTAACCCATATTTAATCTTTGCCTTTAGGTGTAATCGGCTACAATAATTCCAGCTAAACAGGAGTATACAGGCCAATTTTTATCAATTTACAAGCAACCCTTTACTTTTGAGCATTAAATATGACTATTCACATTAGTGTACTAACCAATCCATGTTTTTCTGGCCCACATGTGTAGGGGCATACGAGGCAAAGACGCTCAACAAATCATCAAGCGGCTTGAGACAATTGAAGAAGAACCCGATAGCTTTACTGTCCTACCAATTGAAGAGTGGCCGTGTCGAGGCATCGAGCTAAAATCGAGCAACTGTGTTGGACCGTTTCCGAACGAACTTCAAGCCAACTTTAAAGCCCGGTTCATCGTGCCGCTTGAGATAGGTTTCCGCTGCCAGACCTGCCTGCGAATCGCCGAGACTAGAGGCTTCATCGATAATGCTCGTCAGCCCTTTCTCGATCTGCTCGACGGCAAGGCGGCTAACTCTGGCGCATTTACCCCGGGCGTCACTGCGTTCGAGATGCACAGGACGTGGTCCCTCAAGGTCGAGGCATTGGCGATCCACCTCTTTCACGAGGAGTGGGATCTTGCGGGCTTCGGGCCGATACCTGCCTTTGCGTTCTGCCTCTGCGGTTCGCTCGCCAAGCTTGAAGGCTCCCTGTACTCGGACATTGATGGCTTTTTGCTGGTGGAGCCCGAGTCTATGGGTAAAGATGTCATCAACTTTAAAGCGGTGTGGGCAAGGGTCGATCGACGCCTCAGGTTCGCCGAACGTAAGGTGGGGATTCGGCTATGCGACGGCGGCCTCTCCCCCGCCCACATAGTGTACACACCCAAAGACCTGGTTGACATGCTGCACAGCCCGGCGTGGGAAATGTCCCACAAGCTTGGCTGCGCTGAGGGTCGGTTCGTCAGTGGCAAGAGGGCGCTGTTCGAACGCTTCTCCGGGCTGCTGCTGGAACGCCAGAACGGCGGCCCTGACAGGTCGTTGCGAAAGCTTACAAATCTGGTCACCAAGAACCACGAAGAGCACTACTCGAATTCGTACTTCACGGAACGGATTGATCCAGACAATAGGGCGGTGCGCGTGAACATTAAGGACGACGTGTATCGCCCCATTCAGACAGTGCTGAAGCTGCTCGCCTGCTACTATGGGATCAAGGAGCTTTCTTCCCGGAATCAGGTTTTCGCGCTGCTGGAGAAGGGCAAGATGTCACCGGATGTCGCTAATGCACTTATCAACGCACTGGAGGAGTATGGCAGATTGCGTTTCGAAAGCCACCAGGCGCATGGAGAAGAGATGGATGAAATCTTTCCCGATACTCCGTTCAAATGCGAGGCCATCCGAACCTGCAAGAAGGCCGTTACCATGCTATGGCCGATGATCGAGATGTTCGTGGGCGACGAAGGCTACAACGTTTTTAACAGTCCGCTGACGTGGCAGTCCGTGTCGCCCGACGGAGTCGGTCCGAGGGTGTTGCCAAATTTCACAGGGAAGAATTGGACGCCAGACAAGCTCGGACAATGTGAGATCTGTAATAATCGGCTTAGATTCATGAATCGTCATCATTGCCGCCAGTGCGGTAAGCTGGTTTGCGACAAATGCTCCAAGAATCGTGCGATCCTGCCCGGATCAGCCAAGCCAGTACGGGTCTGTGACGGCTGCGTGCGGTAATCCAGCTGCGCTGCGGATGATTACCACTTATGCTTTAGACGGGGGAGAATGTCAATTGCCGAACGTTAAATATGGGCTAAATAATGAAGTAGTCATGCCGGAAATTCCGACGCCCACTGTTGACGTTGTCAAAAAATCAATTGACGGCAGCCATATTGCTTAACGGCACCGGGTTCCAATGTTCAATCGCCCAATAAAGCAGCTCAATGACCGAAGCCTGTTGCAACTCAATCGGCGGATTCTGTTTTAATAAAACCAGCAACTCAAAAATGACCTGCTGAGGCAATGCCGAATCGACAGCCATCGCCTGAGTCTGCTTGCTGAGTTTATAGCCTTGCCGGTCAACAATAATCGGAACATGCATATACTCGGGCGTAGCCAGTTCCAACAGCTGTTGCAGATAAATCTGCTTGGGTGTTGCATTCAGTAAATCAAAACCGCGAACGATGTGATTAACGTGTTGCAGGCCATCATCAATCACCACGGCAAATTGATAGGCAATAATTCGGTCTTTACGCTGCACGATAAAATCGCCGTGTTGCTCGGCGAGATTATGGCAAACCAGACCTTGCAGCCGATCCTGAAAAGCAATACAACGGTTATCGGTTTTTATGCGCAATGCATAAGGACTGTCGGGCGGGGTTTGTTGGTCTCGACAAATACGGGGGTAAATATGGCTACTCTTACCGGCTGTCAGTGTTTTTCGGCTGCAAGTGCAAGCATAAATAAGTCCGTTTTTTTGTAACTCACTGATAGCATCGTTATAAGCGTCAATATGCCGACTTTGGTAATACACCTCGCCATCCCAGTGCAGGCCGAAAATATCTAAGGTTTTTAAAATAGCATCGGCGGCACCGTCGACGTTTCTGGGAGTATCAAGGTCGTCAATGCGCAGTAGCCACTGACCCTGTTGTGAACGGGCCTGAAGAAAACCGGCCAGAGCCGTGTATAGGGAACCGAGATGTAAAGGGCCGGTGGGCGAGGGTGCGAACCGGCCTATGGTGGGGTGTTTGTCCAGATTTACCCCATTTGTTTTTCACGAATTTCATCGAGTGTTTTGCAGTCGATACACAACGTTGCAGTAGGTCTGGCTTCCAGCCGCCGTATGCCGATTTCAATACCGCAAGACTCACAAAAACCATAATCTCCGGATTCGATTTCTTTAAGGGATTCATCAATTTTCTTGATCAATCGACGCTCACGATCACGGGTTCTTAATTCGAGACTAAACTCCGATTCCTGTGATGCCCGATCATTAGGATCAGGAAAGTTGGAGGCATCATCCTGCATGTGGTGTACAGTGCGATCCACTTCGTGCATTAATTCGCCTTTCCAGTTTCTAAGAATAGTTTCAAAATGCTTTAATTGAGCACTATTCATATACTCTTCGCCTTCTTTTGCTTGATAAGGCTTAAAACTGAAAGGTGAGTCGCCAGCTTTAGTACTATCGGTCATCCATTAACTCCTAAGACAAGATTAATTAAAACCGCGCATTTTTAGCAGAATAGCAATCGGATAGCAAGGTTTATCGCTAAGCAGCGTAAATCCGCACCGTTCAGGGCGTGAATGTCAGCGGCTCAGTGAACGGTGCAAAAATGCTGTCAGCAGCAGAAATCCGTGAGCAGTAGCGATACATACTCACTCCTGGTCAATCAGGAATCCGCTTTCTTTGGGAAGGCGAAGATGTCAATGATATGATTCTATAATTTTGCGATAAGTAATCAAATTATGGACGTACGACTGGCAAAACGAACCGGGGAAATTTCACCTTTTTACGTAATGGAGTTACTGCGACGCGCAAAACAGCTGGAAGCGCAGGGTAAAGACATTATTCACATGGAAATCGGTGAAGCTGATTTTACGACGCCACAAGCGGTTATGGAGGCCGGCATTCAACAGTTAAAAACCGGCGAAGTAAAATATACCTCAGCCGCCGGTTTACCTGAACTGCGTGAGAAAATAGCCGATTTTTATCGGCAGCGCTATGCGGTGACGGTGGACAGCAAGCGTATTTTTATTACACCCGGCGCTTCAGGGGCGTTTCTATTGGCTCTGGGCATTACGCTTAACCCTGGTGAAGAGCTGCTTATGGCGGATCCCTGTTACCCGTGTAACAGCAACTTTATCAGGCTGTTCGACGGTAAAGCCAGAACCATTCCGGTCGATGCCACCAGTCGCTACCAACTGACCGCCGCGCAGATCAAACAGCATTGGACTGAAAACACCAAAGGCGTGTTGATTGCATCGCCATCGAATCCGACCGGAACCCTCATCGCTGCGGAGCAATTAAAACAGGCTGTTCACACTGTGAATGCATTAGGCGGCTGCTTTTATTCCGACGAGATTTATCATGGCCTGGTTTATGGCGATAAGGCGACAACGGCGCTGGAATTTAGCGACAATGTGTTTGTCATCAACAGTTTTTCCAAGTATTTCGGCATGACCGGTTGGCGGGTCGGCTGGTTGATAGTACCTGAGGCATTTGTTGATGCGACCGAGAAGCTGGCACAAAATATCTTTATCGCCACTGCTACCCATTCGCAATATGCTGCCTTGGTCGCATTTGACCCGCACACGCTGGCTGAACTTGAGCATAGACGCGCCGAATTTGAACGGCGGCGTGATTTTCTTTATGACGCCTTATTGCGTTTAGGCTTTGACATACCGATTAAACCGGACGGCGCATTTTATATTTATGCCAACTGTTCAAAGTTTACCGACGACAGCTTCCAATTCGCGCTGGATTTACTGGAAGCTGAAGGCGTTGCAGTCACGCCCGGAAAGGATTTTGGAACAAATGAGGATAATCACTACCTCCGCTTTGCTTATACGACGTCCATAGATAGAATGGCTGTCGCCATGCAACGTTTAGACAGCTTTATTAACCAAGGGTAACCATGACCGTCACACAACTATCCGCAGTAGAATTGAAAACCAGAATTCAACATGAACCGCATTTATTTTTGCTGGATGTCAGGGAACCCCATGAATTTGCATTCGCCCGCATAGAAAACAGCGTGTTAATTCCGCTGAATCAAATTCCGCAAAGACTGGATGAGCTAAACCCGCAACAGGAGATCGTAGTGATTTGCCATCATGGTGTGCGTAGTTCGCAAGCCTGCCAGTATTTGGCTAACTCAGGATTTAAACAGCTGGTCAATTTAACCGGGGGCATTGATGCCTGGTCTTGTGATTGCGATAGCTCGGTGCAGAGATATTAAGTAATGGCTCTTTACTGCCTCCCAAGTTGGAGTTTGGGAAGCAGCAAACTGACTTATTTTTAACAGCCCTTAATCAAACTTCATCGCAACCAAAAATAACGCAGTCCGGCGATTACCTTGAATAACGGTATCATCAAATATTGAGCTGCTGACGTAGCGCTGATCCATTATATTTTCAGCTTTAAAACGAAAATCGAATCGCTCCAATTGATAATGAGCAACAAGGTCTGGCCTGACATAGCCAGGCACCTCAAAACTGTTCGCATCATCGCCAAATCGCCTGCCTACAAACACTAAACCACCCCCAATTTTGAATCGGCCCGGCAAGTTGGCGACGGACACCCCAACAAACTAAAACATCCCCTCCAATACCCCCGGAGTTAATGCTTTCCCGCCCCCACCGGAAAAACTCAACTCTACCCCCGCATCCCCCGGCTTCAACTCAAACTAAAAACGGTCTTGATCACGTCCATAATCAGGATGATAAGCACCTGAAGGAATACCTTTATGGCCTTGAAAAGCCATATCATTAGCTTGACGCGCTAACGGCAAATAGTCTGTTATCAATGCTGTAATGGCTGCCGAAACCACCATAGTAATTGGATCGCTACCTCCAGAACTTTGTACATATGGCTGCGTGTTTTCCCACAATACGAGGCCCGTTTTTGTATCCTTCAAAACATATTCCATTTCAACTACGACTGATGAAACTAATACTAAATATTTAGTACTCCAATCTTTTATCGTTACAAACAACACAGCATCTGCACCAAACAGCTCAAAAAAGCGATCTGGCGGTAATTGATGAATATGACCGGCTTCGACTAAACCAAAATCACGCAGAATCATATCAGTCAAATAAACGGGAAAAACGTAGTAGCCCCTTTCAGCCAGGGGGCGTGTAATGGATGTGATGAATACGGATGAAGCTGTAATTTCAGGTGATTCATTAACCACGGGCACAACTACGATAGACCTTGGACGGTGTGCATAAAAAGCGTCAAGATCATTTTTGGGCTGCACGAGACACCCCGTTAATGAACATGCCACCAACACAAATAACCATGATAGCTTCATTGCTTGTCACCCGTTAATCCAGTCCTGTTACTTTTAGATGCTTCATGGTCATTTTGTTGTTTTACGCGATCAATGAGTTTGGTCATGAGCAAAGAGGATTCAGGGTATAGTTTTTTTTCTTTATCAAAGAAATTAATGGCAGCACTTTTGTCCCCGTGTTTATAAAGCATAAAGCCATAATCTGCATATAAACCGGGCGGAACGCGTTGATTACCTCTTTGTGCTTCAGCTATGGATTCTTGCAAATGTGCTTCTGTCTGCCCTGTATCATTCTCCACATAGCGTTCATAAAGACTATCTTCGTATCCCCCCCAATAAAATAGATCGGGCGGCGTACACCCTGCCAGTAACAAGGTAAAAAACATAAAACAGCAAAAAACCAATCGCGGTAAGAATATGAAACTGCATCTAAACATGAAAATTTACCTTCTTCCTTGATATGCTTGGTTACGGATAGCTTTTACGACGAGCGTCTAATGTTGCGACTATATTGTTAATCATATTGACTATTGCCGCATCGATAGCTTTCCCTTCCAAGGTAGAATCAAATCCAGCAGAGCCTCCAAAGCCCAAGGTGCTTGATGCCGACATAGACGCCTCTCCAGATCCTTCTTGGCTATAAAATACTTCCCCGGTTTTGGGATCAACAAGGCGAATAACTACTCTCGCTCTTGCGCGCTGAGTCTTTTGTTTTCCCAATAACCAAACACCGCCCGTAGTGTCTCTACCTAATTCAGCGACTGACCCCATAATAAGGGCATCCACACCCTTGATGTTTTGTTTGAATTGTTGCTCCGTGGTGCCCATCAATTCCGCTTCATTTTTAAGTCTCCCTATATCCTGCCGTTCCATGACATTAAACCTTTGCGTTGCCATAAGATGGCGAGCTAATAGATCAGATGCTTGTTTACCTATCCTGTCCCCGGACTGATCGGTAAACAAGCCACTGCCATAAACAGACTCATTGGTAAAACGTGAAATAGCGATAGTCATACGTTCCATAGCTGATAACGGTGCAGCCACTACTTGGGGGCCGCGATCTGCGACACCTTCGTTAATGGCACGACTTACACAAGCTGAGAGTGAGAAATTGAGTACTGATAGGACAAGCAAAATAGTTATTGTTTTTTTCATGCGTTTTCCATTGATTATAATTTTTATACTATCCATGCCAATGAGCGAAAGGATTTAATTAACGAATAATGTCGCTATTGAGGGCGCTAAGTATAGCAGTGTTGACTTTCATTAATCGTACAGAAACGTAGTTGATAGCTCAACTTCATCAAAACGCTCTCAAAGCCGTCGGCACCTTAGCTTCATTTTTGCCGCCTTCAAAGCTCAACTCTACCACCTCGCCCCGGATCGCGGTTAAGTTCAGATAATCCCGCAAATCCTCGGCCTTGGCATAATGCAGCTTAACGGTATCGCCGCCCCAAATCACCGGATGATAGGTGTCGATCTGGCTGACATTGACCATTTTCTCGGCATCAACGTACAAATCCCCCAGCAAGTAATAGTCGTGGTTGGCTTTCAGGTTGTCCACCAGCCAGCGCAACGACCGGCCTTTCATATCCACGCGCTGCGAGATCACCCGCAACGGTTCGCCCTTGATCAGCACGGTATCGGTCGGAAACAGATTGTGGTGCATCTGGCTCTTGCCTACCGCTCTCGTTTTGCCGTTGAACTCGACAATCAGGCCGCTTTGCCAAGCGCCCAATATAGGGCAGTTGCATTCGATATGCTCCAGAGTCAGGTTGTCGATGGCTTTCAGTTCCACCGAGTAGAAATTCAGCCCTTGGACTTTGACGTATTCGTCGTAGGAAATATCGAAGTCTTTCAGGATCTGATGCAGACCGCCGCGAATACCTAAGCTGCTCAATGGGTACAGGCCTACGCAAAACACCAGCATCGAGCACAGCACAATCATTTCCGCCTTGCTGCCGACCTCCAGACGGAACTTGACCTTGCCCGGCATCACCACCCGGATCGGCGACGGCCAGAACAAGTCAACGCCCCGGATGTTAGCCATATCGATTTGAAGATGCGACCAGTAGCCGCCCAAGATCGCCCAAAAATACAGCGTATAAAACAGATACAGCGGCGAGGCCAGTACGGCCAGAATGGCAACGCCGATAAAGGAATGGGTTATGGTCCGGTGGCCGAAGCGCTTTTCCAGCGGCACCGAGATAAAGAACAGCGGCCGCCCGACCTTTGAGACTGGCAAATCGATGTCCGGCATCAGCGAGAACAGCATGGTCAACCCCCAAGCAATGGGGTCAAGCTTGTACTCGAAGACCGCCGCCCCGCCTAGGTAAAGCGCGGTCGAAAAAGCGGCGTGAGTGGCGGCTAACATCCGCTATGATATGAAATAGTATGATATGAAGTCATATCATACCGTATGGCATTACTGCCCTACCCCCGAAGTATGCCGTGGCTTGCAACCCAGACTGGCTTTGTTTATTTTTGTTTGTACACATCACTGCGCTTATCCACTTTCAACACCAGAATAGTCACTACTTCATCCTCAATACTGGCGATGACGCGGTATTTACCGATGCGGTATTTCCAAAAATCACCCAGCTTTGATCCCGTTAAAGGTGCGCCTAAACTCCTTGGGTTATCCGATGGCGCAAGACGCTCAGTAAAAAACTTTAAAATCCGTTGGGCGACTGGCCGATCCAGCTTGTCGAGTTCGCGTTCCGCCGCAGGATCAAATCTAATTTTCCATGCCATAGCGTTTCAGTATGTCCTCAAGCGCGACAGTTTGAGTGCGACCGGCACGAATCTCGGTTAAGCGTTGTTCAGCCAGATAAGTGTCCTCCAGATCGTCAAGATGCTGCTCAATGGCTTGCTTTGCATAAAAAGTTTTCGTGCGGCCTGTGAGTTTGGCTAAATTGTCCAGGCGTTTTTCCAGGTCTTCCGGCAATCGAATGGCTAACATGGGTTTACCCTCAATAAATAAATGCTATACAAGTATAGCATTACCGCCCTACCCCTTTAAAGATAAAGAAGCGCAAGGTCAGAAACAGCGCCGCCCCCATACCGCCCATGATGTACAAGGTCTTGTCGCCGGTACCCATGCCGATATAACGCATTGAGACAATCAGCGCCCCCAAGATCATCACCATCGGCGTGAAATCCAAATAAGCCACACCGGCATCATGGCGCATTTCGCGCACCTTGCGCTTGTCGATAATGCGCTCCTTGCCGGATTCATCGAGCATGTCATAAATCGCCTGCGGTATGCCGCCCGACTGTTTAATGACGTGGGAAATATACAGATCCGGCGATTCAATCAGAATGCCCTTGGTGACGATGTACTTCTTCACAATCTCGCGGATAACCTCTTTCGGCAACGGCTTAACGCTAATCTCGCGCATTTTCCACCACAGCTTTTTCACCCTCGCTTTTTTCTCCGAGGCACAGCCGATAATCTGAGCATGTTCAAAGATGGCCAGCCAGAACGCCATTTGTGTCGGCGTCAGTGTGGTTAAATCATCGACCGCGATAATCGGCTTGGTCGGCGCTCTGGCCAATGCCGGAATGACGGCTTGCGCCAGGTCGCGCATATTCAACCGGTTCACTTGGCCTTTAATTTCGCCCCAATCAATCTGGCTGCCAACGATGCCGTGAAACTTAACCGGCAACTCCAATTCTTTCGCCGTCACCAGATCCAGCTCCAGCATTTGCCGGGCCATTTCGACAAACTGGCCTTTGGCTTGATGATCGTGCAGCCGGATAATCAAATCAACGTGGCTTCCCGCTTGATCCAGCGCCGCCTTTAACACCGATGATTTGCCAATGCCCACCGAACCGGTCAACACCACATGCTTGCCCTTGCGGATTTCGGCCACTAAATCGGCCACCACTTCATCGCGGCCTATCAGACCGACAATATTATCCATCGCTGCCCCCTAAATCATGAGTCTTGCCTTCCAGATACGCCAGTAAAACCCGCCAGTCGCCGCCGGCGTATTTTGCCAGTTTGTAGCGCTGCGTGTTAGCCAGCACGTTAATCTTAGCCACTACCGCATCTTCATCGTTGAGTTTACCGCCAATATCCCAGAGTTGATCCATTTCAGACGAGTAGCCTTCATCGATGCGCTGCTTGATCCAGGCTGCCTTGTCTTTGAGAAACTTGCGCTTCACCTCCGATGCCGCAAGCTCCGATTCCATTGACCGCAATTGAGCCATATCCATGATGACTTTGGTGCCCATGTCGGCGGTTTCTTTCGCCTCAGACACTAGCTTTAAAGCTTGTTCTCTTTCTTCCTTGACCGATGACAGCGGGATGTTGAATTGCAGGCCACCATAAGCCGTATAGGGATCGTCCCGAAACTCGGTGCCGCCATAACCCAAACGGGCGCTCAGAGAGGTGTTTTGCAGCGCCCAGGTAACAGCATTCGGCTTGGCGTAGGCTTGGGTGACATGATGCTGCGCCTGAATGATGGGGTTTGACTGGCTAATGAAAGACAAAACGGTCTCATCGTCCCAGGCCATTACCCGGAACGGTATTAACAGGAGGCATAAGGTCAACCAGGCGGCTTTTAACATATATTTGTTTTTGATAAAACAAAAGTGTATTTTTGTTATATCAAAAATTAACTTTCGTATCAACCTATAATCCTCATAGCCGCTATTTACTTTATCGATAAAAAAGTATTACTATTAGAGTATTACTCACAATCAGGTGATCACTATGCGCGTAACAAGCAAAGGCCAGGTAACCATCCCCCAGAACGTCAGGGAAAGCATGGGCATTCTGCCAGCCGAAACCGAGATTGAATTTTTGCAGGATGAAAACGGACGCTGGTATATCAACAAAGCCAAAGCCTCTACAAAGAGAGCCAGCCGGTTCAGGACTGCCCATAATACCGGCAAGTTGACCATGAACACCAATGACATCATGGCGCTGACGCGAGGCGAATCGTGGCCATCATTCTGATCGACAGCTGCGTCGTCACCGATCTGGCCGACCCTGAAAGCGCCTGGTTTGAATGGAGCGCTTCAACCTTGGAGCGGCTGGATCAGAACAACACAATGGTCATCAACCCAATCATTTACGCCGAGTGTTCGGTTGGCTTTGAGCGCATTGAAGAAGTGGAATCGCTATTTGAGTCTCTGGGCTTTGCCATGAAACCGATACCGAGAGAAGCCCTCTTCCTGGCCGGAAAAGCGTTTTTGCAATACAAGAGACGTAAAGGCGAGAAAGGTAACGTGCTCCCGGATTTCTTTATCGGCGCTCATGCGGCAATAGCCGGTTATCCACTGGTATCTCGCGATAAGGGACGATTCAGCACCTACTTTCCTAGCGTTGAACTGATAATCCCTGAATCGACTAAAGGGCTAAATTGACTTGAATCTCAAGGAAGCAGAGCTATTATTCCATGCAGGTGCTTTAGCCGTGCCGGTGATCAAAAAATACGCCCTTGATGATGGCTGGGTGGTCACGCTAACCGGCAAGCATCGGCTTGATCCCACGTTAGAGACTGCGCGGGGTCAGGTGCGGGGTATGCGCACAACCCTACCACTTTGTGCTCTCAGGTCTGTTTCGTTTAAGCGCATCAATCACATCCGGTGCCAACGGTAGTAGTTCATCGATTCGACTGTTTGGACAGGTCGGTAGTTTCTCCAAGGT
>JAGXGY010000051.1 GCA_024636505.1 Methylobacter sp. | reverse complement strand
CCTGGCTTGTGTCTGGATAGATGCGTATTTTATTGGCCGTAATCATAGTGTTAATACAAAACATTTTTATGATAAAGTCAAGAGCAATCGCTTATATCCCCCACCTGAAGGAAGGGGATTTACGCTATTTTTTGTTAAATTGCCCGCGCAATTGTTGCAGAGGGCCATGCTTTATTGTGGCCTGGATAATTTGGTAACACTGCGTTTTTCACAGCAAATCTTGTTTTATGCCGCACAAATGCCGAATTCTACTATAATGCCCAGCCATTTATTGGCTTCTTCAGGAATACATAATGCTAAATCCCTCCGAGTGGTTTACCGAGCAACACGCAGACGCCGGTTCGGCCTTTTCGTTAAAAATTAAACAAAAATTGCACGAAGAACAATCCGAGTTTCAACACCTTGAGATTTACGAAACGGAAACGTTCGGCAATTTGATGATCATTGACGGCTGCACCATGGTCTCGACCCGCGACAATTTTTTTTACCATGAAATGATGAGCCATCCGGCTTTATTCACGCATCCTGCACCGAAAAAAGTGTGGATTATCGGCGGCGGCGATTGCGGCACCTTGCGGGAAGTGTTAAAACATCCGTCGGTCGAACAGGCGGTGCAGATTGACATCGATGAACGGGTGACGCGCTTGGCGGAAATTTATTTCCCCGAATTATGCGCATCGAATAACGACCCCAGAGCCGAGCTGAAATTTATCGACGGCATCAAATGGGTCAAAGACGCCGCGCCGAATTCGGTGGATATGATTATCGTCGACAGCACCGACCCGGTCGGCCCGGCTTTAGGCCTGTTCAGCGAAGAATTTTACCGCGACTGTTTTGCCTGTCTGACCGAAAACGGCATGGTGGTACAGCAAAGCGAATCGGCGCTGTACCATGTTAAGTTAATCGGCGACATGCGTGCTGCAATGAGCGCGTCCGGCTTTAACCATTTGCAGACCTTGTTTTTCCCGCAATGCTTGTATCCGTCCGGCTGGTGGAGCGCCACCATTGCCGGCAAAGGCGAGCTGAGCCGGTTCAGGGAACAAGACAGCGCAGACAAGCCGTTCGATACGAGCTACTATAATGTCGATATACACAAAGCGTCTTTGGCGCAGCCTGAGTTTTTTAAGAAAGCCTTTGGTTTAAAATAGATTGGATTTCAAGGTGGGAGCGTCGCCCACATCGCGACCTGGGCGACGCTCCCACAACTAACCTCTATAACCCATTACCCATGAGACAGTCCTAATGTTTGATCCTAAATCCCTTGATGATATTGCCAGCCGTTTGGCGGGCGCCATACCTCCCGGCCTGAGCAGCCTGAAAGAAGACCTGGAAAAAAGTTTCCACGCCATTTTGCAGAGTGCCTTAGGCAAGCTCGATCTGGTCACCCGCGAAGAATTTGAAGTGCAAAAACTGGTGCTGGCAAAAACCCGTTCAAAGCTCGAAGACTTGGAAAAACGCGTGACTGGAATGGAGCAGCAACTGCTCAGTAAAGACGAGCTATAAAACTGGAGCAATAGCCATGTCTTCATTGGCGGTTGTGTTTAGTCGCGGCCGCTCCGGCATCGAAGCGCCGTTGGTCACTGTCGAAGTGCATATTTCCAATGGCCTGCCCGCGCTGAATATCGTCGGCTTGCCGGAAACGGCGGTTAAGGAAAGCCGGGATCGGGTGCGCGGCGCGATACTCAATTCCAATTTTGAGTTTCCGATGCAGCGCATCACCATCAATCTGGCGCCTGCCGACTTGCCCAAAGAAGGCGGGCGTTTTGATTTAGCGATTGCGCTGGGCATTCTGGCGGCATCCGGGCAGATTCCCGGTGTTCATTTGCATCATTACGAATGCGTCGGCGAATTGTCGCTGGGCGGCGAACTGCGCGCCATTAACGGCGTATTGCCGATTGCGATACAAGCGCGCAACAACCGCCGAAAACTGATCCTGCCTAAAGACAATACCGCCGAAGCGGCGCTGGTCAAGGATATTGAAATCATCCCTGCCCTGCATCTGCTCGAGGTGTGCGCCCATCTGACCGGTCGGCATCTGATACAGGCCGAATTTCAGCAGGAACAACAGACGCTGCCGGTAGACGATGCCGATTTTGCCGATGTCCACGGCCAATATCACGTCAAACGCGCTTTTGAAATTGCCGCCGCCGGTGCCCATAATCTGATTATGCTAGGCCCGCCCGGTACCGGCAAATCGATGATCGCCTCGCGCTTGCCGACTATTTTGCCGCAGCTGACCGAACAGCAGGCGCAAGAATCCGCCGCCATTGCCTCGATCAGCGACAAGGGCCTGGATGTCGCCAACTGGCTGAAACCGCCATATCGCGCGCCGCATCACACTGCTTCGGCGGCGGCTTTGGTCGGCGGCGGCAGTAATCCCAAGCCCGGCGAAATATCGCTGGCGCATAACGGCACCTTGTTTCTCGACGAATTGCCGGAATTCGACCGCAAGGTGCTGGAAGTCTTACGCGAACCCCTGGAAACCGGCCACATCACCATTTCCCGCGCCGCCCGGCAAGTCGACTTTCCGGCGCGTTTTCAGCTGATTGCGGCGATGAACCCTTGTCCGTGCGGTTTTTTAGGCGATGCGTCGGGCCGTTGTCATTGCAGCTCCGAGCAGGTGATGCGCTATAGAGCCCGCGTGTCCGGCCCGTTGCTGGATCGCATCGATATGCACCTGGAAGTGCCCAGAATCTCGCATGAAGTATTGCGCAAAGGCTCGCCGGACGGCGAAGAAAGCAGCGAGACCATCAGAGCGCGGGTGGTAGCGGCGCGCAACGTGGCGCTGGCACGTAGCGGCAAAGCCAACTCGGCGTTATCGGCCAAGGAAGTCAAACAGCTGTGCATCTTATCCGAACCCAGCCACCAGATTTTAGAGCAGGCGATGGATAAATTCGGCCTGTCGCATCGGGCTTATCACCGAATTTTGAAACTGGCGCGCACCATCGCCGATCTTGCCCAATCGGAAAACATTGAAATCGGGCATTTGAGCGAAGCCATCAGTTACCGCAAGCTGGATCGCAAGGTTTAGTGGGCTCATGATTTGAACGCATCATGAATCGCACCGTTGCCAATATCATCATCGATCTCATCGCCGTGCTGCTGTTTTTAGGCATGATTGCGACCGGTTATCTATTGCGTTTTGCGTTGCCGCCGGGTAGCGACACAACCTTGGTTTTGTGGGGCTGCATCCGTTACCAATGGGGTAATCTCCATTTATGGATTAGTTTAGGTTTTTTGGCGGTGCTTGTTGTGCATATTGCACTGCATTGGAATTGGATAGTCACGGTGGTCGGCAAACGCTGCCGTTTACTAAAGCCTTCGTTAATTCGCAGCGGCATCTTGACTGCGCTTGTTGTCATGCTGTCGATGACGCTGTTTATGTGGTCGGCCCACGACAGTGTTAAAGAATTAAGCCCGTCCGTGCCGATTAACGCTTCTTCGGCTACGGTTCAAGCGCCTATCGGGCCAGAAAGTATCGAATTTTGGCAAGACGTTTATCCCATATTCGAGACTAATTGCCTGTCCTGCCACGGCCCGCAAAGGCAGTTGGGCGGTTTTCGCGTTGATCGCAGTGACTATTTATTCGGAAGTGGCGAACGCAAACCCTGGATATTGCCGGGACAAAGCGCTATCAGCCCGTTAATCGCGCTTGTGTCGGCGGCAAAAAAGGATATGCCGATGGCGGATACGCACACACTTTCCGAACAGGATATAACGCGGCTCAAAGCCTGGATAGATTCAGGGGCAAAATGGCCAGTAAAAACCGGCGCTGAAAAATAGGTATAATGCGCGCACAGCGTAATTTTTAGTGTGCATAAAACCGTATTTTCAAATCCCCGTTTAAATTTGTCCCCATCAGTGTCTTCGTGTTCCAACATAAACTACCCCATCAATGTCCAAACTAAACCCCCAACAACAAGCCGCTGTTAAAGCGATTGATCATCCCTTATTGGTGCTGGCCGGAGCAGGCAGCGGCAAGACCCGGGTGATTACCGAAAAAATCGCCTACCTGGTCAAGCAAGGTCTGCCGGCGCGGCATATTGCGGCGGTGACCTTCACCAACAAAGCGGCGCGGGAAATGAAAAACCGGGTGTCAAAACTGCTGGATAACAACCAACAGCGCGGCTTGCGGGTGTCGACTTTTCACTCGTTAGGTTTGGACATATTACGGGCTGAATCGAAAACGCTGGGCTATAAATCCGGCCTGACCCTGTTCGATGAGCAGGACAAACACACGCTGCTGCGCAACCTGATCAGCCACGGCGCCAAAGATTGCGACATCGACAACGTCGACAGCTATGCCCGGCAAATCGGCCAATGGAAAAACGCCTTCGTCACCCCGGAGCAATCGGTGCTCATTGCCAAAGCCAACGAATACCCGGCAGCCAATCTGTACATCGACTACACCCGCAGCCTGAAAGCCTACAATGCAGTCGATTTCGACGACCTGATTCTGTTGCCGGTGCTGCTATTTCAACAACATCCGGCGATTCTGGAAAAATGGCAAAACAAGATCCGCTATTTGCTGGTTGATGAATATCAGGATACCAATATCACCCAATACCAGCTGGTGCGTTTAATTGCGGGCAATTTGGGCAAATTTACCGTGGTCGGCGACGACGACCAGTCGATTTACGCCTGGCGCGGTGCGCAGCCGGAAAATCTGGCGCAACTGCAAAAAGACTACGCCCGCCTGCAAGTCATCAAGCTGGAACAAAATTACCGCTCCACCCAGCGCATCTTGAAAGTCGCCAACCAGCTGATCGCCAACAACCCCCATGCTTTTGAAAAACGCCTGTGGAGCGAACTGGGCTACGGCGATCCGCTGCGGGTGTTAAGCCATAAAGACGAGCAGATCGAAGCCCAACAGATCGTGTCCGAGATCATCCACCATAAATTCAAGACCGGCGGCAATTATCAGGATTATGCGATTTTATATCGCGGCAACCATCAATCGCGCTTGTTCGAAAAAGGCCTGCGGGAAAACAATATCCCCTATTTCATCAGCGGCAGCACCTCGTTTTTCGCCTACTCGGAAATCAAGGACATCCTCGGCTACCTGCGCCTGTTTGTTAATCAGGACGACGATGCGGCGTTTTTGCGCGTGATCAACACCCCCAAACGGGAAATCGGCCCAAGCACCGTGGAAAAACTCGGCGCCTACGCCAATGAGCGCCATATCAGCCTGTTTGCCGCCTGCACCGAGTTCGGCTTGAGCCAAAAACTGTCGGAAAAAGCCATGCAACGGCTGGCAAAATTCCGCGACTGGACGCTCGACACTGCAGACCGTATCGAGCGCGGCGATACCTTTGCCGTCATCGAACAGTTCATCGACCAGATCGGCTATTCGCAGTATTTACAGGAAGAAAGCAAAACCAAGGATGCCGCCGACCGCAAACTGAAAAACGTTTACGAGTTGGTCGAATGGCTCAAACGTATTGCCGATAAAGGTTCCCACGCAGAGCATGGGAACGAGGGCCAAAAACCGCTGGCGGAAATCGTGTCAAAAATCATGCTGATGGACATCATGGAGCGCAATCAGGAAGACGAGATCAGCGATCAGGTCAGCCTGATGACGCTGCATGCCGCCAAGGGACTGGAGTTTCCCCATGTGTTTTTGATCGGCATCGAAGAAAACATCCTGCCGCACCAAAACAGCATCGAAACCGACAATATAGAAGAAGAACGTCGCCTAGCTTACGTCGGCATCACCCGCGCCCAGCGTACCTGCACGTTCAGTTACTGCACCCATCGCAGACGTTACGGCGAAATTGCCGAATGCGAACCCAGCCGGTTTTTAAGCGAACTGCCCGAAGGCGATCTGGAATGGGTCAATAAAAAACAGCTGGCCCCGGAAGTCATCAAGGAACGCGGCAAAGCCAGTCTGGCGCACCTGAAAACAATGTTGTCGTAATTGCCGCGATGATCGGTTAGAATACGCCTCATGCGCCCGTAGCTCAGCTGGATAGAGTACAGCCCTCCGAAGGCTGTGGTCAGAGGTTCGAATCCCCTCGGGCGCACCATTACACCTCGCTTTCCCCATCACTTCACGCCCCCCGGCTCTCCGTCCTGTATACGACCCGGCACCCGCTCATTTTTTATAATGTCGGCCAAGGCCTCCCCGATTCTACCGGAATGCGCGAAAAACTCCGTCGTTCAGGGCATCGGCTCAACTTATTCGCCCTCCCGTGACGCTGCCATTAAGCCAGACTGAAAAGACAGCCGACATTCCGCACCCCATTTGAAGTAAAAGATATGTAAACTATATCCTGACACGGGGCTGATGATGATCATAACCCTATGCCTTTTAATCTACGGTGCCTTGGAATATCGCCAGCAGCTTTATGCGAAATATGGGTTATACAAGGTTCCGACAAAGGCTGGCTGGAAAACAGCGCAT
This sequence comes from Methylobacter sp., assembly GCA_024636505.1. Taxonomy (GTDB): domain Bacteria; phylum Pseudomonadota; class Gammaproteobacteria; order Methylococcales; family Methylomonadaceae; genus Methylobacter_A. The sequence goes on along the minus strand of JAGXGY010000051.1, from coordinate 8,081 downwards.
GCCTTGGTGTAAAGAACACCGGAAAGCCGTGTGCGTTACGGTTTGATGAGGGAGGGCAGGCGCAAGCCTGTTCTGTTTTCTACTCTACCCGTTATTCCAGACCCCGTTATTCCCTCGTTAATTAGCGTGAAGGCGAGGCTAAATCTGCCCACCAACGCCCTTGAATTTCTCAACAAACGCGGCGATTTTTTCAAAAACGCTCTGCTTCTTGGTTTTGTACTCCGGATTAAGCGGACTCATTTTGGGTAGTGTTGAATTGAGCTCAGTACCGTTTTCGCTGGCGTACTCTCGTTTCAGCGAGGAAATGATATAGCGCTTGGCTGCATCTTCATTCAAGCTCTCTGAACGAATCAGCTCTTCTGCTTCTCGGGCTTGCTCCGCTTGCGCAAAGCTGAAGAATTCATCAATGATACCGGCTTTATCAACCATCTCATCCAGGTCGGTTTGGTTAATGAAATCAACAATCAGACTTTCTTTCGCCCGGTTTCCGAGGCTTGCACGAATCAAGCGGCGCACTTCTTCGATCAATTCGCTCTTGGTTTTATTCTTCTTGTTTTGCTCAAAAATCAATTCCAGAATATAGTCCAGATTGATCTCTTGCGATTTAAGCAAGTCCACCTCAAACACCACATCGTCCCAATCAATGGTGGATTTTCCTTTTTCTTCGGCGGACTTTTCACGGCGCAGCCAATCACGAATATCGTTATAGGTTGAGCGGTAATCCTGAATCTTCCGCTCGGCAGGGACTCTGATAGTTTGCAGTACCGCCAGGTCATCATCCGTTAAATAGTGTTCAGCCTTGAAGGCCTCAACTGCCTGCGGGTCGCTTATGTCAACGCCTCGCAAGGCCTTCAGGCTGGCGAATTCATCGTAGTTTTGTAGCACGTTCTCTACGCGCAAATACTCGCCAAACAACTTCGCAAAGTCTTTTTTGTCCTTTTCCAATACAATCTCATCAGGTTTAGGAAAGCGTTGCTCTAATTCCGCAACCACATCCATGAAACCGCGCCGGGCTTCACCGGTAACCACATCGGTAAAACCCTCCATGTATTCCTTGTAGCTTTTTTCCAGCACCACGTTTTTGGTGTTTTTATCACCAAATAGGGTAATGGCATCGACTGTCGCTTTTTCCAGATCGCGGAAGGTGACGATATTGCCGAAGGTCTTGGTGGCATCATAGATGCGGTTGGTGCGTGAATAGGCTTGGATTAAACCGTGATAGCGCAGGTTTTTATCCACAAACAGGGTATTCAGCGTGGGCGCATCGAAGCCGGTCAGAAACATGCCCACCACGATCAACAAGTCGATATCCTTAGCTTTAACGCGCTTGGCCAGATCGCGGTAATAATCCTGGAAGCCCTGACTATCCACACTACAGTTCATTTTAAAGGCTTTGTTGTAATCGTTAATAGCTGCGCTTAAAAACTCCTTGGCGCTGGAGTTCATGGCCGATACATCAAAGCTTTCATCCGGGATCTCGCCCACGGCATCCTGTTCTTCATTGGCCGCAAACGAAAAGATGGTGGCAACCATTAGCGGCTTGTCCGTATCCTGCTGCAACTGCCTGAAGGCCTCGTAATACAGTTTGGCTGCATCCACACTGCTCACCGCAAACAGGGCATTAAAGGCCTTGCCACCCGCTTGCAGGCGGTGGGTTTTTTGCCGGAAGTTATTCAGAATATACTGCGATACTTCCCGAATCCGGTCGGGATGCAACAGGGCCTGCTTGTTTTCCGCCGCTGTTAATTTTTTCTCATCCTGCTCGGTTTCAAGCGCCTTGAATTGCGGGCGCACATCGTTGTAGTCCACCTTGAACTTGAGCACCTTTTCATCGCGAATGGCGTCGGTAATCACATAGGAATGCAACTCGCGGCCAAATACGCTGGCGGTGGTCTCTGCGCCCAGGGCGTTTTGCGGGAAGATGGGCGTACCGGTAAAACCAAACTGATAGTACCTTTTGAACTTACGCTGCAGATTTTTCTGCGCCTCGCCAAACTGGCTGCGGTGGCATTCATCAAAAATAAACACCACCTGCTTGTTGTAAACAGGCAGGTCGCCTTCGCTTTTCATCAGGTTGTTGAGCTTCTGGATGGTGGTGACAATAATTTTATTGTCATCTTTATCCAGGTTGCGCTTAAGCCCGGCGGTACTGTCGGAGCCATTCACGCTATCGGGTGAAAAGCGCTGGTATTCTTTCATGGTCTGGTAGTCCAGGTCTTTCCTGTCCACCACAAAAAACACTTTGTCGATAAAATCCAGCTCAGTCGCCAGGCGTGCCGCTTTAAAGCTGGTGAGGGTTTTACCGGAGCCGGTGGTATGCCAGATAAAGCCGCCGCTGTCTGTATTGCTCCAATTTTTGGTCTGATACGAACTGTTGATCTTGCGCAGAATCCGTTCCGTGGCAGCAATCTGATACGGGCGCATCACCAGCAAGGTGTTGCTCACATCAAACACCGAATAATGCAGCAGCACATTGAGCAGGGTGTTTTTCTGGAAGAAGGTGGCAGTAAAGTCTTTTAAGTCTTTGATCCGGCCGTTATCGGCTTTCGCCCAATTCATGCTGAAATCAAAACTGTTTTTGTTGCGCTGAGTGGTGTTGGCAAAATAGCGGCTGTCGGTGCCGTTGGAAATCATAAACAGCTGCAAATATTTAAACAGCGAGTGTTCCGCATTAAAACTTTCTTTGCTGTAGCGGTGTACCTGATTAAAGGCTTCGCGAATCGCCACGCCGCGTTTTTTCAGCTCAATTTGCACCAGTGGCAAGCCGTTGACCAAAATCGTGACATCGTAGCGGTTGGCGTGGCTACCGGTTTGTTCAAACTGTTTGATCACCTGCAGTTTATTGCGGGTAACATTCTTTTTATCGAGCAAGTAAATGTTCTGAATACGGCCATCATCAAACACAAAATCATGGATATAGTCATCGTGCACTTTACGGGTTTTGTCGGTAATGCCATCACTGGGCTTATCAAGATAGGTTTCCACAAAACGCAACCACTCACCCTCGGCAAACGGCACATTATTCAACACTTGCAAAGCAACACGCACATTGGCCAGCATTTTCTCTGGCGAATTTAAACCGGGTAGGTATTCATAGCCCTGGTTTTCCAAGTCAGCGATAAACTCACGTTCTAAATCGTATTCGCTTTGATAGGCTTCATTGACCTGCGAACACTTGGTGTATTTATCCAGAACGATAAAGTTTTTTGATTCGGCTATGGTTTTATAGTCACTCATTGTTTATTTACCTTTAACTGGCATCGAGACAACGTATTTTGTCAGATCACCTAATTTGCAACTTTTGGTTTTCGTGGGTAAAAAACACATTTTTTTGCCCACGTTCTGTTTATAGGGGTAAAAAACTCGATTTTTTACCCATGACTTCCACCCACATTTAAAAGCAACTCAAACAATCGGTCATTCAAGTAATAATTCTCTTTACCTAATCGGTGTTTGCTGAGCAAAGCCAACTCCACCAGCACATCAAGATATTTGCTTGCCGTTTTTCGATTGACTTGCAACTCATTGGATACAAAATCGATTTTGGTATAAGGGTGGCGAAAAATATTGTTAATCAGGTCTTGGCTGTAGATTTTTGGTTGCTTATCGCGCAATTCATGCTGGTACCGTTGCATCAATTTGTTAATGGCTACGACCAATTGCGTGGTTTGCATAGAGGTTTGTTCTACTGCGTCAAGCATATAGAGCAACCATTCAGACCAGTCACGGGTTACACGCGTCGCTTGTAACAGTCGATAGTAGTCGGCTTTGTTTTGGTTGATGTAGCGCGATAAATACAGTATCGGCGTATCCAGCAATCCTTGTTGCACCAAATACAAAATGTTGATCACCCGGCCCGTGCGTCCATTGCCGTCATAAAAAGGATGGATGCTTTCAAATTGATGATGAATCACTGCCATTTTGACCAATACATCCCAGTCACACAGTTCAGGCTGGTTAATAAAGCGCTCCAAATTTTCCATCAATGCGACAATTTCATCGGGATGCTGGGGCGGCGTATAGACCACTTCGCCGGTTTGATCGTTTTTGAGTGCGGTGCCTGCTTGTTGGCGATAACCAGCCTGATTTCCTTCTATCCCCGCTTGAATGGTCAAAATATCATTATTGGTCAACAAACCCGTTTGGCGAATGCGCTCAAAGCCTGACCGTAATGCGGCAGCATAATTGTGAACCTCTTTAGCGGCCAGGGTAATAAAGTACCGCTGTGCATGGTCACTGCGGTACAAATCATCATGCGTGGTAATAATATTTTCTATCGCAGAACTATCTTTCGCCTCTTGTAATGACAAGGTGTTAATTAGAATGCTTTGATTGGGCATGGATGCCGCCACCCCCTTCAACTCAGCCAATGCTCTATGTGCAAGTGCTGTTTTCTTCAAAATAGCTTTGGTTTCAATATCGCCCAAATCAGGTAATGTTGGTAAGTTCGTGGTTTTTATATTCATGGTCACAGCGCACTCCCCAACGTTGCCTTTACTTCCGCCTTCGGAAAGCTCAACAGCAAATCGCGGTAATAGGCGTATTGCTTTTGGCGCAATTCGATTTCGCGGGGCAAGCCTTCGCTGATGGAATGGGTAAGTGCATCGAATTTATCGAGGATGGCGACGATGCGCGCTTGTTCAGCAAGCGATTTTTCAGGGTCGTTGGCATAGGGAATAGGAAGCTTGAAGCTTTTTATAATGCTAGAGTTAAGGTCGCCTCTAGCGCCCTGTCCAAGCGCCTTAATATTTTCATAGTTAAAACAAACCCAATGATATACGTAACGATATAGCGCTTTTGCGCTGTCAATTTCCAAACAACCGCAGTGCTGATTGGTTGTTAGTGGTATTTTATTTATCGCAGACCTGCCTGCCGTTGCTCCAGAGATTGCAATTATCACGCAATTTTTAGGAATCCATTTGGCGGATGAATTTTTCAATGCAGAAGGAGTTACCTTAACCTCTGTTTTTTCAATGTCAGAAAACTTAACCTCTTGGGTTCTTAGCCATGGAATCTCACCGCCTTCATAATATTCTGGTTTACCAGCTGTTGGGGTTCCACCTGAATACCATTTCTTAGTTACATCCCCCAACGTCTTCCACTCCACTTCCCCTTGCGTTCCCACGCCGGAGCATGGGAACGAGAGCAACTGGTCGCGGTAGTAGTTGTATTGTTTTTTGCGGGCGGTCAGCTCGGCGGTCAGCTCGGCGGTCAGCTCAGTAAAGGTGTCCAAAATGCGGACGATTTCAGCTTGAATACTAATGGGTGGGACGGGAATTTCTTTTTTTGCAAAACAACCTATCCATTGTCGTTTGTGATCACCATCAACTAATTCACTCGGCAAGGTGTTCAACCAATAATAAATGTATTTTGATAATGCTTTAGACGAATCTACGGATGAAATCATTTTCATTGCTGAGGACTTAGCTTTGAAATCAAAATCAACCCATTTATTCGCCGTTGTGAAATCATCGAAAATAATGACAGGTGTTCTTGATGCTCCATAAATACCATCAGTTTCATCTGTATAACCAAGAATGAAGGTTTTACCAGCCGTTAATACTGGAGTTTCAAAGTCGTCACTATAGTTGGTTGATTGAACAAGGTATTTTGTCGGTTGTTCATACTTCGCAACTTCCCCTAACACCTTCCACTCCACCGCAACACCATCCAGCAGCTTTTCCATAAAACTCATATCACTCATTCCTCCAGCTCCTCACCTTCAATCTCCGCCACAATGGCATCAATATCCTTTCGCAGCTGGTCGATCTTGGCAACAGTAGTTTTTAGCTCGGCATTGAGCTGGCTAATGTCCACCACTTCGCGGTTGTCTTTGGCTTCTACATAGCTGCTCACCGACAGGTTGTATTCGTTGGCGGCTACCTGCTCAAAGGGCACGGATCTGGCGAGGTGATCAACATTCTCCTTGCTGTCGAAGGCCTGCATGATCTGTTCGATGTGGGCATCGGTGAGGGTGTTGTTGTTGGTTTCCTTTTTAAACAGGCCGCTGGCATCAATAAACTGGGTGGTGGTATCGGTTTTGTGCTTGGACAGCACCAGAATAGTCACAGCGATGGTGGTGCCAAAAAACAGGTTGGGCGCGAGGGAAATCACGGTTTCCACATAGTTGTTATCCACCAGATATTGGCGGATTTTCTGCTCGGCGCCGCCCCGGTAAAAAATACCGGGGAAGCAGACAATGGCGGCGCGGCCTTTACTGGATAGATAACTCAGCGCATGCAGCACAAAGCCAAAATCGGCTTTGGATTTGGGCGCTAATACGCCTGCGGGGGCAAAGCGTTCATCGTTAATCAGGGTTGGGTCGTCTGAGCCTATCCACTTTACCGAGTAAGGTGGGTTGGAGACGATGGCATCAAAGGGTTTGTCGTCGCCAAAGTGCGGGTCGATCAGGGTGTTGCCCAGCTGGATATTGAACTTGTCGTAGTTGATATTGTGCAAGAACATGTTCATCCGCGCCAGGTTGTAGGTGGTGTGGTTGATCTCCTGCCCCCAAAAGCCGTCTTCAATAATATGGGCGTCAAAGTGTTTTTTGGCTTGCAGCAGCAAGGATCCGGAGCCACAGGCCGGGTCATAAATCTTGTTGACGCTGGTTTGCTTGTGCATGGCGAGCCGGGCAATCAGTCTGGACACATGCTGCGGGGTGAAGAACTCACCACCCGATTTACCGGCATTGGCGGCATAGTTGGAGATTAAAAATTCGTAGGCATCGCCGAACAGGTCGATCTGGTTGCCTGCAAAATCGCCGCCATGAGCCTCGCCAAAGTCCAGCCCGGCCACGCCTTTGAGCACAGCGGCCAAACGGGTGTTTTTATCTTTTACGGTATTACCGAGGCGGTTGCTGGTGGTGTCAAAATCGGCAAACAGGCCTTTGATGTCCGGCTCAGAGGGATAGCCGTTGGCGGAGCTTTCAATGGCGGCAAAGATCCTGGCCAGATCCGTATTCAAACTTTCGTTGGTGTTAGCGCCTTTGGCGATATTGGCAAACAGCTGGCTGGGGTAGATAAAGTAGCCCTTGGTTTTAATGGCATCGTCCTTGATGTCGTCGGTAATCACCTGATCGCCAAGCGTTGCGTAATTGATGCTTTCGTCACCACCTTCAATGTAGCTGGCAAAGTTTTCGCTAATAAAGCGGTAAAACAGGGTGCCAAGTACGTACTGCTTGAAATCCCAGCCATCCACTGAGCCGCGCACAGCATTGGCGATTTGCCAGATTTGGCGTTGCAGTGCGGCGCGTTGTTGGGTGCTTGTCATGCTGTTTTCCTGTTTAAATAGCCATTAACTTGAAATCGAGCACGGTATTATACGAGCTAAGGGATACTAAGCTAATCGTTTGTTGCCAGCGTGGTGCTTCCGGTTTTACGGAAATTGTTCAAAATCGGGTCGCGAGGAGCACCAGCTGTGCATAACGCCTGGGTAAGCGGTTAATTTGGAGCGCGAAGCCGCAGAAAATTAATCCGCTTGACGCATTTGTTAGGTATGATCAACGCTCAGTTGCATACTTGTATTTGACAATATAATTGATGCGATATCGGGTCTATTGTTCATGACGACCTCATCAAATACCTTTTTGATAAGGTTCTTATTGGATTCCGGGAAGTAAAAATCAGATGGCTGGATTTGCACTTTAGTGAATTACCCCGACCTAAAGGACGGGGCTTCTAACGTCAACGGCACGAGCAAGAACGGAGGGTTTACGCCCTCTGACTTGGCTAACAGTGCCTCGGTTAGCAGTACCGGCGATTCCCGCCGCTATCATACGTTGCGCTTCATTGCGGATGTTTTGGGCGGCGTTTATATCCCGGTCATGCAGGACGCCGCACTGATCACACCGCCATGAGCGGATATTCAAAGGCATAGAGGATTGAACATGCAGGCAACACGAACAGGCTTTGGAACTCGGAAAGAAGCGATTCACTTCGATATAGCCCTTGCCTGCCTGTTCGGTTTTGTATTTGAGCATCGTGGTGAATGCTCCCCAGCCTGCATCACCAATGGCTTTCGCCAAACAATGATTCCTCATCATGCCTTTTACGTGCAAATCCTCGACGGCGATGACTTGG
>JAGXGY010000050.1 GCA_024636505.1 Methylobacter sp. | reverse complement strand
TGGATCAAACGGTTGACAAGGAAAACCATCTGTTTTTCCAAGTCAGCTTTGATGCATGATACTGTCATTGGACTGCTTATCAATAAGGTAGAGTTTGGCGTCGATATTCATACCAAGTTACAGGTTTGACCCATTACCCATCAGTGCTTATTGCATGCGGGTAACGCCCATTAATAGGACGGCGGAAGAATCGGTTCGATGCCCTCAAACTCCGCCTCAGGATGATGTTTTACGACCAGCTTCCTGATAGTCTCAATCTGATCACGCGGAATATCAACCAGCACCAGAATTTCGCCCTGTTCGATGGCTTGTTCAAACTGTCTTAACCGTGAATTACCGGAATTCATTCCCGCTAAACCGCCCATCAGCGACCCGATGGTTGCGCCTGCCATAATAATTCCCAGAAGCGGCCCGCCGGCAATGGCAAATCCCGCAAAGCGCAAACCGACTAATCCGGCCAACAATCCCGTTGAACCGCCTAATGCCAGTCCTCGCTCAACGGCGGGAAGAAAATCGGTTTTTATGGTCACCCCTGCCTCGGGTAGACCTTCAAGCGGCGTGTCCCTTGTCGCCAAAATATGAATATGCCGGTCTTCTATGCCCTCAGCCTGAAGCTCTTCGACGATTTTATGGGTGATTTCAATAGTGGGAACTAAAAAATAGATTCTTCTCATACCACGCTCCTGCGAAGAGTTTCAGAACAAACAACTTCCAAAATAATAAGCTTATTGAATTACATTTCAATAAGTTAAAACACCTATTTATCACAAGCCATCGATAGTATATGCTCAGCAGACCGACAAAACACCTATCAACTGCAAAGGGATACCTTTGAAAACAATAGCTGACACAGGTATCGCCCGATGGCTTTTGGTTTTTGTATGGCTGTCGGCTTTCGGTTTGAATCCGGTGGCAGCCGGGATAACAAATGCTTTGCCGACAACAGCCGATACCTCTGCCAATATTGAAGTCTTCGTGCAACAGGGTTGCCCGCACTGCGCTGACGCAAAGGTGTTTTTGCTGACCCTCAAACGCGAACAACCGACGTTGAGCATCATTATTCATGACGTCATTCACGAGCCCGCCGCACTGCAGCGATTACAGCATCTTGCTAAAAGCCAGAGTATAAAGCCCCTAAGGGTTCCCGCTTTTCAAGTCGGCGGACAATTGATCTTCGGTTATTCAAAAGAAGCCGGTACCGACCAGCTTATCCGTAGCGCGCTGAGCAAAATCCCGACAGCGAACATTCAGCATAATTCCGGCAGTTGCGAAACGAACGCCGCTTTGTCCTGTGAAACAGAGCAATACATCGATTTTTTCGGCTACAGATTGTCGCTTGACGAGATCGGTTTACCGCTGTTCACGCTGGCAATCGGCCTACTAGACGGCTTCAATCCTTGTTCCCTCTGGGTGTTGGTGCTAATGATTTCGTTGCTCGCATCAATGAAAGACCGGATGCGAATGTTCGCCATCGCCGAAACCTTTGTCGCTGTTGAAGGTCTGGTTTATTTCATGTTCATGGCGGCTTGGCTCAACCTGTTCTTGCTGATCGGTCTATCCCGACTTTCGGAAATCGCCATTGCAGGTATTGCCTTGGTGGTCGGCCTGATTAATCTCAAAGACTTCGGATTTTTCGGGTTAGGCGTGTCGTTGTCGATTCCCGATACCGCCAAACCGGATATATATGCCCGAATCCGGCAAATACTTCAGGCGAAGAACCTTACCGGTGCGCTGATTGGGGCATTTGTGTTGGCCATTTTGGTACAGATTGTCGAATTCATGTGTACCTCGGGTTTTCCGATGCTGTACACCCGGATCCTGACGTTGAAACAGTTGGATAGCATCAGCTATTACGGTTATTTGCTACTGTACAATCTGGCTTATATGTTCGATGACCTTATTATTTTAACCCTTGGCATCATCACGCTGAGCCAGCGACGACTACAGGAAAAAGAAGGTCTCTGGCTCAAATTAATCAGCGGTCTGGCTATGGTGGGGATTGGCATCTATTTACTGTTAAATCCTTTCTGACCTATTTCATAGAACGAGGCCTGCCATTGAACAGCAAAACGACAACAGCCCACTGGGAACATTTTGAGCACCAAGCGGACATCGGCATACGCGGCATTGCGCCGACGCTGGAGCAGGCGTTCGAACAAGCCGCCGTCGCGATGACCGCCGTGGTTACCGATCCTGACTTGATTACGCCATCAACAGTCGTTTCCCTTCATTGCGAAGCGCCCGATACCGAGTTGCTGTTCGTCAACTGGATCAATGAATTGGTTTATCAAATGTCTGTACACGGATTATTGTTCAAGCATTATCAGGTTTTTATTAAAAACGGCGCATTATCGGCAACCGCCTTTGGTGTAGCCGTTGACCGGCAAAAACACCAACCCGCCGTGGAAATCAAAGGCGCTACTTTTACCGAGCTGCGTGTCTACCGGCAAGCTGATGGAGCATGGCTTGCCCAATGCGTTGTCGATGTTTAGAGGAGCTATTCAATGGATACCCGTCAATTCATACAACGGCACGAAACCTGTTGGGAAACCAAGCCCTTCAGGGCCATGCGCGTTCCGGCGATTATTTATGCCGATGCACGATTGCTGCAGGATATGGATCAGAAAGTTTACCAGCAGCTTACCAATGTCGCGACCTTGCCGGGTATTGTTGGAGCCGCCTATGCGATGCCGGACGCACATTGGGGTTACGGTTTCCCGATCGGCGGCGTTGCGGCTTTCGATCCCGATCAAGGCGGGGTGGTGTCAGCTGGCGGCGTCGGTTTCGATATTTCCTGCGGTGTGCGCACCTTGCATACCGGCCTTAATATCGCCGAGTTGCAGCGGCATAAACAGGCGCTGGCCGATGCGTTATACCGCAAGGTGCCTGCCGGTGTCGGCAGCAGAGGCAAGATACATTTGAATCATAAAGCCATGCACGGCATGTTGACAGGCGGCGCGCAATGGGCGCTCGATCAGGGCTATGGCGAAGCGCAGGATCTGGAACGTATCGAAGAACACGGCTGCATGGCCGGTGCTGAGTGCCACTGCGTCTCTCCTAGAGCCAGGGAACGACAAAAAGATGAAATGGGCACCTTGGGTTCCGGCAATCATTATCTGGAAGTGCAGCGGGTCGCGGAAATTTTCGACCAGGCTGTCGCCAAAACGTTCGGCTTGCGAGTCGATGACGTGGTAATCAGCATACATTGCGGCTCCAGAGGTCTGGGCCATCAGATCGGCACCGAATTTTTAAAAGAAATGGTCATGTCGGCGACCCAATACCAGATGGTATTGCCGGACCGTGAACTGGCCTGCGCACCCTTAAACTCCCCCTTAGGAAAGCGCTATCTGGGCGCGATGCGGGCGGGCATCAACTGCGCCTTGGCCAATCGCCAGATTATCACCCATCTGACCCGGCAGGCGGTCGCAACCCTGTTTCCAAACATCCATCTCGGCCTGCTCTACGATGTCTCGCATAATACCTGCAAGCTCGAGCAGCACATGATTGACGGTCAACGAAAATCACTGTTTGTCCATCGCAAAGGCGCAACCCGCGCTTTCGGCCCCGGACATCCCGATGTGCCGGACGTATTCAAAGAAGTTGGCCAACCGGTGCTGATCGGCGGCTCGATGGGCACCAGTTCTTACGTATTGTGCGGCACCCAAGAGAGCGAACAACGCGCGTTCAGCTCGGCCTGTCATGGCGCGGGGCGGGCGATGAGCCGCACCCAGGCCAGCAAGCAATGGCAAGGCAGAACGCTGGTCGATGAACTGGCGGCGCAAGGCATCATTATTCGCAGTCCGTCGATGCGCGGCGTGGCCGAAGAAGCGCCCTTGGCTTATAAGGATGTCGGTGCGGTAGTGGATATTGCCGACCGGGCCGGATTAGCCCGGAAAGTCGCAAGGCTTGAGCCGGTGATTTGTATCAAAGGCTAAAGGTGAAAGATGAAGGCGGGGCTTCCCTTTATATCGGTACCAGCGGCTGGAGCTACCGGCACTGGCAAGACTGTTTTTACACCAGCGCCGCACGAAAAAACTAGCTGAAGTTCTACGCAAAACGCTTTTCTGCTGTGGAAGTTAACGGCACTTTTTATCGCCTGCAAAGCCCCGCCACTTTTGAAAAATGGTTTAACGAAACCCCAGCAACATTCAGGTTCGCAATAAAAACCAATCGCTACTTGACGCATAATAATAAAAAACTGCTCTATCCAAAATCGTCAGTACTGATCGAGAAAAACCACGCCGAAGCGCTGGGAGAAAAACTGGCCGTGGTGTTGTGGCATCTACCCAGCTAGATGATCACTTCGCTGCAGGAGCAACGATGCATAAATTGTATTGGGCACGACCGGTCTCAAACAGGATAACTCGATTTACAATGTCCTCGGCACTGCTTTTTCCTATCGGACCGGCGGTGATGCGGCCGGTTGCTGCGCTAACCAGATGCACGTAGCTTTGGTGCGGCCCGTCGGCAAGCGTTGAATTGATTAACAGCTCGGTTTCATCCTTCTTCTGCATTTTTACCGGAGCCGCACTGCCTGGATTGCAGGCGCCGAAGAAAATCAGGCCGTCTGCCGTTACCAGCGAGCTCAGGGATTTTGTGAAATGAAAGAACCGTTCCGGGGATATTTCAACAGATGTCTTTTGCTCGAACAGCGATTCGCGGCAAATAAGTTCGCAGAGATAAAGCCGGTATCCGCGCTGCTGTACGGGGCTTGTAGCCAGTTGTTCCGGTGAGCAGTAACGTTGAAAACAGGCATGATCCAGCGGCTGCAGCTGTTTTTCCAGTCCCTTAAGCCGATGCCAGATGTCGGTCGATTCCATGGGCGCCAACTCCGGCCAGCGCGAGGCCATATAGTCGCTGAATACGCGGTTTTGTTCGGCATTATAGGTGATGGACAGCGCATGTTTAAGTCCCGGCTGCGCCTCGGAAAACTGAAACAATTTACCTTTGCCCCCGGTTATCTGAAAGTCTTGTCGAAACACGACATTTTCCAGCACCGGCCCGTCAAAACCGCCATGACTGATAAAAATAACCCGGTCGTAAGGAGGCGATTGCTGCATCGTTTGTTCGACCTGCCGGTAATAATCCGTCCAGCTCCAGACATCCCGCAGTTGTTTAACAGTCGCATTGAACCGGTTGCGATAAAAGGCTTCCAGCGTCCGGGCGGGTTGCTCGGACCACCTTGGGCTCTCGGTCGTGTGCGGTTCCCTGCTCAATAAAGGCACAAGCAGCACCCGCCTCGGCGGTTGCTGCAACGTCAAGTCGCTCAATCTTCTATAGGAGGATCTGCACGATATTAGGTGACTTTCATCACTGTAAACATCGGCCGCACTCATCCACAGCAGCAACAAAGAAACCCAAAAACGGATGCTCACGATATTGTTCACAGTAACGCTCCCATCAAGGTTGGAAATACGTTTTTAAAGGGATTGGAAATCAACGCTACCCGCTTTTCAGCCTTCAATATGGATTTTACCAGCCCAATCAGGGATTGACACAGCACAGTAGGAGCCTAGTTTGAATTTTTTGCGATAAAAACCGACTTTCCCGCTTTGGCTGAGATACGCTGATATTTGGCGTAAGCGGTGCCGGCAGAACTGCGCAATTCCGCCTCACTCGACTGATTTGCAAAACCGCGCGCAATCGCTTCCAATACGTAGGCTTCCGGCGCCATGAAGCTGAACGTGGTCACCACCGGCTTTGAACCGGCGGCATGTAAATGCTCCGAGAAAAACTCCTCGCTCATGCAGGCCAGAACAACGGCTTGTTTATTATGCCCGGCATGTTTTGGAAAGCGTTCTATGATGGGCAGGTTTTGTTCGTCCATCAAGCCGTCATGGCCGATGAACACTACCATTTCACGCTCTGTCGCATGGGGCGGTGTGGCTGCCTGTTGCATAAAGTCAAGCATCGCCCGATCAATCCGGCTACCGCGATAAGCATCGGCGGTAACGGTCAGTTTGTCTTTCCAGGCGAACTGGCAGCGTTCTAAGATAGTGTCGCTAATATCTTTGTCGCAACCCAGCTTTCGCCAGCCATCCGCCTTGCTCAAAAAGGTTTTCACGCCGTAAAGCGCGCCCCAATAGAGATTGGTGCTCGGATCATCGCCATTGCCTATTTTCGCAGGAACCGGCGCGATGCCTTGCGATACGTTGTCGACCAGAGACACAATCACATAAATATGCGTGTTTGGCGCGGCTGTGGCACAAGGCGGAAACAGCCCAACAAGCAGCACAGTGAATATCGAACACAGGGTGATCATGATCACAGTCCTATAGACAGGAGTAAAAGCCACGTAGTCACGTAGGTCGGGTTAGGCGCTAGCCGTAACCCGACACATAACGCGTAAATACCGGGGTAAAAGTATAAAAAATTGGACGCTGTTTTACAACGCAACAGTCCCAACATAAGCCGGAAAACCCGATGCCGTCCTTATTTCCCGTAATTCTGGGCCAGATAATCGATGATGATCTGTTTGTCGGCATCATTGATCGACGCACCCATACTATTGATCATCTTGGCGACTGTTTTTTCCCAGCCGGTCCGATCCAGAATCGGGGTGTGCAGGATAATATAGTCCAGGCTGTGACACATTGCGCACTGCGCAACAACCTGGTTTTTGCCGGGTCTGTCTTTTAGAAATATTTGGCTTTCCCCGGCTGTGGCCGTGGCGGCAAAAAACGATAACAACAAAAGCAACGTTCGCATCATGTTCTCCTCAGACCAGCTGGATGGTAATTTTCTGCACGGCGTTGTGGTGGTAGCCGGAAGGATTCGGGATCGGCTCCAGCGGTTGGCTGGTGCCGGAGTGGCTGGTGGCTCGCGCCATGATTCGGTATGTTCCTGGATGTTTAGGTTCAAAGACCCAGTGCCATTGGCGCCAGGAAAATCGTCCGTAATCCTGCTTCAATGTGGCCTGATGCCAATTGCTGCCGCCATTCGTGGAAACGTCCACGCGTGCAATGCCATTGCCGCCATCCCAGGCTATGCCGTTGATTTCGATGGACTTGGCGTTAGGCAAGGTCTGTCCGTCTGCCAGATTGGTGATCAATGAATTGACCACTATCTCGGTGATCGGCATAGCCGCCTCGGTTTCCTGTGAGCTGAATTGTCCGCTTGGGAAGCGATCCTTGGGGATGCGGTAAGCGGTCTTCATCCAGAAGCCGTCGAAGGGTTTGGACAGGACATTAATCGCGATCAGATGCTTGATCCAATAGGTGGCGGTCCAGCCAGGAATGATCAGGCGGGCGGGATAGCCGTTCCAATGGGGCAAAGGTTCGCCGTTCATCTCGAAGGCGATCAGGGTATTCTCATCCAGCGCTTTCGCCAGCGGCAGGCTTTTGACAAAGTCCGGCGTTGTTTTATGTACACCGGAATCGGCGCCATCCAGACTCACTTCCAGGGCGGATTTGTCGATTCCGGCCCCCGCGAGTACATCTTTCAGGCGAACGCCGCGCCAGAGCGCATTACCCATCGCGCCGGAACCCCACTGTACGCCGGGAACAGGCGGTTGAAACAAGCCTCGGCGATTACCGGAGCATAAACACAGGGCGGCGATTTCTACTTGTTTGAAATCCTTGCGCAATTGTTCAAGGCTGAGTTCCAACGGCGTGCGAACGGCATCGCCGCCTATGCGCAGCCGCCATTCGTCGATTTTTACTTCGGGAATGACGGCGTTATGGTAACGCACAAAGAAACGCTTATTGGGCGTAAAGGGCGCATCGAAATAATTAATCGGCGTTTCGTAATTGGGAGGGCGATACGTTTGTTTGATCAGCGCCTCTTTGCCGGGAAGCGCATCCAGGGTCGTTAATTCCTCCGTACCGATAGCAGCCGCCAGGCCTGAGCGTTGCAATAAAACCAAGCCGCCGAGCGCTGCAAGGCTGCCTGCGGACTTCTTGATAAAGTGTCTTCTGTCGACCATAAAATATCTCCTCGGTTGGGTGCACAGCTATACTTTGAACGATCAAAATCACGAAAAACCAATGTCGGGCAGCGCCCCGTAATTCGACAACTCTTTGTCGTGTTGTGTTAGATTATACTACCGTATATTTCACATAACTTTTACTTGAATTTGCAGAAAATTCCTGGAGTTTCCAATGGCGACAACTAACGTTTTATTAAAGAGTTTCCCTTGTTATCACACCAAGAAAAGCCTGTCTGGATTGGCGGGACTTTTAAGCCTATTGTTTTTGTTAAGCGGCTGTCAGGCGGTATTAAGCCCTGAACAGGTTACTACGGCATTTTGGGAAGCGATGACAGAAGGCAATCTTGACTCTGCCAGAAAATACGCTACCCAGGAGACTCAACATCTTGTGACTAAACAACAAAATCTGGAAGATGCGACTGTAAAGACCGGGGGGATTTTAATCGACGGTTCTAATGCAACGGTAGCAACGGTCATGACGTTAAAAAAATCTGAGAACAACAAGGATTTATTTTTTGATACCGTTTTATTAAAAGAAAACGATCTATGGAAAATCGATTATCAGCGAACGCTCAATAATCTTTCAACCCTGCCTTTCGGAGATGTTTTTAAGAGCCTGCGGGCGATAGGCGAAACCATTAACAAGGAGCTGGAGCAGCAAATTCCTTTGTTTGAGCAACAAATCAAATCCTTCAGTGAAGAGCTAATACGGCAATTGGACGAATTTCGCCGTCAACTGGAACAAGCTGTCCCGCCTGAGAAACAGCAGCCTCATTCCAGTACCCTATGACCCTTTACCTCCGAATTCTCTTGTGCAGACTTTTATTTATTTTTCAAAGGAGTATTTTTTATGAGCGCTAAAACTATAAAGTTATTTTCCCTCATCGCTTTTATTTTCATCGTTACTGGCTGCATGCTTCAAAAGCCTGAGTATCTGCAAGCGATAACCGCGACTGACTTAAACCGAGTCATGCAAAATGAGGATATTTTCCTGGTTGACGTTCACACGCCTGAACAACGGCATATAAAAGGCACCGACCTTTTTATTCCCTACAACGAAATCGAGAAATACCAAGACAAACTTCCCAAAGATAAAAATACGGCTATTTATCTGTATTGCGAGAGTGGCCCTATGGGAAATGCGGCTGCAAAGTCACTTTATGAGTTGGGTTACCCTAACTTAATCAATCTTGAGGGAGGAACAAAAGCCTGGCGAAAGGCCGGTCTTGATTTTGAATAAACAGATGAGTTGTGCTGACGACTGCATTCCCCACAGGGATGTGAGGAATGCAGATTTTGCATGGAGCAATGACTCAATGGGGCCCCTTTAGGAACAGGGTTAAATGTTGTAGGCGCGAATAAATTCGCGCCTACAATAAGCACTAGCATCATGGTAGCTGAATGACGTCATGCCCATAATCCCTCCCAGATTGTTTACTTCCCGCTTTGCCAAATGGAAAGCAGCAACCAGATACCGCCGATAGTGGCAAAAGAATATCCCAGAAACCCGAATGCAGGTAAGCCGAATATTTCCGGCCCGCCTGTTACGGTCATGATAATGGAAGAACCGATAATGAGCGCGGCGGTCACTATGCCCATGGTTAGCCGACTAATGGCGTTATCAATATGATTCACGTACTGACCGAGATGCTTAACAGTAATATCAACCTGAACAGCTCCTTTTCTGGAGGCGCGCAACAGTCGGCTTAGGTCTTTTGGCAAGCTTGACAAAAGATCGGCGACGCTGATCAGGTTACGCCACCCCCGTCTGGCGATAGCCTCCGGTCGGTAGCGCTCCATCATGACTTTCCGGACATAAGGCGCGGCAAAAACCAGGGTGTTGAATTCCGGATTAAGATGCCTGCCGAGGCCGTCCAGGGTAATATACGTTTTGACCAACAAGGCGAGATCGGCAGGCAATATCAGCTTATGATCTCTCAATATTGCCATCAGATCACTCATCATGGCGGTAATGCTTAAATCTTTTAACGCCAGCGAGCTGTATTGATCGACAAAGGCTTCTATCTCAACAATCAATACTTGTTCATCGGTGTAAATATTATCCGACCAACCTTCCAGTATCTCGGCCACCTTGCCCGGCAGATGATTAATCATGCCATACAATAAGCTGACAACCTGATCCCGGCGCTCTTCCGTTAAACGGCCAACCATGCCGAAATCGATAAATGCCAGCCGGTTGTCTTCCAGATAAAATACATTGCCGGCATGCGGGTCGGCATGAAAAAAACCGTCTTCCATAATCATCTTCATGACGGCCTGCGTGCCTCGATCGGCCAGCAATTTTCTATCCAGCCCTGATTTATCTACAGCGGCAAGATCCCTGCCCTGAATGCCGTCAATATACTCTTGTACATTGAGTCGTTCACAGGTCCATTGCCAATAGACGCCAGGAATCTTGATATTAGAATCATCGGCTAAATTAGCGGCTACCCGTTCCGCATTTCTACTCTCGGCAGCGAGATCAAGTTCACGGCGTAATGATTGGTTAAACTGACGCAGCACTTCTTTCAGATGAAAGCGGCGAATCTCCGACGATTCGGATTCAGCAATATCAACAAGTCGCTGCAAAAGCCGTAAATCGGCTTCAATGATTTTGCGCAGACCGGGTCTGCGAATTTTTAAAACGACTGGCGTTCCGTCGTTGAGCGTAGCCTTATGAACCTGGGCAATGGATGCGGCAGCAAGGGGTTGTGTGTCGACGTTTAAAAAAAACTCATCAATACTGCCGCCAAGATCTTCTTCAAGTTGGGGTAGCAACTCTTCAAAGGACATCGGAGGCACCTGATCCTGAAGTTTTTCAAATTCGGCAATATATTGAGGCGGGAATAAATCAACACGTGTCGCAAGGATTTGTCCCAATTTAATAAAGGTAGGCCCCAACTCCTCCAATACACGACGCAGGCGTTGCGGCGTGTCGAGATTCACATAGTCTTCCACATGCTGCCAATGCAACACTCTGCCCGCACGTTCCAATGCCTTGCCCATTCCCAAACTGCGAACAAAGCTGCCGAATCCGTAGCGGATTAATACCGATGCAATATCATGAGCCCTGCCCAGATCTTTGGCTGCATTTAACATTTCCCATAACATACCCTACTGCTAAACTCTATTTTTTGGAATGAGATGGCTGCAGGCTTTCAGCAATACCCGATAAAATACCGCTGGCTATCTGTGCTAAAGCGGAAGTTGTGGCAACCGTACTTGAAATAATGATGTCCTTGCTTATTTTCGGCAAGTCTTTCAGCGCTTCCAAGGCGATTAACGTTTGTTCGCCAACTGCGGTTCCGCTTTGCCGCGAATGGGCAATAAAATCATTTACAATGTCGGCAACGACTTGATTACTACCTTTGGCGACTTTCTCCAGAGTATTGAGAAACACCGCTTCTCTACCCTGCAAGTCTTTGATCGCATTGTTAATATCATGATCAGAATACTCATTAACTTTGGAAGCCGCCTCTTCAATGGCTAATGCCGATGCTTCTGCCGCAATCGCCAAAGCCTCATCCAATGCTGTGGCTGCCTGCATAAAAACCTCTTTGCCATGCTCACCGTGACTGGTCAAGCCCTCGTTAACACCATTAATGACCGCTTCAGTGACACTTTTGATGTTGTCCATATCCAATTGACGTGCTGTCAGCGCTTTTAAGGTAATATCTTTGACTTGTTGATGAACATCAGTCCCCGACTTAACCGCTGCCCGGACTGTACCTTTAATACTTTGTTGGTCTATTTCAGCCATAATCGCTCTCCAGATCAATAAAAAAATTAGCGGGTAGGACACACGCTGTACGCAGTAGCGCATCCATCGCTATCAATACACCTTCCGATATGCTCAGAACAAGGTTTGCTGCCTTGGCGGTATTCGACATACTAAACTTATTGCCCGACATCAAGGTCAGATACTATCAGAACCGCTCAACGTATCCGATTCACCACTGAGCATGATGCATTTTTTTCTGGCCGAAACAGGTGCATAGACAAAATCGTTGTAGGATGAGCTGTCTTTATCAGCCATTGTTAAGTTATGTCTTTCTATCATCCAGTGTCGGTGAAAATAATCTAAAAAAAGATCCGGTATGTTCCACTGTTCCGATTCGAAAAAATAACAGCTATCGTTTTTGAGATCAGACTGCCAATGCAAATAGGGCATTCTTCCTATCGGCTCGGACAGGTAAAAGCTGCTAAAAACCTCCAGGGCTTTTAATTTTTTATGTAGAATAATAAACAACGGCGTACTGGGCAAGTGCTCGTAATCGTAAACAAAAACGCCCAGGGTGCCCTCGTCTTTTTCCTTGATTCGCTCGGCTATATCTTCGAGTGATGACAAAAACAAACGGTTATATTGCCTGAACTCCTCAGCGCCGAAGCCTATTATTTCCTTAGCATGATACTCTGAAGTCGGGCCATCCTTTAAAATAAGCATTCTGAAATGAACGCCTTTTTTAATGGCGAGTTCAAATTCCCGGCAATAATGCCTATAGCGGGGATCAAAGGTAATCATCCAGTACACATAATCGCCGGGATACAGACCGTGCATGATCTCGGAAAAATCCAATTCTTTCTCGGTGATGCCTAAAAAACCTCGTTTCTTGGCATTGATCACCGTCTCATCGATGTACTTGGACAGTACGCTGTGAAATATCTTCTCGGTTTCTTTACGTTCTTCGGTAGCGATGATCCAGTGATGAAAAAAACCCACTGAAATCACCACCGACGTGAACAGGCCGAACTCGGAAATAATCTCTACCAGCCAGACGTATTCTTTATCGCCAAGATCAACGGCCAGGACGCCAAAAATTTTGTAAATGGTAAATCCGCCAAAAATAAGCACCAGCGCGAATAGCCATTTGAGAATATTAAGATTTGACGACATAGCTAGTGCTCCTGTCCGTGTTAGGGGCGATAAGATGTCTCATGTGCCTTCTTTCCATGATGACAGATACGCCTGCTGTTCCGGGCTTAAGCTGTCGATACTGAGACCCATCGCCGCCAGCTTCATCACCGCGACCTGCCGGTCAATATAAGCCGGTACCGGATGTACGCTGTTTTCAAGATCAGCGCCCTGCTTCCATAAATAGGCAATGCTCAAGGCCTGATTGGCAAAACTCATAT
This sequence comes from Methylobacter sp., assembly GCA_024636505.1. Lineage (GTDB taxonomy): Bacteria > Pseudomonadota > Gammaproteobacteria > Methylococcales > Methylomonadaceae > Methylobacter_A. The sequence goes on along the minus strand of JAGXGY010000050.1, from coordinate 13,099 downwards.
CCATAACCGTTGCCGGATGACCTTCTGCGGCAGCCAGATTGACCAGCCGTCCTTCGGCCAGCAGCCGGATGCTGCGCCCGTCTTTAAGCTGATAGGCGTCAACGCTGCTACGCGGCCGGTGTTTTTTGACCGCCATGTTCTCCAGCACCGGGATGTTGATTTCAACATTAAAATGCCCCGAATTGGCGATCACGCAGCCGTCTTTGATCACTTCAAAATGCGCTTGATCCAGCACATGCTTGTCGCCGGTTGCGGTGATAATAAAATCCGAAATAGCGGCCGCCTCAAGCATAGGCATGACCCTAAAGCCATCCATTGCAGCTTCCAGCGCCCTAAGCGGATCGACTTCGGTGATGATAACTTGCGCGCCGTGGCCTTTGGCGCGCATCGCAATGCCGCGTCCGCACCAGCCGTAGCCTGCAACCGTGAAGATTTTACCGGCCAGCAGGATGTTGGTGGCGCGTATAATACCGTCCAGCGTGCTTTGTCCGGTACCGTAACGGTTATCGAACAGGTGTTTGGTCAGCGCATCGTTGACCGCGATCACCGGAAATTTGAGCGCACCATCTGCCGCCATGGCACGCAGACGAATCACGCCGGTGGTGGTTTCTTCGGTGCCGCCGATAATCCCGGCCAACAAATCGCTGCGATTTTTATGCAATTCGCTGACCAGATCGGCGCCGTCATCCATAGTCAATTGCGGCCGATGTTCCAGCGCTTGGGCTATATGCCGGTAATAAGTACTGTCGTCTTCGCCGCGAATCGCAAAAGTGGGAATCCGATAATGCTGCACCAGCGCGGCCGCAACATCGTCCTGAGTGCTCAGCGGATTGCTGGCGCATAACACCAGATCCGCACCGCCTGCTTTCAGGGTGCGGGCCAAGTTGGCGGTTTCCGTAGTGATATGCAGACAGCCGCTGATCCGAGAGCCCTCCAGCGGCCGTTCTTTGGCAAAACGATCATGAATGGCGCTCAATACCGGCATTTCTGTCAACGCCCATTCAATGCGTTCGCGGCCCTGATCGGCCAGCGATATATCTTTGATGTCATAGCGGTTATTGATCATTCAGCCCCCAAAATCATTTGTTTTCGCGTCGCCGTCGTCGCCAGCGACTAGCGGTACAAAACTGACGCCAAGAATATTCTTAATCTTGATTTCGCCATTGGCCTTTTTTTCTACAACCATCAGTTGCTGATAGTCGTAAGGCAAACCCACCGGTATGACCAGCCGAGCGCCAACACGCAACTGATCAATCAGCGGTTGGGGAATATAGGCTGCAGCGGCAGTGACGATGATGCCGTCATAGGGCGCATGTTCCGGCCAGCCGAGGTGGCCGTCGCCGGTACGGACCGTGACATTGTTGTAACCCAGTTTTTTAAGCCGCCGTCGCGCTTGGGTGGACAGTTCTTCGCATATTTCAAGCGAATAAACCTGTTTGACTAATTTTGCCAGAATAGCCGCCTGATAGCCGGAACCGGTGCCTATTTCCAGAATGGTATCGGTGGATTTGGTAGCCAGTAAATCGCTCATCAAGGCGACGATATAAGGCTGGGAAATAGTCTGCCCGTAACCGATAGGTGCAGGGCCGTCTTCGTAGGCAAGGAAGCGAAAATCCGCCGGTAAAAATTCATCTCGAGGCACCTGTTTGATGGCAGCCATGACCCTGTGATCCAAGGCATCCTTGCCGATCAGATGACGGGTCAGGTTAACTTCCATGTCAATATCGCTCAACATATGTTGCAGATCGTTCATTGATTATGCTCCGAAGCGTATTTTGGCTGTTTTTAGGTTCTCACGGCTTGGTTGATACCCTCAACCTAATGTCGCACCCGGGATAATTTTTGCCTACAAAACAAATTATAATTGCAACATAACTACCGTAGAGTTTCAATTGGGGACATTACTGATAGCCTTAATTCAAAGAGTAACGACTTAACTGGGGGCTTTCGTGCTTTTCGCGGATACAGTTAATTAAGGCATAACTCAATTCAGCGTTACAATGATAACTATGAATACTAATCTCACTCCATTTTCAGCACTCACTCCCGATATTATGTTGAACGCGCTCGACAGTATCGGCCTGCACAGCGACGGTCGACTGCTGGCGCTCAACAGCTATGAAAATCGTGTTTATCAGGTTGGCATGGCGGATGCTTCTTTTATGGTAACCAAGTTCTACCGGCCCGAACGCTGGACAACTGAAGCCATTCTTGAAGAACATGCTTTCATTCAGGAGTTATTCGACGCTGAAATCCCTGTAGTACCGGCCATTGTTTTTGACGACAATCAAACCTTAATTCACGCCAACGGTTTCCGCTTTTCGGTATTTCCCCGGCAAGGTGGCCGCGTGCCGGAACTTGAGGGTCGCGACAAACTTGAATGGATAGGCCGTTTTATCGCGCGTATTCATGCTGTCGGCTCGCTAAAACCTTTTAAAGAACGCCCTACACTTAACATTGCCGGTTTTGGCGATGAACCCAGAGCATTTCTGCTGGCCAATGATTTTATCCCTACCGATCTTGTCGAGGCTTACCGCAGTGTGTCCGAACATGCGCTAGACGGTGTAAAACGCTGCTTTGAACGCGCCGGGATAATAAACAATATCCGCCTGCACGGCGATTGCTACCCCGGCAATATTTTATGGACCGATGACGGCCCGCATTTTGTCGATTTCGATGACAGCCGAATGGGTCCGGCAATACAGGATTTATGGATGCTGCTCTCAGGAGACCGCCGCGACATGACTATCCAATTACACCATCTGCTATCCGGTTACCGGACTTTTTATGATTTCGATACTCGGGAACTGCATCTGATTGAAGCGCTGCGTACCTTGCGCCTGATTCATTATTCTGCCTGGATTGCGCGGCGCTGGGATGATCCAGCATTCCCTATGGCATTTCCGTGGTTTGATACGCCGCGTTATTGGCAGGATCGAATTATTGAGCTGCGCGAACAGATCGCATTAATGAATGAAGGGCCGCTCGAGTTGAGTTAGACCTATAAAAATTAAAGTTTTTTCTGCCGCATCAGCAGGGTTTTTACCGGATTGAAGGTTTTTCTATGCACGTCTAAAAAGCCGAATTGCTCGATTTCGGCCAAATGCTGTTTAGTGCCGTAACCCTTATGCAGATGAAATGCAAACTCGGGATACTGTTGATGATAATCGACCATCAGCTTATCCCGCTCAACTTTTGCCAATATTGAGGCGGCACTGATCGCCTGCACTTTACTGTCGCCTTTAACGATGGCCTGGGCAGACATCGACAAATCGGGAAGACGGTTACCGTCCACTAAAACCTCATCCGGCTGGATAGGCAAGCCGTTTACCGCTCTTTGCATTGCCAGCAGCGTGGCTTGAAGAATGTTGAGTTCATCGATCTCGTCAACACCGGCCTCTGCAATCGACCAGCTTAAGGCTGTTTCCTTGATAATGACATACAGGCTATCGCGCTTGCTTGCGCTTAGTGTTTTGGAGTCGGCCAATCCGCTTATCGGCCTCAAGGGATCTAAGATAACGGCTGCGGCGAACACCGGGCCTGCAAGCGGACCGCGTCCGGCTTCATCAACGCCGGCAATGATAATATTGTCATCCATAATATTTCAATCCACATTCGACCTTATCTGCCAAATGACTTGTCTTACGACAATCCATCGACAGTTACTTGGAAGGATAACGATGCTAAAGCATCGTTGTCAACGTTGAACGACTCTCTCCCTGAAGGGAGAGGTCTCAAACCAACAAGGAAATTTGATGAAATTTTCTTGTTTTTTCGGCTTTCGCGGGCAATTATTTGCGTAGATCCGTTAGCGCAATATACCGCGATTTACATTGCGCAAAAAACTGACCATATCAGACAATTCTTTGCTTTCACCGGCCAAATCTTCCATTTGATCAATGGCATCTTCCAGACGCAGGTTGGTTTTGTAAATGATTTTGTAGGCTTTCCTGATTAACCTGATATCTTCAGGGCTTATACCGTTGCGTTCCATGCCGACTGAATTGATGCCATGCGGCCTTGTAGGCTTACCGCCGACCATAACAAAGGGGGGGATGTCCTGGGTAATGGCGCTGCCCATCGCGGCAAAGCTGTACTGACCGATTTGGGTGAACTGATGCACCAGGGTGAATCCACCCAAAATAGCATGACTGTGCAAATGTACATGCCCGGCCAATGAGGCTCCATTGGCCATAATGACGTGGTTGCCGATGATACAATCATGCGCTACATGCGTGTAGGCCATAAACAAGTTGTCATTGCCTATCTTGGTAAGGCTTTGATCCTGTTTAGTCCCTCGATGCATGGAGGTATACTCGCGTATCGTGTTTCTATCGCCAATTTCCAGCCGGGTTATCTCTGCCGCATATTTTTTGTCTTGAGGGTCTTCGCCAATAGAGGTGAATTGATAGATGCGGTTCTGTTGGCCTATGGTGGTAGGCCCCTTAATAACAACATGAGAACCTATCACTGTACCGGCATCGATTTTTACCCCGGCCCCTATGACCGAAAAAGGACCAACCGACACATCATCGGCCAACTCCGCTTTACTATCAACTATCGCTGTTGAATCTATCAAAACTAATTTACCACCGCTGCACATCTGATTTCCGCGCTTGCAACAAATTCACCGTCAACTTCTGCGCGGCATTCAAATGCCCAGATATTACGCTTGCTTTTAACGAATCTTGCTTCCAACATTAATTGATCGCCAGGTACAACCGGCCTTTTAAACTTGGCCTTATCAATGCCGACCAAATAATAAATCATTCCGGCTAACTCATCGCCTGCGGTTTCCGATGCCAACAAGCCTGTAGATTGCGCCAGAGCCTCCAAAATGAGTACGCCCGGCATAATCGGTTTTTGGGGGAAATGTCCTTGAAAAAACGGTTCATTATAAGTAACGTTTTTCACTCCCAGCAGCCTAACGCCAGGTTCACACTCAATAACCTTATCAACCAATAAAAAAGGATAACGATGCGGCAAGAATTCTTGTATTTGTAAAATATCTAGCTTAACGGACATATTTGAGGGTGCTTCTCTAAAAAGTTGATGACTATAATGATCAAAAAACACTAATTAAACAGCCCGATAAACCGGTGGTTTAATTGCCTTTCTTAAATAAAACCGCGTGTAATTATTCCGTCATGGTTGATAATTTTTGCTGAACCTGACTAGTCACATCAATTTTATCACTGGCATAAATAACACCGTCAGTGAGTAATAAATCAAAGTTTTGATCTTTGGCTATTCCCCGAATAGCTTCAACAATACGACGTTGTAATTTACCTAACTCTTCATTACGGCGAACATTAAAATCTTCACTAAATTCCTGCTGGGCTCTTTTTGCGTCTCTTTTCTTATTTAAAATATCTTTTTCCAGATTGACTCGCGCCGACTCCCCCATCACGGCCGCATCTCTGAGCAATTTTTCATCCAAACTTTGAATTTCTTTTTGCTGGGCAACTAATTGCTTATCTCGCGGTGAAAACTCTTTTTCCAGGCGTTTTTTGGCTTTTTCTGCCTGGGGGGCTTTTTCAAGCACAGCGGGTATATTAACAAAGCCAATTTTCAAATCAGCGTAGCTCACATTAACAGCAAGCAACAATCCTAAAAATAAAACAATTTTCGTTTTCATTGTTAAACAGGTCTCGAGATAAAATTAAAATAAATAATGAATAAATAACTAGTCAGTTATTTTATCAAATTATAGGAAATAAATTTGTTACACAAAAACAACTTCTTCTAAAAGTTTTGACCGAAATTGAACTGGAACACCTGTTTTTGATCGCCTGAAACAGTGCCATCGGCTGCCGTTGTAGAAGGATCGGAATTTAATGGTACTGCGGCACTGACCGATAACGCGCCAAAGGGTGAAAGCCACTCACCTGAAAGGCCGACAGAATATTTCATGTTATCCACATTCAAGCCATTGCTGATGGAGCCTGCATCCAAAAAGGTCCCTAACCTAACTGATTTTGTCTCCGGCATAAAAGGTACCGGAAAAAACATTTCGGCATTGCCGATGACTTTACTGGAGCCTCCAAACGGAAAACCATTGGATTCCCTAGGGCCAACGGTATTATTCTTAAAGCCGCGTATAGACCCGGTGCCACCGCCGAAATAGTTTTCGAAGAAAGGCAAGTCATCGGTGCCTCCATAACCATCACCATAACCCAGCTCAGCCTGGAGTCTGAAGGTAATATCTTTAGCCACTGGAAGATACAGTTGATGCTTATAACTGAGTTTATAATATTCCAGGTCACTGCCCGGGACTGTCGCCAACGCAGAAAACCGCTGTTGCCCCCCCTTATTCGGGAAGATTGCCCGGTTAAGGGTATCATGAGCCCAACCCACTGATGGCGCTAGTGTCAGATAGCTACTGCCTTGCTTAGCAATAAAATCTTGAATTTGTGTGGATGAAAAATCAGTGGTAGTCAATTCGGTATTCTTTGCGTCAAGATCAAAACGTAAGCTGTCGAATTCATTTAAAGGAATACCGAAATTTATCCCTGCATTCACCACATTGGTTGAATAATTGGCAATGTTGATTTGTCCTGCATCCCTTTTGCTATAACCCAAATTATAGCCCTGACTGACACCGTCGACGGTAAAATAGGGATTGAAAAAACCGAACTGGTAGTTGGTAGAGAAGTTACTGTTATTGAAGGCCAGATTTACCCGCTTGCCCGAACCAAAGACGTTATCCTGGGCAATATTGGCATTCAACACTATCCCTTGGACTTGAGAAAACCCCACACCTGCCGACAAATTGCCGGAGGGTTTTTCCACTACCGAATAATTAACATCAATCTGGTCGGCAGTACCGGGAACCGGGGGGGTTTCAACATTCACTTCATCGAAATAGCCTAAACGTTCAAGCCGCGTTTTCGACCGCTCAATTTTTGAACTTGAAGCCCAACTAGACTCCATTTGCCGCATTTCACGACGCAGCACTTCATCGCGGGTTTTAGTATTGCCCGTCATGTTAATACGCCTGACATAAACACGTTTGCCCGGATCGACAAAAAAAGTCATATCAACCGTTTTTCGGGCTTCGTTGATTTCCGGTATCATGTTGACGTTGGCAAAAGCATAGCCGTCATCACCCAAACGCTCGGAAATGGCCTTAGAGGTTTCGGTAGCTTGTTTTCTGGAAAATATCTCTTCAGGACCCAGCCGCACCAGCTTAATCAGCTCGTCAGGCGCAACGACCAGATTACCCGCCAATTTGACTTTTTCCAGCGTATAAACATCACCCTCTTTGACATTAATAGTGACATAAATGTCTTTTTTATCCGGGGTAATGGCCACCTGAGTGGACTCGATATTAAAGTTAATATAACCGCGATCCAGGTAATAGGAGCGCAAAGTTTCCAAATCTGCCGACAACTTTTGCTTGGAATACTGGTCGTCTTTGGTATAGAACGACAGTAAATTAGAGGTGTTCAACTCCAGGTTGCGCAACAGCGTTTTATCATCGAAAACGGTATTGCCGACAATATTGATCTGCTTAATCTTTGCTACCCGGCCCTCAGAAATATTGATATGAATACCAACCCGATTGCGGGTAAGATCGGCTACCTCGGTAGTAATTTTCAAGCCGTATTTTCCATGGCTGAAATATTGACGACTGAGTTCCTGCTCGACTTTATCCAACACCTGCCGATCAAATACCTTGCCTTCAGCCAACCCGATTTTCTTTAAGGCTTTGGTCAAGTCGTCTTTACTCAAATCTTTATTGCCTTCAAAAATAATTTTTGCAATAGAGGGCCGTTCTACCACATTAACAATCAGTGTTGAACCCTCTCTTTCCAGAGAAACATCCTTAAAAAAACCGGTTTTGAACAGTGCCTTGATTGCCGAACCGACATTATCCAAAGAAAATCTTTCACCTACATTGACAGGGAGATAGTTATAAACAGTACCGACAGAGATGCGCTGAAGGCCTTTGACTTGGATATCTTCCACAAAAAAACTTTCATCACTTTTAACCGCTTGAGAAACAAGTAGAAACAGTAATAATAAGCGAGAAAAAGTATTTAATTTCATGTGAGGTTCTAAAAATAAAAGTAAACGACTCAGCAGTTAGAAAAATAGAACACAGATGACACGGATTTGACTGGCAAGGACTGATAAAATAGAGCTTTTTTTCATAAGGAGATGACAGATAAAATTATTAAGGTAGATAACAAACTTGACTTCGGCTTTTTAGCAAGCCGTTTAAATTCGTCTAATCCATGTGATCATAAAGTTAGCATCTGCTGAGCAGTTACAGTTAAAACGATATGGCTCAAATCTTGAAAATTGCCAAATTATATCACAGTAAAAATTTAAACGAACTTAAGCCCGACGAATAGGAAAACTAAGCACATCATCAAGGGAGACACTGCCTGACAATAGCATCAATAAACGGTCAAGACCTATAGCCACACCCGAGCATTCCGGCAATCCCGATTCCAAAGCCGCAATAAGGCGTTGGTCTTTAACCGTCACAGGCAATTTTTCTTGTTGCCGGATAGCCAGTTCCCGATCAAAGCGCCTGTTTTGCTCGTCGGCATCCGCCAACTCATAATAGCCATTGCCCAGCTCAACACCATTAATAAATAATTCAACCCGATCAGCGATCTGCGCATTATCTTTATTGACTCTTGCCAATGACGACTGGCAGGCGGGATAACCGTAAACCAAACACAACGCATTTTCACCCAAATACGGCTGAACCTGATGACTGAAGATAAAATCCAGCCATAACGCGTGATCGTGGCCGCAAATAGCCACCGCATCGGCTATTTGATTTTCCCTGGCAAAAACACAGTAGTCCTGATAGGAAAATACCAAAGGGTCTAAACCGGTGTACGAAATAAATACCGCCTGATAACTGATTCTTTGGGTTTTCTGTAACGACTGCTCTCTAAACAGAGCAGCAAACAGCTCGGTGATTTCATCCATTAACTGCGGCAAGGTAAAGCCGACCCGATACCATTCCAGCATCGTAAACTCAGGATTATGAAAACGCCCGGACTCTCCGTTTCTAAAGGCCTTGCCTATCTGATAGATACAACCGCTGCCGGCTGCGAGCAGCCGTTTCATGGCAAACTCAGGCGATGTCTGCAAAAACAGGGTTTGCCGCTGTGGTAATAAACAATACTCAGTGGTAAAAAACTCCAACTGCGGATCGGTTCCGATGCTGTGACTGAGCAGCGGCGTCTCCACTTCCAGCACCGATCGTTCCGCAAAAAACTGGCGTAGCTCAGACAACATCCGCGCCCTTGAACGCATCAGTTTTATGGCGCATGACGGGCGCCAGTCATTCGACACTATTCTTTTACGCGGGAAACATATTCGCCGGTACGAGTATCCACCTTAATGAGCTCACCAATTTGCACAAACAAAGGCACCCTGACGACTGCGCCGGTTTCCAGGGTTGCAGGCTTGCCACCGCCGCCCGAAGTATCGCCACGTACACCGGGATCGGTTTCAGTGATGGTCAAGTCAACAAAATTAGGCGGCGAGATCGCAAGCGGCGCGTCATTCCATAAGGTTACCGTACAGGAATCCTGATCTTTCAACCACTTACCCGACTCACCAACCACTTTTTCATCGGTCTGATACTGCTCAAAAGTGTCCGGTACCATAAAATGCCAGAATTGTCCGTCGTTATAAAGGTATTGCATCTCGACATCGACCACATCGGCGCCTTCAATCGACTCACCCGATTTAAAGGTTCTCTCAATAACCCGACCGGTTTTCAAGTTCCTGATTTTTACCCGGCTAAAAGCCTGACCTTTTCCCGGCTTGACAAATTCATTTTCAATAATCGCACAGGGATCGTTATCCAACATAACTTTCAACCCGGCTTTAAACTCATTAGTGCTGTAAGTGGCCATTTTATCCTCAAAGATGACAAACAATATAAAACTCAGCCATTATAATAGAGCCAACAACCGATAGAAACCTTAATAAATCCTCATGCCCGAACCACAGTCCGAAATCCAGCGCTTTACTAAAAACTGGCAACAACAACTTGCCGACGCTTTTAACAACATTGAAGATCTCTGCCGTTATTTACAGTTATCGCCGGATGACTTGCCAGTTTCAGTTGCTGCAACTGAAACCTTCCCTTTACGGGTTCCGTTAAGTTTTGCAGACTGCATGGAAAAAGGTAATCCGCATGATCCTTTGTTACGCCAGGTATTACCTATTAAGGAAGAACTGTTTGCCTATCCGGGTTTTAACCATGATCCGGTCGGTGATCTTGCGGCAGCCGCCCAGACCGGTGTTTTGCATAAATACCATGGCCGGGTTTTGCTCATCAATACCGGCAGCTGCGCGATCAACTGCCGGTATTGTTTCCGACGCAATTTTCCGTACGCTGATTTGCAACTCAGCAAACAAAAGGAAGATACCGCCATCCAATATATTCAGGCAGATGACAGTATCTCGGAAGTGATTTTAAGCGGCGGCGACCCCCTGCTGCTCAGCGATGCACGGCTAAGCCGACTCATTCAGCAATTGAACGGTATCAAACATGTAAAACGCATCAGAATACACAGCCGACTGCCTATCGTTCTGCCGGCCCGAATAACCGGTGAATTCATTAATACCCTGACCGAAAGCCCCAAACAAATTGTCATTGTCGTCCATTGCAACCATGCCAATGAAATCAGTGACCGCGTCATTACCGCCTGTAACTTGCTGAAAACCGGCGGCATCACTTTGTTTAATCAATCGGTGCTGTTAAAAGGTATCAATGATGATGCCGAAGTGCTATGTGAACTGAGCGAACAATTGTTCAGTCACGGTATCATCCCCTATTATTTGCATTTATTAGACCAAGCCACCGGCACAGGACATTTTGAAGTTTCTGAACAACAAGCCTTGATACTTATCCGGCAAGTTCAAGCCACCCTGCCCGGCTATCTGGTGCCAAAACTGGTCAAAGAACAAGCCGGAGGAACATCGAAACTGTCTATTTTATAATGCAGAGCTGTATATGATTTAACGCAAATAATTTTTTCAGCTCGATTTGAATGACACTTTCACAGCCTCTAAGACCATTGTGAGAGACCTAAAAAGGTATTAGCCTTGATTATTACTTACCCAAACCGAATCCAAATTAAGCATTTTTTTTATTTTAGCCGTATTTGAAACGGCTTCTGCTTTACTGTTAAAACCTCCAACCCGGAGTCGGTACATGGTTACGTTTTTTTCATGAACCGGGATTACTTCGGCAAAAACACCCAGGCGTGCAAATTCAGCCGCTTTGCTTCTGGCAAACCACTCTTGTTTGAATGCGATCAAATTCACCCCCCACGTTCCATAGGTCTTTTGTTTTATTACTTTCCTGGTATCAGGTTTACTAACAGGTTTTTCTGCATATACAGGTTTAGCCGCCGCTATTTTGGGTTTGATTTTCTCTTTAGCAAGCGCAACGTCAGGCTTAGCTTCTGTTTTAGCAGGCAAAACCTCAGGCATTACTGCTACCTTAGCAGGAGCTGTTTCATTTACGACTTTCTCTTTGGTCTGCCCCTGCTCATTGGTAACGCCAGCCCTAGCTGGCGCAGCCTCCTGTGTATTAACCTCTTTAACCGGCATAAGCCCATGTTCCGCTTCGACCTTAGCCAGTTCAATATCGAGTGACACTAAAGACGCTTTTTCGTCTAAATTGCCAGTTTTGGCCTGTAACATATCCAGCGCCTTGCTTACCTTATCCTGTTTTTCCGCAATATCAGGGACCGTGTTAATTAACAAATCAACGGGGAACTGGGGATTCCCTTTCAGCTCAGTTATAAAGCTATTAACCTGCTGATTCAACTGCACCACAGAATTCACCATAGCGTTAATTTCTGCATCAGGATTATTTGCAACAATTTTTGCCAAATCCGCCTCAAGAGCAGAAATATCTTCAGTTAATTTTGAAACGTCAGCTTTAGCGCTATAGGTCATCACGCCCAATCCTGCGGCTGCACTTAACGCAACAATACCCAAGCCCAACGCCACATAACCGAAAAGCTTCGCTTTTTTAACTTTTTTTTCCGCATCTTCCAGCTGTTTTTTAACGTCTTCCCGTTCAAATCCAAATGGACTCATTTGGACATCTTCAGTGTTATCTACAACCGTATCGGCTGCTTGCTTCGGTTTGACTTCAGAAACAGCTTCATTACCCCCGGGTTGCAGCTCCGGCTTAAAAGACTGCGTAACTGTATCTTCATTCAAGAAGTCGCTGTCGCCAAAAACATCTGCAAACTCATCTTCTTGAATACCTGCATCACTGCCTGTATCGGAACTGTCGATATCGGCAATAATATCAAAATCAGGCAACAGAAAATCATTATCATCTTCTGATAGATTATCAGTGTCCGCTAACTGAGTCGCCTCCATCTCCTTAGAAAAATCATCACTGATCTCATCCAATTGAAAAAAGTTATCCACTTTAGTCAAGTCGGAATCATCATCTATCGCATCTTTTTTTCCGGCCGTTGGTTCTAATCCATGCTCAGCATCAAAACCGGCATCCGCGAACAGATCAGCAAAGTTATTTTCATCGTCCTGAATCCTGCCTGATTCGTCAACATCATCGTCTTGGTCCGACAAGCCAGTCAAATTATCAAGCGCTTCGGTTTTTTCGTCTGTTTGCGCCAATGCATCTTGTTCTAAACCGACATCCGCGAACAAGTCATCATTGTCATCTGCCGGCGGCTCATTGGGCGCCGACAACTCGGCTGAAGCCTCAACTGCATCGCTCTGAACCAGCTCCGCCTTGTCAACACTAGAAAAATCATCAACTTCTGCGGGCGGAATTATGTCCGGTTCACTGAAATCACTAAAGTCTGAAAAATCATCCAAGGCCTCAATCGTACCCGTATCCGCTTTCATAGCCGACTCTTCAGCTTCTGCGGGCGGAATTATGTCCGGTTCACTGAAATCACTAAAGTCTGAAAAATCATCCAAGGCCTCAATCGTACCCGTATCCGCTTTCATAGCTGACTCTTCAGCTTCTGCGGGCGGAATTATGTCCGGTTCACTGAAATCACTAAAGTCTGAAAAATCATCCAAGGCCTCAATCGTACCCGTATCCGCTTTCATAGCTGACTCT
>JAGXGY010000049.1 GCA_024636505.1 Methylobacter sp. | reverse complement strand
TGGATCAAACGGTTGACAAGGAAAACCATCTGTTTTTCCAAGTCAGCTTTGATGCATGATACTGTCATTGGACTGCTTATCAATAAGGTAGAGTTTGGCGTCGATATTCATACCAAGTTACAGGTTTGACCCATTACCCATTATTTCTCATATGTTCCAGATAGTTTAATAAAACATACAATCAAAGCTATTAATTACGATATTGATGACTATGATTTTGATAATATTCTTCCAAGTGTTTTTGGGTTTCATAGTTTGTGAAGTTTATATTGACGTTCCTTGACCAAACTAATCATTTTCACAAAACTCACTAGCCTTTCACATCAATAAATTTGAACGGGGAAAATTTAATGACACATTCCATTCAAGAAATAACCGAAAAAATCAACGCACTGCCTGAGCCTATACAACAAGAAGTGTTCGATTTTATTGAGTTTATGCAAACTAAGACTGCTCAGCAATCATTGCCATCCCAAGATAAACCAGCCAAAAAACGCCGCACACCACCTCCACAATTTGCAGGGCAAGTGCAGGAATTAGGTGATGTCATGCCTACTGTTTCGGCGGCAGACTGGGGACAAGCTGAATGATTGTGCTGGATACGCATATCTGGCACTGGTGGGTTAATCAAATACCAAAGAAATTATCGCCGGAAATCATTGCGTTAATCGAGGAAGCTGACCAAGTGGGTGTCTCAGCTATTTCATGTTTTGAAATGGCGTGGTTAGTACGCCACGGACGAATCGATTTAAATATGCCCTTTGAGTACTGGTTTAGCCAAATAGAACACAGCACAGACATTCAAATTTTACCTGTAACGGCTCAAATCGGCATCCAAGCAGTTGCTTTGCCTGAGCATCACAAAGACCCGCAAGATAGAATTATTATAGCGACCGCACTGTTGTATGATGCGCGCTTACTCAATTTCGATTCGGCGTTCCCTGCCTACCGTGCATTAGACGGCCGCTTGCTCGGACATAATTAGTCGTCGCACATACCGTTAAACAAATACCACAATTCAACCAACCTTTTTTTAAAAATTAAACATGTCAGACATAGAAATAGCTCAACAAGCCAACATGAAACCGATCATCGGTTTGGTTAAAGAACAATACGGCATCGACGCCGAACACCTTGACCCTTACGGCCATTACAAAGCCAAAATGTCCCTGGAATACGTCAACAGCCTAACCGGCCAAAAAGACGGCAAGCTAATTTTGGTGACCGCAATCAGCCCGACGCCTGCTGGCGAAGGCAAGACCACAACCACCGTAGGCCTCGGCGATGCGCTGAATCGCATCGGCAAACAAACCATGATGTGCCTGCGCGAACCTTCATTAGGTCCGTGCTTCGGCGTAAAAGGCGGCGCCGCGGGCGGCGGTTACTCGCAAGTGGTGCCGATGGAAGACATCAATCTGCATTTTACCGGCGATTTTCACGCTATCGGCGTGGCGCACAACCTGCTGTCGGCGTTGATCGACAACCATATCAATCACGGCAACGCGCTGGACATCGACCCACGGCGCATCCAGTGGAAGCGCGTGGTCGATATGAACGACCGCGCCCTGCGCAACATCGTGGTCGGCATGGGCGGCCCGGCCAACGGCTATTTGCGCGAAGACGGTTACGATATTGTGGTCGCTTCCGAAGTCATGGCGATTTTATGCCTCGCTACCGGCCGCGCCGACCTAAAAGAACGCCTGGGGCGCATCGTGATCGGCTATAAATCCGACCGGGTCACGCCGGTTTACGCCCGCGACCTGAACGCACAAGGCTCGATGGCGGCCTTGTTAAAAGACGCTATCAAACCCAATCTGGTGCAAACGCTGGAAAACAATATTGCCATTATTCACGGCGGGCCGTTCGCCAATATCGCCCACGGCTGCAACACCGTAACGGCGACTAAAACCGCATTGAAACTGGCCGATTATGTGGTGACCGAAGCCGGTTTCGGAGCTGACTTGGGCGCCGAAAAATTTATCGACATTAAATGCCGCATGGCCGGAATCAAGCCTGCTGCGGTGGTGTTGGTGGCAACGGTCAGGGCGCTTAAATTTCACGGCGGCGTGGTCAAAGAGGACTTAAACCGGGAAAATCTGGCAGCGCTGGAACAAGGCTTTGTCAATCTGGAACGTCATTACCATAACATCACCGAGCATTACCGCCTGCCGTGCGTGGTCTGCGTCAATCATTTTACTTTCGATACCGAGGCGGAAATCGCCCTGCTCCAGCAAAAATGCGCCGCCTTGGGCGCAACCTGCGTGGTGTCGAAACATTGGGCCGAAGGCGGTGCCGGTGCGGTGAAACTGGCCGAGGTGGTCAGCGATATTGTCGATAACCGGGAACCGGAATTTAACTATGTCTACGATGAAAATCTGAGTCTCTGGGAAAAGATCGAAACCATCGCCACCAAGTTATACGGTGCAGGCAGCGTCACTGCAAGCCCTAAAGTCAAAGCGCAACTGGCCGTATGGAATGCGGATTATGGTAAGTTCCCCATTTGCATGGCAAAAACTCAAATGTCATTCTCAACCAACCCTAACGCAAAAGGCGCGCCTTCAGGGCATGTCGTTGAAATAAGCGATGTTCGACTGGCTAACGGCGCAGGCTTTATTGTAGCGATTGCGGGTGATATGATGACCATGCCCGGCTTACCTAAAGTACCTGCTGCGGAAAGAATTGATATCGATAATAACGGCAAAATCACCGGATTATTTTAACCATAAAGGGGGTTAACGATACGGCCCTCTTTTTTTATCCAAGGTAACAACATGATAGAGCAAAAATTTCGACTCGTGACACGCAGTGATTTTGACGGTTTAATCTGCGCGGTTTTATTAAAAGAACTGGACTTGATTGACGACATTAAATTCGTCCATCCCAAAGACATGCAAGACGGCGTCATCGACATTAACGACCGCGACATCACCACTAACCTGCCCTACGTTAAAGGCGTACACCTGGCATTCGACCATCATTTAAGCGAAACCATCCGCAATGAAAAAGCCGACAATCACATCATAGATCCGGACGCGCCATCTGCGGCTCGCGTCGTTTATGATTATTACGGCGGCGCAACCCGCTTCCCTGCCGACTGGAATGAAATGATGGCGGCGGTCGACAAAGGCGATGCCGCGCAATTCAACCGCGAAGAAATCCTGAACCCTGAAGGCTGGGTGTTAATGAACTTCCTGATGGATGCGCGTACCGGTTTGGGTCGATTCCGCGACTTTACCGTGTCCAATTATCAATTGATGATGAATTTGATCGATTACTGCAAAGATCATTCTATTGATGACATCCTGCAACTTCCCGATGTTCAGGAACGGGTCAAACTGTTTAAAGAACACGAAGCGGCGGCCAAAGAACAAATCCAACGTTGTTCAACCGTACACAATAATCTGGTGGTATTGGATTTGCGCAATGAAGAAACCATCTACGCCGTCAACCGCTTCATGATTTACGCCCTGTATCCCGACTGCAATATCTCCATCCATGTGATGTGGGGGGTTAAACAGCAAAATACCGTATTTGCGATCGGCAAATCTATTTTGAATCGCACATCAAACATCAATGTCGGCGAGCTGTGCCTGAGCTATAACGGCGGCGGACACCTGAATGCAGGCACCTGTCAAGTCGCCAACGAGGACAGCGACCTGCATTTAAAAGCGATTATTGCAAAAATAAAGTAACTACTGGGCCCTTGAAAAATCATGAAAAACTCAAGCACAGTATTGACATGAAAACACCTCCCGACTTAACGCCGCTGACCGCGAAAAAACGAATGCGCTCGTTATAGCTTTGTAGGGGTTGATTGATGAGTTACCCCTGCAGATCGGAAGAGATTGGAAAACTGACGGGGCAGTTGGGCAAAAAGGACATCAGGGGCATCATCTGGAAGCCGTTGCCCTGCCCTGTGCGATATCGCCCCCTAATTAATCCCAGGCAAACCATGTCGACCTTCCGCTTTCAGCAGTTTTCAGTGTTACAACAACATTCAGCGATGAAAATATGCACCGATACCGTTTTATTCGGTGCAATGGCTCCGGTCAAACATGGCGTCCGAGTGCTGGACATCGGCACCGGAACCGGCGTGCTTTCTTTAATGAGTGCCCAGCTGGGCGCGGCGAACATCACCGCCGTGGAGTTGACGCAAGGCGCTTATCAAGAAGCCCGCAGTAACTTCAGCAACAGCCCGTGGGCGGAACGCCTTGAGGTTATACATCAGGATATTCAAAGCTTTGCGTTAACCGCCGACCGCAAATATGACCTGATCATCAGCAATCCGCCGTTTTTCGACAATCATCTGAAATCCGTCAATCCCCTTAGAAATACCGCTCGACACACCGATCAACTGCCCTTTGCCGATTTGATCGACATTGCAGCGGATTTATTATCGCCACAGGGATTGTTTTACCTGCTAATTCCTGCCCATGCGGTTACCAAGTTTTCCGCACTGGCATTAACCTCGGGATTTTATTTGCTCAAGCAAACCGATTTTCAAGGTTATGCGCATAACCAAGCGAAGGTCTCCGCGCTGACATTCAGTCGGACAGCTTGCGTATTTACCGCACAGTTATTGACGATTTATGACAGCCGCAACGTTTACAGCTCAGAAAGTACGGCTTATTTAGCGGAGTTTTTATTGCGCTTTGCCGGGAATCTGCCAGAGAGACCCGCTTAGATGTATGTATCGCTCCGATACTTCAGCATAGGAGCGATACATGTTTTAAATAGCCGACAAATTATCTGACAACACGGTGTCCGCGATTGCTCATGCAGTTGTTATAAGCATTCTTGAATTTTTCTTCCGCACTAAGCCCCTTAGTTGCGCCGCCGCCAAAACCACCCGCTGCAGCGCCGATGGCGGCGCCCGTGCCAGGACTGCCAGTGAATGCACCGACAATGGCGCCACCAGCCGCCCCAATCAAGCCGCCGACTCCAGCACCTATCGCGGTTTCTTTTGTGGTTCCGCCCGCTGCTTGACTGGCAAGTTGTTTACATTCTGCCATATCCTGATTAATTCGATAGGCATTAGGATCGTTATAGGCATCGACTGTGGGCGTCCATCCTCCGTAGCTATAGCAACCTGATAGTAATGTACTGCCTATAAAAACGAGGCTGGTTGTTAATTTTTTCATATCGATTTCCTGTAGTAGTGAAGTTTATTACAATGATAGCTTATTGTTTATGAATAAAAAATGAACACAAACCACATTCCTGTTTCATAATATTACAATTCTCTTAAAACTTGCAATGGAGATTTATTCACCACATCCTTCACTCCCCAGTACCCGGCCAGACCAACGAATAAAGCGCCGGTTAATGGAATAAGTCCCCACAAGTAAATGTTAATACTGTAATCTAAATGCATGACCTGTGTATAGAGGGCGTACAGGACAGTTTCCGAAATAATGACGGCTAACAGGCCGGAAATCAGCCCGAGTAGGCTAAACTCAATGAGGTGAGTTTTTCTTAAAAATGAGCGGTTGGCGCCTAACGTTCTCATTAAGGCTCCTTCATAAATCCGATTATCCAACGTGGAATAAACGGCGGCGAATAATACCGTAAATCCGGCCATTAACGCGCAGTAAAGCAGGTAGTTTATCGCTTGAGTCAGCTGGGTCAAAATGGCTCTAAACTGCTGCAAAATCAAATCGACTTCCAGAATAGTGGTGCCGGGATATTTCTTTACCAAGGTATTTAAAACGTTTTTTTGCGTCTCAGGCAGATAAAAACTGGTGATAAAGGTATTGGGATAGGCATCCAGAGTGCCGGGCGAGAACACCATATAAAAATTCGGCTTCATAGTATCCCAACGAAGCTCGCGGATACTGGATACCGTCGCATTAATCTGCTCACTGCCTACCGTAAAAGTCAAATAATCGCCTACCTTGATATTCAGGCTTTTAGCCAGCTTCTGTTCTACCGAAACCAGCCCGCTTTGCTCAGCCTGCCACCAGTTTCCGGCGATAATTTTATTGTCTTCAGGCAGGCTTTTCGTCCAGGTAAGACTTAATTCGCGATGCGTGGCTCTGTCGCCCTGAGTATCCTTGCTGACCACCTGTTGCACCGGCGTATTATTGATTTCTATCAAACGGCCTCGAACCACCGGGTAAAACCGGCTGCCGTTGATATGCTGCTGTTGCAGTTCTTGCTGAAAAGCGGATTGTTGGTCGGGAAAAATATTCAGCGCGAAATGATTAGGCGCATTATCCGGCAACTGCTTTTGCCAGTTATCGATCAAGTCGGTGCGTACGGTAAAACTAAGCACCATCGCCACCAGGGTAATGCTGAAAGCCAGTATTTGGCTGACACTGGCTTGACTGTTTCGTAACAAGCCTTGCAAGCCGAAACGCCAGGTCAGGTTCAGGTGCGGCAGCAGTTTACGGCTAACCCTTAACAGCCCGTAAACCAGCAAGCCGAGCAGCAGCATAGCGGCCAAGCCGACGCCGAGAATAGTGCCTGTCATATCAAGGTCATCGGTATAACGCCAGATCAGTACGCCGATAATGCCGATTGCCAAGCCGTAGACCAGCCAGGCGCTCACCGGAAAAGGTTGCAGTTCGCGGCGCAATACCCGTAACGGCGACACTTTTTTAAGACGCAATAACGGCGGCAGTGCGAAACCCAGCAAAATCGCCATGCCGATAATAAATCCGAATGAAACCGCCAGTAAACCTGGATTGGCGACTTGCTGCGGCAATAACGACCTTAATAAATGAAACAGCGCTTGCTGCGCAAACCAGCCCAACAGACAACCGACAGCGCTGGCTAATAGACCCAATATGACCAGCTGACTGCCGTAAAGCCAAAGAATTTCGTTCTGTTTACAGCCCAGGCAACGCAAAATAGCGGTGGCGTTAAAGTGCCGTTCGGTATAGCGGCGGGTCGCCATCGCAATCGCCACGCCGGAAATCAGAATGACGATAATGCTGGACAAGCCCAGATAGCGTTCCGCACGTTCCAGTGCTGAACCCAGCTCCGGACGATCATCATGTATATCCATGATGCGCTGAGACGGATTCAATTGCGGTTTGACCCAGCTATTGAATTGGGTTAGCGCTTTGCTGTCGCCGCTGAATTGAAAGAAATAATGCACATGGCTGCCCGGTTGCAATATGCCGGTCGCCGGTAAATCGTCAGCATTGATCATCACCCGCGGCGAGAAGCTGTAAAAATCGCCGCGTTTGTCGGGTTCGTAAGTGATGACGCGACTAACGCTCAGCTGTTTTTCTCCGACCTGTAAGGCATCGCCGATCTTGAGTTTAAGCGCCGGCAATATACGTTTTTCAACCCAGACATTTCCAGGTTTCGGGCCAGTGTATACCACGGTTTCCGTCGAATAATCCGCTGCCGTGGTTTTTAAAAAGCCGCGCAACGGATAAGAGGAACTGACCGATTTAATGCTGGCCAGCAATAGTTCATTGTGCTCCATCAGCACACTGGAAAATTCAAGCGTTTGCGCTTGAGCAAGATTGAGTTGCGTTGCCTTAGCCAGCCATTCGGCCGGAATTTCGCTTGGACTTTTGATCACCAAATCCGCCGCCAAAAACTCTGCGGCCTGAGTACTCATAGTACGTTGCAGGCGATCTGCAAACAGCGATATGGCGGTTGAACTGGTGACCGCAATAATCAAAGCCAACACCAGTATGGTTAATTCGCCGGAACGGCTGTCGCGCCATAACAGCCGCAATGCCAAATGAAAACGTGTCATAAGTTTGCCTATAAAAATGTAGTTACTCTATTCTGAGCGCTTAAGTTTTCGGTTTTTATACCTCGTCAAGTCCTGTGGAAGCGACTTCACCTAAAGCGCCTACTGTTGGTCGTCGCTCTGGGCGAATGAATTCGCCCCCCCCCACAATTCGTAGGCTATGCTTTTTCATTGGGGGTGATCGCCACTATACGCCCTGCATCCAGTTGAATCGTGCGTCGGCAACGTGCAGCCAACCCCTGATCATGGGTTACCAGAATTAATGTAGTATTGTTTTCCTGATTAAGTTCGAACAACAAATCAATAATATAAGTACCGGTTTTGCTGTCAAGATTGCCGGTCGGCTCATCGGCAAATAAAATGGCGGGTCTGGTTACAAAGGCTCTGGCCAGCGCGACACGCTGCTGCTCGCCGCCGGACAGTTTCTGGGGCGTATGCGATAAACGGTGCGACAGGCCGACTCTAGCCAATAACGCAGCCGCCGACGCCTTGGCGTTTTTATCGCCGCTTAATTCCAACGGAAGCATCACATTTTCCAGGGCGGTTAATCCCTGCAGCAATTGAAAAGACTGAAACACAAAACCTATCAGCTGATTACGTATTGCCGCCCTGCCATCTTCGTTCATTCCGGTTAATAATTGTCCGTTCAAACTGATAGCTCCGGAAGTTGGCGCGTCTAATCCTGCCAGCAAACTGATTAAGGTGGATTTGCCTGAACCTGACTCGCCGACGATCGCAATACTCTCACCGGATTTGATTATCAAATCTATGGATGACAAGATATGCAAAGTGCCGTCGGAAGTCATAACCGATTTGCATAAGTTTTTTGTGACTATAATGTCATTTAATATTTCTGCTTGAGTTTGCATAATGACCCGTTTTTTATTTGTTGTGATTGTTTCGTTAATATCGATGACCGCTGCGGCCAAATCGATTGTTGTATTGGGTGATAGTATCAGTGCCGGCTACGGAATTGAAGTGGCGCAAGGTTGGGTGGCATTATTGCAGGAAAAATTGGATGAAAAAAAGACCGGCTATACCATCCATAATGAAAGTATTAGCGGCGATACCACCGCTGGCGGTTTAGCGCGGATAGATCGGGTTTTAAGCCTGCACCAGCCGGATATTGTAATCATTGAGCTGGGTGCCAATGACGGCTTGCGCGGTTTACCGCCGAAACTGATAAAAAGAAATCTTGCCGAAATCGCCGATCGCGCCCAGCTTGCCGGTGCAAAGGTATTGCTGCTGAGCATGAAAATACCGCCCAATTACGGCCAGCGCTATGTGACTCTTTTTTATAATATTTATCCGCAGTTAGCGACAGAGCTGGGCGTTCCGTACGTGCCCTTTATCATGGAGGATATCGCGTTAACTAAGGACATGATGCAAGCGGACAGACTGCATCCCAATACCAAAGGACAGCCTGTCATTGCAGATAAAGTATGGCCGCAGTTGCTGCCGCTATTAAAATAACACTTGATTAACAAGATGCTTCAACAGGAAAACAACAATATATGAAATCACTAACACTAGAAAAAGCCAATATCATTATCAATGCCGCTACCAACAAGGCCCGTAAATTAAACATGGCGCCGATTACCGTGGTGGTTCTGGATGCGGCGGGACATTTAAAAGCCATGCAACGGGAAGACGGCGCCACCATGATCCGCCAGCAAATTGCCACAGCAAAAGCCTGGGGCGCGGTCAGCATGGGCATATCATCGCGAAGCCTGGCCAGCGTTGCCGAAAAACGACCCGACTTTATGAATGCCTTGATCGGCATAACCGATGGCAACCTAATGCCGGTGCCGGGCGGCGTTTTGATTCGCGATACCCGAAATAATGTCATCGGCGCGGTGGGTATTAGCGGCGACAGTTCCGATCAGGACGAACGTTGCGCCATTGCCGGTATCGAGGCAGTAGGATTTATTGCCGGGGTTTGAGGGATTGGCATGTGCGCCGCTGATGTTGGTAGACGCATCAGAACGTCTAAAAAACTATACCCGGTAGCAAAAAAGTTTTGTGCTGCGTCGATCTTCGATCTGTACTATCGATTCCGGCTTCCAGCCCGGAATCGGGAAGGATGAAGAGATGAATAAGCTTCCAGAGCGCATTTCAGCTCCGACTTTTTCGCCAAGCTCCGCCATGACCATCGGGGAAAGAAACGCAAAGACCACATCATAACCGGCAAGATTGCATCCCCATAAACTGGCGCGTTTTACGCACGCATTCGGCAGTTTGCCGCAGCGACTAGCGGCAATCAGCCACGGTAGCGGCGCACGTTCCCACGCATCGACCCTGATAGCTCGACGTTGTGCCAGCGGCACCGCCACCGAGCCGACTCCGGCACCGAGTTCTGCAAATATACCGGCATGTTCCTGTTCAACAATGGCCGCTACCGCATCCGCTGCCGCACTAGAAGACAGGAACAACGGCACATCGCCCTTAACCGTGCCCCAGAACACCAGCGTCAGCAGCAGCATAATCAATAGGTATAAGCCGGAAGGCAGGCGCAAGGAGAGCATGGCGATTGCCATCGGCAGAAACAGCAAATGAATGGCAACCCACCAGTACCGCTGGCGCAAGACGATTGACCACAGCGCAGCCGCCGTGCCTTGCACCAGCGCCAAACACCATATGCCGTGAAACAACGCCGGCAACATCCAGGCCAGCGTGACAGTAAAGGTCAAACTTAAAATCTGTGCGGCAAGCGCTTTAGATAAGGTTATCAAGCCATCGTTCCCGATATTTTTATCCGGAAAGAAGCCGGGTATATCGCCGGAAACACAGCTATGCCGGGTTATTTTTTTGCAGAATTCGATTGGCTGACCGGCGCAGGTGTCGGCATAGGCACAGGAATTGGCGCAGAAGCCGGATCGAAATTCTCAGCAGCAGCGGGTTTAGGCGCTTGCGCCAGTTTGGCTTGTCGGTTGCCTTCACCATAAAGCGTAGCCGAAACCATAAACAGGACAGTCGATATAATCAGAACTTTAAATCTGTCCGGTTTTTTTAAAAAGAATAAAGGCCATTTGGGCTTAATCATCCCGACAATAAAAAAGATCAGGGTCCAGACCCCGGTGTGAAAAGCGGCGTTTATCATCATTATAATTACTCGTTAACTTACATTTAAACAGATTTATATTATTATTAGTTGTGCGGTTCTTTGCAATACGCCGCTCTGTTATTTTAACGGTTTTAATTTGATTGTTAGTATTGCTTTTTTCAGTCGGCTAATAAAATAAGAATTATACGCCGCTTTTTGACACATTCCGTGTCAAAAAAGCCTTCGATTACAGGGCTTTTTACATGAAAATCAGGAGGTTATATGGGCATCTTTGCTTTAGCATTATTGGTTTTAGCCATTTTGATCGTATTTATGAGTGTCAAATCAGTTCCTCAGGGTATGGAATACACGGTCGAGCGTTTCGGCAAATATACCAATACATTGAACCCCGGATTGAATATTATCGTGCCGATTATTGACCGTATCGGCAACAAGATGGTAATGATGGAACAAGTCATGGACGTGCCGTCCCAGGAAGTGATTACCAAGGATAACGCGATGGTTACCGTGGACGGCGTAATTTTCTATCAGGTGATGGATGCCCCCAAAGCCGCTTATGAAGTCAGCCAGCTGGGCTGGGCCATCCTGAATCTGGTGATGACCAATATTCGTACCGTCATGGGTTCGATGGATCTGGATGAATTATTATCGCGGCGCGATGACATCAATGCAAAACTGCTGTCCGTTGTCGATGATGCCACCACGCCGTGGGGTATTAAAGTCACCCGGATCGAAATAAAAGACATTGCCCCGCCTAAAGATTTGGTCGAAGCCATGGGCAGACAAATGAAAGCCGAGCGTTTGAAACGCGCCTCGATTCTGGAAGCCGAAGGTCTAAGACAGTCCGAAATTTTACGCGCCGAAGGTGCGCAACAAGCCGCTATTTTGGAAGCGGAAGGCCGCAAAGAAGCCTCCTACCGTGATGCCGATGCCCGTGAACGCTTGGCTCAAGCCGAAGCCAGAGCGACGTTAATGGTGTCGGAAGCCATCGGTAAAGGCGATGTCCAGGCGATCAATTATTTTGTCGCACAAAAATACATAGAGGCATTAAAAGATATTGGCGCATCTGATAACAGTAAGCTGGTTTTTATGCCGCTGGATTCATCTAGCGTGATTGGCGCCTTGGGCGGCATTGGCGAACTGGCAAAAGAAGCCCTGGCTAAAAAGAGCTGATATGACTGACTTAGTGATTGTTTTTTGGAACTGGTGGGTATTAGCCTTGGTTCTTTTAGTCATAGAGCTGCTGGCACCCGGTTTTTTCTTTCTATGGATGGCGGCTTCGGCTTTTGTAACCGGATGCCTGCTATTACTGATATCGGTGCTCAACATAGAATCCCAGATCTTTATTTTTTCAATATTGTCAATTGCTGCAATCACCGCATGGAGGCTTTATGGAAAAAAACATGCCATCGCAACAGACCATCCGTTATTAAATAAGCGCGGCGCTCAATACATCGGCAGGGTTTTTAGCTTGTATCAGCCGATAGAAAATGGCGAAGGTAAAATAAAAGTCGATGATTCTATCTGGAAAGTGCATGGGGAAGATTGCGACATTAACGCCAAGGTAAAAGTTATCGGGGCTCGCGGCACGGTGTTTGATGTGGAACGGGTCGAGTAACATTATTTCAGAAATGCAGGAGCGGCTAAAGCCGCTCCTGCATTTTTGCACTGCGATAGTGTTAAGGCTCATCGGCTAGCCATTTATCTTTCTGCTGATCCTCGGCCGCCGCAGCAACAACAACGACTTCCTTTTTAGCTGCGCTTTTATGCCAAAGTCCGTTGCTTGAAAAACACGTCCAGCCCCATTTCAGCCAGTTGAGTAATGACACCGCCAACCATAGCGACCAAGCCAGCATCAACAATCGATACACCATCAGCGGAACCGAGATCAGCGTAGCAATGGGCAACGTCGCGGGGCTTCTATCCTGGTACCAGTTCAGGTTGAACGCCGAGGACTGGTTGCCGATAACCTGCATATCGGGCGAACCGAGCAAACCCTGCTCGACGGCTAAAAACAACAGGCTCAGGGATACCAGGGTTAAGCCGCCGATAACAACCTGCAAGCTATTAAAATAGCGCAATTCGGCAACCGCTTGCCTGCTGCGCCAACCTAACAACATTAGCCACGCAATAACCACACCCGCCGACAGCAGGGGAATCTGGCTAAGCCCTGTCAGCAACAAAAACCATTGCCAGTTTTTTAACGGGGTCAGCGGAATTTTTCCCAAACCCAGCGACACCATAAAAATGACTATCAACATGCCCCAAAATAACACTGCCGGCCCCATTCTCGGTCCCAGTGTAAATAATACCCAGCGATCCTGGCCCAGGCCGATATTCAGGTTGGCGTTGACGCTGGCCAGCCCCAAGTCTACCTGCGGTGTAGTCATAATACTGCTTATACCGGTCGCTTCCCGCCAGCTGATTGAGACTTGCTGCCCACCGGGATTAATCGGCAGGGTGAGCTTGCTGCCATCCTGCCTGATCGGCTGAACCTGTCCATTAATAGCGACGCTTTGTAACACCGCATTCTCCGGCAGGATCAGCGTGTGTTGCGAACCTTGCGAGCTTCTTAAGTTAAGATTTAATTCGGCTTCCCGGCTGCGCTGTCCCGGCTTGATGCTTAAGCGGCTGTTGTCGATGGTCAGGGTTTGTCCTTGTACCGCCTCCGGCCTGGTTATTTGCAGGGTGATTTTCTCTCCGGGCCAGGGATGCCACTCAGGCAGCCATTGGTCGTCGTAATCCAGATGCATCATCGCAATACCTGACGACTCCATATGCCAAACGGGGCTTATATCGGCTTTCAATACCTCTATCCATTGCGCTGTTTGAGTGGCGATAAAATCGATTTGCTCCGATTTTTCCAGCGTGGATTGCCATTGCAAAACAGTTTGCTGTGCCGGAATATTAACCTCGACTTTACCCGCTTTAACCCGGATACCCGGGCTGGTAACCGACTCGCCCGGTAATAAGGGTACCGCTAATACGACAGCAGTATCTCCCGGTAAAATCCGAACAACCCGAGTAACAACACGCCAATCCAAGCCCAGCTCCAAGGTGCGTTCAATCCTGACAAACGGAGGTAGCGTAGCGGGTTCCACAGCAGCTTGGCTTTGCTGCGCGGTCTGATTTATCCGGCTAAATTGCAGTTGCTCATCAACCGGACTGTTTTCCTGTAGACCGATGACTTGCCAGCCGGTATTTTCAATACCAACCCAGTTGGGTTTTAACGGTAACGGCACAGTGAATTTGCTTAATAAAGGCACGGCACCGCTCAGCATGACCTGATGTTCGCCTATATTCAGGTTAATCCATAAGCCGTTGTTATGACGATAAAGCCCTGGTGCCGCTTTACCGTCAACCAGAACCTGATCAGGAAACCATTGCTGATATTCGGCGGGTAACGGAATCGCCACGGATTGCTGGGCATGAATTTGCAAGGCAATAGTCAGTTCTTTATCGGTAAGGGTTATTTGCATCTGCGGAATTTGCGCGCAACCTGGCAAACAGTCGGGCGGCAGCGGTTTTTCCAGCAGTCGGCTTCTGAGTTCGTCCAGTAAAGCTTTATCCGGAAGTTCGGCGTAAGCATTGGGTGACGGCAACGACAGCATCGGCAACAGCAAAAACCACAGCAGCAACGGCGTCGAGGCTCGAAAGCCTTTAAAGCTGAACTTTTCGGCAACGCCGAACATCAGCAAGGCCAGCATTGAAACTAAAATGACGCGCACAAAATTCAGCAGCAGAGTCAGTGTCGGCGTTAAATACCATAAGTGCAGCTGTTGCTGAGCATCAACCGGGCCATTCCATGACAAGCGTATGGTATTCCACTGCCATTGCGGCAAGCCGGGGCCGGTCTGCACCTTGGCTTTAGGGTCGATGCGATTAAAATCAGCCGGTTGCTTGCTAACGCCGGCATCTGATCTCATCGATCTTCTTAATACTTTTGCTTTCATCTCGTTGATCGCTTCAGAGGTCGGAGCCGGTACACTCATTTCTGCCACTCTTCCAAGCATACCGCTACCTTGAAAGCCCAACACATTAATACCCTGACCGGGTTTTTCCAGTTGCGGATAAAGTCCGGTACGTATCTGCTCCACCATAAAAGGCAAGGTCGTGATGATTAACGCCAGCCAGAAAGCATTGCGATACCAAGTCATCAATTTGAAAAACTTGTTTTGGGGCAGTACCCTAAGCAATGCAGTCGCGGCCAGAATATTCAACCAGACAAATTGAGGCGAGTCCGGCTCATGCCAGATTAATACCAACGTGACCAGCGCTAAACCGCCCCAATAATAATTCCACAACCTGCCTGTTGCCAGTGCAGCAATTAACACTAAAAACAAGTCCAGCAGCGTCCAACGGGAAATCCAGCTGTCAGGCACATTGTCCACACCGCCGGCAGCCAGTAAACGCCAGCCCGGCGGCAGATTCAGTTCGGCGCGGACGCTGTGAAAACCCTGTTCCCAACCTACCGCGCTGGTTGAACCAACCGCGCCGACAACACGACTGTCGGCATCCAGTGTTATCGTGCCGTTTCTGACTTCCACACCCTGTTTTCCGGATTCATCCTGAGTGATAAGCTGATTGCTGCCGTTTAAGACAACTTTTCCCGGCTGCGTTTCCGGCAGGGTGTTAAGCCGCCAGCCGCGAGTCATGTTACCGGTAATTGTGTCATTCACGGTATAACCTGCACCGTCAAAATCCATCCACAGCTTTCTGGTTAAATTGAGTTGATTGGGTTCTGGCTCCGGATCGCCCCGGCGTAGGGTTTTAAAACCCATAGTCTGCCCTTGGTTGATTTTATAGGCCGGGAGGTTTTTCCAGTCGTCAGGCAAATTGGTCAGGCTGGGATCGATAGCGCTGAGTCGTTCGATTTCAACCACGCGCAGTTGCGGACGGGCTTCAAACGACCAGATTTCCGACTCCGACCAATGGATGCCTTGTTCGGTAGGGGCGGTCGGCCGGTCGCCCTTGAGCGGGAGTTCATTCAGTTCTTTGCTGTTTCGCGCCAGTATGTCGACCTGCCAGCGGCCGGGACGCAGTTGAACCAATAACTGTCCGTCGGGTTCCAATCGGGCGGGCAACGGACTGTGCAAACTCAGCGGAATAAAACCGTCCAATATGGGCCGGGGTAATCTGATTTCGCGCTGCTCGCCGGAGACTTCCAGCAGCATTCGGGTTAAAACCTGAGCGGGCACCTCGTCGATGATTTTTCGAAACACCTGAATATCCAGATTGTTTTGGCTGTTTTCCGGCTTTTTTAACCCTGTATCGCTGACCTTTAACCACAGCTGTCCGTTTTTTATGGCCGGTGACGGTATGATCGCGCCATTAATACGCAGTTCAATCAGCCCGGTATCGCCGGGTACTTTTAAGTTATCGGGAATGGCCGCCCAGAAGAACTCACCGTTGATTTGCTGTTGAGAGCCCGCCGCCAGTTTAATTGAAGGAATGCCGTTTTTGTCCATAACCAACGCGGTCTTGTTATCAACCTTCACATTCAGCGGCCAGTGTTTTTTATCGCCCGGCAAGCCGATCCAGCTATCCCGATACACTGTCCAGCTAGTCGAAAATACGCCTTTTTTAGCGGTTAAATTCAGCTGTGTCCGGGTAGGCCAGCTACAGCGTTTTTGCTGGTAACTGTTGTAGATAAATGGGCAGGGGGGTTCGGGGCTGTCCTGCAACACCCAGGATATCCAGGGTTTAAGGGGGGCCGGCACCTGTTCAGGGGTTAACGGCTTTGCCTGAGTGGCGGATGTAAACAATGCTACGCTTAAGAATAGCCAGACAATACGACTCATGATGCACTCCTGATTTGTTAACCACGAACGACTGCACGGACAGATATTTGCTCCTGCAATATCTGCATTCGCCACGTCTATGTGGGTTATGCAGAAGGTAGGGCACCAAAAGTAGGCGCTCTAGGCGACGCATGGAGCGGTTACCGACGACTGCACGGATGCAGGAGGTAGAGCAACGCAGGGAGCAGTTGCCGAGACACGAAGAACACGGTGTTTTTCTTCGTGTCTTTCGTGGTTTGATGCTTTCAGCTGATGTGTTATCACCTTTCGTTAGTGACTTTTTGCCTGCAATGGAAAGCGTTCTGGATGTCTGATGATTTCCAGCGTTAAATCCACATCAATATCTGGCCAATAAAAGTGTCCCGGCGATTGCTCTTTAACATTAATGACCGATTTAATCTGCTGACTTTTAAACCACGGGAAATCGTCATAGGACATGAATAATTCTTCATCATAAATTAGCAGCCAGACCCCGTGGGTTGAAATATGCGTAACTTCAACCGGGGAAGTGCTGTTGCCATCCGCTAATAAGCTCATTGTAATGTGCCTCCAGAAGTGATTCGATTTCTTTTAACTGCTTTCTTGAGTATTGATAGTTTCTAGCCAATTCAATTTCCGGTTCCAGCCAGAATTTAGCCTCTCCGTCTCCCGAAACAATATGGACATGCATTCTTGGTTCTTCTCTGGAGAAGAAAAAGAACCGATAGCCATTTTCTTTAAATACTGTTGGGCTCATTTAGGCACTCAATCTCAGGTCGGTAACGCGGAAGTGACTAACAATCACCTTTCCAAAAAATTCCTCAACAAATCATGCCCATGCTCGGTCAAAATCGACTCGGGATGAAATTGCACGCCTTCAATATCCAGCTGTTTATGCCTGACGCCCATAATTTCATCCAGCTTTCCCGTTTCGTCCTGCGTCCAGGCGGTTATTTCCAGACAATCGGGCAGGGTCGCCTGTTCGATGACCAACGAATGATAACGGGTGGCGGTAAACGGGTTGTTCAGGCCTTTGAATACGCCTTGATTATAATGATAAACCGGCGAGGTTTTACCGTGCATGATGCTTTTGGCATGGACGATATTGCCGCCGAATGCATAGCCGATGCTTTGATGACCGAGGCACACCCCCAGAATAGGAGTACGTCCGGAAAATTTTAAAATAGCTTCAACCGATATGCCCGCTTCCTTGGGGGTACAGGGGCCAGGGGAGATCACCAGCTTATCGGGCGCCAGCTTTTCGATGTCTGCGACAGTGACTTGATCGTTACGCACCACGGTCACGTCAGCGCCTAATTCGCCGAAATATTGCACCAGGTTGTAGGTGAACGAGTCGTAGTTATCGACCATGACCACTTTGACGGTGCTCATGATTGCTCCCCTTCCAATCCCGCTTCGACCATACTCACAGCGCGAAAAATGGCGCGGCCTTTATTCATGGTCTCATCCCATTCGTTTCTGGGCACCGAATCGTAAACGATACCGGCACCGGCTTGTATATGTAACATATTGTTTTTGATCACGGCAGTCCTGATCGCGATGGCGGTATCGAGGTTGCCGGACCAGGCGATGTAGCCGACTGCGCCTGCATAAACGCCGCGCTTGACCGGTTCGAGTTCGTCAATAATTTCCATCGCGCGTATTTTCGGCGCGCCGCTGACGGTACCGGCGGGAAAAGTCGCGGCCAGCACGTCAAAGGCGTTGTCGCCTTGCTGCAACTGTCCGGTGACGTTGGAGACGATGTGCATGACGTGCGAATAGCGCTCCACGATCATTTTATCGGTCAGTTGTACGGAGCCGATTTGGGCGACCCGGCCGACATCGTTGCGGCCCAGGTCGATCAGCATTAAGTGCTCGGCCAGTTCTTTGGGATCGGCCAGCAACTCTTGTTCCAGTTCAAGGTCTTGTTCCGGGGTTTCGCCGCGACGGCGGGTGCCGGCAATCGGGCGGACCGTGACCATGTTATCCTCCAGCCTGACCAGAATTTCCGGCGACGAACCGACGACGTGGAAATCGTCCAGATTCAGGTAAAACATGTACGGCGAAGGATTCAAACAACGCAACGCGCGGTATAAATTCAGCGGCGAGGCGCTGTAGGGAATGGACATGCGTTGCGACAGCACCACCTGCATGATGTCGCCGTCGGTGATGTATTCCTTGGCTTTCACTACCGCCTCTTCAAAGCCCTGTTGGGTAAAGCCGGAGATGAAATCGGACTCTTCGACTTTGTTGTGGGTGTGGTTCCTGGTCGGCTTGGCTTGCAGTTCGCGCAGCTTGACGGCCAAATCATCGATTCGCGCAAGCGCACGGTTATAGGCATCGTCTTGTTCGGGATTGGCATGAGTCAGCAGCAGCATTTTGCCAGACAGATTGTCGAACACCAGCATGTCTTCCGACACCATCAGCAAAATGTCGGGGCAGCCCAGCGGGTCGGGCTTTGCTGTGCCACGCAACTTCGGCTCGATATAGCCGATGGTTTCATAACCGAAATAGCCGACCAGACCGCCGTTAAAACGCGGCAGGGTGTCGATGTCGGGAACGTTGTAGCGTGCCTTGAACTGCTCGATCCAGATCAGCGGATTGTCGTGGCTAAGCGATTCTTGCAGCTCGCCGTCTTGTTCGACACGGATTTGATTGCCGGTAATTTTGACCACGGTAAGGCAGGGCAAGCCGATGATCGAATAGCGACCCCATTGCTCGCCGCCGTGTACCGATTCAAATAAATAAGAATAAGCACCGTCGGCCAGTTTCAGGTAAGCGCTTAACGGCGTATCCAAATCGGCCAGCACTTCGCGGCAAACCGGGATGCGGTTGTAGCCCTGCCGGGCTAAGTGATTGAATTGTTCTGGGGTCATTTTTGTTATTCGGTGTATGGCGTTATCGTGTCAAAATAATTTTATACCCAGAGGGCATAAGTTTCGTTTGAGCGGACAAGCCGCTCAACTCAGCTTTATCAATCAAATGGCGTAGTGCGCTTTCTAAGTGTATCAATATCTATTTCGAGGTTAATTTTGGCTTTATAATATGTTGCTCTGTTGCTTTTTGTTTTAATAGTATTTGTTTGCATATATAAATGCTTATTCTTCAAAATAATCCAAATCTATACGCTTAACATCATAGCTGGCTATTTTTGAAACACCCACGTCATAGTCAATCATTAAACCGGTTAATTCCTTTCCGCCCATGAGTACGATTTTATTATCGATCATTGCCACATATTCAATCGCTTCTTTGGTAAAACTCGATGTGGTAATAAATACGCCTTTTTTTGCTCGCTGTCCTTGTAATGCGCCGGCAAATTTTTGAATTTCGGGTCGTCCGACTACGCCTTCCCAGCGTTTGGCCTGAATATAAATAGCATCAAGGCCTAATCGATCTTCCTTGATAACACCATCTATACCGCCATCGCCTGATCTGCCTATCGTTTGGCCTGCGTCTTTACGCGATCCACCATAACCCATTGCAACTAAAAGTTCTATCACTAAACGCTCAAAAAATGCAGGTGAAGACTCTTTGATTTTGCCCAGCAATTCGCCCTCAATTTCTTCTCGAATTCGCTGATAACCGATTTCAATATACTCTGATGGCGTTAGCGTATCGGAAGACTTTTGTTCATCTTTTTCTTTAGTATGACCATTAGCTGGATTGCCATAACTGTATTCTTCAAATTGCTTTAGATACTTCAAATTGATCAATTGATTGTTTTGAGCCAACGCCTGTAAACCTCGCGGCGTTATTTTGTAATGACCACGAGAAGGTGATTCCAAAAGTATGGCTTTCTTTAAGTGTGCTTTTGCCCAAGCGATACGATTCATAAAAACTGACTGTTGTCCGCTGGGCAATAATTCAGCAAGCTCTTCATCAGTGAGCTGAAAATACCTACTTAATGCATCAATCGTTTCTCGGTTGGAAGGTATTTTTCCATCCGCTAAGTGTTCCAGCAGCGGCCGCATTATTGTTTGAAAATCAGGTATTGCCATGGTAATTAATTACATATCCTTAATGTTATGCGGCGTACCCTATAATTCAACCACGCGCTAAACCTTGCCGGTTAATCTAAACAACAACCCGGCAATAATCGTTATTTGCAATAAACCTACGCCCACCACCCAGCGGATTAAGTCAGCTTTAGTTTCTGTAATCTCGCGCTTTAACTCTGATTTAACCAATTCAATTTTTAGCTCCAGTTCTTTTAAATCACGCTTGGTAGCCAAATCATCTAGCTCATAATCATGCCGTGCTTGTTCCATCGTAGTTGAGACGGTGGTTTTTTGTAAATCAGTTAGGACTTCCGCTTGTTCCTCACTGAAACCCACGCCTTTGAGCTTTTTAACAAAATCATGGGTATCGAAAGTTACCGTCGTCATTAGCTTACTCCAACTTGAATGCGCAAAATGATGCTGTAATTATTGCGGTCGGAATGCGTAAGGCATTATTGGTTTGTTAACGCAAAACGCCCTACACATTGCCTGACTTTAAACCGCTTTCGCCAATTCAGCCCGCATGTCATCAATCACTTTTTTATAATCCGACTGGCTGAAAATCGCCGAACCTGCGACGAAAGTATCGGCACCGGCGGCTTTAATGTCGCGGATGTTGTCGACTTTAACGCCGCCATCGATTTCCAGACGGATATTTAAACCGCTGTCGTCGATTCTTGTTCTGACTTGGCGCAATTTATCCAGCGCTGATGGAATGAACGACTGGCCGCCGAAACCGGGGTTAACCGACATCAATAAAATCATGTCCAGTTTGTCCATCACATAATCCAGATAATGCAGCGGGGTGCCGGGATTAAATACCAATCCAGCCTGGCAGCCGCAATCTTTAATCAATTGCAACGTGCGGTCGATATGCACCGAGGCTTCAGGATGGAAGGTAATGATGCTGGCGCCTGCTTTGGCAAAGTCGGGGATAAGGCGGTCAACCGGTTCAACCATTAGATGTACGTCAATCGGTGCGGTGACGCCGTGTTTTCTCAGCGCTTCGCAAACCAAAGGCCCGATAGTCAGATTGGGTACGAAATGGTTATCCATCACATCGAAATGCACCACATCGGCACCCGCTTTTAAAACGTTATCAACCTCTTCGCCCAATTTGGCGAAATTAGCCGACAAGATAGATGGTGCAATCCAGTTTTCATTCATTTTATGATCCTCATTCAATTAAAAATTGATTAATTATATCTTTTTTTTGGCGCAAGCTCTTGAGTTTACGCTTACGTTTATAATAGTTGCACTTGAAATGATACGAATAGGCTTAACTGATGAAACTGGTAACCTTTACTCATAATCACGAAACCCGTGTAGGCGCTGTTGTTGAGGCCAACATCGTTGACGGCAAAAATCATACTAAAATTCCGTCATCGATGCTTGAATTTCTGGATGCAGGCGGCGGAGCCCTGGAGGCGATGCGAAAGCAAATCGACAGCGGCTTGGGCCGTATTCCGCTGAATCAGGTCACGCTGCATGCGCCGGTGCCGAGGCCCGGCAAATATTTGGGCATCAGCCTGAATTATGCCGACCATATCGAAGAAACCGGCCGGGATAAGCCGGAATACCCGAGCTTTTTCACCAAACAAAGCACCTGCGTGATCGGACCCGGCGAGGCGATACATCGGCCTAAAGTTTCCGATAAGCTGGATTATGAAGGCGAGCTGGCTTTTGTGATCGGCACCCGCTGCCGCCATGTGCCGGTCGACAAGGCTCACCAGGTCATTGCCGGA
The DNA here is from genome assembly GCA_024636505.1 of Methylobacter sp. Taxonomy (GTDB): domain Bacteria; phylum Pseudomonadota; class Gammaproteobacteria; order Methylococcales; family Methylomonadaceae; genus Methylobacter_A. Next base: position 3,888 of record JAGXGY010000049.1, on the reverse strand, counting down.
TTTACCATTGCCAACGATGTGTCGGTGCGCGACTGGCAGTTTCGTTCGTCGACCTTTACCTTGGGTAAATCATTCGATACTCACGGCCCTCTGGGGCCGTGGATAGTAACCGCCGATGAAATCGGCGACCCGCATAATCTGGATCTTAAAACCTGGATAGATGACGAACTGCGGCAACATGCCAATACCGGACAGATGCTTTTCAACTGCTATGAAATGATTGCCTATCTGTCGCAAGCAATGACGCTGGAGCCGGGCGATGTGATTGCCACCGGCACACCGGCCGGGGTCGGCGTAAAAATGAAACCGCGCGGTTACCTGTTGCCGGGACAAACCGCCCGGATTGAAATTGAGGGCATCGGGACATTGATTAATCCGGTTATTGATGAACCCGATGATTTGAGTTAACGCCTACATTTATGAATAATCCCGCTCACCAAACAATGCAGTACCGATTCTGACGATAGTCGAACCTTCGGCTATCGCAGCTTTTAAATCGCCGCTCATACCGAACGAATAGGTGTCCAGTCCGAGTTTGGCAGCCGCCTGATAAAGATTTTTATAAGGTTGTCGTTGCTGTTCAAAATCCTGTTGTGGCGCCGGAATGGCCATTACGCCGCGTAATTTCAGCTTCGGCAGTTTGGCGACTTGTTCGCACAATGGCGGCAATTCGGCCAAGGCGATGCCGGACTTGCTGGGTTCATCACTGATATTGACTTGCAGGCAAATGTTTAACGGCGGCAAATGGGTCGGGCGCTGCTCGCTAAGACGTCGGGCTATTTTTAAACTGTCGACGCTGTGCACCCAGTCAAAACGGGTCGCCAACGCTTTGGTTTTATTGGATTGTATCGGGCCGATAAAATGCCAGGTAATAGCATAGGCGCCCAGTTCCTGTTGTTTTTTCAAGGCTTCCTGCAAATAATTTTCGCCGAAATGGCGTTGCCCGGATCGATAGGCGCAGGCAATCGCTTCGGATGGCTTGGTTTTGCTGACCGCCAATAACAGCACCGATCCGGGCTGACGCTGATAGACCAGCTCTGCATCGCTGATTTGGCTACGTAGTTGTTTGAGTCTTTGCGCTAGGGTTGCCATGGTTTTTCCTCGGTTAATCGCCGCTTAATTATACCGTTATCGGTTGTTTTCATGGCGAGCTATCGATAAATTGCAAGCTAACACAGCACTGCTTCAAAAAAACAAAAAATTGATTTATGGTATAAAGATATTTTTTATTTTTGTCTTCATGAGGATGTTATGGATATTGCCGAATTACTGGCTTTTTCAGCTAAAAACAATGCGTCGGATTTGCATTTATCGTCGGGGCTGCCGCCTATGATTAGAGTCGATGGTGATATTCGCCGAATCAATATTCCTGCATTGAATCATAAGGAAGTGCATGCGCTGATTTATGACATTATGAATGACAAACAACGCAAGGATTATGAGGAGTTTTTGGAAACCGATTTTTCATTCGAATTGCCCGGCGTTGCCAGGTTTCGTGTTAATGCGTTTAATCAGGAGCGTGGCGCCGCCGCTGTATTTAGAACGATCCCCTCGGTCATCATGAGTCTGGAACAATTAAAAGCCCCCAAGTTTTTTGAAGCATTATGCCAAAAACCACGCGGCATGGTTCTGGTGACCGGCCCTACCGGCTCCGGCAAGTCAACGACACTGGCGGCGATGATCAATCATATTAACTGCAATGATTACGCGCACATACTGACCGTAGAAGATCCTATCGAATTTGTTCATGAAAGCCAAAAATCGCTGATTAACCAACGGGAAATAAAGCGTGATACCCACGGCTTTGCTGAAGCATTGCGTTCGGCGTTGCGCGAAGATCCCGATATTATTCTGGTCGGTGAAATGCGCGATCTGGAAACCATCCGTCTGGCAATGACTGCAGCGGAAACCGGCCATCTGGTGTTCGGCACCTTGCACACCACTTCCGCCGCAAAAACCATCGACCGTATTATCGATGTTTTTCCTGCCGCCGAAAAAGACATGATTAGAGCGATGCTGTCCGAATCGTTGCAGGCGGTTATTTCGCAAACCTTGCTGAAGAAAATCGGCGGCGGACGTGTTGCCGCCCATGAAATCATGGTCGGTACAGCGGCGATTAGAAACCTGATCCGTGAAGCCAAGGTAGCGCAAATGTATTCTGCGATTCAAACCGGCCGCAAGGACGGCATGCAGACGCTGGATCAGAATATGAAAGAACTGGTCGATAAAGGCATGATTACCGCAAAATCCGCCATGGATAAAGCAGTTAACAAGGACATGTTCCGGTAAGGAATGTTTCAATCCACATGAAAATGAAATAACCTGAACACAGGATAAATTGCAGGGGCGACCAGCCGGTCGCCCCTTGCGCTATATAAATCGGGCTGTTAGTTAACCCAGTCCCGAACAACTGATAAAATTTTCCATTTGATGATACCCAGCGAGAACCTATGACTGCCCCAGAAGCGCTATACCAATCGACACTGTCGTCTTTAAAGCTCAGAGCCCGCGGCAAAGTGCGGGATATTTACGACATTGACGACAAACACATGCTGATTGTGACCACCGACCGGCTGTCGGCATTCGATGTGATTTTGCCCGACCCTATTCCCGGTAAAGGCCGTGTTTTAACCAGCGTGTCCAATTTCTGGTTTGAAAAAATGCAGCACGTGATCCCCAATCACCTGTCCGACATTCCATTGGAACAAGTGGTTCCCGATGCCGCCGAGCGCGCGCAGATTGAAGGCCGCGCTATTGTCGTCAAGTTGTTGAAACCGCTGCCGGTTGAAGCCATTGTGCGCGGTTATCTGATCGGCTCCGGCTGGAAAGATTATCAAAAATCAGGCGCTATCTGCGGCATCAAACTGCCCGAAGGCTTGCAGCAGGCGCAGCAACTGCCTGAACCCATTTATACGCCGTCGACCAAAGCCGAAGTGGATCAGCATGACGAAAACGTCTCTTTTGAACTTACCGTCAAATTGATGGGCCGGGACTTGGCGGAAAAAGTGCGCGATGCCAGCCTGAAGCTGTACAAGGAAGCCGCCGTCTACGCCAAAGAACGGGGCATCATTATTGCCGATACCAAATTCGAATTCGGCGTCGACGATGACGGCGTTTTATACCTGATCGATGAAGTTTTAACGCCAGATTCATCACGCTTCTGGCCTGCCGATCAATATCGGGTCGGCATCAGTCCGCCCAGTTTCGACAAGCAATATATCCGTGATTACCTGGAAACGCTGGACTGGGATAAAACCGCGCCGGGCCCGCATTTGCCCGCCGAGGTAGCCGACTACTGCGCGGCAAAATACCGCGAAGCGCAAGTCAGATTAACCCAAGATTGAACAACCAAAGTCAAGAGCATCCTTACATCCCCCACCTAAAGGAACGGGCTTTACCAAAAAGCACCGTAAAGCCCCGTCGTTCAGGGCGGGGATGTAAGGCGTGCTTTTGATTTTTTGACAGCGTAATCGACAGGCCGTATCTTGGAGACCATGAAACCCATAATTAAAACATTATCAGTCAGAGTTCGCGATAAACACGCCAGTGTTTTGAATCGTATGGCGTTTGATGTCAATCAAGTGTGGAATGCCGCTAATGCGTATTCTGCTGAGTTTTCTTGGGTTTTTATTCCGGAAGTCGGCTACATAAACTGCGGCACCTCGGCGTTTGAGCTGATGAAAGACTTAAAAGGCATCCGTAAAGAGCGCGGCATGATGATCGACTCAACTGCGGTTCAAGAAACCATTGCCGTTCATACCAAAGCCAGAAAACAGTTCAAGAAAAACAAGCTCAATTGGCGCTGTTCCGGTGGCGCAAGACGTGCATTAGGTTGGGTTCCTTTTAAATCAGGCGCTGCTAAATGGGTTAATGGTCAAGTCAGATACG
>JAGXGY010000048.1 GCA_024636505.1 Methylobacter sp. | reverse complement strand
TACAGAATTAAACGTATAAAATTTCTTTTTTACGCAAGCTCTTGTGTCGACTATTTATTACAAACGTAAATAGCTCATCACAAGCACCCACACAAATTATTTTGATCGGATTTTTAAAGAGCGTCGGAGTAAACCCCGGTTGAGCTAGACGATTATACAGGTCCAATTCAACTTGTCAACACCTTGTCGACATTTATTTTTAAACCGTCCTTGTCGAAGCCAATTACCAGACCCCGAAGAAGCCGACCATTATAACCTACCCGGCCAACTTGTCAACATCCTTGCCTACTTTATTTTCTAAACCCCGGCGTCCTGCCGACTCTTCAAAGACCCTGCCTTGAAAGAACTGCGCATTCTACAGCTTTTTCTGACTGCGTCAAGAGGTTATTTTCTTATAAACGCTCCTTATGTATTCAACCAATCCAAATATCTTGCGACGCCTTGCTTAACGGTCAAAAAGTCCTTCGTGTACCCAGCCTCTCTTAGCCCGGAAATATCCGCTTGGGTATAGCTCTGATACGCGCCCTTTAAATGCTCGGGAAACGGGATATACTCAATCTCCCCCTCATTATGCCAATCAGTCACCGCCTGAGCGACCGCATTAAAAGTTTCCGCTCGCCCCGTTCCTAGGTTATAAATACCGCGTTGCTCAGGATGGTCCAAAAACCACAAATTTACATCGACAACATCATCAACATAAACAAAGTCCCGCTTTTGTTCGCCATTAGCCATGCCATCGCAGCCCTCAAACAACTTCGCTCTTTTTTGCTCAATAACCTGCCGATTAAAATGAAATGCCGTGCTACTCATGGAGCCTTTATGTTGCTCTCTGGGTCCGTAAACATTAAAATAGCGGAGACCGACAATTGGACTGTTGGTTTTAGCTAATAAAGGTCGAACATATTGATCGAATTGAAATTTCGAATAGGCATACATATTGATAGGATGTTCGCAACTGCGATCAACGCGGAACCCCTGCTTGCCATCCCCGTAAACCGAAGCGGAAGACGCATACATAAAGGCGACATTTTTTGCGATACACCAATGCAATAAACGTTTGGAATAATCATAATTATTGGTCATCACATACCGCCCATCCCATTCCGTGGTTGCAGAGCAAGCTCCCTGATGGAAAACCGCCCGCACCCCATCAAAAAAATGAGCCATGCCAATTTTCTCTATAAACTCATCCTTGTCCATGTAATCGGCGATATCAAGATCGGCGATATTGTGCATTTTTCGCCCATTAGACAGATGATCCACCAGCAATATATCGCGCTCACCCCGCTGGTTTAATGCCCGAATAAGATTACTGCCAATAAAACCGGCACCGCCCGTCACCACAATCATTCCAATCCCCTCGCTTTTTTAATCATCGCCGTTGTCGACTGACCGTCAACAAACTGTAATATCTTTACTTCACCACCCGCCCGAATCACGCAATCGCCACCGGCAACTTGCTCCGAACTGTAATCGCCACCCTTAACAATAACATCCGGCAGCAGTCTGCAATACAGTCTTTCAGGGGTTTCCTCTTCGAATGAAACCACCCAGTCCACACAGGCTAATGCCGCTAAAACGGTCATCCGTTCCTGCAAGCCATTAATAGGCCGACTCTCTCCTTTAAGCTGCCTGACCGATGCATCGGAGTTTACCGCCACCACCAAGCGATCACCTAGCGCCTTTGCCTGCTGTAAATAAGTCACATGTCCGGCATGCAATAAATCGAAGCAGCCATTGGTCATGATGATCCGCTCATCATGGGCTTTGGCCCCGACCAATATTTGCGCCAACTCATCTTCCGAAACGATACCGTATCGGGAATCCCGGTCACCGTGCATAGCCCGCGTTAACTCGGGCATCGACACGGTTGAGGTACCCAGTTTTCCAACCACTATGCCGCCCGCCAGATTAGCCAGATACATTGCATCATCCAAAACCATGTCCAATGCCACACATAAAGCCATTACCGCAATAACAGTATCTCCGGCGCCGGTCACGTCAAAAACATCCTTGGCCTGGGCCGGCAATGAATGCACTTGATCATCTTGTATCAAGGTCATACCCGCCTCGCCGCGAGTCAGCAAAAGTGTCGGAATTTGATGTTGCTTTAACAGCCTGCGTCCTTTTTCCAGCAAATCCTCTTCGTTTTCAGTAACGCCAACGACAGCCTGTAATTCAGACAAATTTGGCGTTATCAGATCTGCATGAGCATAACGCTGATAATCCACGCCTTTCGGATCGACCAAAACCTTAATGCCAGCTTGCTTGGCTGCAAGAATATAAGTTGAAATATTCGCCAAGGTTCCTTTGCCATAGTCCGAGAAAACAGTGGTATGGTTTTTAGGTAGGTGCTTAACCAGTCTGGCCAATAAGGTATCTGAATCAAACTTAAGAGACGTCTCTTCAAAATCGATTCGAATGAGTTGCTGATGTTGGGCCATAACCCGTAACTTGCAGATACTGCGAATTTCTTGCTCGACGACAAAATCGCAAACTACGCCTTCCGCTTCCAGCAGTCGTCGTAGTATGTCGCCCTCGGCATCATCACCAACGACACCCAACAGAGTGACCTTGCCGCCTAATTTAGCTATATTGAGTGCGACATTACCGGCGCCGCCGACGCGATCCTCAATAGTATTAACCCTCACTACCGGCACCGGCGCTTCCGGTGAAATACGCGCAGCCTGCCCGGACCAATATCGATCCAGCATCACGTCACCAATAACTATGATGTGAGCCTTGGTAAATTCAGGAATAATTGCCAGCACTTACAGCCTCCTCAATCGCGCCACACCACCAATGACCTATCAATATATGCGCCTCTTGGATTCTTGCGGTCACATCCGAGGGGACAATCACCGGGTGCGATACTTGCCCACTTAATTCGCCGCCTTCACAGCCGGTCAAGCCGATAACAGCCATACCTTTCAACTTTGCAGCTTCCGCCGCTTTTAATATATTTTTGCTGCGTCCGGATGTGGAAATGGCAATCAAACAATCCTTTTCACTGGCAATGGCCTCAATCTGCCGGGAATACACGGTTTCAAAACCAAAATCATTGCTGTGCGCCGTTAAAATCGAACTGTCTGTGGTCAACGCAATTGCGGCCAGCGCCTTACGATTTTTTTGGTATTGCACTACCAGCTCTGCAGCGATATGCTGACAATCGGCCGCACTGCCGCCATTGCCGCACAATAATATTTTTCCACCTCGCTTTAATGTTTCAATCAGCAATGCTCCGGTCGCCTCAATGGCACCGGAACAATCCGCCAATCGCTCCATTATCGCCTTATGCTCTTCGAGTTCGGCAATAAATGTCTTCAAAATAATGTCCTACGCAATGTCTGAATTTGATACCTCAGTAGCGGCGACCGGCTGGTCACTACTACCATGTTCCTTAAATTGCATGGAATGCAAACGCGCATAGACTCCATTTTTTGCAATAAGCTCCCGATGAGACCCTCGTTCAACAATATGACCATGATCCATAACCAGAATCATATCAGCACTTTCAATGGTCGATAGCCGGTGAGCAATAACCAGAGTCGTCCTGTTCTTCATAACTTTTTGCAGCGCCGCCTGGATATACCGCTCCGATTCGGTATCCAGCGCGGATGTCGCCTCATCCAGTATTAATAGAGGCGCATCCTTCAATAAGGCCCTCGCCAAAGCTAATCTTTGCCGTTGCCCTCCAGACAACTTGACGCCATTTTCACCTATTTCCGTATCCAAGTCCTGATTCAACTTGGCGATAAATTCCATGGCATAAGCGTCTGTTGCAGCCTGTGTTATTTCACTTCGGGTTGCCGTCGCAAGTGATCCATAGGCGATATTATTGGCGATCGTATCATTGAATAAAGTGACTTGCTGATTAACCAATGCCAACTGTTTTCTCAAATTTGCCAATTCATAAGTATTTATTTCAACACCGTCCAACAATATTTCACCGGTATCATGCGGGTAAAAACGCGACACCAAATTAGCGAGCGTACTTTTTCCGCCACCGGAAGCCCCTACCAGCGCAATCGTCTGCCCCGGCTCAGCCTTAAAACTGATGTCAATCAGCGCCGGTTCATTGGCGCCTGCATATTGAAAGGACAGATTTTTAAATTCTAATGCCCCTTTACACCTTTCCGCCTGATAAGTACCTTGATCCAGCTCACCAGGCTCGTCCAGAATTTCAAATAACGATTGAGCCGCTGCAATACCTTTTTGAATGTCGCCATTGGCATCACTCAATTGTCTGATAGGTCTCGGTAACAAAAATGCCGCCGTCAAGTAGCCGACAAACTCACCGACACTGGCTTGCTTCATAAAAAATAAGGCCATATACATCAGAAATGACAATGCAATCGCGATGATAAATTGCATAATCGGATTGTGTACCGCCATAGTTGTAGCCAGCTTCAATGATTGTCTGCGATGATATAAACTACTTTCCAGGAATCGTCGCCGCTCATATTCTTCACCGCCATAACTGCGTACTACCCTATGCCCGCCCACCAATTCCGAAGTAATATGAGTTATGTCGCCTATCGATTCCTGTATTTTTTTACTAATGCGGCGCAGGCGCTTACTGACATAACCCACCAACACCACAATAATCGGCGCGATGGCGACAAAAACCAGCGACAACATCCAGTTTGAATAAAACAAATAAATTAACAAGCCTATTGCGGTAAAGCCTTCACGCACAATGGTGCGCACCGCATCCGTAGCGGCCTGAGTAACCAATGCTACATTATTGGTTATCCTTGAAATCATGTAACCGCTGTTATTCGCGTCAAAATAAGCTGTTGGCAAGCGCGTGTACTGGTCAAAAATTTCACAGCGCAAGGTATGTACCACATTGGTAGATACCTTAGCTAAAAAATAGTTGCCTAAATAAGCGCCGATCCCATGCACGATAATTAAACCGCTAAACATTAACGGCAAATAATTCATACCCTCCCGCGCCTCAGTTTGCAGCGTATCGATAATATGCTTGATCAGTGCCGCAAATAAGGTCTGGGTGCCTGAGTACATCAGGAAGCCGAAAATACTGATGGCAAAAAGCCACAAATGCGGCTTCACATAGGTCAACAAACGCTTATATATTTGAGCGCTGACATTGGACGTCTTATTCATATATTTTAAAATTTTATTAACAGGTAGAACTGTTCAAGTTTGAGCTCGATTATGGCGTTATTCAAGATACTGAGAGACGCCTTTTGTTGCGACAATAAAATCCCACCGCTTCAAACGATCCAACAATCGCTGGTAATTATTATCTTGCTTGCTCTTATCATTCTGGCGATGCCACAAATGCAGCACCGGCACAGAAAACCGCCCTTCCTTGCGTTGAACACCGGCATGTATCATACGAATAACCAGATCAGAATCTTCAAAGCCCCAGCCCTCAAAAAGTTCATCAAAACCATTCACCCGTAAAAAGTCGTTTTTCCATAGCGCCAAATTACAGGTCATGGCTTTTTGCCATTTTCTGGGCTGTAATCTCCTCAAAACCCCCAAAGGAAGTCTAATAAAAGCAGAAATCCTGTTGGTTTTTTTTTGCAGCCAAAGAGAAACAAAATAATTCAATGATTTTTGATGTAATGGGATATGGTTTTCAATAACTTCCTGAGTAAACGACTCATTCAACAACACCCGATTTCCCGGCACAAAACATCCCGACTCTGCCAGCTGACGATGGCGGGCGATAAAATCAGCGCAACAAACGCAGTCGCCATCAATAAACAGTAGATATGATCCAAGGCTGGCAGCAACCGCCTTATTTCGGATGGTTCCTGCCCTGAATCCTTGATCATCATGATGCACATACTGAATGGGTACCGGACTTTTAAAGCAGTAGGCCTGTGCCTTCGCCTTATTGACGGATGTAGAGCCATCGTCAGCAATGATAATTTCAAAGGCCTGATCTTGTTGGGCAAATAAACTGTCCAGACAAAGCTCTAATGCCGTCGGCCAGTTATAGGTAGTTACAATAACAGAAATCAAATTCATTTTTGAAAAGGTTGTGAATTTTGTAATTCCCATAATTTAAGATACTTGTAATAAGTACCTTCTGCATTAGAAATTGACAGCATTAGTCCTTGCCGTCCATCCAGAATGGCAGCTTGAATCCAATAAGTGCGTATAAATGTCCAAAGTGCTTTTAAGATCGCTTTGCCCAAAGATGAGCGAACGCCCCGCCGGTAAAGCAAAGCGGCGCCTAAAGCTGAATAGCTATTTACTTTATGCAAGACTTCATCCAGATTTACAAAAGCATCATGAAGCAGCGGGGTAATTAACCGACTGACTTGCCCCTGAACAATAATACGCTCATGAACAACCGAATCGGTGAAGTGTCCGTCATTTCGACGAAACAACCTAAGCACATGATCAGGCCACCAGCCCCCATGACGCATTTGCCTGCCGCAGTAGCTGGAAAGGCGAGGGATTTCATAGCCATTATAGCGCTCCTGCCTGAGCGCTTTTCCGATTTCAGCCCTTAATTCGGGCGTTACAACCTCATCGGCATCAATAGATAAAACCCAATCTCCCTTGGCTTTATCCAAGGCTCGCTGTTTCTGAATGCCAAAACCCGGCCAGTCTGTTTCATACACCTTATCGGTATAGTGACGACAGAGAGATACCGTATCATCTTGACTGCCTGAGTCCAGAACGATAATTTCATCCGCCCATGAAACAGACTCCAGGCAGCGGCCAATATGCGAGGCTTCATTTTTGGTGATGATGATGACGCTAAGCATTATTTATGGCAACCTTATTGCCTACCCCGAGAGCAGCAAAACACAAGGCTACCATAACCGCATACCAGTGCCCCTCAGTGAAGTCAAAGAATGGCGTATTAAACAAACTGGTAATGAGCAATGACATCAGAAGCCCTTGAGCAAGCCATTTTTCGTTATCAGACAATTCTCTAGCGTAATAGAGCTGGCTTGAGAGAAATCCCAAATATGCCAGCAGCCCAAATAAACCCAGCTGAACGCCAATCATGAAAAACTCATTGTGAGGATTGTGTGTCATAACCTGCTCGCCTATGGCAATTCGTTGATATTCTTTAGCAAAACTACCGGTGCCATGCCCTACCATGGGGCTGTCAGCCATCAGTTTTAATGAATATTTCCAAAAAGTATATCGCAGCCCCATAGACGATTCGGTTTGCTCGGAAACGGGTTGTAAATAAGCTTGCGTATTAGCAATGCCTTCGGTAATTCGGCTGGCTTTATCGGAAAAATTAAGGAAAAGGGCGAACAACACAGCGCCAATAACGACAGTGATTCCGCATTTTTTAATAGTCAGTCGTTGTATGGAAAATAATAAAATTAAGGCCGCAACAATTAATTGCCCAGTACGACCCTCCACTACAAAAAAAAGATTGTATAGGCATAATATCGCTAACGTTAAATACAGCTTTCCATAGCGCTTATCATCATAAACTTTGTGCATGCAAAAAAAAGCAAAGAAAGAGATAAAAATACTATGAGTAATACGGCTCTTGTAGCAAGGGTCTCCTTGTTCATTCAAACTAATAATGCCAAAATTCATCAAATAAGAAATTAACAATGTAGCTGCCGAAGCAATCATAAACGTATTCCATGCCCAATAACGATAACGCTCTGTCGTTAAAAACGAAATTAAAATAGGAATAAACAACAACTCCCTGTATTTTCTTAGCATAGAAAAAGCATCGCTATCTGTGGCATTGCCATAACTCAAACCTGCAATAAAACAGCCATATAGAAGCAGCGACCATAATGCCACCGGATATTTTCTCAACAGACCGGGCATGCCTGTAAGCTGGCCGGAAAGCAACCATAACAGGCCCAATACAGCCGATAAAATAATGGCCAAACTGGTGGAGAAATAAATACTCCCTATCAATAATGCCGTAAAAATACCGCCCGCTTTAACCGCCATTATTTGTATGTTCTCGAATACGTCAATAGCCATTTAATTCAATATAGTTAGAACTTCTCATATAACTCAATGCTTTTATCAGAGTATCAAATGATAAATAGCCTCTAAAAACCTTAAACTATTGCCCACTTAATCCATCGTTGCATTCTGCGTGAAGAATATCCATGTTTTAGTTTTTTTGTAATATTGTCAACGCAATATCTTGTATTTTTTTAGCCGGTATACTGTTAAGACAATCACTGTGACTTAAGCGGTGACCATCACAGCCTTCTTGATGGCAAGGCACGCATACGCCTTTTCCTTGAACCAAGAAGACATTATTAACCTGTTGACTACCTACCTTATGAAAAGGATTTTTATTCTGGCCGTAAGTACTAGGCCAAGGCGCCCATTTTACCGGATTGGTCGGCCCATAAAGGGCGATTACCGGAATCCCGGTTGCCGCCGCCAGATGCGTGATACCGGTATCAGGGCCGATATATAATTTTGCCTGAGCAATAATAGTTGCCAACTGTGCCAACGAAGTTCGACCCGCCAGATTGATAGTATCATCGGGCAGTTGGCGCTGAATTTTGGCGACATAGTCAATTTCCTGCTGAGTAGGGCCTCCCGAAAGAACCAGCTTCAATCCCAACTTTTTGAGATACAGACCTACCTCGATCCAGCCTTCTACAGTCCATTGCTTGTATGTCCATTGCGGATGCGGATGCAACACCACATAACCGGCATCATTCGCCAAAAAAGGCCATTGCTGCGCTAGTTGCTTAGTATTGCTGATTTGCGGCGGAACCAATGAAAAAAACCGAGGCACATCAATCAAATCCAGCAATTGCAAATGCTGTAAAACTGTATGCGTATTGTCGTTGTCAAACGCTATCCAGTGTTGAACAAAAAAACGTTTCCACCAGCCCGTACTGTTTTTCGGCGGCACGACGGCAACTCGCAATGGTGCGGCAAGCAATGAATACAAAAAAGGACGATCCCCGGATTGCGTAGCGATGGCAAGATCATACTGCCGAAATAACTGACGAAATAATTGCCGGTAATCGGCGAAATGGGGACGGTTAGGCGAGGTAATAATATGGCTAATATCGGGATTGCCTTCGAGCATGGCAGCGGTATTACGAAACACCAGCACATCAAGGCGGGCATCAGGATAAGCCTGTCGCAACGAATGCAATAAGGGCGTTGTCAGCAATACATCACCGAGATATCGCATTGCGATTACCAGGATTTTTGTCGGCTTCGGTTGTAAGGATTGATGGTTTTTTTTCATTGATTGAATCATATTCCGGCCATAATTAAACCGACTTCATTGAATATAGGACATTCCAATCAGCAACTTGTAATAAAACCGACGCCAAAATATAATTTTACACTTCAGCCTTATTCAACCAGAGATCATGCTTATTGCATAGGCTCAGCGCATAAATCGGACCGCTGTAATCATGTAATGTAAATGTTGATATTGCTAACAGATCCTTGGTCGGATTAAAAAGATATTCATCTATAAATTTATAGTTTTGATCCAACAAAACATGCTTAACAATATAGTGTTCGTAACCTTTCATTTCGTGTGCTGTTACGATTTTTATAGTGACCTTGCCCCCCACTTTTTCTATTTCAATGTTAGGCAAATGCGTTGCAACCTTGCCGCTCCAGCGACCGGGGTCTTCTTTTGTATAATAAATATCAGCTCCCACTGTCGGCTCACTACCGTCAGCCGGTGCAATTGTTGGCGCTATTATACCGGCACCAACAACGCCGACCATACTCAATCGAATAAACTTACGACGTTCCATAACCTTTTCCTTTTTTAATGACTGAATAGATACATATTTATGACAGAACTGCTTTGCTTAAAAATTAGCCGTTCTACATGATTTTATTTATTCTCTGAAACTGGACAGACACTTTTTCGTAATTTGCCGGACTTTAACCAGTCACGAGCTCTCTTCGCCCTTTTTAAGACGGGCGCGGCACCCCCCATAGCCACCGCATCAACCAGGCAATACCAAGCAGCAACCCCGCTGGGCGGATTTCCTTGAGGCAACCCCAGAACCGGATCGATTGCCGCCCACGTCCAGGTTCCAACGGCTGTACCAATTAACTCCAGCCATGTAGTAATAAAAAAAGCCGCCAGATAAACCATCGGCGAACGCCCTTTAAAAAGATACCCTAAAAAAACGCAAAAAAGTAAAGCCCCCACTGAATCGCCCTGCTCAGCATAACCGCTGATACCCCAAACTGACCAGGCACCGCAGACTAATACCACCAATGTCGCTATTTTTCTAGCATAGCGCAGAAATAATCCTGACCGACCCAGCGCCACAGCGGTTAAATAAACCATGCCGTGACCGGGAGGCACATAAGCTGGCACGTTCTCAAACCGATAAGTGTATCCACCCATAAAAGGGGAAGCAAAATGTTCGCCGATAGTAGCAAAAATAACAGCAATAAGAACCTGAACTCTTATTTCTTTATTTTCGCCTAGTAACAAACCGATCAAAAACACCCAACCAGTGACGCCTAGGGCATTTTGTTTTTCTAAACTGGCATTGGCATCACTGATCAAACAGACCGCTACGCAAAAAAAAGTAAAAGCTGCTATAAAATAATCTCGTTTTTTATGGGCATAAGCAGCGTTAACTTGTGGAAAATGGCGTAACACAATTACCTCTTTTGATTTTTCATTGATCTTAACTCTACGCTTGGCTAATGCCTGCACTATACAAACATCCAGGCTATCACCGCATAGCGGCTCAACTTACCCAGCAAGATGATTAAACACGCCTGAAAAAACGGCAATTTTAACCAGCCGCCCGCAAAACACAAAACATCTCCAACTACCGGTAGCCAGGTAAAAAACAGCGTCCAGATACCTTTTTTTCTAAGCACATCCAACGCTTTCTGTTTTTTCTCTGATAAAAGCGAAGCTACGGGAAATTTCTTTGCCGTCAACACACCCAAGCCCCATGTGGTTATGGCACCCAGAGTATTGCCTATCGTGGCAACGATGACCAAAAGTTCAACCTGATAATGCCCTGCCGCAACCATATAAGCCAAAATAGCTTCCGAACCGCCGGGCGCTATCGTTGATGATATGAATGCACTGATAAACAACCCGCCTATTTCAATCCCTATATCCTGCACTTTTTCTCTCAAAAAAAACCCCCGGACTCAAAGAGCACAGGGGGTTTTTACGTTATCAAAATTTAACTTCCAGGCAATATTTTGTTTTTGTTGGATATAATCAGCTTAACCAAACCAGATAACAGCTTTACAATAAGTTCAATTCCTGTTCTTAACAACTCGAAAATAGTAGCAACCACTTCTGATACGCTCATACCTTTAAATTTTTTCGCTAAAAATGGCGCGAGTAACAAGCCTATCGCTAAGCCAATCACGGTAACACCTGAAATAAAAGAATCTTCCTTTACGCGTTGAATTACCGGAGGAGCTACAGCTACCGGTGTTGTGATTTCAGCTGCGGCTTCAACATTGGCCATCACTGTCGAAAAACTTCCCTCATAATCATCGGGTATGACATAAGCAGTCACACCCGGAATACTAGGCAAATCTCCATCACCCTTTCCGACTTTCAACTGCGCTTTCATGCCTTTTTCCATATGCTGGGCAATATCACAATGCACTAGATAGGTTTTATCGCCGGGAGGCAAAATTAATGTTCCTGAAATTTTTGCAGGGCCGGTTACTTCTAAATGAAACATGCCTTTCGGGTATAAATACTTAGGCAAGCCATGCATCATCCATTGATGGCGAACGTGATCGTCATTAACAAAATTAACCGTCAATTTAGTGCACGGTTTAAACTTGAATTCCTGCGTATCAAACGCGAACATTCTACCGGGAAATTTCTCAGCATGTTTATGTCCGGCATGCACCGTAATTTCCTTGGTCTCAGCAATACTATCGCAGCCACCCGGTAACGTACTCACATTCTGCCCCATAACCATACCACCAGCCATGTCCATTAAATGGCCATCACCGTGATCCATGAGCATACCGCTGTGATCTTCATACTCAACTGCCAATACTGACGCAGAAAAAAGAAAAATCAATGCCCCAGCCGATAATAACTTCACCATTACTCATTTCCCCCGTTGATCAATAAATCCACCAAAATCAGACCCCTCTAGACGAAGCTCTTGCTCACGCCGCCTACCTAATTGCATCCTCCCCACAACTAAAGGGATTCCTGTGTGACTCAGGAGTGAGCGGATATCGCTGCTGCTCACTGGTTTCTGCTGAAAACGACATTACCGCACCGTTCACGTCACAGACTAGCCCCGTCAGTCCGACGGTTGTTTTTTACTAACTTACTGCGGTATTCAAGACTTTACTCGGCTCGCTTGGTTATCGCCGATCGTGATGCAAGGTCTTTACCGCTAAGGGAATATTACCAATAAGGCACTTAATTTTTCTAAACAAATTTAAACGAATATCGGAAATAATGAGTCACTCGCGAATTGAGCGGCTTACGTCCACGCCCTGAATAGCGGGTTTTACGCTATTTATGATAAATATGCGGACGCTAAAGTAGCCGCATTACCGATGCCATTACCGGTAAGGGGCAATGGCATCAGCAGACAATCCGGTAAAATAGTGTTTATTTAGCTTTTAATCTTCTCTATTGCTTCATCTACCTTGCTTTTAAATCCAGCATGAGACAGATAAAGGACATAGAGTCCGGCAAATGCGAAAAGAACATACAAGAGCATATTATTTCTGCTCACTGCTTGACCGCCACCGGCTTTAAAACTCATGTGTGCATCCAATCTATCGCCAGAATCAGGAACCAGAGTAATATGAATCAGATAGTCGCCTGCTTCGGGCACACCATTCGGCAGTCTCAATTCAACCGAGCCTTTTTTATGCTTTGCTGCCGGCAGCTTGAATACGCTAGTGCCTTCAGGTTCTTTTGTCACTTCAAATTCAACTGACATATTTCTGTATTTTATGTCCTGATAATCAAACACCAGTAAAGTCAGTTCGTTAGCGCGGGGAATATTGGCGCAAAAATCTTCGGCAGGAAACGCGTTAGGCTGATAAGCGGTATAATGCAACCAATGAGTAGGTTCCAATTCAAACTTACATTGATCAGTATCAGTACCTGCGGCCCCACCATGTGCCCATAACGATGCAGAAAATAACAAGCCTAGAAGTACCAGGGAACCCTTTTTTAAAATGTGTATACTATTCATAATGCCTTCCAGTTCTGATAAATTTATTATTATGAGAAAAAAATGTAAATGCTATCAATATAGCTTGAACTCATCGACAAACAAGCATCTTCATAGCTTGAACTCATCGACAAACAAGCATCTTCCGCTGTATTTTTGATTAATAGCAATGGATTACTCTAGCACATCAATTTGGCCAAATAAAGGAATTGATGGAAGACCAGCCTGCAAATGCCGTTATAAAAGTAATGCGCTGCAGTCCTATTGCTATCCTTCCCGGCTTTTCGTAGACTTAAACTAATTTCATTCAAACGGAGCTTTACCGCATGTCATTTTTGACCTCTTCTACGGCCTGGACAGCTTTAAAAAAGCATCATAACGAAACTAAAAACATGCTCCTGCGTGACAGTTTCAATGCGGATAACAATCGCCACATCAAATTCTCTCTGCATTTTAATGACATACTTTTTGATTACTCCAAAAACAGAATAACGGACCAAACCCTGCCCTTACTGATTGATCTGGCTAAATATGCCGGGCTGGACGAAAAAATCAAGGCGATGTTTTCCGGAGCAGAAATCAATAAGACCGAACACAGATCCGTTTTGCATACCGCTTTGCGTAATAGAAGCAATCAACCTGTCTATGTTGACGGACAGGATGTCATGCCGCAAATTAACAGTGTACTCGCCCAAATGCGAACTTTCAGCACCTGCGTTCGCTCAGGCGAATGGCGCGGTTATACCGGCAAGGCTATTACCGACATCGTCAACATTGGCATAGGCGGTTCTGATTTGGGGCCAAAGATGGTGTCAACAGCTCTGACTCCCTATGCTTCTGAGTCATTAAAAGTTCACTTTGTCTCCAACATCGACCAAGCCGATCTTGTTGAAACCCTAACACACTTATCCCCAGAGACGACACTATTTCTTATTGCCTCTAAAACATTTACCACACAAGAAACCATGACCAATGCAAAATCGGCAAGAAGTTGGTTTCTCGAGAGTGCGCAAAATCAACAGTCTATTGCGAAGCATTTTGTCGCCATTTCTACCAGCACTCATAATGTTGCCGAATTCGGTATAGATACCAATAATATGTTCGAATTTAGGCATTGGGTTGGCGGACGTTATTCACTGTGGTCGGCCATAGGACTGTCCATTGCTTTATATGTAGGCATGGATAATTTTGAAGAACTTTTACAAGGCGCTTATGAAGCTGACGAACATTTTCGCGCCACATCTTTTGAAAAAAACATTCCGGTTATCATGGGCTTGCTGGGTATCTGGTATAACAATTTTTATAATGCCGAATCCCACGCTCTTTTACCTTACGACCAGTCGATGCTTTATTTTGCTGATTATTTTCAGCAAGGAGACATGGAGAGCAACGGTAAAAGTATCGACCTTAATGGCGAAAAAGTCGATTACAGCACCGGACAGATTATTTGGGGACAACCCGGCACCAATGGTCAACACGCTTTTTTCCAGCTTATCCATCAAGGCACCAAACTGATACCCTGTGATTTTCTAGCTGCTGCGAACAGTCACTACAAATTACCCGAACACCATGATATTTTGATTTCAAACTTTCTTGCCCAGCCGGAAGCTTTGATGAAAGGCAAAACAGCCGAAGAAGTAAAGCAGGAACTGTCGGCCGAAGACCAAGCCGATAAGGTACTGGTCGCCTCCAAAATATTTGACGGCAATAAACCCTCCAATTCGTTTTTATTTAGCAAACTGACCCCCAAAACCTTAGGCTCACTGATTGCATTTTATGAACATAAAATTTATGTTCAGGGGGTTATCTGGAATATCAACTCATTTGATCAGATGGGTGTCGAATTAGGAAAAACCTTAGCTAAAGTCATCTTACCAGAACTTCAAAACGACAAAATAATCGACAGCCACGATTGCTCGACCAATGCATTGATTAACACCTATAAACAATTACGACTGCCAAGGATGGCGGAAGCGTCGTAACCGGTCAGGAACCGATGCGACCGACTGCCGGAAATAACGAAAATGTCGCAATCCATAAGAAACCGATGCGACCGGCAATTTTGATACCTCTACCCAGACTGATTATCGGCTTACTGTTTATTGCCGCCCTGACGACTTGCGACAGCGTATTTCTATCGATTAACAAGCTAGAGCAAGTCAAACAGGCGGGCGTTCTGCATGTATTAACACGAAATGACCCAACAACCTATTATGAAAGTCCGGAAGGATACACCGGCCTTGAATATGACCTGGTTATGCTTTTCGCTGAGCAGTTAGGTGTTACCGCAAAGTTTGAAATCCCCAGTAGCTTCGCTGACATCCTAAAACGTATTTCCAAAGGTAAAGCCGACATTGCCGCCGCAGGGCTGACTATCACCGAACAGCGCAACAAAAGCATGCGCTTTGCCCCTGCCTACCATGAAATAACTGAACAGCTGATTTACCGGTCAGGTATGCGCCGCCCCAATAATATCAATAGTCTGACCCATGGAATTATTGAAGTTGCCAAAAGCACCAGCCATATCGATAGTCTGATCTCTCTAAAAGAGGCTACGCCTGAACTGACCTGGAATGTTAACGACGAGCTCGATACCGATGGCCTGCTGTACCTGGTTAATGAAGGACTTATCGATTACACCGTCGCGGACTCGAATCAAGCCATACTCATTCGCCGCTTCTACCCCAAACTTAATATTGCCTTCGATATTTCCGAACCGCGTCAACTGGCTTGGGCATTAAGCCCATCGGATGACAACAGCTTATACGATGAAGTTGTCCGCTTTTTTACCCGTATCAAAAAAGATAAGACGCTCGATCAACTTCTTGAAAAGCATTACGGACATACCAGCAGCTTGAGCTATATCGGCAACTGCACATTCCGCCAGCAAATAAAAAGCAGACTCCCTCAGCATCAAAAAGATTTTAAACTGGCAGCAGCCCAATACAATATAGATTGGCGTTTGTTGGCTGCAATCGGCTATCAGGAATCCCACTGGCTGGATAAAGCCGTTTCCCCGACCGGCGTAGAGGGTATTATGATGCTAACCAATACCACCGCCGCAGAACTCGGCATTCAAGATCGAACCGATTCGAGTCAAAGCATTGATGGCGGCGCACGCTATTTTCAACAAAGAATCCAATTAATTTCCGGGCAGATTCTAGATCCGGATCGTACCTGGTTTGCGTTAGCCTCCTATAATGTCGGCCTGGGTCATCTTGAAGATGCTAGAGCGTTAACTGAAAAGCAAGGAGGCAACCCCGACAAATGGATGGATGTCAAACAGCGTCTGCCATTACTCACCCAGAAGAAGTGGCATCAACAAACCAAACACGGCTATGCCCGAGGCAAGGAGCCGGTTATATTTGTAGAAAACATACGCAGCTATTACGACTTACTGGTCTGGTTGACCGAGGAAAATCAGATTAAGAAAAATGCCATGGGGGTCGATAGTAGAAAGCCCGAGAATGAAGCGGTAACTATTGATCCGGCGGCGATTTAAAATGGCCTGAGGCGACGACACCTCGACCATTTAACAAATGTTGACTACGATTAATAGAACACGGATGACGCGGATTGGACCGATTTACGCGGATTTTTAAAAAGCCACAACTAATTGTTATGTACTTTTTAATCAGTGTTTATCAGCCTAATCTGCGTCATCCGTGTTCCATTTTAAAAACCAGCATCTGCTCAGTATTTGCAAATTTTCGTTATTCACCGTCACCGCCTAGCCTTAAAAAAATCTCTCAGCATTTCCGAGCATTCCGTCTCCAGCACGCCGCCATCCCAACTGATCCGGTGATTTAAAAAAGGCGCATCGGTCAGGCTTAATGCATTGCACACTGCGCCCCGTTTCGGATCATACGCACCGAAAACCAGCCGTTTAATTCGCGCATGACTCATGGCTCCTATGCACATCACGCAAGGCTCCAGGGTCACATATAAGGTCGCATCAGTCAGCCGATAATTGGCAACATGAACACCGGCGCCTCGCATGGCAACCACCTCGGCGTGGGCGGTCGGGTCATGACTGATGATCGGCACATTCCAGCCTTCGGCGATACATTGATTATCCCTGACCACGATAGCACCGACCGGAACTTCACCTTGCTGCTCGGCCCGTTGCGCCAGCCTGATCGCATAGCGCATCCAGGCTTCATCGGTAGTCTCGCTTATTCCCATTCAATCGTTGCGGGAGGCTTGCCGCTGATGTCGTAAGCCACGCGGGAAATACCGGCAACTTCATTGATAATGCGCCGGGAAATCAAATCCAGAAACTCATACGGTAAATGCGCCCAGCGAGCCGTCATAAAATCGATGGTTTCGACCGCACGTATCGCGATCACATAATCGTAGCGTCGACCATCGCCCATTACACCGACCGACTTGACCGGCAAAAACACCGCAAAAGCCTGACTGACTTTGTCATAAAGATCATGGCGATACAGCTCTTCGATAAAAATCGCATCGGCCTGACGCAATAAATCGGCGAATTCTTTTTTCACTTCGCCTAAAATCCTGACGCCCAAACCGGGGCCGGGAAATGGGTGACGGTACACCATATCCGCAGGCAAACCCAGCTCTACGCCCAGCTTTCTGACCTCATCCTTGAACAGTTCGCGCAACGGCTCAACCAATTTCAACAGCATATTTTCCGGCAAACCGCCGACATTGTGATGCGATTTGATCAAATGCGCCTTGCCGCTTTTGGAACCGGCCGACTCAATCACATCGGGGTAAATGGTGCCTTGTGCCAGCCATTTGGCATCGGTAATTTTCGCGGCTTCCTCATCGAAAATATCGATAAACAGACTGCCGATGATTTTGCGTTTTTGTTCCGGGTCGGTAATGCCGCTCAAGGCGTCCAGATAGCGCTGTTCGGCGTTGACCCGAATCACTTTGACGCCCATGTGTTCAGCAAAGGTCGCCATCACCTGATTACCTTCATGCAAACGCAGCAAGCCGGTATCGACAAACACACAGGTCAACTGATCCTCAATCGCTTTGTGCAGCAAGGCCGCAACCACCGACGAATCAACACCGCCGGACAGCCCCAAAACCACATGATCGCTGCCGACGGTTTTACGAACGACCGCGATACTGTCTTCGATAATATTGCTGGCTGTCCATAAGACCTCGCATCCGCAAATGTCCAGTACAAAGCGCGATAATATCCGTCCACCTTGTTTGGTATGGGTGACTTCGGGATGAAACTGTAAGCCGTAAAAGCCCTTGTCTTCATTGGCGATACCGGCAATCGGCGCACCGTCCGAGCTGGCAATAGGCATAAAACCGGTCGGCAAAGCAACCACGCGGTCGCCGTGACTCATCCACACATCGAGCAGGCCAAAGCCTTCGGGGGACAAATGATCCTCAATGCCGGTCAGCAATTTGGAATGACCCCTAGCCCTAATTTGCGCGTAGCCGAATTCCCGGTGATCGGAACTTTCAACCTTGCCGCCCAATTGCTCGGTCATGGTTTGCAGACCGTAGCAGATGCCCAGCACCGGAACACCGAGTTCAAAAACGATCTGCGGTGCCCTTGGCGTATCGCCGCTGGTTACCGTTTCGGGGCCGCCGGATAAGATAATGCCGTTGGGCGCGAATTTTTTAATTTGCTCGGCGTCGCATTCGCAGGAATAAATTTCGCAATAAACGCCGATTTCACGAATACGCCGCGCGATCAGTTGGGTGTATTGCGAGCCGAAATCCAGGATCAGGATTTTATGGGTATGGATGTTTGGGGATTGTTGTTTCACGATAGAGCTCTTTGTAAGATCAGGCAAAAGGTTAAAGGCGAAAGGCGAAAGGCGGTTGTATTGACGTCCAGGTTTTTTCACCTTTGATCTTTCACCGTTCGCCTAAAAAAATCACTCCATCCGGTAATTAGGCGCTTCTTTGGTAATGGCCACATCATGGACATGGCTTTCCCGCATACCGGCACTGGATACCCGTACAAACTGTGCTTTTTCATGCATCATCGCAATGCTTTGGCTGCCGGTATAACCCATGCTGGCACGGATGCCGCCTAACAACTGATGAATAACCGCCAGTAAACTGCCCTTATACGGTACCCGGCCTTCAATACCTTCCGGCACCAATTTCTCGGCCGAATCGGTTTCTTCCTGAAAATAGCGATCGCTGGAACCTTGCTGTTGCGCCATCGCACCCAAAGAGCCCATGCCGCGATAGGATTTATAAGATCGCCCTTGAAACAGCTCAACCTCGCCAGGCGCTTCTTCGGTTCCGGCAAACAAACCGCCCAGCATCACGGCATACGCGCCGGCAGCCAGCGCTTTGGCGACATCGCCGGAATAGCGGATACCGCCATCGGCAATCAACGGCACGCCGGTTCCCTTTAACGCATCGGCAACATTACTGACTGCGGTAATTTGCGGCACGCCGACACCGGCAATAATGCGGGTCGTACAGATAGAACCGGGGCCTATGCCGACCTTAACGCCATCGGCACCCGCCTCAACCATGGCCAATGCCGCTGCTGCGGTAGCAATATTGCCGCCGATGACCTGCACCTGCGGATAGTTTTGCTTTACCCAACGGACTCTGTCCAACACACCTTGCGAATGACCGTGCGCGGTATCGACGATAATCACATCCACACCGGCGGCAACCAAAGCAGCGACACGCTCTTCAGTGCCATGTCCGGTGCCGATTGCTGCGCCGACCCGTAACTGCTCCTGTTCATCTTTACAGGCCAACGGGTAATCCTTGGCTTTTTGTATATCTTTTACCGTAATCATGCCGCACAAATGAAAGGCATCATTGACCACCAGCACTTTTTCGATGCGATGCTTATGCAGTAACGCAATCACTTCTTTACGATCGGCGCTTTCAGTAACCGTGATCAAACGCTCTTTAGGTGTCATAACCTTTGAAACCGGCTCATCAAAGCGCGTCTCAAAGCGTAAATCGCGACTGGTCACAATACCGACCAATTCAGCGCCGTTGACTACAGGCACGCCGGAAATATTTTTAGCGCGGGTTAGCTTGATAACATCGCGGATGCTCACATCCGGCGTTACCGTGATCGGATCCTTAATCACCCCGCTTTCGTATTTTTTAACGCTACGCACTTCACGCGCCTGCTGCTCAACGGTCATATTCTTATGAATAATGCCGATACCGCCTTCCTGAGCAATCGCAATGGCCAATCGGGCCTCGGTAACCGTATCCATCGCGGCAGCGACCAACGGGATATTCAGCGTAATGCCCCGCGTCAGCTGAGTCTTCATCTCTACGTCACGTGGCAGCACAGTCGAGTGCGCAGGCACTAATAAAACGTCATCAAACGTGAGCGCTTCCTGAAGAATTTGCATAACCACACCTTTATACCAATGAAAATAACCGCTCATTATACATCCCGTAACAGGAACAGCGCGAGCGAAACCCATAATTTGTCAGAGCAAATGCATCAAAATTCATCAAATTTCCTTGCTGGTTTGAAACCTCTTACTTTAGGGAGAATCGTTAGATTTGACAACGATGTATTCGCATCGTTATCCTCTGGTAAGCTCCTCGTTCGCTCGAGGGAGGCCATCAAAAAGGATAACGATGCCAGTGCATCGTTGTCAAACTCAAATAATCCCCCTGAAGGGGGAAGTTTCAGACCAGCGAAAAAATTTGATGAACCTGAAAAAACGCCTGGAAATTTTCGATCGACTGGCTGTAGCCATACCTGAACCGACTACGGAACTGCATTTTACCAGTCACTTTGAGTTGTTAATTGCGGTGGTTTTATCGGCTCAGGCGACCGATAAGGGGGTTAATAAAGCCACGGCTAAATTATTTGCCGTCGCCAATACCCCCAGCAATATTTTGGCGCTAGGCGAGACCGGCCTGAAAGAATACATCAAGACCATCGGCTTATTTAACAGCAAGGCGGCTCATATCATCACCCTTTGTCGGCAATTACTCGATAAGCATGAAGGCCGGGTACCGGAAACGCGGGAAGAATTGGAAGCGCTGGCGGGGGTTGGCAGAAAGACCGCCAACGTGATACTCAATACTGCTTTTGGGCGACTTACCATTGCAGTGGATACGCATATCTTCAGGGTTGCCAACCGTACCGGCATTGCGCCCGGTAAAAATGTGCGGGAAGTGGAACGCAAATTGGATAAATGGGTGCCTAAACAGCATAAAAAAGATGCGCATCATTTATTGATTCTCCATGGTCGTTACACTTGTATCGCCAGAAAGCCGCGTTGCCAGAGTTGTGTGATTGAAGATTTGTGCGAGTTTAAGGAAAAGTCAGTATAGCCAACGCCTGCAAATAGAAGGATATTCATTCTTTATTCAGTCGATTTTGATATGATAACCGGCATTCGATACCTTTTAAGTGTCGAGATATTTCTCGGCCTAGCCGTCGGGAACAGATTGAAATTTATAACAATACTCTGGAGTCAACATGAAAAAAATTAATAAAACGCCTTTAGTTGCTGCAATGGGCGCTGCTTTTTTATCAACTTTTGCCGCAACGGCGGTTAATGCCGAAGCGAATCCTTTCGGAATGACTGAAATGTCTGCCGGTTACATGCAAATAGCTGCCGCCGATAAAGCGGCTGAAATGGCTTGCGGTGCGGCAATGGGCGGCATGACTAAGCCTAAAACGGCAGAAGGCGCATGCGCTGGCAACAAAGCAACCGGCAGCGCAAAATCTGCAGCAAAAGCGGCTGACGGATCATGCGGTTCCATGATGAAAGACGGTAAAATGAAACCGGGTATGGAAGCGGCTTGCGGCGCTATGATGAAAGGCAAAGAAGGCGCTTGCGGCAATATGGGCGCTATGATGAAAGGTAAAGAAGGCGCTTGCGGTGATCAGTGCGGCGAAGGCATGAAGTCTTGCGATACAGCAAAAACCAAAGAAGGTGCCTGCGGCGCTATGATGAAAGGTTGCGGCGAAGATATGAAAGGTTGCAAGGAAATGTCTAAGGGCAAAGAAGGCGCTTGCGGCGATAAAATGAAAATGCCGGCAACTCCTGCTATTCCAGCAACTCCCGCTACCCCAGCGAAATAAGCGTTAAGTTGGGCATTGTTTATGCCCGTATTAACTATTTTATACTGGAGGGCATGACATCTGCCTTCCAGTTTCTATTAAATCATTCACGGGTGTTCTTATGGACACAAGCCAGAATCTCGTTCACGGTGCCGGATTAGGTCTGCGCCGGTCTTTTTTAAGTCAGCTGGTAGAATCGCCTCCCGAAGAGGTCGGCTTTTATGAAGTTGCGCCGGAAAACTGGATTACCATCGGCGGAAAATACGCCAAACAATTTCGCGCAATGACCGAACGCTTTGATTTTATCTGCCACGGCTTATCGTTGTCGATAGGCAGCACTGATCCGCTGGATGAAAAATTTGTCCGCGAAGTCAAACAGTTCATGGCCGAACATCAGATCAAGTTTTACAGCGAACATTTAAGTTATTGCAGCAAGGACGGGCATTTATACGACCTGATGCCGATTCCGTTTACTACGGAAGCGGTGACTCATGTTGCCGGACGGATTAAGCGCGTCCAGGATATTCTGGAGCAAAAAATAGCCCTCGAAAATGTGTCTTATTACGCCGCACCCGGCCAGGAAATGGCTGAGATCGATTTTTTCAATGCCGTTGTCGAAGAAGCCGATTGCGATGTGCTGATCGACATTAATAATATTTACGTAAACAGCATTAACCACAGTTACGATGCCGAAGCTTTTTTAAAAGCCATGCCGGCACAGCGCATCGCTTACGCGCATATCGCCGGACATTATGTCGAGGCCGAAGATTTTCTGGTCGATACCCACGGCGCAGACGTGATCGACCCAGTCTGGAAACTGCTGGGCAAGGCTTATGAACTTTATGGCGTGTTCCCGACGCTATTGGAGCGTGATTTTAACCTTCCGGCAATGGCTGAATTAATCAGAGAAGTAAATACTATCAGCGCTATACAGACTGCCTGGGGAAACCAACATGACAAACAATTCGCCTGAGACCGGTATGAGCGTCGATTTTAAAGCCAAACAGCTGGAGTTTGCAGGCTATATCCGGGATCCTGAACGCAATCCGCCGCCTGCCGATGTTCAGCCACAGCGCATAGCGATGTATCGCGAGCTGTTTTTTAACAATATAGACAGTTTTTTGTCGGCTAATTTTCCGGTATTGCAGGCAATATTGGATGACCGGCAATGGCTTGAACTGGGGCAGGATTTTTTTGCCAGGCATGCCTGTCAATCGCCGCATTTTTCAAAAATCCCGGAAGAGTTTTTGGCTTATCTGCAAAACGAGCGGGACGGTTCGAATGATTTTCCGTTTATGCTAGAGCTGGCGCATTACGAATGGGTGGAAATGGCTTTATCCATCGCCAAGGAAACCGTATCCGATCATCACCACAATCCTGCTAAACTGCAAAATCAGCGCATTCAATTATCGCCTCTGGCTTGGCCGTTGGCTTATCAATATCCGGTGCACAAAATATCGCCCGATTTTTTGCCTGAAAGCCCGCCCGAACAAGCCACCTTCCTGATTGTTTATCGCAATCCCGATGATGAGGTTAATTTTATGGAAATCACCCCGATCACTTACCGGTTGCTGGAAATCATTCAAGAGCATGAACAGGTATCGGTTATCGATTGTCTAAAGCAGGTTGCTGAAGAATCGAGGCATCCCAATCCTGACATCATTACGGCAGGCGGCTTGCAGATACTAAAGGAATTGGCTGAAAAAACAATTATTACGCTTGCAGGATAAAACCGTAAGAGCGGCTCCTACGGTTAGCTTGTTGGTAATGCTTCAATACATCGCTGTCAAATCTAACGATTCTCCCTAAAGGAAGAGGTTTCAAACCAGCAAGGAAAGTTGATCAATTAACCTGCGCACCCCTGGAAAAATCCGGTCCTTTAGGATGGGCATTTTGTTGCAGGCAATGGTAAGCGGCATTTTCATACTTAATGACTAAAGACTGGGCATTTTTATGTTCGCCGATAAATTTTTCAGCTTCTTCGGCGGTTAAATCCTTCATCAAAAATTTAGCAATACACATGCAAGGTTGAGTGTATTTAGCTTCATCAGCCTCTTTATTGTCGAAATGCTTCAATTCTCTTTGTACGCATTGTTTAGCAAAATCATGCTCAAATTTGTGTTTTTGTATGTCGGTTACCTGGACGTCATGAGAATGATCGAATGGATTATGTACAGCGGTAGCTGTATGAGTGGTCGCAGGTTTTGCGCTCAGCGTTTTTTCTTTATCGTCCGAACAACCGGTAATGGATAATGCGATAACGATGCCGGCCAATGCAGCAATACAGGTTTTTTTTGTCGATATGGGCGTTTTCATAAGTGTAAAGTGGTCAATAGTTTAATCAGGATTATCCGAACTTTATCATTTTATCAAGAAGCATTCTACCCATCTTCGTCGTTGATCAAATTTCATTGCCGGTCTGAAGATTCTCGTTTCGCGGGGATTATTTGGGATTGACAAAGAGGCGCACGCATCGTTATCCTTTTTGGCAATCTCCTCGTTTACAGGGAGGAACAGTCCGCCGACCACTATCTGTCGGAGGGTGTCACTCGATGGATGAGGTCGGGTGTGGATTGAAACATTGATGATTTTCGCCCATGTCTTTTATTAAAAATATTGAAGCTGAATGTGCTTCGCTACCGGATCAGTTAACCGCAACGGTCATTGACTCGCTGACCAAATGGGATGAACGGGTTAAGGCGCTTAAGCTTAATTTTACGCAAACGCCTGAGTTTAACGCATCGATTGTCAAAGTTTGGTGTTCCAGTCAGTTTGTTGCCGAAAGCTGCACCCGTAATCCTCATCTGCTGGTCGATCTGGTCAATTCCGGCGATTTGTCGCTTGTCTATGGCGAAAATACGTATGTCGAAAAATTAGCGCAATCGCCTGTCGAGTCTCAAGCCGGGTTATCGCCAGGAATGGTGCGTATGCCGCAAGCCTGCCGGGAGCAGGCGTGGTTAATGACCAAATTGCGCCATTTACGGCGCCGGGAAATGGTCAGGATAGCCTGGCGGGATTTGGCCGGCTGGGCCGAATTATCGGAAACGCTAACCGATTTATCGCATCTGGCCGATGCCTGCATTCAATACGCGCTCGATTTTCTTTATCGGGAAGCCTGCGAGCTGCGAGGCACGCCGTTATTAGCCGACGGCACACCGCAGCAGATCGTAGTGTTGGGCATGGGCAAATTGGGCGCTTACGAATTGAATTATTCTTCCGACATCGACCTGATTTTTGCCTACGCAGAAGACGGCGTATTGCCGGACAGGAAAGAAACCACCTATGGCGAGTTTTTTACCAGACTATGCCGCAATCTGGTGAAGGTTCTGGATGAGAGCACCGTAGACGGTTTTGTATTTCGTACCGATATACGTTTACGGCCTTATGGCGACAGCGGCCCTATCATCATGACCTTTGACGGCATGGAAAACTATTACCAGACCCAGGCTCGGGAATGGGAGCGTTATGCGATGATCAAAGTGCGCCAAGTTGCCGGGGATTTTACCGTGGGCGCACAACTGATGGCCATGTTCAGGCCTTTTGTGTATCGGCGTTACCTCGATTACGGCGCGTTTGAAGAATTGCGCTCGTTAAAGGCGCAGATCACCCAGGAGTTGCGGCGCAAAGACCGCATGGAAAATATCAAGCTGGGACCGGGCGGCATCCGCGAAATCGAATTTATCGGCCAAGCGTTTCAGCTGATACGCGGCGGCAATGAAAAAGCCTTGCAAACACCCGGTATTCTCGATGTTTTGCACTTGTTGAGCGAGCTGGCGCTATTGCCACAACATGATGCCGACCAGTTAAAACAGTCCTACCGCTTTTTGCGCCGAGTGGAAAACCATATCCAGCAATATCAAGACCTTCAAACCCATGATTTGCCGTCAGACCCTTTAGCGCAACAGAGTTTGGCGTATTCGCTGGATTATTCCGATTGGGCCGGCTTTAAACAGGACCTGGATAAGGTCAGAGCGCAGGTGCATGAAGTTTTCGACCAGGTTTTTTCGTTATCAAAACAGGATAGTGCCAATCAGCACAGCCAGAAAATCTGGGCTTGCGTGGCTGATGATTTCGAGTTGGCGGATTATTTAAAAGAATACGGCATTGATGATACCGGCACCCTGCTGGCGGTAATAAAAGAGTTTAAACATTGCGCAGCCATCAGAAGAATGACAACCAAAGGTGCCGGTGTGCTGGATCGGTTGATGCCGCAAGTAATAGAAGGGGTGCATCAGGTTGATAACCCGGATGAGACCTTGCTGCGGATACTGGTTTTGTTTGAGGCGGTAGCGGGTCGGAATGTGTATTTATCGTTATTGTCTGAAAATTCGAATGCGCTGTCTCAATTGATCAAGCTGTCGTCGGCCAGTCCGTGGATTTGCGCTTATTTAGCGCAGTATCCGGTGTTATTCGATGAATTGCTCGATACTCGCTCTCTTTACGAGCCGCTTAAAAAAGCCGATCTTGATCAACAGCTTGATATTTTACTGGCGCAAATTGAGGTACAGGATTTGGAACAGCTGATGGTGGTGCTGCGCCAGTTTAAACAATTGAATGTGTTAAGAGTAGCCGCCGCCGATATTATGGGCGTCATTCCGCTGATGGTGGTCAGCGATTATTTGACCTATATCGCCGAAAGCATAGTCGATCATGTGGTTGAACGTGCGTGGCTGATGCTGACCGACAAGCACGGCTTGCCGCCGGATACCGACAATACCGCGATAGGCTTTGCAGTGATTGGTTTTGGCAAGCTGGGCGGTATCGAATTAGGCTACGGTTCCGATCTGGACCTGGTATTTTTGTACGATTGCCAGGACGGCAATGCGATGACTAACGGTGGCAAGCCGATTGCCTGCGCCCAGTTTTACGGGCGCTTGGGGCTGAAAGTCCGGCATATCCTCGATACTAAAATGTTGTCCGGCGTACTTTACGAAGTGGATATGCGCTTACGGCCCAATGGCGACTCCGGCTTGCTGGTCAGTCATATTAACGGCTATGAGGACTACCTGAAAAATCAGGCCTGGACCTGGGAATTACAGGCGCTGGTCCGAGGCCGGTTTATCGCCGGCGATCCGCAACTGCAAACCCGATATGAAGCTATTCGCAGCCGGGTTTTGAGTTTATCTCGCGACACTGAAAGCTTAAAAAAACAAGTCCGCGAGATGCGCGAGAAAATGCGCGAGGCCCTGACTACCACAGATAAAGACTGCTTTGATCTCAAACAAAGCAAAGGCGGTATTGCTGATATTGAGTTTATAGTACAATTTGGCGTTTTAGACCAGGCGGCTCTTAATGTAGCGCTGACGACTTACACCGATAATGTCAGGCTGCTTGAAGGCTTACAGCAGCAGGGCTTCATGTCCCAAGCCGATGCAGAAACACTTAAAAACGCTTACTGTGCCTACCGGGATTTCGGGCATAAGCTGGTTTTACAAGGGGACAAGGCGGTTATCGCCGAGGCCGAGGTCGCCAAAATCAGCGCTCAAGTCGAGCGGATTTGGCATGATTACATGGAATAGGTCGTCTTGGTAAACATAGCGACTTAACATCAGCAAATAAAATGGAACGCAGATAACTGTAAACATTCAGAAATTGCTGAAAGTGAGTGTGTTCTTAAGTTTCTACAAGACGCCTTTCACTGCAAAGTTTTAAAAAAAATCTTACACATCATAATTATCAGCGTTCTATTGTTGGTTGCTGAGTAGTAACAAATAAACTTAATATTGGAGAATAAACGATGACGATGGACGACAGAGACGGCGTTATTTGGCTGGACGGACAATGGGTTGAGTGGCGCGAAGCGAAAGTCCATGTATTGACGCATACCTTGCATTACGGACTGGGCGTGTTTGAAGGCATAAGAGCCTATCACGCGGAAAAAGGCACGGCGATTTTCAAGATGCAGGACCATACCGATCGCCTGTTCCGTTCCGCGCATATTATGAATATGAAAATGCCTTACGGTAAAGAGCAGCTGAATCAAGTTCAACGCGATGCAGTGGCTAAAAATAACCTGGATAGCGCCTATATTCGCAGCATGTGTTTTTTAGGCTCCGAAGGCATGGGCTTAAGAGCCGATAACCTGAAAGTGCATGTGATGGTTGCCGCATGGTCGTGGGGCGCGTATCTGGGCGCGGAAAGTATCGAGCACGGCATTCGTATCCGTACCTCGTCTTATACCCGCAACCATCACAACAGCACCATGTGCAAAGCCAAAGCCAACGGCAATTACATCAACTCCATTCTGGCGTTGCAAGAAGCGCGCGCCAACGGTTACGATGAAGCGTTGATGCTGGATCACGAAGGCTTTGCGGCGGAAGGCAGCGCCGAAAACCTGTTTATCGTGCGTAACGGCAAAATTTACACGCCGGAAACCACTTCCGCATTGGAAGGCATTACCCGCGATACCGTGATAACCATTGCCAGAGAACAAGGCTATGAAGTGATCGAAAAACGCATCACCCGCGATGAGATTTACATTGCCGACGAAGCCTTCTTTACCGGTTCTGCGGCTGAAGTGACGCCGATCAGGGAGTTGGATAATCGCACCATAGGTTCCGGCAGTCGGGGGCCGATCACCGAGCAATTGCAGTCGCTGTATTTCGACTACGTACATGGCCGCAGAGACGATCATGCCGACTGGTTGACGTACGTCGCTTAAGCTTTTTTAACAACATGCTTCACCACAAAGACACGAGGCTAAAACTTCATGTCTTTGCGGATCGAAAATACAGCACGCAGGGGACGCCGGGCGTACTATGTCCAGGTACCGCACCAATTCCTACGTGATCGTGATACAAACATCATATGGCTAGCCCAAATACACATATCCCCAACGCCGCAAAAAAAATCCTGATCGTCGGCCCGTCCTGGGTCGGCGATATGGTGATGGCGCAAAGCCTGTTTATCGCCTTGAAAAACAGCCGTCCGCATTGCCGGATCGACGTACTGGCGCCGTCATCGACATTGTCCCTGTTGGAAAGAATGCCCGAAGTCAGCCGGGCGATCATCATGCCGGTGCCGCGCGGACGCTTTGCGCTGATGGAGCGCATCAAGCTGGGCAAGAGTCTTCGCTCGGAAGGCTACGACCAGGCGATTTTGCTGCCGAATTCCTGGAAATCCGCGATTCCGACTTTTTTTGCCCATATTCCGGTGCGTACCGGCTACCTCGGCGAATGCCGCTGGGGCTTGCTGAACGATGCCCGGAAACTCAATAAAAGCCTGCTGACCATGACCGTGCAGCGTTTCGTCGCATTAGGCTTGTCCGCAGATGCGCCTATGCCGCCGATATGCCCAAAGCCCGCACTGACGATCAGCAAAAACCGGCAACAAGCCGTGATCGACAAATTTCAACTGATGCCAGTCGCTTCGAGAATCCTGGCCCTATGCCCCGGCGCCGAATACGGCCCGGCAAAACGTTGGCCGCCCGAGCATTACGCCGAAGTCGCCCGGCAAAAAATCGGCCAGGGCTGGCAGGTCTGGCTGTTCGGCTCCGAAAAAGATAAAGCTGACGCAGCACAGATCAACCAAGCCGTGTCCGGGTTATGCCGCGATTTCACCGGCAGCACCTCGCTGGCCGAAGCCGTCGACTTGATGTCGCTGGCTGACGCCGTAGTCAGCAACGATTCCGGCCTGATGCACGTTGCCGCCGCGCTGGACAAAAAACTCATCGCCATTTACGGCTCGTCCGACCCCGGCTTTACGCCGCCGCTGAACGACAAGGCAGAGATTATCTCGTTGAATCTCGACTGTGCGCCCTGCTTCAAGCGCGAATGCCCGCTAGGCCACAGCCGATGCCTGACCGGAATCACGCCAGAACAAGTGCTTGATGCCATCAATGGTTAATTTATTGATAACGGCCTGCCGAATCGCCGCTACAACTCAAATAATATGAAAATCGCCATCGTAAAACTGTCGGCACTGGGAGACATCGTCCATGCGATGGTCGCGTTACAGTTCATCAAGGCGCATTGCCCGGCAATCCGGATCGACTGGATCGTTGAGGAACGCTTTGCCGAAATTCTAAAACACAACCCCGACATCGACAACATCCTGACCGTCAACCTGAAAGCCTTAAAAACCGACAAGGCCGGGATATTGGCCCAGTTTAAAAAAATACGCAGCTATCGAAACAACCACTACGATCTGGTTATCGATGCCCAAGGCCTGATCAAATCGGCCGTCATCGCTAAGATCATAGGAAAGCGCATTGCCGGATTCAATGCCGATTCGGTCCGCGAAAAAGCCGCATCCTGGTTTTACAACATCAAAGTCCACAGCCCTTACGACGCCAACACCATCGACAGAAATGCAACAGTGTTATCGGGACCGTTGGGCTTTAGCATCACGCGCGAGCAAATCCTGAATAAAAAACCGTTCCTGTCGTTCGACAATGAGAATCCGCAAATCTACGATCACTTGGCCAAAGACCGGCGCAATATCGTGTTCGTAATCGGCTCGACCTGGGACAGCCGCAACTATCCGGCGGAAAAGTTCGTAAAAATAGCCGAAGCGTTGCAGCAAAACTGCTTGGTCGTCTGGGGCAGCGGCCAGGAAAAAGCCAAGGCCGAGTGGATGGCGACGCAATCCGGCCTGATCAAAGTCGTACCCGAACTGGATTTAAACAGCCTGAAAGCGCTGATCGCCAACGCCGATTTGCTGATCGGCAACGATACCGGGCCGACCCACATGGCCTGGGGGTTAAATCGGCCGTCAATCACCCTCTTCGGCCCGACCCCGGTCAGCCGGGTTTACCAGACCGAGATCAATAAGGTGCTCAAGTCCGCTTCCATCGTCAATCCTTGCAAACTCGACAAGCGGGATGATTCGATTAAGGATATTGATGAGCGGGAGATTATCAAGCAGGCGAAGTTTTTGTTGGCGTTGTGAATAAAGCAAGGATTAAGCCGGTATTTATTTTGAGCTTTGCAGAATGGATAGGTCTTTGTCGAGCCGTTCTACATTTTAAAGGGACACCATGACTGCTATTTATCAGCTAAAAAAAATTATTTTGATCGACAGCTTCTGGGCTGGAAAAACCGTACTGTTGAATTTGGATGGCCATATTAACCTGAGCGGTACCAACGGCGCCGGTAAAACCACTTTTCTGCGCCTGATCCAATTGTTTTGGGGGGAGAGGCCCAGCAATATCGTCAGCAGCACCGGCAGTAAAAAAGGTTTTCTTGACTATTACCTGCCGCGCAACAGCAGCTATTTAATCTATGAATACCGGCGTCCGGCGCAACAAACCTGTCATGTGATGATTCAAAGCGACGGCCGTGCGGCAAAATACAGATTCATTGACGCGCCGTTTAATAAAGAATTCTATGTTGATGAAAACAACCTGCCGCGCGACAACTCCTCCGTAGAAAGGCTTTACAGGGCCACAGTGGAAACCTCCAATCTGATGAGCGTTGATGACTATTGCAGCGTCATCCAATGTCATCAAGCACATAGCGGCAAAAAAGGGTTGCGCCCGTTGCAAAGCCGGTTTTCGATGGCTTCAGGGCCAATGACGCATATTGAAAAAGTCATCGGCTCGGTCATCGGCAAAATCGGCGATTTCGATACCATTAAGCAGATGCTGATCGATATTTCCCGGGATAAACTCAGCCAGCACCTGCTGGATCATGAACAGGATAAAATCCCGTTTCAGTTGAATAAGCAACATATCGACGCCTGGCTTGCCGACTTAAACGCCTCTAAAGAACTGGAAGCCAAGCAGGACGAGTTTGACCGGCTGTTGCTGACCATTGCTGAATTAAAAGATACGCTTAACGAGCTGTCCCATATCCATTATTTTGCCCGCCGACAGCATCAATTAACCCAGCTTGAGTTGGATAAAATAACGCAAAATCAGACGGGGCTAAAAATCCAACGTGAGCAGCTTAAGCAAACGCATGAACTACAGCTTGATCCGAAAGAGGACAAGTTGCGTACGCTAAAAAACTCAATCAAGGATTACGACTCTGAAATCCAGTTGCTGGAAGAGCAGAAGTTAAGCTACGAACA
This sequence comes from Methylobacter sp., assembly GCA_024636505.1. Classification (GTDB taxonomy): domain Bacteria; phylum Pseudomonadota; class Gammaproteobacteria; order Methylococcales; family Methylomonadaceae; genus Methylobacter_A. The sequence goes on along the minus strand of JAGXGY010000048.1, from coordinate 21,917 downwards.
ACAAGATGCGGAAAGTTTTGCGGTAAAAGGCTCTTTACTTGAACAAATCATCCGCCAACAACAAGCTAACCAAGCTGAAATAGACGCGCTGGAAAGTAAAAGCAAAGAAATTAAACAGCTTTATGAAAAACAACTGATTGAATTGGCGCATCTGCATAACAGCCAAAAACAAAAATTCGACAATCAATGCACCGAAGAGCAGCTAGCCAAAGAACAAAAGCTTACTGAGGCAAAAAAATTATACCAACAGCGAAAAGAACAACTGCAACAAGAAAAAGACGGCAGGTTAAAACCGATTGAAGAGCAAACATCCCAATTAACCCTTGATTTTGAACTTGCCAAAGCCAGTTTAGGGTACATCAAACCGCCGAAAGCCTTGGAAAAACAAATCACTCAAACCCGGAATCAGCTGGCTACGGTTAGACAAGAAATCAAGCTGGCTTTGCAAGCACAAAACACGGCTAATACCGCTTACAGCGCCGCGCTGACAAACTACCAAGCAATTGAAACCGAGCTAAGGAGTAAAAAAGTCGAGTTGCACAGCTACCAACAACAGTATAAGCAATGCCTGAAAAGGCTGCGCCCTGAAACCGGGTCATTACACTATTTTCTGGATAATGAAGTCGAAGGCTGGGAACGCAATATTGGCCGGGTTATCGCGCCGGAGTTATTGGAAAGCAAGGGCCTTAATCCACAGCATTCGGAATTCGCGCAAGCCAATTTTTACGGACTGGATATCAATCTTGATGCGCTGGCGGCTAGGGAAAACCAAACCACCGATAAAGCCTTGCTGGAACAGCAGGAAAAAGACCTTTTTGCCCGTCTAACTAGCCTGGAAGAAGAGCAAAAGCAACTTGAAGCCGGTTTGGTTGCGGCCAATAAACTCAGGGAACACGGTAAAAACCAAGTCCATCCTGCAGAACAGGCGGCGATCCGCTGTAACCATACCGAAACCAATTTACAGCAAGAAGAACAGGACTTACAAAATCAAATCAAGGCTGAAAAAGAAAAAAATCAGGCCGAGATCGAGCAAAAAACAATTCGATTATCGCAAGAAATTGAAACCTGCCGACAAGGCATAAAAAACATTACGGACGAACATCAAGCCGAGCAGCACAAATTGCGCACCGAACATTTAGGCCGTGAAGCCACCATCACTTCGGATACAGAAAACACCGTCAAGGCGATTAAGCAGCACATTGAAGAAGCTGACCGGCAGTTTAAGCAAGAAAAAAAGCGAATCGAGCACCAGTTAAAATCCGACTTGCAAGCCAGCGGTACCGATGACACTGTCATTGAATTGAGCGCTAAACAAAAGCGGCTCAAGCAACAACAAGACGAAGCCAAAGCGTTCCAAGATCTGGATAAAGATTATCAAAACTGGTTAAGCAAACGCTGGCAACAGCATCCTAACCTTTGTCTGCAACGCAGTAACGCCCAACAACAGGCCTCCAAACTAAGTGAGGCTATTGAGCAATTAAAACGGGATTATAAAAAACAGCGCTCGCAAATTAATGAGGACATCAGCAAACAAGGCCGCTTGCAGGAAGCAAAGCAAAGCTTGATAACCCTGCTCGGCAACAGCATGGAACAGCTGAAAGTCTGTTCGCCGATTTTAAGTGAAAATCTCCCGGAATATGCGGCCTCTACCTTGCCCGGCTTGACCAAAACCACGTTGCAAAAAAGAAAGCAGCAAGAGCAAATCTTAACCAATGGCAAGCTAACGCTACGGCGATTATTTAACACACACCATCGCAGCCGGTTGGCGCAAGAATGGCAAAAAGCCAGCGAGCAACCCGGTAACGCTTATTTTCAAGCGGAAGCGCTCGATATTGAACTGCCGCTTAAAACCGTCCTGTCCATGGTCGCCCATATCAAACAGGTAACCAGTCAACAAATTGAATTGCATGCCAACGATGTGATTATTTTTTACGAGCATTTACGCCAGTTTGACCGCATGATTAAACAGACCGGCCAGTCCTTATCCAGCCATGTCAGCGACAAACAATACTTTAAGGCGCTGGGCGAAATTAAGGTGAATATCCGCTCTAAAATGAATGACCTCGAATACTGGCAGGCGCTGAAAAACTTTGGCGACAATTATCACCAATATCGCGATCAACAGGATTTAACCGGCAACGCCCAAATTCCCGACACCTTGCTTGAAGCGATGGGCGAACTAACCAGCCTGTTGCCGACGACCGGTATCAGCATCAAGCACCTGTCGCTGTTTGATATTGAGTTTAGCATTACCGAAAACGGTCAGATAAAACATGCCAGAAATGCGAAGGAACTTAAAGATGTCAGCTCCACGGGGCTGTCTTATCTGGCGCTAATCACCTTTTTTACCGGCGTCACCTCCATGTTACGTAGAAATAACCCCACCGTTATTTGCTGGCCTATTGATGAGCTGGGCGACTTGGCGCCGGAAAATATTGAAGCCATGATGGAGATGCTGGAGCAACAAAACATCCATATCCTGTCGGCCACGCCCACCGCCGACCGTAATGTTCTGGGCTTATTTAAACGGCGCTATCAACTGGATAAACAAAAACTCCACGAAGTGAACCTGCCGGAAAGCAAATTGGATCAGCTTTTACAGCAAATAAACAAGGAAGCTGCCAGCCATGTTTAAACAGGTGACCGAAGCCCTGTTAACGGGGCAGTTTATTTGTCCGACGGCCTTTGCCGATGCTTTCGATTATTTAGCCAAAGCGGAAAACTTTACTAAAGTCGACGCGTTCCTAGCCCAATTGGAGCGCGAATTATGCGTATTGGAAGGCGAAGAAATCTACTATGCGGCCTATGCGCAAATTGACAGCACTAATCGTAGTCAAATTAAAGAGGCGTTTTCGGAAATTCGCTCGCAACTGCGCCCGGTGGTCGAATGGATGGATATGGTCATGACCGCAACCGGGCAGGATATGCCGATCAGGGCACGCGATGAAATCCGCCTGCACAAGCTGCTTAACATGATCGAGCAAGAGCCGTCTTTGTGCGAACAAATGAATCGCCTGACCCAGACGGGTTTATTCAAAACCAACAAAACCGCCATCACCGACCAACTCGGCTGGATATTGCAAAAACTGGAGCAATGCGGTTATCTGGTTAAACCCAATCCGCAAGGCGCGCTGTATATCGTCACCGGCAAAATGAATTATCTGCATCAAATAATCGCCTTTTTAAACGATGCCGAAGATTTGGAGCTGGATCAACAAACTGCCGGCCGGGATGAAAGTCCGCAGCAGGAATTGTTTTCATGAGTTTCGACCAGAGCCAAGTCGAAAGCCTGATCAGGAAAATAGGCAGCGCCGATCAACTGCTGGCGGAGGCGTATATTAACGGCGCTATCTTTGTCGACGAAAAAAACCAACCGTCCATCGATAGCCTTAAAAAAAGCGGCCTGTTACGCATTGCCGAACGGAGCGATGAGTTCCGTTTAAGCACCGATATTAAACGGCTGATTGATCGCTTATTGTTGCGTAACAATCGTTATCGGCAAAATACCGACATAGCAAAGATGATCAGGAATGTTGCCGAGGACATAGATGCCTATCGCGCTGCATTGGAGCAAAATGAACAGGATGAAGCCAATTATCATCTGGAACAAATCGATGACAGCCTGTATGAGTCGCTGGAAATGCTGGAAAACAGTCTCAGCGTGATGTTCACCGCGATCACCAGCCAGTTCGGCTTCGTTAATTCGCTGTCCGGCAAGATCAGGGAAAACGAGCGCGCGCTGTCGTATGCCCGGCAATTAGTCAAAGAGCTTGGCATCATCAATACCCAGGACTGTTACCAATGGATAAGCTGCTGGGCCGCCCCGGCCGAACTGTCCGGCAAAGTTATTCGCTTTATCGATCAATATAAAAGCATTGTCGTGCGCCTTGCCAGCATCGTCGACCGTATGAAATCCTTGCTGTTTACGCTGCGTTTGCAGGAACAGACCGCAAACCGCACACGGGCCATGGCGCAGTTTTTAAAAAAACACCCGGAATGGCAGCCCCGTGAATGGTGCGATGAAAGCGCTGTGCCGACGCTGTTAAAACGAAACAAAGGCCTGGTTTTCAATACCGGCATCAATACCGTTAAGTCGAGCCACCAGGATGAGCTGATCGGAATTATTCAGGCATTAAAACGGCAGTCTACCCCGATTAAACCGCTGGACTTGCAACGGGATGCGATTCCGGTCGACTCGAGCGAAACCGAAGGTATTGAATATTGCTCCGACCCTTACGAATTGCATATTGAAAACTTATTCTCATCAGCCCTTGAACAACAAGGCCATAAAGTTTCCGCTTTACAGTATTGGCAAACCGCACAATTACAAATCAGGCCGGAGCTCTGGCTGGACATCGTCTTTGCCAAATATTGCTGCATGCAACAGTGCTTCAAGCAAATGCTGGATATAGAAATGGAGGGCCAGAACTTACCGGACTTTAACGGCAATCAATTGATCACCGAGATTTGCTTACGCAGAGTCCAATGAGTCTCAAAACATTCAACTGGGTTAGGGGCTTGGTTAAAAGCAACCCCGGCGGAACCTCCACCCGCCGAAAGAGCGCAATGGGTTGCTTTGTGATTGACCGCTATCAATGCGGACGGCTCCGCAATAATGCATTGATATTTACCGCAGACGATAAAACCTCGTTACGCCGGCAAATGATACAAGAATTTAAACTCGATCCTTTTGATGCCGAATTACCCGCTGACCGAGTAGAGGCAGCTAATTTTCATAATAATGAAAAATTAGCCAAGAACCCGGTCAGCCATGACCATATTTTGCTGAATTGCCCCAACAAAACACTCAAGCTCAATAGCCGGAGCATTCAGTTGCAAACGGAGTTTATCCCCAGTGCGGGCATGATGTGTTTAAGCTCCGGTATTACTCGAATCGATCATGATGCTATTGTCGTTGTTGAAAACCTGGCGATCATGCAGCTTTGTAGCACATTGACACTCCCGGCTCTGTGTCAAAATGCGTTATGGATATATCGCGGCGATTACAAAAGTGGAGCTAAAATTGATGCCTGTTATAATTTATTGAACCGTTTCGGTAAGAATAAAGCGGTTGTTGTTTTCAGTGATATGGACCCCAAAGGATTGGAAATAGCGCTGACTATGCCTCACGCCCAATACTGGCTAGGCCCGGGATTAAGGACATGGGACCACTGCTTTAAGAGCGATTATGCCAGTCGTAGCGGCTATGACCAACAAGCTGTTGCCATGGCTTTTCTGTTGAAAAAATGCGATATGGGTTTTTTGTCCGAACCCTTCCGAGAGCTGATATTGCGAATGAAAAATGAGCGCAGCTCGTATCGACAAGAACACAGTTATGCCCATAATATCGGTCTATCGCTGTTTCCGATCAAACAAGAAATGTCTCAACATTCAGCATTAAAAATACCCGGGACTTTGTTACTATAAAACATCCTGTTAAACAGCCGCTTCATTTGATAGGTAATAACACTTATTGATTGAAGAAGTTGAACGTTCTAACCTACAGACACTAACTACCATACTAATCGGTTTTTTAATCATGGCATATGAATCGTTGCTAACTGTTTTGCAGGATAAACAGAAACTTTCTGTTACAGAATTGAAGAAAGTTGAGCGCGTGCAAAAGACTTCGGTATCGGAAACTGTGCCGCAGTTGCTGGTTAAGCTCGGTTTGTGTTCGGAGCTGGATGTCGCCGACGCTTTTGTCGAGTCAGGCCAATTTGAAAAAGTGGCGCCGGATCAATATCCGCTGGAAATGCAATTGCCGGAAACCGTGCCGTTGCGCTTTCTAAAAAACTACCATGCGGTCGGTTTGAGTCACAATGACGATATTACCGTGGCGCTGATGGATCCCGAAGACCGCTTTGTGATCGATGCGTTAAAGCTGGCGACCGGAAAAAACATTATTCCCAAAGTCGGCCTGCTGTCGGAAATCGATGCCGCATTGGAAGTACAGTATGGCGAAAGCCACTCGCAAATGGATAAACCGGTTGACGACCTGAGCGTCGATGATCTGCGCGAGGAAGACCTGGAGCATTTAAAAGATCTGGCCAGTGAAGCACCGGTGATCAAAATGGTCAATCTGATCATGCAGCGGGCCATTGAAAGCAGGGCTTCGGATATTCACATCGAACCTTTTGAGCAATCCCTGAAAGTCAGGCTGCGCGTTGACGGCGTGTTGAAAGAAATCGATGCGCCATCGGTCAAATCCACCGCAGCGGTGATTTCCCGGATCAAGATCATGGCCAAGCTGAACATTGCCGAACGCCGCCTGCCGCAGGACGGCCGCATCAAGGTGCAAATGCTAGGCAAGGAACTGGATTTGCGGGTTTCGACCATTCCAACGATGTACGGCGAAAGCGTGGTGATCCGCTTACTGGACAAGGAAACTACGGTGCTGGATTTTGCCGCCTTAGGTTTTTCCGGCAAGCATCTACAGCAGTTTATCGAGGTGCTGTCTCAGCCGCACGGCATTATCCTGATTACCGGCCCTACGGGCAGCGGAAAATCCACGACCATGTATGCCGCGTTAAAGCAGCTCAATACCTCCGAGCGAAAAATCATTACCGTTGAAGACCCGGTCGAATACCAGATGGACGGGGTCAATCAGATCCAGGCAAAACCGCAAATCGGCCTGACCTTTGCATCGGCGTTGCGTTCTATCGTGCGCCAGGATCCCGATGTGATCATGATCGGTGAAATGCGCGATCTGGAAACGGCAAGAATCGCCGTGCAGTCTGCGCTGACCGGGCATTTGGTGTTATCGACGCTGCATACTAACGACGCGGCCGGCGGCGTCACCCGCTTGCTGGATATGGGCCTTGAAGAATATCTGCTGACCTCCACCGTCAACGGCATCTTGGCGCAACGCCTGGTCAGAAAACTGTGTCCCGATTGCAAGCAACGCTATACGCCATCGCCGGATATTATCGAGGGCATGAGGTTAAAGCAACTGGCCCAGACAGACGATATTGTTCTATACAAAGCTGTCGGCTGTCCGTCTTGCGGCGGCTTGGGTTATCGCGGACGCTTGGCGATTATCGAGTTTCTGCAGATGACCGACCCTCTGCGCAAATTGATTATGGCGCATGAAGAGGCCGGCGCCATTCAAAGACTGGCCATTGAGGAAGGTATGACGACGATGTATGAAAACGGCCTGGTTAAAGCCCTGCAAGGCATCACCACCCTGGAAGAAGTACTGCGGGTTACCTCGGAAACCTAATGTTATTTGCCTATAAAGCGGTTAATAGTCTGGGCGAAACCGAAGAGGGCGTCAGGGATGCGGTTGATGAACAGCAGTTGATTACGGCTTTGCAGTCGGAAGGCTATATCCCTATCCGCGTAGTGCCGGCCGACGCCAAATCGTTTTTGGGCTTGAGACTGGGCGTCAAGCAGTCCAGATTATCGCAAAAAGACATCGCCTTGTTCACCGGCGAATTGGCAACCTTGCTGGAATCCGGCCTGCCGTTGGATAAATCTCTGCTGGTGTTGATCGACTTGACTGAAGACAATGAACGGGTCAACAAATTGATCGGCCGGGTTCTGGAAAAAGTAAAAAGCGGATCTACGCTGGCCGATGCGCTGGAAAAACAGTCCGGTATTTTCAGCAGGTTTTATCTGAACATGATCCGCGCCGGTGAGGCTGGCGGCAGTCTCGGCGAAGTATTGACACGCTTGTCCGACTATCTGGAGCGTTCGCGGGAATTAAAAGAAACGGTCAGCACCGCGATGATCTACCCGGCCATTTTATTGATTATGTCGCTGGCTTCGCTGTTTGTAATGCTGACTTTCGTGGTGCCGCAGTTTTCCGAAATGTTTGAAAGCGCGGGCAAGGCCTTGCCGGTATCGACCCAGATCGTGGTGGGACTGGCCGAATGGCTGCAAAACTATTGGTGGATACTGGCTTTAGGCATTGTGTTGATCACCGGATATATGAATCTTCAGCTGGCTGATCCGGCAAAAAAGCAGGTCTGGGACGGTCGCTTTTTGAAACTGCCGCTGGCCGGGACCATTATTTTACACAAGGAAACCGCCAATATCAGCCGCACCCTGGGGACTTTATTGGGTAATGGCGTGTCGATACTGGCGGCTCTGGCTATCGTTCGCGAAACGGTAGACAATCTGGTTCTGGCGGCGGCCATTCAGGACACCGAACAACAGTTGAAGCAAGGGAAGCACATGTCGGATGCCTTGATGGAAAAAGGCATTTTCCCCAAAATGGCGATGCAAATGATAAAAATGGGCGAAGAGACCGGACGGCTGGAAGAAATGTTGTTGCGCGTGGCGACAATTTACGATAAACAACTGAGGCTATCAATACAGCGGATGCTGGCATTGCTGGAACCTTTGTTGATCATTACCTTAGGCTTGATGATTGCAGGCATCATCGTGTCGATTTTACTGGCCATCCTGAGCGTTAATGATTTGGCTTTTTAAATAGCAGGAAAAATAGAGTATGAAACAGATGACTAGATTCAAAATACACGGTGCAAGGTTGACGACCAAAGGCCAAAAGCGAAAGGCTGCGACCTTGCAGCAGCGAGGTTTTACCTTGCTGGAACTATTGGTGGTGTTGGGCATTATTGCGATGCTGGCCGGTATAGTCGGGCCGCAGGTTATGAAGCACATGGGCGAATCCAAAACCAAAGCGGCCAAGGTGCAGATTGAAGATCTGGCGGCCGCTCTGGATATGTACAAGCTGGATTTGGGCCGCTATCCGAGTTCCGAGCAAGGCTTGATGGCCTTGATTGAATCGCCCGATAATGCTCAGCGCTGGAGCGGCCCTTATTTGCGTAAATCCAAAATGCCGCTGGATCCATGGCAACAGGAATATCATTACGTCTCTCCGGGCGAGCACGGGAAATTCGATTTGTATACCTTAGGGGCGGATGGCAAGGAAGGTGGTGAAGGCGAAGACCGGGATATTAACAGTTGGGAGTGATTGATAAGACGACAGGCGAAAGACTCAAGGCAAAAAGCCATGCGCAGCATGGTTTTACGCTGCTGGAGCTGATCGTGGTGCTTGTTGTCGTGGTACTGGGTTTTTCGGTCATCGGTCTTAATCTGTCGTCAGGCAGCGACTCGACAGAAATCAAGGCGGCGGCAAGGGATATGGCTTCAGCCTTACGCTATGCCCGAGGACAGGCTTTAATGACTCGCGAAGAAACCACCGTTGCCGTTGATCTTAGCAGCAAAAATTACACCGTCAGCGGTAAGAGTAAGCGGTATAAAATACCCGAGACTATCGATATTACGGTGGTCACTGCGCAAACCGAATTAAGCGGAGAAGGCACGGCGAATATTCGTTTTTTTGCCGATGGTTCCTCAACTGGAGGAAGAGTCACGCTGGAGCGAGGCAATGTATCGTGGCAAATCGATATAAACTGGTTAACCGGGCAGATTGAGCTTGAAAACCAATAAACAGCGCGGTTTTTCTTTACTGGAAATCCTGATTGCGTTTTCAATTCTGGCGCTTTCACTCGGAATTTTGCTGAAGATATTTTCTGCCGGTGTGAATACTGCCGGTGTTGCCGAAGAATATAATGCTGCGGTGCAAATTGCCGAATCGTTAATGGCTAAAGCCGGTGTAGAAGCACCTTTGAAGCCAAGCGAAACTACCGGCCCGGAAAATGAAAAATATCATTGGCGGGTGTCGGTCAGCCCATTTCAATTGACGACTGAAGATTTGGCGGTCACGACTATGACGGCAGAGCTTTTTAAGGTTACGGTTACGGTAAGCTGGAGCGATGATCGGCAGCTTAAGCTGATCACCTTAAAACTGGCTAATAAAGAGCGGGTTGATAACGCGTTATGAGCGGTAAAATCGAGGCGAAAGGCGAAGGGAGAAAGGCGAAAACCCCTTATTCAAAGGCCGTGCCAAGCGGTAGGGCAGCCATCACCTACCGTTTTACTACCCCACGATTAAGATATGCGACGGGCTTTACATTGATTGAAGTGCTAATCGCGATGACGCTATTAAGTATGATGGTGGTGCTTTTATTCAGCAGCTTGAGAATTTGCGCCAAAAGCTGGGAACAGGGAGAAAACAAGATAGCCGACGTGAATGAGGTCGCAGCGGTGTATAACTTTTTTCAGCGGCATCTATCCGCCGCTATCCCTGTCTGGGACGATTTTACCGTTAACAATGGCACGACGATTGAAAATCAGGATAAAACCTTCTCTTTCCAGGGTAAAAAACAGTCGTTGCAGTTTGTCTCGGTTTTTCCGGCCAGTGCCAGGAGAACAGGTATGCAGCTATTTTCAATAGAAACCCAGCAACAAGATGGCGAGCAGAATATTAAAGTGACTTTAACGCCGTTTTATCCGGCGGTCGAGGGTGAAGCCTGGCGTCAGGAAGAGGTAGTTTTATTAAAACATCTCAATGAGTTCGAGTTGGCTTATTTTGGCGTTGATGATTCAGGCGAAGGGGCTTGGCAGCATCAATGGCTGGAAAAAGACGCTCAACCCCAACTGGTCAAAATCAGCATCAGTACAGACAATGGCATTTATTGGCCGGACATGATCATCGCGCTTAAAGTGACAGGCGCAGGCGTTGAAACCAATACGGTAAATGGCGCCGTATCGTCACCGGATAGCAATTGATCCGGCAAAAGGGCTTTGCTCTGATTCTGGTTTTATGGGTGTTGAGCCTGCTAACCATCATGGCCGCGAGTTTTGCGCTGAGTATGCGTCGGGAGGCGGCTATTGTGACCGGCAGCCGTACTAATGCTCAGGCTATGGCTGTTGCAGAATCGGGATTGACGATTGCCGAGCTGATGCTATTGAATCCCGATCAGCGCCAACGCTGGCATACCGACGGCAGTATTTACCAAATTGATTCTGCGGAGTCTGCAGTCCGGATTCGCTTGTTAGCTGAGAGCGGTAAGATCGATATAAACAGTGCAGATCCGATACGGTTGCAAGGGCTTATGGCTTACGCGCCTGTGGATGCCGAGCGACAAACCAAGCTGGTCAATTCGATTGTCGATTGGCGTGATGCCGATGATCTGGTCCGCATAGCCGGCGCGGAAAAAAAAGACTATAAAGCGGCGGGACTCAGTTACCGGCCGCGCAACCAGCCATTTCAGTCTATTGAGGAATTACAGCTGGTATTGGGCATGGATGAACAGGTCTTCAAGTGGCTTGAAGGCTTGGTTACCGTCTATTCCGGACAGCCTGAAGTTGACTTGACTCAAGCGGCCAGGGAAGTTTTGCAGGTGTTACCGGAAATAGATGGCGGATTGATAGATAGCTATATTGCCGCCAGACGGGAAAATACGATAAACGGCTTGCCCGCCCCGGCGGTTCCTTTAGCCGCTAATTCAACCGGTCAGAGCATAGCGGTAACAGCTGGCAATAGCGGCAGAGAACAAAAAACGGCGATTACGGTTGTGGCCGAAGCGCGATTAGCCGATGGCACAACGGCTGTCATCAAAGCGTTGATCAAGAAATCGGAGAATCCGGCGGAGCAATTGCCTTTTCAGATATTGAAATGGCAGCGCCATGCCGACGACGGTTCATTATTTGCAAACGAAAAAAATGATTTATTAGTGGGACAGTATGCCGAACCTGAATTCAACCGTTAATCTGGACATTAAAAAGTTGTTTCGCTGGTGGCTGCGCGAACTTGACTTTCTGGTGCCTGAAAAAATCAGACTGTTAGTTAATGAAAAACAGGCTTTTATCATCGTTCGCCCCGAAGGCCGTCAGTTAGCGCTGACTTATAGACATAATGGCGTCGCCGAGCCTTTGGCGATACTGGCGCGCAACGCCTCGGGCATAGCCGGGTATAAAGCCTTGCTGGACAAAGACGACCGACTGGCTAAAGCCGATGTAATACTCCGGCTAACCGCGCAACAGGCGATTCAAAAGGAACTGGTGTTGCCCGCTGCCGTTAAAGAAAACCTGTCTCAGGTTGTCGCCTATGAGCTTGACCGCTACACTCCGTTTAAGGCGGAACAGGTTTATTTTGCGATCCAACCGCTGGAAGCAAAGCATGAACCGGGACAAATCAGGGTAATGCTGGTGTTAACGCCCCGAGAAACGCTTGATGCGCTGTATGAAGACATCAAGGCGATGGGCATGTCGCCGTTATTTGTCGATTATGAAGCCGCGCCAAATGACCTTGAGCAGCGCTATGACGGCTACAATTTATTGCCGGAAGCATTAAGGGAAAAAACGGCCAATACATCACGCCTGGTTTATTCGGCGCTGATTGCCGCACTGTTTTTGCTGCTAGGTGCGGTGCTGGTGCTGCCTGTTTGGTTTGAATACCGCATGGTCAATGTCTTACAGGAGAAAATCGATGCCATAGAAAAAGAGGCTAAGGACGTTAAAGCCCTGCAACTGGAGATCGATGCAATGATAGATGAAACACGACTGCTGATAGCAGAGAAAAATGCTGCCCCCATGGTCGTCAATATGTTGAATACCTTAAGCGCATTAATAAAGGACGATACTTGGCTAACCTATGCGCAGTATTCGGATGGGCATCTGCAAATACAAGGCGAGTCGCCTGCCGCTTCAGCATTGATCGGCATTCTGGAAGATTCTGAATTGTTCGCCAATGCCCGGTTCGTCTCGCCGGTCACCCAGGATAAAGTGAGCGGACAAGAGCGCTTCCAGATCACTGTTGACGTTAACTCGACCGTTGCCCCCATGTCACCGAACGGGAGACGCAAGTGAGCGCCTTCGATAGCAAGAACATGCAGCGATGGCTGGCGGTGACCCTGCTGGTTGTTGCAATATTAATCGTTGTTTTGGTTGTCATTGCGCCAGTGGTTAACAAAGGCTTGGAACTGCGCGAGTCCAAAAATAATCTTGCTTTCAGGCTACAGCAATATGAACGGATTCTGGCAAAAAAAGAGGCCGTCATTAGCCGTATGAATGCGCTAAAAGAGCAGTATCAACAGAGTGGACTTTTGAACCGTCAGAGTACCGGCGCTTTAGCATCCGCCGAGGTTCAGGAGTTCATTAAAAAAACCATTGTAGAGGCCGGCGGACAATTGAGCAGCACCCAGGCGCTACCTGTCAGCACCAAAAATGAATTTAACCGGATCACCGTCAGCGTAAGAATGACCGGTAATAGCGAAGTGTTGCGCACAGTACTGCACAAGATAGAAACATCAACCCCGCTGATTATTATTAATCAGCTGGACATAAGGCCGATGCGCGGCATAAGAAACAGAACAACGCGACAGATTGAACCGAGTAACGAATTAAATATCAACTTTCAGGCGGTTAGTTTTATGCGGAAGCAACCTTGATGAATAGTAAACTCATAAAACTGCTGGTATCCGCCTGCATCGGCCTGTGTTTGATTATCGCCGCAGAGTGGTTGTATGCCCGTTATATGCGGCATCGTTTGCTGACATCAATAAGCGCGGAAAAACCGTACGACTATAAAGTAGATGAATTGCCCAAAATACAATTGATGCAGCAGCCGGAAGAAAACTATACCGATCTGGTTGCCAGGCCGTTATTTATTAAAGGCAGAAAACCTGTAGATGAACCGCTTTCTAGAGCACAGCAAGCGTCTACCCAATCGGAACGTTTTAACTGGGAGCTGACCGGGGTTTACGGTACGAAAGAAAATCTATCGGGATTATTCAGCCGGTCTGAAGGAACAACGGCCAAAGATAAGCATCGAAAAATAACCCTCGGAGATGAGCTTGACGGCTGGAAACTGACCGAAATAAATAGAGACAGGGCTATCCTCAAGCAAGGCGATAAAGAAAAAGAACTGCTGCTTCGAAAACCCAAATTAAAAACATTGCCTCAAAGGATAAAAAGGGCAATACCGGCTGCACCCATTCCTGCTCCTGCCGCAATTCGTCAACCGGCAGCAGACACTACTAAAGATACCCCGGAAGGTAACGACAATGACTAATGTTAAAAAAATAACAACAGCCGGCTGTTTGGTGGTCGTGGGTTTGACACTGTCAAGCTGTGAATTGCTTGGCCCCAGGCAGCCGGCCAAACTACCGTTGGCACCGGTAAAAACCGATCAAGCCGATATTATTTATGAAGAACTGCAAAATAAAGCGCTTGTTACTGAAGCAACCCAGGCTAAACCTGAACTATTTCCCGGTACCAACCGGTTTATATCGGATACGGCAACGCCGCATAGAAAAACAAAACGAGGAGGCGAAGGCACCTACAGCCTGAATTTTGATGAAGCGGATCTTGGCGAAGTGGCTAAGGTTATCTTAAGCGACATACTCGGACAAAATTATGTACTCAGCCCCAAAGTGGCTGGCAAGGTGACTTTACAAACCAGCGATCCTTTAAGTAAAGACGAGCTGATTCCTACGCTTGAAATGCTGTTGCGTATGAATAATGCGGTACTGATTAAGGATGCCAGTATTTACCATATCGAACCGGATAGCGAGGCCCTGTACAGCTCCAGTTTTACAGCTCCCCGTGCAGCCGACAAAGCCGGCTTTCAAGTCAGGGTTATTCCGATCAGAAATGTCGCGGTACAAGACCTTATCGATGTGATCAAGCCGCTAGTGCAGGAAAAGACCATACTCAATGTTGACGGTACCCGCAATATCATGATCGCTTCCGGCACCCCGGATGAATTGGCGCGGATCATGGACATGGTCAGCACCTTTGATATTAATGTGTTGAAAGGCCGGTCTTTCGCTCTGTTTCCGTTGACCCATGTTGATGCCGAAACCATTATTAAAGAACTGGAAGAGGTCTTTAACCACAAATCCAAAAGCGATGAGTCCGACTTTTTTCGCTTTATCGCTATTGAACGATTGAATGCTGTTATGGCGATCACTCATCAGGCCCGGTATTTAAGGGATATTGAAAGCTGGATTAGCCGCTTGGATCGTGCCAATGTCGCTTCCGGCGGCGGTGTTAATGTCTATAAAATCCAACATGTTGATGCGTTGGAACTGGCAGATACCTTAAATGAAATTTTTTCCGGCGGCCAAAAAAAGGACAAAGCGGCAAAGCTGGCACCTGGGCAAACACCGGCTGAAATAACCACTAAAAAACAGTCGGATAGCCAAAAAATAAACACCGCTAACATCCAAATCGGAGCCACTAATTTATCCAGTATCGGTGAGGTCAGAATCATCGCCGATGAAGCCAATAACTCGGTCATTATTGTCGCTACCGCTCAGGAGTATGAAGTTATACTGCCGGTTATCCATCAGCTGGATGCGATGCCGTTACAGGTATTGATTGATGCGACCATAGCCGAAGTATCGTTGACCGATGAATTGATATACGGCATTCAGTGGTTTCTTAAGGAAGGCAATACGAGTATCGGCAGCGGCCTAGGACAAGCCTCACTTAGCGATATTGCCGTTGCAGGTGCTGTAGCTTCTGCAACAGGCGGGTTGAGTTTGTTACAGAATTCGGGGTCTGTTAAAGCGTTATTAAGTGCGCAAGCCACCATGGGCAATGTCAATGTGATTTCCTCGCCATCGTTGATGGTGTTGAACAATCAGGAGGCTAATATTCAAGTCGGTGACGAAGTGCCGATAAGAACCTCTCAATCATCTCCCATTCCCACCACAGGCGCCCCTGTCGATGTCAATAACCTTCTGCAAACCAGCTCCATTGAGCAGCGCAAAACCGGCGTGAAATTGAAAGTCAAGCCCAGGGTCAATGCCAACGGTTTAGTCATTATGGATATTGAACAAAGTGTTGAAAACGTTAAGCCTTCGGGTAGCGGCAGCAATATTGATTCGCCGACCATAGCAACACGGGAAATTACCAGTTCCGTTGCCGTGCAAAGCGGTGAAACCATTGTTCTGGGCGGATTAATCAAGGATGACAACACCGATACTGAATCCGGTATTCCTTTTTTGCATAATCTGCCGTTGATAGGCCCGTTATTTGGCACCACGACTAAAAATAATAACAAAACCGAATTAGTGGTGTTGATTACCCCGCGCGTGGTCGGCACCCGCCAGGATGCCCGGCTGATTACCGACGAATTCAAGCGTAAATTGACCGGAATTTATGAGGATGTGCCCGCGCCGTTAAGCGAATAGACATTTGACATGCTCGCCGCCCTAAATCGACACAACTGATTCGCTCTCCCTTGACAGCGCCGCTGAAGACCCTTGACTTAATGGCCGTAACGCCGGGGTTTTGATAAAAGAACTTGTCCACGAAAGACATAAAAAACGCAGCAACATGATTTTTTGGTGTCTTTCGTGGATTTTAGGTATGCCGGTTATCTTATAAGGTAGTGACTTCGGTTCCCTTGCCGATTAATACCACATCGGCAGGGCGCATCGCAAAAATACCGACAGTGACTACGCCGGTAATATTGTTGATGATTTGTTCCAGTTTAATCGGATCGATAATATCCAGATTATGCACATCAAGGATCACGTTGTGATTGTCGGTGATGAAGTTTTCCCGCCACACCGGTTGACCGCCCAATTTAACCATTTCTCTGGCAACATAGCTTCTGGCCATCGGAATCACTTCAACCGGCAGCGGAAATTTACCCAGTACATCGACGCACTTGCTTTCGTCGGCAATACAGATGAATTTCTTGCTGGCTGCGGCAATAATCTTTTCGCGGGTCAACGCGCCGCCGCCGCCTTTAACCAGGTATTTGTGCTGGTTGACTTCATCCGCTCCATCCACATAAACATCCAGTGTACCTACCGCATTTAAATCGAATACCGGAATACCGACTTTTTTTAACTGAGCGGTGCTCATTTCAGAACTGGAGACCGCGCCTTCAATATCGCCTTTAATATCGGCCAAATAATCGATGAAATGTTTCACCGTAGAGCCGGTGCCTACGCCAACTATGGCAACATCTTTAATATAGTGTAAAGCGGCTTGAGCCACCTTTTGTTTTAATTGGTCTTGAGTCATAAGCCTATCCCGATTTTAATTAAAGCTAAGTAAATGGTATGTGATAATACCGCAGAAGCCAAGATTACTCAGCTGATTTTTAACAAAAATAAATTAAAGCCGACATGTTCATTCTGCACAGCTCCAATAAAACCGAAAACCTGGTGACTCACCTGACCGCAGTCATTCAAAATGCACCTCTGGCATCACCGTTTGCCAAGGAAGTTTTTTTGATTCAAAGTCAGGGTATGGAGCGGTGGTTATCGCAACAGCTGGCCAGTCGATTTAAGGTTTGGGGAAATTATGATTTTTTATTTCCCGGCAAGTTTTTCAGTTCCCTGGCGCAGAATATCGACAGCCGCTTAAGCGATGCCGCTTTCGAACGTAACCTGATGCTGTGGCGGATCGAAGCCCTGCTGAGAAGGCTGGACGGCGAGGCGTTTTTGCCGTTAACGCAATACCTGTCCGGCGAAAATATCGCCTTAAAGCGCTATCAGTTAGCCCAGCAGCTGTCGCAGATTTTCGATCAATACCAGATGATGCGGCCGGATATGCTGGCGGCCTGGCAAAAAGGCCAGTTATTGTATCAAACATCGACTGAACGCTGGCAACAAGCCCTGTGGCGGCAAATAACCGAACAAACCGGTCATAAACACCGCGGCTCGTTATGGCTGGAGGTGATCGCCAAATTGAATGCCGCCGAGGAAGGCGCGTTCAGCTCACAACTGCCGGAGCGGATTTCGGTGTTCGGACTGAATACCATGCCGCCGTTATTTTTAAGTTATTTGCAAGGCCTGTCCAAACACTGCCAGCTGCATCTTTTCCTGCTCAATCCGGCACAGGATTTTTGGGCCGATCTGGCAACAAAAAGACAACGCACCAACGACGAAAACCTTAGCGGCCATCCGTTGTTGTCGACATTAGGTCAACAGGGACGCGAGTTTCAGGAGATGCTGCTGGAGCAGGTACAGTTCGATTTCGAACCGGAAAGTTTTGAACCTGGCGAGGCGCAGACTAACCTGCAACAGCTGCAAAACGGTATTTTAAATAACCGGCCGGATGAACAGGTCTGGCAACAAGACGATTCGATCAGCATTCATAACTGTCATTCCAGAATGCGCGAAGTGGAGGTATTGAAAAACCAGTTGCTGCAAGCGCTGGAAAACGACCCGACACTGGAACTGCGCGATATTGTGGTGATGGCCCCGGATATTCAGGTGTACGAGCCGTTTATCTCAGCGGTTTTCGACGACATCCAACATGCCATCGCTGACCGAAGCTTGCGCCTGAGCAATAATGTGCTGGATGCTTTCATCCGTTTTTTAGATTTAAGTCAAAGCCGATTCGGCTGGCAGACCGTGCTGGATTTACTGGAACAGCCGGTAGTATATCCAGGTTTCGGTTTGTCTGAAACCGACCTGGATTTGATCAAACATTGGGTGCAGGATACCCATGTACGCTGGGGGAAATCGGCGCAACACAAGCAGGAGCTTGGCCTGCCGGAACTCAGCGAAAATACCTGGCAAGCGACGCTGGACAGGTTATTGATGGGCTATGCACTAGGCAGCGATGAAGATTTTGTTGTCGGGGTACTGCCGTATCAGGCTATTGAAGGCTCGACAGTGCTGGCCTTGGGCGGTTTGTGCGAATTTATGCAACTGTTGTTTAAAGCCGGCAAGGAACTCAAGCAGGCAAAATCGCTAAAAAACTGGAGCGCGCAGCTTTATTATTACGCAGATCAGTTATTGGCGGCGGCAGAACCCGTTGAGCGTCAACAGCTTAACGAGTTGCTGGCGGAATTGTCCGCCGAACTGGCTGCAGTGCATCATGATGATGTCGCCCTGCAAGTCATCGTCAGCTGGCTGGAAGGCATAGTCGCTGAACGCAAATCGTCCAACGGTTTTTTGCGCGGGCAGTTGACCTTTTGTTCGATGCTGCCGATGCGTTCCATCCCGTTCAAGGTGATTGCTCTGCTGGGCATCAATGACGGTGAATTTCCCAAAATCGAACGGAATCCGACCTTCGATTTGCTGACTAAAAACTTTCGTAAAGGCGACCGTTCGCGCCGTAGCGATGACCGCTATCAGTTTCTGGAGATTCTGTTATCAGCCAGGCAGCAGCTGATCATGACCTATATCGGTCAGTCGATCAGCCACAATGATACGATTCCGCCGTCAGTGGTGATCAGCGAATTGCTGGAAGTTTTGCCATGCGGTACCGGGCTGATTACCCGGCATCCCTTGCAGTCGTTCAGCCGACATTATTTCGACGGTTCAGCCGGTTTGTTCAGTTTTTCAACAGCCGACTGTGAAACTGCCGACGCCTTGTCGGCGAGGAATGACGGTTTAATCGATTCGGCGAGCTTGTGGTGGCAAGGAACACTCCCTGAAGATATTGTCGAAGTCATTGAACTGAACGAATTGTTCAGCTTCTTCCGGCATCCGCAACGCTTTTTTATGCAGCGACAACTGGATTTTCGCTTTACCGGCATTGAAGCCGATGCCGAAGAACGCGAGTTGTTCAGCATCGCCAAGCTGGAGAGTTACGCCATTTATCATGAATGGATACACCAGGCATTGAACGGCAAACCGGTAACGGTAAAAAAACTGCAAGCGCAAGGACGGTGGCTGTCGGGCGTACCGGGTAAGCTGGAGTTTGACCGGCAGTACAGGGTAGTGAATGACTTTGTTGAACGCATACAGGCTAAAAACCCGGGCGCACCTTTAGACGATTTGCCGATAGATATAAACGTTAACGGCTATCGACTGGTCGGCAAACTCGGCAACCTTTATCAGCAGAGCAGCCTGTTTTATCGCTACGCAGATTTGAAAGGTAAGGATTTTCTCGGCGCCTTACTGCATCATCTCCTTATTAACCAGGTTCAACAGCAATCTTCGGCAATCGCTGATCACCGTTCGAGACGCGATTCTGCCGGCTCTATTCATGAAGTCGTAGCTGCTGCATCCATGCAGTCGACCATTTTACTCAGTACCGATGACAATATCGTTTTATTGCCGGAGCATTGCCAAGCGGATCACCTGAGTGCCTTGATAGACATCTACCGGCTGGGTCGAAAACAGCCCGATGCCTTTTTTGTGGAAGCGGCTCTGGCTTATATTAAACAGGCTCACAAATTAAAAGTCGGCAGCCGTGCCACAAAATCGGCGATGGATGCCGCAATCGAGCAATTATCCAGAGCGGTGGAACAACCCTACGAGCCTGAACTCAGACGGCTTTACGGTAATATAGCGGATATGAGACGGGTGTTGGGCGAGTCATTTGAGCAGCAATGCCAGAGCCTGCTGCAACCGGTTTGGGATGCGACTCACCGGTGATTTGACGTCCTCGTCGCCCTAAATTCCTAAGGCACTCAGGCTGCGATAGCCTGAGTCGCTTCGATGGGTTCTTGGCCCGACGCCCCAACAGCAGGCGAAGTATCTGCGTAAGCTAACCGGGCGTGTCCCGCCCTTAGAACATTGATGCTTAACCCCCGCTCAGATCGGTAATGGCGTCTACCACCATTCCGGTTCCCGTAGTGATTAACAAAATATCGTTGGCTACACGCACATAACGGTGCCGAGGCGGAGGCGGTCCCAACTGCATAAGAACTGTCGGCGGTAGATCGTAGTAAATGACGTTACGAGGCAGCTGTCGACCTAGAACCCACTTTTTTGCCTGTCCGGGAGGCAGGCAACCGTTGTTTTTCTTGGCAAGTCCGGGAGGACAGCGACCTCTGCGGAACTGTTCGGCATAGTAATGACGGATGACAGTTCGATGCCGGTCACCGAAATAGCGCTGCTCTCTAAAGCCATCCGAGCCTCTTTGAGAAAACGACCGATCATCGCGATCATGATCTTGTTGTTGTCGCTGCTCATGTTTGTTAGCTTTACCCTGTTGTTGCTGCTCATATTTACCGGCTTTACCGTGGTCGTTTCGTGAAGGTTTGTCGGCAAGCGCCGCAGTGGCCGCTAACATCGCTGCGACAACAACCGCTAAGCTTCGACGGGTTTTTAAAGTAAATTGCTTCATGTTTTATCCCCAAATAAAAAGTTAACGTTCGCTTACCGACTCACACACAAAATCATCTCTGCCCTGGCATTGTTGCATAACTTAAGTCGAAGCGTCCGGCGCTGTTTCCTCAGGCGTTTTATGATTGTCGACAAAAGCTTTCAAGCCTTTTTGTACTCGCTCATAAGTGGCATCAATATTACTGCCGATATTCCCTTCGGTTAAGACATTAAGACCCTCCAAAATATCTCGGGCTTCTTTAAAGCCTTTATCAATGCCGCCGCTAATTAACGTCGTAAATGAATCCAGAGCATCTTCAGTGCTTAGCTCTGGATGCTTAGCCTGATACTGATCAAAAAAAGCGGTACTTAGCTGGACAATACGATCGGCAGTGGCCTGTGGCGATACGTCGAGACCCGAATCATACGATTTTTGAATGGCGTTAGGGCCTAGTTCGCCCTCTAAAGCCTTATTAACGCCCTCTAACGCGGTCTTGAATAATAAGGCCATTGGGTTATTGCCGGTACTCAGGCTAACCGCCATCGAGGTCTGCAAAATAGCCTGATTCAATTGTTTTTTAGCCGTTACTGCCGCCGAATCCTGCGGGTTATCGGCTTTTTTTGCATGCGCCTGTTCCGATACCTGCGCGCCAAAAGAAGTGCGATCCTGTACCGCCTCATTTTTTTTCTCGTGCGCTTGTGCGGATACCTGTCCGCCGAACGAGGTATTTGCTTGCCTGGGTGTCTTGGCCGCGTAGCTTAACGGCTGTTCCGATTTAATGTCCATCAACATACTCCGCATCAAATATATGGGATCTTATATTCAGTTGGCGGCCGTTAATGTTTTAACTTTAACCATTTTGTCCGTAAATCCCCTTCCTTCAGGTGGGGGATATAAGGATGCTCTTGATTTTTCATGTGAATCCGCGTACGATTTTTCCCGTGCTGATAATTCAGCCTGCCGGAGGGAATATCCGGTACTGCCAGTCGAGGGGACTTTAGACTCCGCATTATGCCGAGCATCGCCCCGTTGAAGCTGGAAGCTCCTTCCTTTAGGTAGGAGTAATTCAC
>JAGXGY010000047.1 GCA_024636505.1 Methylobacter sp. | reverse complement strand
GTACAGACTTCTCGAATCGGTGTTTTGAAAACTATAATGAAATTGTAGCGGTATGCTGCCAAGCATGGAATATGTTTGCTAAACATCCCGAGGCTATTCATTCTCTATGCTCCCGCCAGTGGGCGTCATTGGAGTAAATATTTATTTTGATTGGTATTACATGAACGCCACAACAATATTTCCGACCGTGCTACGTGAGTTATTACGGACACACCAATGACTAAAGGCTCGACGCTGACCGGCGTAATCAGCCGTTTGGAGGAATAAGGAGGTGAAGTACATCATTGACGATACATCAGCATTATCTCAATGCAGGCGACCTGCCGGATCGCCTCTACTCTTTAACTTGTGTCGATAGCGATGCACTTACTGGCTTAAGCGACATCAAAAAAGAAATCTTCCGCGGGCATTAACAAAAGCCCGGTTATGTCTTCGAGGAAAATGATTGGCCCGATAACTGGCCCGGTAACCGGGCTTGTAATAGTACCTGTAGGCGGGTGCCGACCTATTGCGGCGGCTGTCGAAACGCTGCCCAAACTGGGGTTTACGCAGAGGCGCATTGTATACATGATTGATCCGGGCGTTCCGATGCGAAGGCGGCCGGTTATCTGCCATGACGGCTTGTTGACCGAATAACATCAACACACCCACAAGGAGCATGATTTTATGGTTTAGACTGTTCATAGTTATCTACCTCAAAAGATTTGTCCGGGGTTTAGCGGCTAAGTCCGTCCCTGGACAACAGCCGCCGCTTCTAAAACCAAAGCAAGTTTACTTTTTGGTTTCGTTTTGTTTTTGGTTTTTCCTTTCCTCATGACGTTTTTGCCATTTTTCCCGGTGATCTTTTTTGATGGTATCCAACTTGGTCATCTGCTCGGACGTTAACACTTCCTGCATACGCAACCGGCTTTCCTGACGAAGCGCCTCACGTTTTTCCTGCTGTTCTTTGAAGATCACTTCCAATTTGCTTTTTTGCTCCGCATTTAAATCCAGCTGTTTGGTCAGGCGTTCCATTTTATTGCCCTGGTGGCGGCCTCCGTCATGGCCGCCGGGAAATGCGGCGGCCGTCAGAGGAAAGGCTAGGGCCAGTGCGATGATGGTGATGATTTTTTTGTTCATGGTAAGTCTCTCAATTGATTAGGGATCATCAAACGGCGTTTTTCCGTTTTCGAGATCTACTTTAACCGCGAAAAGCGCAAACAATTTGGCGCAATTAAGGAAATAGTGTGCACAAACGCTTATCTATTGCTTGTTTCACCCAGAATGATCAAGCTTCAACTCATGGCTATTCTGCTGCGGATCATAGCGATAACCGGCACCATAGACCGAATGAATCAGTTCCTGGCCGGGTAACAGTTCGGCCAGCTTTTTTCTCAATTTTTTGATGTGGCTGTCGATAGTGCGGTCCGAAACAATACGCTGATCCTGATAAATCCGGTCCATCAATGCCGACCGGGAAAAGATGCGGCCGGGTTGCCGGTACAACACTTGCAGCAGCTGGAATTCCACTGAGGTCAATTCGATTTCACGCCCTGCGGCCAATACCCGGAAACTGTTGGCATCCAGAGTTAACAATTGAACATGATGCTCGTCATTATCCGCTTGGGGCTGCAAGCGGCGCAGTACCGCCTTCACCCGCGCCACCATTTCGCGGGGACTGTAAGGCTTGCAAATATAATCGTCGGCGCCCATTTCCAGACCCAGTAAACGATCGATTTCCTCTATGCGCGCGGTAACCATAATAATCGGCACTTTGCTAAAACTGCGTAGTTCGCGGCAAATCGTCAGACCATCGCAACCCGGCAACATCAGATCCAATAACACCAGATCTGGATGCTGCTGTTTGACCCAGGGTACAACCACATTGCCCTCGCCCAGCGTAGCGGTGGCAAAACCGGCATTTTGCAGATAATCCTCTGCCAGCTTGGCGAGCTTTTGTTCATCTTCGACGATTAAAATAAGGCTGGTATCGTTTAGGGTCATAATTGCACCGGTAATTCAATATGTATGGCGAGTCCGCCCAAAGATGACGCCTGCGCCTTGATAAGACCGTTATGCGCGGCCACTATGTTTCGGCAAAGAGCCAGACCGAGCCCGGCGCCGCCGTGATTTCTACTGCGCGAACCTTCGACCCGGTAAAACCGGTCGAATAATTTCCCTCTTTCTTTATCGGATACCCCCGGAGCGCTATCGGCCATATCGATGAACAGAGTATTTGCCTTTTTTTCCACAGTGATTTTCAGACGGCCGCCGCTGTCGGTATAGTTGGCGCTATTTTTCAGCACATTGCGGAACAGTTGCGATAAACGGTCTGGATCGGCATAAACACCAACAGAACCTTGAGTAGCATCGATCAGTTGAACGCTCAACTGTTTGCTGTCGAATTCGGGCTTGAGCGCAGCCATATCCCCTTTTAAAACCGTCACCGGATCGATAAGCGCTTTTCGGTAAGTCAATGCGCCTTGGTCGGACAAGGCCAATTGATAAAGATCCTCCGTTAACCGGTTTAGGCGCATAACATCGCCGAACAAAGAATCGATGGCTGCACGGTTCATTGGACGAATGCCGTCCTGCAACGCTTCCAATTCCCCGCGCAATACCGACAATGGCGTGCGCAACTCATGGGAAATATCGGCAACCCAACGCCGCCTAGCCTGTTCCGACTGTTCCAGGGCGGTGGCCATTTCATTAAAATCACGCGCCAGTTGTCCGAGTTCATCGCCGGATTCGACGGGCAGGCGGATATCATAATGGCCGACCGCCAGCGCTTTGGCTGCCGCTGTAATGCGCTTGATCGGCCGACCCAGAATATAGGCCAGAAAAAGTGCCAGAACAGCAGAAAGCGTTATCATTAACAGCGCAATCCAGGCAAATTCTTTAGCCTGCCTTTCCATAAAACGGAGTTCGCCGAGTTGATTGTCAGGTTTTCCGGGCAACAATCCCAGAAAGCCGACGACTCGGTCCTCATGCCTAATGGCTTGCAGCGTTAATTGCGACAGCGCTTCTTGTTGACCGAAAATAATCGATTTATCAGCGCGTAATAACATCACCCGCATTGCCAAAGGCTTGAAACGCCGTTTGCCAAGGGCCTCGGATTCGACGTCGGGAGGCCATCTATTCGATGGCTCGGTCAGCGCCTTTTCCATCCAGAGTGCCGAATGCCGGTGACTGCGGTTATCGGATTGCAGCAGCAACTGCACCCATTGTTGCTTGTTCCCGGCCAGCGGCTCCCAGCTGCCGGTATCGGCATAACAGTCGGTCAGTGCATCGATCAAGTTGGAGACTCGTTCGCGTTGCCGCGTCTCAATAAGTTCATTAAAGCCCCGATCCAAGGACCAGCGCATAAACAAATACATGCCGGCCACAACCAGCAATGTGGTCAGCAAAAACGTTAGAAATAATTTAACTCGAATGGATTTATGCACAAAATGGCTCGTCAGTCGTATAGGGTATTGTTAGCTCAACGCAGAACAAGAAATGGGACAGGAATGGGAAAACATTTATTTCAGGCATAAAAAAAGCACTTGGTTTTCACCTAAGCGCTTGTTTTATATGGTGGCGATAGGTGGACTTGAACCACCGACCCCGGGGTTATGAATCCCAAAAAGGCTAAAAACCACAACACAACACAACACATAATAATAACCAATTCAATAACTTAACTGTTTTGTCTTGTTGCCCATTATTGCCATTTATTGCCCTGTTTTATACTTAATTGCGCCACCAGTGCGCCATGAGTATATAATGAAACCCTAGAAACAAAGCGGCCTTGAGGGTGTAATCAGCACCAGCAAGGCCTTACCACTAACTTAAATTCGGGTTAAGCAATGGCTGAGAGCATCATATCAGAAAGCCGGTTGTTATCCCATAGAGGGCAATCATGGCAACTATCACAGAGCGCACGGCACAAGACGGCACTATCAGTTTTAAAGCAGAAGTCCGGCTAAAAGGCTACCCCGCGCAACGGGCTACATTCAAACGAAAAACCGACGCTAAAAAGTGGATTCAGGACACAGAGAGCGCAATCAGGGAGGGACGGCACTTCAAAACCGCCGAAGCCAAAAAACACACGGTTGATGAAATGATTGATCGCTACCTATCCGGCGCAAAACTCAACAAGGTTCAAGACGACCATACCGGCCTGCACTTGCGGCGCTGGAAAGCCGAAATCGGTTATATGTTGCTGGCCGATGTGACCGCCGACACCTTAACCCTGGTCAAAGAAAAGCTCTTGAACGAGCAAGTGAGGGGCAAGTATCGCAGTCCGACCACGGTACTGAGGTATATGGCCTCGTTAAGTACGGCATTCACCACAGCGGTCCGGGATTGGGCATGGCTGGAAGATTCCCCGATGAAGAACATCAAGAAACCCAAGGCGGCGCGTGGGCGGGTTCGATTCTTGGATGATGACGAACGCGAACGCCTGTTAATCGCCTGCAAGGAATCCAGAAACAAGTTGCTTTATATGACCGTGGTTTTAGCTATGAGTACCGGCATGAGGCAAGCTGAACTGTTTGGCCTGAAATGGCAGGACGTGGATTTAAAGGACGGCTTTTTAATCCTGCACGAAACCAAAAACGGCGACCGTCGGCGCGTTCCTTTAACCGGGCATTGTCTGGAGCTGTTACGCGAACATGCCAAAGTTCGGCGGCTTGATACCCCGTTATTGTTCCCCGGCATTAAAAACCCATTGAACCCGATTGACCTGCAAACACCTTGGGAGACAGCGCGGAAAAATGCCGGGGTAACTGATTTTACATGGCACGACCTGAGGCATTGCACCGCAAGCTATTTAGCCATGAATGGCGCAAGCATGACTGATATAGCGGCGGTCTTGGGACACAAGACCCTGCAAATGGTAAAGCGTTACAGCCACCTTTCGGACTCCCATGTATCAAATGTGCTGGGTTCGATGAATGAAAAGATTTTCGGGGGTGTGTGATGACCGGCGATATTCTTAGAAGTTATATGCGAAATCTCATTCAAGAGCAAAAGGCGCAAGAAAAACTGGAATTGCGCCAGCAGCAAGCCAAGCAGCTTGAGATTGAACACCAAGCGGACACGAAAGCATCAAAGGAGGCGGTGGCCGTGATTGAGTGGGAATCATCCCCGAACACAGCCACTTTTAACCACCAAACAAAGGAGCCATTGGCCGATGCTGGCGCGGTTGGTGATGTAGAACCAGAAAGCACCGCACCGGACGAAAGACAGAGCCAGTTACATATTTTTATCTGGCGCGTAGACCAAGCATTGAAACAACAAAAAAAGCCAACAGCACAACAATTATGGAACGAGATACAGCACCGCCACAAAATCCACGATACAAATAGAATTATTCAAGGCGTGGATGGGCAGCAGATTTTATGGTGTTCTGGCTATGGCAACGAACAAAAACTACAGAGAACAACCTTTGATAAGACACTTTCAAACATAAGAAAAAACCCGCCTTTATAGAAAAAGTTACCGTTAAGCTTACCCATAAGAAAATCATTTACCGGGTAAGTTTAGCGGTAAATCCAACAATGAATAATTGATTCCAACACAAGAGCAATTTTGTGGAAAGCCTGCAAAACAGGATAACAAAACTTTCTTATTGGAATTATCAAATGCCAACTTTATCAACAGTTAATCAATTCACCGCAAAACAACCCGCTTTCACCCTTGGCGGTATGCGTTCCCTTATCTTCAATGAACACACCAACGGCCTTGCCAAGTCCGGCGCAATAGTCAGGATTGGCCGCAAGGTTCTAATCAATGAGGAAAAATTCTTCAACTGGATAGCAGCTCAAAATGGCGGCGCGAAATGAGAACGCCAACATTCCCAAAAACTAACACTTTAATAGCACGTGCGTTAATGCGACTAGCCACAGGCCAAAGGTTCACCCACCGCGATTTTCAGAACGAAACGGCAAGTTACCGACTATCCGGCTACATTGAGCAACTAAGAAACCGTCACGGCTGGCCTATAGAAACCTTGGAGGAAGCAGCACCAACAAGCGACCCGACCGGACGCAATGCAACCTACGGGCGGTATTTAATTGAGCCTGATGTTTTGGCAATGTTGCGGCGGGAGTTGGGCGAACGCTTAACAGGATTTATTCATGCGGTTCAAAGATTTGAGGGGGGCGGTTTAACATGAACCTTTCGGAGGCAATGCGAGCGGCAGGCTTCGAGCCACCGGACAACATCCCCACCGGTCAAGTCGTTAGATTTTCCACCAATGGCAAGCCTAGCGACAAGGCCGGATGGATTCATTTATTCCCGGACAACAAAGGCGCGGTGTTTGGTTGCAATCGGACAGGCGAGCAGCACACATGGCAGGAAGCGCGGGATAAGCCATTCAATGAAGCGGAACAGGCGAAATTCAAGCGGGATTGTATCGAGGCCAATAAAGCGCGTAGTCGGGAGCGGGAGGCCGGTTATCAGCAAGCGGCCATTGAATTATTGGCTGAATGGGAAGCGTCGGTGCTGGCGGCTGAATTACATCCCTACTTGGTGCGTAAGGGAATCAAGCCGAACATGGCGCGTGTTGATGCCCACGGCAATCTGTTAATACCTGTCTATGGTTTGGCCGACGAACTGCAATCACTCCAACGCATAGCACCGGACGGCGGCAAGCGTTTTGCTAAGGGCGGCAAAATGGGCGGCGGTCATGTTTGGCTTGGTGCGCCTGAGGACGGCGACACCTTGCTGTTTTGTGAGGGATTCGCCACGGCTGATACGCTACACAGGGCAACCGGCCACGCGGTTTGTGTGTGTTTTTCGGCGGGTAATTTAACGCATGTTGCTGAATCAATGCGGAAGCGATACCCAAAGGCGGTTTTTATTATTGCTGGCGATGATGACACGCAAACCGCTGGCAATCCCGGACGCGCCAAAGCAGAGGAGGCAGCGCAAGCCATAGCGGGTGCAGCCGTTTTTCCGGCTGGTGGCGGCGACTTTAACGACCTTGAACAGTCCGACGGCCTGGATGCGGTGCGCGGTCACTTCGAGTTGATGCAGTTGCCAGTTGTGCATACTGCATTTGATACTCCGGCTTTATCGGGTACAGATGCGCGGGACGGAACAGACAGCACCCGGCCACTATCAGAATTAGGCAATGCTAAGCGATTAGAGGACGCCCACGGCGGCGATATTCATTATGTGCATGATGCCAAGGCGTGGCTTCAATGGCGCGGTGGTGCGTGGAATTGGGACATTGACGGCGCAACGATTCGAGGACTGGCCGCTAAGTTACCCCAACAGATTTACAACGAGGGCGGCTTGTACGTAGCCGATGCGGTTCACTTTGCTAAGTGGTCGAGGACGAGCCAAAAAGAGCGAACGATATTAGCCGCCGTGTCACTACTGCAAGACTTTGACCGGGTACGCTTACCGCTTGCGTTAGTGGATGCCGATTTGTTCAAAGTTGGATTTGATAATGCCAAACAGGTTCTTGACCTACGCACCGGCAAGGCACGGCTGGCACTGCAATCTGATTTAATCACCAAGTCATTGAGTGTTGACCGGCTGGGCGAAGCATCCAAAGCGGTACGCTGGCAGGCGTTTTTAACTCAAATCTTCGGGGATGATGCTGAACTGATAGATTGGCTTAAACGCTGGTGCGGCTACATGCTGACCGGCTCAACAGCAGAACAGATATTTATCTTTTGTTTTGGCCTGGGTGCTAATGGAAAATCTGTTCTTGGTGATATTTTGCGTTATATCCTGGGCGACTATGCCCGAGCTATCAGTTCGGAAACTTTGACGGAAGCTAAGAGGACAGCTGGCAGCGCAACGCCCGACCTTGCCGAACTGGTAGGCGCAAGAATGGCAGTATGCGCGGAAACGGAGGACGGCGCGGCATTGGCTGAATCGCTGGTGAAGTCCTTGGTTTCAGGCGACGCCATGACGGCAAGGAAGTTGCATTGTGACCCGTTCCAATTCACCCCACAGTTTAAATTGATGATGCTGGGCAATCATAAGCCGATTATAAAAGGCAATGACCACGGCATTTGGCGGCGGGTTCGGTTGATACCGTTCAAGCGCACATTCAAGCCGGAAGAACGGGACGCGGGGCTTGCGGATAAGCTCAAGGCAGAAGCTCCACATATTCTGGCTTGGATGGTCGAGGGCTGTTTAGATTGGCAGCAACGCGGATTGAAAGACACGCCCAAGACCATCGAGCAGGCTACCGGAACTTATCAAGTTGAACAGGATTTAATCGGTAACTGGCTATCTGAGTGTTGCGACCTTGCACCAATGAATGAAGCATCGACTACGGAGATTTACGCCAATTATAAAAACTGGTGCATTGATAACGGTTTAAGGCCGAATAGCAATATTGCATTAGGCAGGCGGTTATCAGAGCGGGGCTTTTCATGTGGCAGGTCACGAGTAGCAAGGTCTTGGTTAGGAATAGCGGTAACAAATACACGTTATTCTGGCGATTACAGACCGGGAAATTTTTAGTAAGCGTGACAGATGTGACAGATAAAACCCGTTTTCAGTATAACCACACGGAAATTTTTTATAGGAGCTAATAAGAAAACACCGTTTATCTGTCACATCTGTCACGGAAACCAAAAAGCAGATTAATTTAAACACCTGTATCTAGTTGTATACCGGCGTTAGTACACGATTAGAAACCTATGAAAATGACCACGAACAGAAGATTAACCTTGCTGGCAATATCTCAGGGCAATGGTGACGAACCTCCTTATTCAGCATCATCCATTGGCGATATGTTGAGTCAGGCTATTACTTATGGATGGTATGGATTTGAAGAGCTAAAGACCGCACCAAATAAGCAGCAGGTACACCGGACGCTTCGAGACTTATGGCTTGATGGCTTGATAGTCGGAACGCGCATTAAAGATGAGCCTTATCGCGGCGGCCTGCCTTGCTGAATGAACTGGCGGTCTATAATGACTGATGCACCCTTGACACTATCCATCATGGCGGCTATTCTTACCCCGCTGTCTCCACATGAGATGGCCGGGATTTGCACCCCGGATAACGGCCATAATAGGCCACTTAACACAGTGGTTTTTTTATGCCCACCAAAAACACAAACGGTATTATTCCGTTTGTTATTCATTATGGCGGGGTATTACAGGCAGACCCTTAAAAGTCTGACCGATTCCGTTATCGGTAGTGCAAACCTGTTCTATCCCGCCACCCGAAGTTTTGCACCTTTGATTGGCGGTTATTCCTCATTTAACGGAGCTACCGCATGAAAACACAATCTAATTCCGCTCAAAATTCAGAGCAACAGCCCACATTTAAACCTGACTTTAATCATCGCCTTGGCTTAGATTACGATGCCGCCTGCACAAATCAATTGTGCGAAAACGTAGACTTGATGATTACCCGTTCAAAAGGCGTGTTGTCGATAATTTCAGCGTTGCACCTGGAGGCGCATATCTGCCAGATAAACCCAGAGGAAATACAATGGGCGTTAAGGTCAGTGATGTTAGAACTTGATGATATTTATGCGTTTGTTGCCGCGCATGATGACGCTGTTAGCCATGCTTCCGAACGCGCCAAAAAACACCGCGCATAAAAAAACCGGCTTAATCACTCACAATTAGCCGGTTTTTTGCAGTCATAACACTACAACCCAGATTCATTATAGATGATGGTGACGTGATTGCAATCCCGACTAAGGGGAAAAATATCATGCAAAATATTATCGAACCATTCAAAAATGCCATGCTGGATAGCATAGGTTCTGCTCCTGAAACTATCATTGGTGATGGGCAACTACACCGCTTCAAATTTTCGTGAAATTATATTCACAGCGTACAATAGGCAGCTTGTGCAATTATTTTCACAGTGAGGCATTATGAACGAATCAAACCAATATGACGGCACGGGCAAGCTGGCTGGAGCTATCGCGGCTTTATGCGGCCTGTCGCCTAAGTCTCAAGAACAAATAGCCAGACTGATAAAGCAGGCCAAAGACGAATTGGGTATAACCAGCAAAGCAAAAATATTGCCCACCGATACCAAGCTGGCTATATGGCACTGGCATTATGACCGGCTGCATCCGGCTGGTGAGAGTGTGAATATAATTTCACAGCATGAAAGCATTAAGCCCGTGAATATAATTTCACAACATGAACCCATAGCACCTGTAGAAATAATTACACAGACAGGCGATGACGAACCCGAACGGCTGAATAATTTTGATGTTATCCGGGTAGCATTCTATGTCACCAAGGACGGCAAGCGCGAACGGCAGGTTATCGCCTTGGATGGTTTCTACATCAACGGCCTGATAGCTGTTACAGGAATCAAGCGGCAGGATTTGCCTAAATGGGTACAGCAGGCAGTCGATTCGTGGAGAGCCTTTGACGCGCACCTGCCCATAACGCGGCAAGTGAAGTGTTTAATCGTTCGGGCAATGACCGAAGCACTATATGTTGAGTGATTGGACGGGTGTGATAGAAACCAACCAACAATGTTAATTTAACGCCGAAAGGCAAGGCTGCAAAATGACTGAAAACTTTATGACATCCGAGGAAATCGGACACCTAACACAAACCGCGCACGAATTTGTTTTAGACCGTGCAAGCGAACAACTGCTTAAAGCGGGTATTAATCCCAATGACTTTTGGAGCGAGTACACCGACCTGATTACCGGCGAACGCAAAAAACGCCTGCACTTACCAAAACGCCAATGCCTAATAGCCATTAACGACCCTTGGTATTCAGATAAAGCCATTGGTGAAGTTCTGGCCGTCTGGAATGTATGGGGCTTGGAAAAGGATATTGAGTAATGGAACCGGGTGATAACTATCAGTTACTAAAAGTAAACGCCGAAATAGAAGCGGCTCAAAAATATGGCAATACCAAGGACGCGCTAAGTGCAGAGGCTCAAGTTGAATTTTATGTTAATCAAGGCTTAACCAGTCAGCAAAAAATAGCGAGTGTAGCCTTGGATGCTACTGTTCGTGCAGCCGTTACCATGCAGGAATACGCCGGGACTATCAATTCAGACTTACCAACGCTAGTTAGGCAGTTGCGTAGCCAGTGCGACAAATTAAACGCTGAAAAGACTTTAGTGGCGCAAGCTGTCACATTGGATGCCATTTTTAACAGCCTTGCCACCCAAGCCGCTTGTGTCGGCTGGAATACCAACACCGATAAAGCCGAGCAGCTCTTGAGGCTTGGCCTACGCGCTCAAAATCAGTGCGGAAAAACATTGCAGTTGATATTGCAAAATCAGCAGAACAAACTATTAGCAGGGAATACTTATGGCAGCAAGACGCTGGACAGTGGAGCAGAAACTAAGACAGTCCGAAGCCGTAAAGCAATGGCAACCTTGGTTGTATTGCCGGGGGGCAAAGACAGCCCAAGGTAAGGCCGTTGTGTCGAGGAACGCTTTTAAAGGTGGCTATCGACCGCTGATTAGAGAATTGGCGGCTGTTTTACGCGCGCAGAGGGTTGTGTGTTCTGATAATGAATAGGCTTGGCTTAACCTAGCTTTTTAGTGGGGCGTTACAAAATATCAGAGCCGGGTAACACCGGCTTTTTTGTGTCTGAATTGTTGGCAAGTGTTGCGGGGTTTTTTTTGAAAGTGCGCCACCAGTGCGCCACGGAGAATTTCAGGCATAAAAAAAGCACTTGGTTTTCACCTAAGCGCTTGTTTTATATGGTGGCGATAGGTGGACTTGAACCACCGACCCCGGGGTTATGAATCCCGTGCTCTAACCAGCTGAGCTACATCGCCATTTAATCGATTCTAACAAAGAGCGAGAATTATAATTATCCCTCCCTTCTTTGTCAAACGTTGAATCTAAAATGAACGACGTCGCCGTCTTTAACAATATAATCTTTGCCTTCTAGCCGCCATTTTCCGGCGTCTTTTGCGCCTTGCTCGCCTTTATAGTCGATAAAGTCCTGATAAGCGATGACTTCGGCACGAATAAAGCCTTTTTCAAAATCGCTGTGAATCACACCGGCCGCCTGCGGGGCTGTTGCACCGACCGGAATAGTCCAGGCCCTGACTTCTTTGACCCCTGCGGTAAAATAGGTTGCCAGATTCAGCAGTTTATAACCGGCTCTTACCACGCGATCCAAGCCGGGTTCTTCTAGTCCCAGATCGTCCAGGAACTCCTTTTTTTCTTCTTCATCCAGTTGGGCTATTTCCGCCTCGATAGCGGCGCAGATCGGCACAACCATCGCGCCTTCTTTGTCGGCCAGGGCTTGTACCTTATCCAGCAAGGGATTGTTGTCGAAACCGTCATCCTGAACATTGGCAATGTACATGGCGGGTTTGAGCGTCATCAAGCACAGATCTCTAATCAGGGCTTTTTCATCCTCGGTTAATGGCAAAGTTCGCGCGGGTTCCCCTAGGTCCAATTGCTTGAAGACCTTTTCCAGCACATCTTTTTTCGCTTGCTCATCCTTGTTGCCGGTTCTGGCCGCTTTACTGGCTCGCAACAGGGCTTTTTCAACAGAAGCCATATCGGCCAAGGCTAATTCGGTATTAATAATTTCAATGTCGGACAGCGGATCGATTTTTCCGGCGACATGAATGACATTATCATCATGAAAGCAGCGCACCACATGAGCAATCGCATCTGTTTCACGAATATTAGCCAAAAACTGATTGCCCAGACCCTCGCCTTTTGATGCGCCCGCAACTAAACCTGCGATGTCTACAAATTCAATCGTAGTAGGCAGTACCCGTTCGGGTTTGACAATCTCCGCCAGCCTGTCCATTCTGGGGTCGGGTACCGGAACCACGCCTACATTGGGATCAATGGTGCAGAAGGGGTAATTCTCGGCCGCGATTTTCGCGCGGGTTAATGCATTAAATAAGGTCGATTTTCCAACGTTGGGTAAACCAACGATTCCACAATACAGCGCCATAGAGTTCTCTGAGATTTTAGAAGAAGTGAATGCAGCAAGATCAATCAAGCCGAAACAAAGCAGCGATTATACAAGCTATGGCTTTAATCTAAAAAACTAAACGCAAGTTATTGGTGGGTAGCCTGTATGACCTCTCACCTAATCCGTGTTAGGGTGAGAATCGAGTCGTTAGATTTTTTGTTCACGTTTTTCGCGCTGTTCGTGGCAAATAATCGAACAAATAACTACACTATCATCTTAAGCTTACCCGCCCAAACCAATACCAGATATGCTAAAACAGACACCACTTTATAATCTCCATCTTGAACTGGGTGCCAAAATGGTGCCTTTTGCCGGATACTTTATGCCGTTGCACTACGGTAACGGCACCCTGAAAGAGCACCTGCATTGCCGCAATTACGCGGGTTTTTTCGATATTTCCCACATGGGGCAGTGTCTAATTCTCGGCGATGACGCCGTTCAGCAACTTGAACAGCTGATCGTTAGCGACATTGCCAAGCTTAAACCCGGCGAGCAGAAATACACGGTATTAACCAACAGCGAGGGCGGCATTATCGATGACATCATCATTACCCGCACCGATTCGGGGGTGACGATTGTTGTCAATGCCGCCTGTAAAGACAAAGATTTTAACTACCTGGCTAAGCACATATCCGACCGCTGCTGTTTCAATGAACTAAGCGGGCAGGCTTTATTCGCCTTGCAAGGACCTGCTGTTGCAGCAATCATGAACAAACTTTCTGCGCAAGCGGCTGAACTTTCCTTTATGCAAGCCTGCGAAACCTATATCCAAGACATGCCATGCAGCATCGCGCGGTGCGGCTATACCGGCGAAGACGGTTTTGAAATCTCGGTAGAGCCTCATTACGCCGAACAACTTGCCCGTCTGTTTCTGGCTGAAGACGGTGTTGAGCCTATAGGTTTGGCGGCCCGAGACACCTTGCGCCTGGAAGCAGGCCTGTGCCTGTACGGCCATGAAATCGATGAATCGATTACGCCGGTAGAAGCCGGTCTTCAATGGTTGCTTAAAAAAGGTCATCATCAATTCCCCGGAGCCGACAAAATTCTGGCTCAACGGCAGCAAGGTTCAGAAACAATCCGCGCAGGTTTACTGGTGCAAAGCAAAATACCGGTGCGGGATGGCAGTGAGATTTTCAATAGTGAGCATATTGCCGTAGGCCATGTTACCAGCGGCGGTTTTTCTCCCCGTCTGGGCCAGCCGATTGCCATGGCATTGCTGACCCGAACGGCTGCCAGCTTGGGCAATACGCTATACGCCAAGGTTCGCAGCCACCGAATCGCAGTTACCGTAACCCCCTTACCCTTTGTTCCTCACCGTTATTTTAAATAACAGACGAAGAGCAAAAACCAGGCTTCAACATGCCCCATCTGTCTCTCTCGCCTTTCGGCTATATTTTTTGGTATCTTTGGCGGACAATGCCTGCTTCTCTCACTGCCGAGTAGGTACAGCTCATGCCCACATCCCGTCCTAGCCTGACTCAACTGGAAATGCGCGGTAATTTCATCAACCGCCACATCGGCCCTAACCCCCAGCAAAGCCAAGACATGCTGGCAGAGCTGGGCATCAGCGAGTTGGAAGACATTATCGAACTGGCCATTCCGGCCAATATCCTCAACCATGAACCGTTAAAACTGACCGAAACGGTCAGCGAACGCGCGGTGATCAAGCATCTGCGCAACATGCGCGAACGCAACAAGATGTTCATCTCGATGATCGGCATGGGGTATTACGACACGGTGATGCCTGCGGTGATCAAGCGCAATGTCCTGGAAAACCCCGGCTGGTACACCGCTTACACGCCTTATCAGGCGGAAGTCAGCCAGGGGCGACTGGAAGCGCTGCTGACTTTTCAACAAGTTATTATCGACCTGACCGGCATGGCGCTCGCCAACGCTTCGTTACTGGATGAAGCTACGGCGGCAGCGGAAGCGATGACCATGTCGCGGCGCTTGTCCAAGAGCCCTGCCAACAGCATTTTTGTCGATCAGGACTGTCATCCGCAAACCATTGCCGTGATCCAAACCCGCGCCCGTTCCTTGGGTTATGACGTCATCGTCGGCGATCCTTATCACGATCTGGAACAACACGATTTTTTTGCGCTGCTGCTGCAATATCCGGGCGGCAAAGGCGACATAAAAGACCTGAGCGCAGTCACCGCGATAGCCCAGACCAAAGCGGCGCTGGTCACGGTCGCGGCGGATTTGCTGGCGCTGGTATTGCTGAAAGCGCCTGCCGAATTCGGCGTCGATATCGTGGTCGGCAGCTCCCAGCGTTTTGGCGTGCCGATGGGTTACGGCGGTCCTCATGCCGCGTATTTTGCGACCAAAGACGACTACAAACGCTCGGTGCCCGGCCGCATCATCGGCGTATCCAAAGACAGCCACGGACAACCGGCCTTGCGCATGGCGCTGCAAACCCGTGAGCAGCATATCCGCCGCGACAAGGCCACCAGCAATATCTGCACATCGCAAGTGCTGCTGGCGGTGATCGCAGGGTTCTATGCGGTTTATCACGGTGCGGAAGGCTTGCGTCTGATTGCAGGCCGGGTGCATCGCTACACGCAAATTCTGGCGGCAGGCATCACCCAACTCGGCCACCCAGTGCTAAGCCAGTGTTATTTCGACACACTGCTCATCAGCACCCCGAACCGGGCGAAACGCATCGCCGCTCAGGCCGCAGAAGCCACTATCAACCTGCGCGTGATCGATGCCGACCATATCGGCATCTCGCTGGACGAAACCACCACGCGGGGCAATTTAAGGGATGTCTGGCAGGTGTTTGCGGCGTCCACGACAGACCTGCCCGACATTAACACCCTGGATATGTCCGTCGGCGAATGCATCCCGGAAGCCTTGTTGCGTGATGACCAAATCCTGCAACATCCGGTATTCGAGCGCTACCATTCGGAAACCGAAATGATGCGTTATATGCGCCGTTTGGCAAGAAAGGATATAGCGCTGGATCGCTCGATGATACCGCTCGGTTCCTGCACCATGAAGCTGAATTCCGCCACCGAAATGCAGACCATTTCCTATTATGAATTCAACGCCGTGCATCCGTTCGCGCCGCTGTATCAAACCCACGGCTATCAACAGATGTTTGCAGAACTGGAAAATATGCTCTGCGACCTGACCGGTTTTTATGCGTTTTCGTTGCAACCCAACGCCGGTTCTCAGGGCGAATACACCGGTTTGCTGGTCATCCGCAAATACCATGAAGTACGCGGCGAGGCGCAGCGCAATATTTGCCTGATCCCTGCGTCCGCACACGGCACCAATCCGGCCAGCGCCACGATGGCCGGGCTTAAGGTCGTGGTGGTGGCCTGCGATGACAACGGCAACGTCAGTTTGGATGATTTGCGCGCGAAAACGACTGAATATAAAGACACCTTGGCCGCGCTGATGATCACCTATCCATCCACGCACGGCGTATTCGAGCAGGCATTCCGCGAGATTTGCGAACTAATCCACCAACACGGCGGACAGGTTTATTTGGATGGCGCCAATTTTAATGCGTTGGTCGGCTTAAGCCGTCCCGGCAAAATCGGCGCCGATGTCGCCCATCTTAATCTGCACAAAACCTTTTGTATTCCGCATGGCGGCGGTGGCCCCGGCGTAGGGCCGATAGGCGTCGGCGCGCATCTGGCGCCGTTCCTGCCCGACCATCCGGTGGTTGAAGGCGTTAATCCGGCCAAAGGTATTCATGGCACTATCGGCACGGTGTCCGCCGCACCGTGGGGTTCGGCCAGCATCTACACCATTTCCTGGGCCTATATCGCAATGATGGGCGCGGCCGGGTTAAAACGCGCAACCTTGACGGCTATTTTGAACGCCAATTACATCGCCAAGCGTCTGGCCCCGCATTATCCGATTTTATACACCGGCAAAAACGGCTGGGTGGCGCATGAATGCATTATCGATTGCCATGAATTTAAAAAGACCGGTAACGTCACTGTCGAAGACATTGCCAAACGCCTGATTGACTACGGTTTTCATGCACCCACAGTGTCGTTCCCGGTCGCCGACACCTTAATGATAGAACCGACCGAAAGCGAAGACAAAGCCGAGATCGACCGTTTTTGCGAGGCGTTAATCGCCATTCGTGAAGAAATTAAGACCATAGAAACCGGCGTAGCGGATGCCGAAAACAACCTGTTGCACAATGCGCCGCACACCCACCGTTTATTGCTGGAAAAATGGACGCTGCCTTATTCGAAACAACAGGCGTTTTTTCCCAACAACGACCAGCATGACGATAAATACTGGCCGCCGGTCGGGCGTATCGATAATGTTTACGGCGACCGGCATGTGTTTTGCAGCTGTCCGCCGGTGATGAATGATGAATAACGGATGTCAGCTATAGCCCACGAAATCATAGCTGGACGGGGCAACGCTCGTTCCCATGCTCCAGCGTGGGAATGCATACGGGCAAAGCAAAGGTTCCCACGCAGAGCGTGGGAACCAGACCGTATTTAAAGTCGTGTAGATACCTA
This sequence comes from Methylobacter sp., assembly GCA_024636505.1. Classification (GTDB taxonomy): domain Bacteria; phylum Pseudomonadota; class Gammaproteobacteria; order Methylococcales; family Methylomonadaceae; genus Methylobacter_A. Next base: position 3,750 of record JAGXGY010000047.1, on the reverse strand, counting down.
TGCGTTCACGGGAAGAAGCATTTACACCCGCAACGGCGTGACTTTTCCGGTCATTCGGTAATTGCGGTAATCTTCCACAACCTGGGCATGATCGAATGCCAGCACCGCAGGAAGGTTGTCGAACGTAAAAATGCCAAAATTGTTCGCGTCATCGGCGGCTCGCGGCATTCCCGAGGCTTCGGCAAGGTAGACGGCGGTGACGGTATGGTTGCGGGAATCTCGTTCGGGATTGGAATAGATACCCAACAAAGCCGTCAGGGTAATATCCAGACAGACTTCTTCCTTGGCCTCGCGAATCGCGGCGTGTTCCACGGTTTCGCCGACGTCGACAAAACCGCCCGGAATCGCCCAGCCGTAAGGCGGACAGGCGCGCTCGATCAACACAAAGGGGCGGCTAGGCTGATCAATCAGTTCGATTAAAATATCGGCCGCCAGCAAAGGCGTGACAGGTTTTGACATAACAGTTAAAAATAGAGAGCGAGAATGAGAATTGAAGCAAGCCTAAGGTGTTATCGGCTTCGGAATAAGCAATATCGAACCACAAAACTAATGAAACCTTTCTTCCAGCGAATGACTGTCCAGCGCTTCGCAATACATGACCATGGTGATCAATTCAGCGACATTTTCAGCCTGCATTTTTTCCATAATACTCGCCCGGTGTACATCGACGGTGCGATTGCTGATATTGAGTATTTTTGCCGATTCCTTATTGGAATGACTTTTAACTATCAGCCCCAGCACTTCTTTTTCCCTCGTTGTTAAATGATCGATACGGTCTTGTATACGGCGTTTTTTGACAGATTCCTCCCTGAATGCAACGTCCTTTTTAATGGCTTCATTGATGCGTTCCAGCAACACTTTATTATCAAACGGTTTTTCCAGAAAATCGATAGCGCCGGCTCTGAATGCTTTTGCCGAGTCAGGAATATCGGCATGACCGCTGATAAAAATCACCGGAATATTAATGCCTCTGTTCAATAATTCGGCCTGCAGTTCGTGACCGCTCATCAACGGCATTCTAACATCCAGGAGCAGGCACCCCGGATGCACCGGGTCATAACTCTCCAAAAAAGCCTCGGCCGACTCAAAACTTTTGATTGCTTGTCCTGTTGATTCAATCAACAGCGTTAATGAGTCACGTATGACGAATTCATCGTCAACTAAATAGACGAGAGGTGTCGAATCAATTACGCTCATTAGATTTTCTCCGTACGGGTAGAGTGAAATAAAAAGTGGTGCCTTTACCTGGCTCACTATTGAAATATAAATGACCGTCATGGGCTTCGATCAGCGAACGGCTGATGGATAGCCCCATGCCCATGCCGTCTGCCTTGGTCGTGTGAAAAGGCGTCAATATTTTTTGTTGCTGATCCTTGGCAATTCCCGGTCCGCTGTCCTTTACCTCGATGTGTATGGTGTCATTCAAGGTCGAGCGGCTAGAGATGGTTAACTGACGCTGCTGCTTTTCAGGTAAGCTTTTTAATGCGTCAACACTGTTCCGGATCAGGTTTATAAGCACTTGCTCAATTTGTATATGATCGACATCGATCGGCGGCAGGTCCTCTTCCAGTTGACATGTCAGACTGATGTTGTTTTGTTTAAGCTCAGCAATACATAAATCGGCAGCCTCATAAATCAAACTATTCATGTCAGCGGATGAACGCTGTTTTGCATGCGATTTAACAAATTCCCTCATGCGATGAACGATCTGCCCTGCCCTTAAAGCCTGTTGCTGCGTTTTGGCTAAGACCTCAATGAGCTTTACCTTATCGGGATTTTTTGCGCGCATCATATTTAGACTGACTTGCGTATAGCTGGTAATGGCGGCTAGAGGCTGATTGACTTCATGGGCAATGCCCGAGGCCATTTCCCCCATCAGTCCAAGACGAGTGACATGGGCGAGTTCGTCCAGATGTGCCTTGTCTTGCAATTCCTGGTATTTACGTAAACTGATATCACGGACAATATTGGTAAAGTAGCGGGTATCATCGATTGAAAATTCGGCTACGGACAACTCCAGGGGCACTGTGGAACCATTTTTTCGTATACCGTCAATCTCCCAGATTTGACCGGCCGTTTTTACTGTACGGGGCGCGTTGCAATCATCCTTTTCCCTGGGTGAGAATGCCATGAGCTTGTTAATATTGCACCCTATCAATTCTTCCGGTTTATAGTCGAAAATAGTTTCCACGGCGGCATTAGCCGACACAATGGTATCGGTCATGTCAATAGTGATAATACCCTCTACCGAGGCATTAAAAATGGAGTTGAGTTTAGCTTCCCGTTCCACTAATTGTCGCCTGGAATAGCGGAGTTCTTCAACTTTCTTCACTAAACTCAGATTAGCTAAAATCAGTTCGTTGGTCTGCCTGCGAATCTTTTCTTCCAGTTTTTTATTAAGGCAGGCGATAGTTTCTTGCGCTTGCTTACGTTCGGTTACGTTATGAATGCTCAGGCATATCTGTAACACATTTTCATGGCTGTAAACGACTTTTGCGTGACATTCAATATAGGTTACATCATTGTTTTTATCCCAAGGCTGAGACGCAGGCGTCGTATCGTCGCACAATTGAAAATACTGGCATTCCGGATGAGTGGGCGAATCGCACGATTGCCTGACTTTAGCATTAAGAACTTGCTTGGTTTTTTGGGCTAAAAAGCCATGTAAAAACAGGTAATAATTATCCTGATCCGAAGAGTGAATAAACCGCCCCAAGGACTTGTTGATAAGTTCTTCTTTTTGATAACCCAACAAGATTGCCGCCGCAACATTGGCTTTTTGGATAACCCCTGCTGCATTTAACGTTAGATAACCGATTGGCGATGCATCATAAAGTTGCGCATAACTGTCGCGAGACTCAATCAATTCCTGATGCGCGCGGTTTAACTCCTCATTTTGCATTTTCAGTTCTATCTGGTGAACATGAAATTCAAACAGCAATTTTTGTATGTCTTCAGTAGACATAGCGGCAATACTGGCACCGGAGTGAGTGAGCATGGTGTCCGCCTGTTTGCTGATAGCTTCACGGTGCTCATCCAAGAAGGCATCTGCTTTTTTGTTAAGACGATCAGTCATCAAGCTGCCCTTTAGGTCATTTACTTATATCTGTTTCTGCAAAGCGGGGAGTCAAGCTGGTGCTAAAGCATACAGGCCATTTTCTTGCAGGACAAAGTCCTTATTTTTTTAAGGTATTTCAACAAGGTACCCGGTTTTACAAGCGTACTATTTTATTCTTTGAGTCTGTTGAAGTATAGACAAAAGTTCAGATTTCAGTTGAGTTTGATTTGCCTGATAACATCAATAATGCTTAAAAACACTGTTCGCACATTGCGTTTATCAATATTCCTTGCTGGTTTCAGACCTCGGCCTTCAGGCCGAAAAGAGCGCCCCGCAACAAGCGAAGCTGTTTTCTCGGATGCGGATTGGGAAGGGGATGCAGACCCCTTCCCAATCATCGGCTTCATCCCGCAGGGATGTATATTTCCTTATTGCTGTCTTATGAGTCTTATGAGTCAATGTACGTCATTAGTCAGCTGAAATACATAAGCAAAACTACTTAAGTATGCGTACCAATTTTACAGTTTTCTTCTTTGTTATAAGCTTTAGCCGTGAATTACTCCTACCTAAAGGAAGGAGCTTCCAGCTTCAACGGGGCGATGCTCGGCATAATGCGGAGTCTAAAGTCCCCTCGACTGGCAGTACCGGATATTCCCTCCGGCAGGCTGAATTATCAGCACGGGAAAAATCGT
>JAGXGY010000002.1 GCA_024636505.1 Methylobacter sp. | reverse complement strand
GTTTCATGATATTCCTTTTGCGTTAGGTGCGGATGATTTCCGGTAATCAGGCTGTTTTTGTTCATTCGGTATTCAGTGATATTCAGATATTCTTTAGCTCGGATTATTAACCATCACAGACGGTGAAATATGAATACAATCGCTAAAAAAACACTGCTGATCGTTTTTGCGCTGCTGCTTTCCGCTTGCGTCCATTATCCACGCCACGATACCTATTATCCCAGTGCCAGAGGTTATCGCAGCGAATATACCATTATGCACAGAAACTATTACGGTAAAAGACCGGATTATTATCAAAGAAACCATGGCAAACGCTATTTTCCACGTCATGACCGATACAATTTCATCCCCCGTCCCGGCAATAATTACCGAAGACATCAGCAACAACCCGATAGACACCATAATCGTTACAATAACGTCAAGCCCGGAAACCATGACCGTTACAACAAGACCAAACGCAGAAACCATCATGGACGCCGGGAATAGCCTGCACCATATGAGTATGTTGCAAACCAGCAAGAAAACTTGATGAATTTTCGTTATTTTTCAATCGCTCCCGACTAAAATAGTTTGCTTACCGGCATGGCTTAATCCCTACTAAAAACACTACATTATAAACTTTCAATGGCTATACGGAAGATTAGTCTCTATAATGCGACCCCTAGTAGACAGTACTCCACACAAACGTGAGACTTCTACTGTAAGTTTTTCATGTTATTCAGCACTTTTCAGAAATTCCATTCGCTTTTCTCTTTAAATTTGCCCAGCATGATTTTCAATCAAACATTTTCATTGATTTATATATAGGTAATTTATATGGCAACAGGTACTGTTAAGTGGTTTAACGAATCTAAAGGTTTCGGTTTTATTTCTCCTAGCGATGGTAGCGCAGACGTGTTTGTACACTTTTCTGCCATCGCAAGCGACGGCGGTTACCGCACTTTGGCTGAAGGCCAAGCGGTTAAGTATGACGTAGAATCAGGCCCTAAAGGCCCACAAGCATCACAAGTAAGCCCAGCTTAAAACCGCCTTACGTTCCGACACACAGCTCCGCATGAATAACACGCGGGGTTGTGGCATAACCGGCTTAGCCGGTCAATCAACTCACCCCCTAATTTAGGACATGTCTTTTGAAACGAATTTTTGTAGGAAACTTACCTAGCGAAGCCACTGAAGAAACTGTACAGGCTTTATTTTCCGAATATGGAAAAGTCCGCTCCATTCAACTTATTTCCGATATATTTAGCGGAAAATGCCGGGGATTCGGTTTTATCGGAATGGAAGGTCACGAAGCAAGAGCCGCGATCGCCGCACTGGACGGCAATCTCTATTGCGGAAAACCCTTAAAAGTTAAATTTGAAGATACGACTGCCGGAAAAAATGGCAGACGCAATTAAAGCATTACCAGCACAAGCCCCACTATCCTACCTGATTACTCAGCTGCGTTAGCAGCAGACGCGGGAATATAGCAGAGCTATCTGGGCGACCAGCCTACCCGGTCGCCCCCCCAATACCAGCAACAAATCCACTTTATTAGCTGAATCAGCTAAGCCCGAATCTTTAAAAAATAAAGCTTGACAACCTATTTGCCGAATCGCCTTTTCCACAGGCGCATGCAATAGACTTTTGTTTCTGCGGCATAGCTTAAAAACCTCAACCACCCTATAAAAAAACAGCAACAAGATCATCATAACCACAGCTAAGCCATTGATTGTTAAAATTATGATCGAACGCAGCCAGACACTGACTACAATCTGACCGATTTAACAAAAAAGCTTAAGAAGTGAATAGTTAGGATCTTTACTTTCAGTTTATACACAGAGTTATCCACAGAAAATGTGGATAACCTTGAATTGCAAAACAACATCGATTCTTTACTATTATCAGCCAACAGGGCGGGACAAAAAACCTGCCCACATTACTGACTGATGGACCTTACTGCTTCTTTATTCTTGCTTATCATTCACCAAATCGTAGGTGATGTCTGGATTAAATCCCATAGGCCAATAGATAAGAGCCGCTGGCGGCCAGAAGATTGAAACCACGCGGAATTTAGTTCTGAGCCTACCTTCTTTGACAACTTCGCCATTTTTTTCCAAGCGATAAGGAATACCTGATTCAGGCGGAACACCCGCCGCAGTCCAGAAAAACGGCTTGGTGGTTACCTTGCCATCGGCCTTAATGTCTACCGGCTGCGACCTTTTGTAAACATACAAATCAGTTCCAGGTGGAACCTTAAACGTACCTGTTGTAGTACAGCCTGAGACCATGACCAATAAAGCCAAGGCTAAACATATTTTTCTTATCATTACAGTTCTCCAGGTTGAGTGGGATGTTAGTTATCCCAACGCTTAAAAATCAAAGAGGTATTGATGCCCCCAAAAGCAAAATTGTTACTCATTACATAAGCGCAATCGATTTTGCGGATATCCTCTTTAATATAGTCCAGTTGGGCGCATTCAGGGTCGATGTTGTCAAGATTGGCGGTGGCATGAAACCAGCCTTCATTCATCATATTGACCGCCGTCCAGGCTTCCAGCGCGCCACAGGCTCCCAGGGTGTGGCCGGTAAAGCTTTTAAAGGCGCTGATCGGCGTTTTATCGCCGAATACCGCTGCAGTCGCATGGCTTTCGGCGACATCGCCGTGAGCGGTTGCCGTGCCATGCGCACTGATGTAGCCGATGGCCGATGCATCCAGCTGAGCATCCAGCAACGCCAGGCGCATGGCAATCTGCATACTGTCGCTGTTAGGCTGGGTCACATGGACGCCGTCCGAATTGGTGCCGAATCCTGCCAGTTCGGCATGGATATGAGCACCGCGCGACAAGGCATGTTCTAGCTCTTCCAAGATCAAAGTGCCGGCACCCTCGCCGATCACCAGACCGTCCCGATCACGATCAAACGGCCGGGGGCTTTTATCAGGCGTGTCATTGCGCAGACTGGTGGCAAACAAAGTGTCGAATACGGCGGCCTGAATCGGCGAAAGCTCTTCCGCCCCGCCCGCCACCATCAGTTTTTGCTGGCCGAATTTTATCGCCTCGTAAGCATAGCCTATGCCCTGACTGCCCGACGTACAGGCACTTGAGGTGGTATAAATCCTGCCGTTGATACCGAAAAACAGGCTGATATTAACCGGTGCGGTATGGCTCATCATCCTGATATACGAGGTGGCGTTCAAGCCGCCGGTGGCATGATTAAGCAACATGCGGCCAAACTCGGCGATCGCGTCGGGGCTGCCCGACGAACTGCCGTAGGCGATGCCCATCAGTCCGCTGTTAAGACAGGAATCGCCTAACAAACCGGCATCACTTAACGCCAATTCGGTGGCATAGGTTGCCATTAAGGCGATACGCCCCATACCGCGAACCTGCTTGCGCGAATAATGCTCAGGCCGGGTAAAATCGGCAGGCGCGCCTAGGCGGGTATTCAAACCTTGATACCTAGCCCAGTCCGGCATCAAACGAATACCTGTAGACTGGTTTTTAAGGCGTTCGGCAACGTGCGGCCAATCGTTGCCTATCGGCGAAATGCCTGCCATGCCGGTTACCACCACGCGTTTCAGCATAAGCCACCGTTGACGGAAATGACCTGCCGGGTCACATAGGCCGCATCATCCGACAGTAAAAAGGCGACTACGGCCGCGACTTCTTTGGGACTGCCGACCCGGCGCGCCGGAATCATTTTTTTGATCTCCTCCAGCGGCAATTCGCTGACCATGTCCGTTTCAATGAGGCCGGGCGCCACGCAATTAACGGTGATGTCGCGCTTGGCCAACTCCAGCGCCAAGGCTTTGGTTGCGCCGATAATCCCGGCTTTGGCCGCGCTGTAATTGACCTGGCCGCGATTGCCCATCAACCCTGAAACCGAAGACAAGGTAACAATACGCCCGGGTTTTCGCCGTCTGACCATGGGCATCACCACCGGCTGCAACACATTGTAAAAGCCGTCCAGATTGCTGTGAATTACGCTGTCCCATTGTTCGCCGGTCAGCGACGGAAACGCGTTATCGGCGCTAATACCGGCATTACAGACCACGCCGTAATAAGCGCCGTGGTTTTCAATATCCTGATTGAGTTGTCTGCAGCATTGCCCGCGGTCGGCAATATCGAATTGCAATATCCGGGCTTGCTGCCCCAACTGCTCGATTTCGGCTTTAACCTCTTCAGCCTGCACAAGTCGGCTGCGGCAATGGATGACCAAATCAAAGCCCAGCTCGGCCAAATATAAGGCGATCGCTTTGCCAATGCCCCGGCTGGAGCCGGTTACTAAAACGGTTTTATTCATAATATACTCATGTGTTGTTTAACGGCGGTTGATAAACATTGAGCTTAGCCGTAACCTCCACGCCCTCCCCCAAAATTCGGCAATCAAACACCCCTAAATTATCATCCTGCATGATTTTTTTCACCCGTATCGTCAATATTGACCCGACCTTAAATGCGGCAACAGTGCTGCTATAGCGCCGGGTTCCCAGCAGAAAACCCAGGCGTATCGGTTTGTTGGCCTGCTTTGCCATCACCCCGGCATAGGCGGCTATGGTTTGCGCCATGTATTCAATACCGACCCAAGCCGGGACGTTTTTTTGATCGCCGCCCAACAAGCCGTCAGCGCGCACCGCAACTTCGGCGGTCAAACCTTGATCGTCACAGTCGATAATGCGCTCCAGCAACACCATGCTGCCGCTATGCGGAATCAAATCAGCAATAGCGGTCATGCCCGCCCCACAATAATAGACACATTATTGCCGCCAAAGGCAAACGAGTTGCTTTGACAGGTATCGATTCTGCGCCCCAGGGTTTCGCCCTGTTTCGCCAGATGCAGCGCGGCCAAGGCAGGATCGGTTTGATCATCGTTACTATTCGGAATCAGCGTGCCGCGTTGGTCGTTATCGGTCAGTAATAACCAGCAAAAAGCCAATTCCAAGGCAGCGGCAGCACCCAAAGTATGACCGGTCATGCCTTTGCTGGAACTGGCCGCGACCGCCGTTCCGAACAGCGCATTAACCGCCTTGCTTTCCATCGCATCGTTCAATAGCGTGGCGGTGCCGTGCAAATTCAGGTAATCGATGTCGCCCGGCGTTTTGCCTGCATTGTCCAACGCAAGCTGCATGGCTTTGATCACATCGGTGGCATCTGGATCGGGCGCGGCAAAATGGTAGGCATCGCTGCTTGCGCCTATGCCGTGCAGTAGCACCGGCCCCGGCTGCTTGCTCAACACAAACAGGCTGGCCGCTTCGCCGATATTGATGCCGTCGCGGTGTAGGCCGAACGGCTTGCACAAGCCGCTGCTGATCGATTCCAGCGCCGTAAAGCCGTTAACGGTCAAGCCGCATAAACTGTCCGCCCCGCCGACGATGACCGCATCGCACAAATCCAAACTAAGTAAACGCCGCGCCGAGGCAAACGCCTTGCCGCTGGAAGAACAGGCCGTAGAAAGGGTATAGGCAGGGCCGCTCACGCCCAGAAAATCGGCCAAAAAATCCGCTCCGGCGCCCATTTGCTGTTGTTTGTAATGAAACGCCTCCGGCAATACGCCGCGATCGGCATAATAAGCCAAAGCCAGCTCGGTATTACGCACGCCCGAGGTGCTGGTGCCCAGCACAATGCCGATACGGTCGGCGCCGAAGCGGGCAATCATGGCGGCCACTGTTGCTTCGATCTGGCTTAATGCCGCTAATAGCAGGCGGTTATTGCGGCAGTTGTAAACACGGTAATGCTGATCTATTTCCGGCAACTCGGCAGTTACCGCACCGACCAGACAGCGCACGCCAAACTCGTCGCTAGCCGTCAGGCCTGAGCGGTCACCGGCCAGCAGGCGCTTTAAAACCTCGGCTTTGCTGTTGCCTATCGCACACAACAGGCCTAAGTCATTCAGGTAGTAGGTCATAACTTATCGTTTTAATGTTCAAACGGTAATTGTACTGGAGATTGACCAATTCGACGGCTCTAGGCCAATCGGTCTCGGCGGATAAATAAGTAATTTCAACGTATTTTTTGCCGTTGATGGTTAAAAGACGTTTGTTACCGGCTTGCTCCAAGCGCCATTCGGCCGGAAGATTTTTCTCCAATATCGCCAGCGGCCAAAACGTCAGTTGCAGATCGCTAATAATCGTTTCCGGGTTGACCGGCTCCGGCAATAACGGGCTTTTATCGGACACCACCGTGTTGCCGTCGTAAGTCAGGTTGAACAGGCTCAAGCCGGAAGCGCTGAGCCCTGCCATCGCGATATGCTGCGCATCCAGTTCCAGAACCGCCAGCAACGACTCTTCCCGATCCGCCCACACCGCGTTTATGTGCTGCACGATGCGCCGGGGCGGGCCCAGCGGTTGCGAAAGCGGCATCCATTCAGCTTTGGCGACTGGTTTTGGCTGCACCAGCGCACAGCCGGACATCAGCCCCAGCAAAAAAATACCCATTAAAATAATTCGACTTGTGGGAGCAACCTTTGTGGGAATAGACTCTGTGGGAGCGACGCCCACGTCGCGATTAGTCGCAAGTCGCGACGTGGGCGTCGCTCCCACAGGGCTTAGTGGCATAACTCAACCAACGTATCCAGCCTCGAACGGGCATTTTTGACATAGGGATTATTTTCGTCCCAGGCATAACCGGCCAGGATAGAGCTAATCATCGCCTTAACCTCGGCTTGCTGCCGCGCATGAAAAATCACATCCTGAAAACGGCCGTCATACCAAGCATCGACAAACACCCGAAACGTATTAACGCCGCGCTGCAACGGTTCAGCATAATCCCGCTGCCAATCCACGGCTTCGTTATTAAATTGCCTGAGCAAAACATCCGCTGCCAAACTGGCCGATTTCATCGCAATGGTCACGCCGGAAGAAAACACCGGGTCTAAAAACTCGCCGGCATTGCCCAACAAGGCATAATTTTTACCATGCAGGCTTTTGACATTAGCCGAATAACCGGTAATGGTGTTAATAGGCTCATCAAATACAGCATTTTGAAGCACCTCGGTCAAGCTGGGGTCTTGATGAATAATGTCCTGCAAAGCCTGATCGTTATTACCACAGCCTTGAAAAAATTCGGGTTCCGCCACCACGCCGACGCTGCTGCGCCCGTTGCTGAACGGAATCAGCCAATACCAGACATCTTTATGCTCTGGATGCACCGTAATCCGGATTTTGTTCCGGTCGAATGGGCCAGCGCCGATCCGGTCTTCAATATGACCGAACAAGGCTTGCCGAACCGGAAAACCGGAAGGCGATTCCAAATCCAGCAATTTCGACAAAATGCGCCCGAAACCGCTGGCATCGAGCACAAAATCGGCGCGGTAAATCATCACCTCGCCTAGCTTGTTGCGCACCGTCAACGCTGGCCTGTCGACGGAAAAATCGGCCGCCGTCACCTCCATTTGCCACTGTATGTCAACACCCATGCGCAGCGCTTCATCGGCCAGCAGTTTGTCGAAGCGGCCGCGCTGCACCTGAAACGTGGTGCCGATGCCGGGGCTGAATTTGTCCTCAAAGGAAAACTCGGTTCTCAAGTCCCGGTAAGCGAAAGACGCGCCGTTTTTATACTGAAACCCGGCATTAACCAGCGCGTCCAGCATCCCGGCCTGTTTGATGAATTCCATACATTGCGGCAACAGGCTTTCGCCGATGCTAAAACGCGGAAACAGCTGCCGTTCCAGAATAGTCACCTGAAAGCCCTGATTTTGCAGCAATGCCCCTGCGACACTCCCGGAAGGCCCGGCACCGATGATGATAATTTCGCCTTTGTTATTGTTTGTCATGGTGATTTGTAACTATTCGACAATGAGAAAAATAGATCGCGGATGACGCAGATGACTATGATGAACACGGATAAGTTAAAAAATCTTATTTTATCTTAATTATCAGCGGCATCAGCGTTCCATTGTACTTGATAATCAAGTATTTTTAAGCCCAACCAAGGGCGCGCACAGCAACGCCGTTACAATACCGGCGGCAACGGTAAAACCGAAGGCATGGACGATCTCGGTAGAACTGGTCGCCAACAAGCCGAACGCCAGCAAGGTGGTTAATGCCGACAGCGTGACCCCCAGCGAAGTGCCGGTGCGCCGGTCACCGGCAATAAAAAAGAACAGGCCGTAATCGACGCCGATGCCCAATACCAGCAACAGCGCAAACAGATTGAACAGGCTGAACAACTGGCCGAACCAGCCTATCATGGCCAGCGCCACCGCCAGCGCCGCAACCGGCACCGACATAATGCTCAGGCTGTTACGCCAACCGAATTTAACCGCCAAGCCCGCCAAGGCCAGACTGAACGCAATCGCCAACAAGCCGCTGGCCTTGACCCGATAGCGCGCAAACAATGACGATAAAGACCCGGCTTGATCCACCCAGATGACGCCGGGCACATCCTGCAACGCCGCCAAGGCCGTGGCATCATTGATACCCATTAAGGCCACCGTACTTTGACAAGAGCCATCGGCACAACCCAACCACAACGACTGTTTGCTTTCATCGGCGGCCGCCAGCCATTCCGGCAAAGTCAGCCTGTTGCCCTCCGCCTCGGCAAACTGTTTCAGCTCGGTTTTAACCGCCGTTTGGTCAAAACCGAGATCATTCATATAGCGTTCAAGCAAGCCGAAATCAACCAGCTGCTGTTTAATCAGCCGATAATTTTGCTGCTGCAACCTGTCATCAGGCCAATAGCGGCTCAAGCCCTGATAATCACCGAGCGCTTGTTGCTGTTTTAGCGTTTCCAGGCGCTGAAGCAGCCGTTGTTCGTTTTGATACCAGTCGGCCTGATCTTGCCCCGACACCAGAAAAAACTGGCTATCGGGGCTCATCGGAAACAGTTGGCGGATTTTATCGGCGCTACGGGTCAATTCGGCAGGCGGCGACTGCAACAAACGCACATCGTCCCGAGGCGTCAGCATCCACAAACCGCCCAGCACGAACACAACCGCAGTCAAACCCAACCCGCGTTTATGCCTGAGCAACCAGAGCGGCCAGTGCTGTTGCCAATAAGCGGCGGCTTTCAGCAACAGCGGTCGATGCGTCGGCCTGAACCCGGCCAGCAACAACGGGAACACTAACACCACCGTCAACCAGGCGACACTCAGGCCGATAGCCGAAAACACCGCGACCTGCTGCAAACCGGGAAACGGCGACAGCCCCAAACCGGCATAACTTAACAGCGTGGTGAACAAGCCCAAACTGATGCCGGGCATGATAAAGCGCAAGCCCTGCTGCGGCAGCCAAGCCGTGTCGTCAAAGCTGTCGCAAAAAAAATGTAGCGCATAATCAATGGCAACACCCATTAAACTCGCGCCAAACACCAGCGTCAGTATGTGGATTTTGTCGAAACACAAAATACTCAGCACCAAAGCGGCCAACAGACCGCTGCCCAGCGCCAGCAACGCCAATAACAACGGCCTGAAACTGCGAAAAATCGTCAACAATAACAGCACAATGCCAAGGCTCGAACCTAAGCCCACCGTGGACATTTCCTGTTTGGCCGATTGCGCGCCCTGCGCAGTAAACAAGGCCATGCCGGAAACCAGCAACTCGCCGCCATCTGCTTTGATTTGCCCGCTTGCGTCATTGACCCGCTGCAACAAGCTATCCAGCTTATCCAACTGCAAATGTTCATCGTGCAAATCGGTCAATAACAGCGCCCAAAATTGCTGTTGATCTGACAACACCACAATGCCCTGCTCCACATTCAACTTAATCGGCTGTTGCGCGCTAAAATAGCGGCCAAATAGCAACGACGGATCGCGTTCAAGATCGGCCGCCTGCATCTGCCCAAACGGGCTGCTCAGTATTTCCAGATTTTGCCGGATGAAGTCTTCGGGATTTTTCGCCAGCATCGCCTGGGTTTGCGCATCCAGCAACTGATAGCGATACGGGAATAATTGCCGATACTGATTGATGTAGTGCTGCCGGGGAACCTCCAACACCACCTTGTTAAACAGCGGGCTTTGCTCCAGTTGCTGTTTGAGCTTTTGGGCATGGGCAATGGCTTGCCCGGAACTTGCCGCCCCCGCCAGCCAGACCATTTTCCGGTTCAGCAATTGGCTGTGCTGCCGGGTGGCATTGGCGATGTCCGGCTGCTGTTCGCTGATCGGCAACAGCGCCAGAAAGCCGGTTTCCAGCCAGTCTTTGGTCAATGTTTGACTGCCGAGAATACCGATAATCAGCATGCCGGCCAGCCAAACCCCTGCATTTAATTTAGGGCGATAAACGTTCAAAATCGGCTTGTTGCTCAGCGGTTAATTGTGCAGGATGGGTAATGTTATCGAAACTAATCAAAGTGATATTGCCGCCGGTTTCGCGTATTTCCAGCTGGCGCAATTCGGTGTCGCCCGACAGCATCATGGTGCCGATAACACTTTTCAGCATCTCGTCTTTGGGCGTTAACGCCAGTTGCCAAGCCGTTGTTTGATCGCTTGCCGTTAGCGTAAAACCCTCGCTTAGCGCCGCCAAATCGCCGCCCAACATCGCTTTAAACACCTTGCCGAAAGCCGCCGGAACCGCTTGTTCGCCCTGCCCGGTCAGCAATTTCGACCCGCTGACCAACAGCAAGGACACTACCGGCGTTTGGGTCTTCCAGATAACGCCTTTGCTTTGATGATAGGTAAATGTGCCCGTGGACAGCAGCGGTTTGCGCAAAACCTTCAGCTGTTTTTGCTGGTGAAAATCGCCTTGAGTGATGTCTGTTTTTACCAAACGCGCGGCGATTTGAGCTAACACGGCATCCGCGTAACTGGGGTCTAACAACAGAAAAAACAGCAATAACGCTTTTATTAACATCAAACCACCTCCAGGCCGAGTTTCTCAAACAGCACCGCAGGCGAGACAAAACACATGTTCCGTGTTGCCAACTCGACAGCCACCTGAATGCTATGGCCTTTAGTCAGCCTTAAGCCCGACTGTTTGTCGGTGATCAGGTAATTTATTTTCAAGCGGTTTTCCCATTCGACGATGTGCGCTGTTACCGTAATCAGTTGCCCGAATACCGCAGGCCGCGCATAGCGGACTCTTAAATCAATCACCGGCCACGCAAAACCGGAGTCGCGCATTTGCGGATAGTTGTAAGCGATTTTGTCCAGCAGCGCACAACGCGCGATTTCAAAATACTTGGCGTAATGCCCGTGCCAGACCACCTCCATCATATCGACATCATGGAAAGGGATTTGCAGATCGATTTCAGTTTGATGAATCACCATTATCTCGCTCTCATTTATCTCGTTCCTACGCATTGCGCTCATCGTTATACACACCTTGCTAAAATCGTTGCCACGCTCCGTAGCGCGGTAATGATGAATGGCTTTTTTGTACGTGTATATAACCCAATGTTCGAGTTTTCAGTCCGACTAGAGCAATCCATTATAAATCAACATATTACCTCCAGCGTGGGAGCGACGCCCACGTCGCGACTAAAAACTCGCCCTCATTCCAATTGATCCAATGGACTGGTCACACCCTTACCGCCCTTATTCAACACATGCGTATAAATCATTGTCGTACTGACATCCGAATGCCCCAACAGCTCCTGTACCGTGCGAATGTCATAACCGCCTTCCAGTAAATGCGTAGCAAACGAATGCCGAAAAGTATGCGGCGTAGCCGCTTTGGTCAAATCCGCATCACGCACCGCCTGCTTAACCGCCCGCTGTATCGCCTGTTCCTGCACATGATAACGGCGTACCGCCTGAGTACGCGGATCAGTTGATAACTTAGCCGCAGGAAACACATACTGCCAAACCCATTCTTTTGCCGCATTGGGGTATTTGCGTTCCAACGCATAAGGCATATACACCGCGCCCTTGCCCTGCGCCAAATCACCCTCATGCAGTTGCCGTACCTTGACCAAATGCGCCTGTAAAGGTGCGATCAACGATACCGGCAACATCGTCACCCGATCTTTAAAACCCTTGCCGTCGCGAATTAAAATCTCATGCCGTTTGACATCAATATCCTGCACCCGCAGGCGCAAACATTCCATAATCCGCATCCCCGTACCATATAATAAGCTCGCAATCAGCCAATGCGTACCGGTTAGCCGCGATAAAATCGCCTGAACCTCATCGCGATTTAACACCACCGGCAAACGCTTAGGCGTCTTAGCCTGCTCCACGTTATCCAGCCACGGCAACTCGATTGCCAGCACCTCTTTATAAAGGAACAACAACGCGCATCTGGCCTGATTTTGCGTAGAAGCCGCTACCCGGCCATTAACCGCCAAATGCGTCAAAAACTGTTCCACCTCAGCGCCCCCCATGTCACGAGGATGTTTTTTGCCAAAATGCAGAATAAAGCGTTTAATCCAGTCCGTATAAGCCTGCTCAGTACGGATACTGTAATGCTTTAAACGAATTTTCCCCCTGACCTGCTCTAGCAACTTAGGTTCTTGTCTAGGTAAATTTTCTGATGGCTCTTGCATTTAATTTAGGATGTGCTAAATTTTGTTACGTAATTGAATTTTAGATTATTTTAAATCATTAGACAAACGTTTGACGCAATGTTTTGCGTCTATTAGGATGGCTAATATTAGTTAGGGATTTGCTTTTATCTCTAATTTGAATTTGTACTCTACGACGCTTATAAAAACGCTCAAAAAACATACGGTAGCAAAAGACAAAATGGCAATAATCGGCGATATTAAAAAGTCTGTAGCCCATACAATAAGAACAC
>JAGXGY010000046.1 GCA_024636505.1 Methylobacter sp. | reverse complement strand
GTCTCTTGATAAGTTTTCTGGCTTTCGTTGAGACTGTTATTCCACAACCACCGCGCACAACCGAACGCCTTAGCCAGTTTTTCAACTTGCTGTGTGTTTGGATATATGCGTATTTTGGTGGCTGCAATCATGTTTTTATAGTAAATAATTATCACTGCAAAATCAAGAGCACACTTACATCCCCGACCTGAAGGAAGGGGTTTTACGTGCAATCTGATAAAGACTGCGATCATCGCGGCTAAAGCCGTTCCTACATTTTTGTCCAACATCGTTTAACCACAAAAGAGGCCCCCGTGAAAAATACAGGTTATCAACGCTTATCCAAACTGGTTTTGGCATTAGCACTTACCGGATGTACCAGCAATCCGGCAGTTAAAACCGAGCCGCCCCATACCAACGCTAATATCAACACCATTCCCGAACAGACTCCGGCCTATCAAGCGCAGAGCTTAACCGGAACTTATGCCGATTCGCTGCCGGTACAAAACTTTATCCGCCATATGGTGCTTAAACACGGCTTTTCGAAAAACTATTTGAACAGCTTGTTTTCCAAGGCCAGACGCCTGGATTACGTAATTCGCCTGGAAAATCCGCCGCCATACCACGGCCCCAAACCGGCTCACCCAAGGACAGGCAGCTGGACGCGCTATCGCCAGAAATTTATTACCGAAGCACATATCAATCATGGCGTAGCCTTTTGGAGCAGCAATGCCGCTGCTATCCAAAAAGCCAGCATCACTTACGGTGTCGATCCCGAATATATTGTTGCGATTATCGGCGTGGAAACTTTTTTTGGCCGTAATATCGGAAAAACGCATACGTTAGATGCGTTAACCACGCTGTCATTTGACACCCAACGACGCGCCAATTTTTTTACCCGTGAACTGGAGAATTTCTTGCTGATGACTCGTGAAGAAGGCTACGATCCGCTTAAGCCGGTCGGCTCCTGGGCCGGGGCCATGGGCTTGGGACAATTCATGCCCAGCAGTTTTCGCAAGCTGGCGGTTGATTTCAACAACGATGGGCGACGCGACCTATGGGATCAAGACGATGCCATCGGCAGCGTCGCGCATTATTTTTCCCGTAGCGGCTGGCAAAACAACATGCCGGTAGCGGAACAAACCCAAGCCTATAGCGGCGGCCCAATCATCGAACTGAGTGCCGCCAGGGGCAGCGAATACTGGCATGTACACCCCAATTTTAAAGTGATCAAAAAATACAATAACAGCGATAAATACGCAATGGCGGTGCATCAATTGGCGCAGGCGATTAAACAGCGGCGTTTGTAGCATGACTCAAGACAGCAATGGGATAAATGCCTCCCATTGCTGTAATGTCTATATCGAGAGCTTTACTCGGGATAAAAGTCTTCTTTTATCAGCAAGGCCAATTCCCACGGGCAGCTTTCAGGAAAAACATTTTTACTGATTTTAGTTTCTTTTGAGGCCTGAATAATGGCTAATCGATAAGCCTTTGTTAAAATATCATCCAATTGCGGTTTCAGCCCCGGGTTTTCATTGAGTGTTTCTTCAAACTGAATCCGTTGTTCATCAATAGATAATTGCCAGCTTCTTCCGCGTCTGACTTCTTGATATTTCCATTTCAAAAGATGCAATAACAACACAGTTAATCGACTTTGAAGTTCCCGTTTTTCACTTCGTCCCATCGTTTCGATTTCCTCTATCAGATTGGATATATCGAGCTTGTTAAACTGTCCGCTTCTTAAAAGTTCAGCTTGTTCATGTGTCCAGCTATAAAAATCTTTCTCGTAACTAACCATGTTTTTCACTCCCTATCAAAAGTTACGCAGAGCACATGACCCTTACCCTACGCAGCTGCGCAGTTTTTAATGCGCATCATCATGGTGCCATCTCGGCATCATGATGATACTGTTAGGATTAAGCCCTTGTTTTTTCAGTGTATCGATAGTGGCGATGACTTGCTGCTTATTCAGATCGATGACGCTGATTGAACCGTCGCTCATATCCGGCAGATTTAAAAAACTGTTCGCCACAATCGCATACTGCTCGTCCGGTGAAAACACTACATGATGAGCGCCGCCCGCTGTCGGTATCGCCTTGATCAACGTCGGTTTCAACGGCGACTCGCTGATGTCGAAAATATTGAAATGCCCCGGATTGGCGGTGGTGATGTACATGCGGTCATGCTTGTCATTAAAATAGATTTCCAACGGCACACCTTGTTTTACCGTATTAAAATCAAACACCTGATTAAAGTCAAAAGTCTTATTGTCGGCATTCCAGAGCCCCGTCCACAGCCCGCCGCCGAACATGGTATTGATGTAAGCCAGCGGCGGATTGGAATGAGGCAAAAACACCGCTTCTACCGGCGCGGAACCTGACGGCGAGGGTTTGTCGGACAGTTTATGGCTGGATAACACCTTGCCGCTGGACGCTTCAATCACCGTGACAGTTTCACCGGCATCCCCCAAATCGGACGGACGCACCGTGCTGGTGACCATGATGCGGTCAATCTTGTCATTGAGGCTGATGCCGTGCGGATAACGGATAAACGCATTTTCTGCGTCGCTAGCGATCACCTTGATCTGTTTGTCGGTTCCGGCATCGCCGACAATCACATTGCTTGAACCCATACAGGTCATGTACCACGTCTTATTGTCTTCGGAAAAAACCACATCTTCAGCCACCTGACAATCAGGCACATCAACTCTTTTAGGGCGATAAGGCTGGCGGGTCATGTCCATCACATGCAGCGCACCGTTGCCCAGCGCAGTGATATAAGCCTTGCTCAAGTCTTTGTTGTAGAAGATATGATGGGCCACCAAGTCAGTCGGCAGCGGAATATCGTTGCGGATTGCGGCAAAGTTTTTCGAGGCCGGATCAACGTCGATAATCGCAATGCCTTCGCGCCGTGGCGTTTGTCCGGGCTTGCTCTCGTAATTAACCATCGCCAATATTTGCGCCTGCGCCAATACCGGGCTAAGCAGGGCGGTGCAAGCCAGCACCGAGCGGGCAACATTGCTTACATAGTTTTTTTTCATCATGGATTCTCTGCTTAATTTATGACTTTATGTGGGAGCGACGCCCACGTCGCGACATGAACGCAGTCCCCACAACAACGGATTACTCAGCGGTAGTCGGATCAATCATAGTTCTGATTTGGGAAATCCGGTTGGCCGGGAAACCGCCCTTTTCCGCATGTTCCCTGACTGTTGCTTCATCCGGCGCGATGTAAACGCAATAGATCTTGTCGTCAGTCACATAGCTTTCCACCCACTGGATTTTCGGCCCCATTTCGCAAAGAATACCGCATGATTTTTGGGAAATATCTTGTAACTCGCGATAAGCTAAATCGCCTGCGCCGGGAATTTCGCGTTCGATAATATATTTTGGCATACCTGTATCTCCTGTTAGTGATAAAAATAATGGGGGCTTTTTAAAGCGCAATCGCATTACGCTTTAAAAAAATCCCCTAGTAAATCCTGGCAACACTGCCTAAGCGGTGCCGCCGATTTTTCGATTTTCATTCTTAATAAAGCGCCCTGCCAAGCATTCACCAGCAAATCGGCCATCTCTTTTGCCGACTTGTCGGTTCTTACCGTGCCTTGTTGCTGCGCCTTGGCTAAACCGGATTGCAGCAAATCCCGATAGCGGTTGAGCGCAGATTGCAGCGATTTTTGACACAGATCGCTGGTGCCGCCGATTTCGCCCATTAAATTGCCCAACAGGCAGCCGCCCTTGAAATCGGCTTTCTCAAGCGCGGCAATGCCTTCGGTAAAATAACGCTGCAAGGCACCGAGCGCATCGTGTTCGGACTGCTGCAAATGCCCGGTCAATTGCCAAATAAACGGCTCGATATAATGCTGGATAACTTCCGCGCCAAAGTTTTCTTTGCTGCCGAAATAATTATAAAAAGAGCCTTTGGGGATTTTTACCGCATCCAGAATTTCTTTCAACCCGGTGCCGTGATAACCCTGCTCCATCAGCAAAGTCACCCCCTGATTTAACAGATTTTCGCGGTTGAGTTGTTTTTTGGTAATTTCAATCATGCGGTATATAATACGACCGGTTGTCTTAGATTGTCAAAAGATTTTAGAAAAAATCTTTCTTGATTGTGTCGTTTTCTTGTCAGTCCGGTTTGTCGTAAATATCTCGCATATAAACAATGTAAGGTGTAATAAGCGGTTATACGAATTATATTTACACCCGCGCATTTTATTTGCCCGCATCGGAATTTTCGCCAAGCGCACCCGCTTCAAACACTATGCCGAATGCTTTCGCCGTCTCTCTTATCTGAAAACGCAGGCTAACAACGCTTGGCGACAACGATGCAATATCTGATAATTAGATGCTTCTGTCTAATTATATCGTTTCATTAAGTCCCCCATCTCTCCTACTATGGCACTTAAGCAACTTATGTTGCTTATTTGACACTATTTTTTATTCGCTATTCAATTTTAAGCGTGCCGTTGTATTGAAAAATAACAGCAACACTCAGCATTCGCAGGAGGATTTTTTATGGCACCCGATACAAGACACCGCAGTAAAGAACAGCAGATCGCTGAAATCTCTGATCAGATTGCCCGTATTTTACAGGACATCAAATTCGGCTCGATTGAGATTATCATCCATGAAAACAAGGTGGTACAAATCGAGCGTAAGGAGAAATTGCGCTTCGACAGTAAATGATAACGAGCTCTAATCGCGACGTAGGCGTCGCTCCCAGATGAGAGCTCGATAATAAAATTCTACCGTAAAAAACGGCGAAAACTGCACCACTTAAAATAAAGGGCTGACCGGATCACCGGACGTTACCAATCAAAAAAAGATTTTTAAAAAAAAGGTGAAACTATGAAACGCACTATCGTTACTGTCGCATCGCTAACCGGTGCCTTAGGCCTGCTGCTAACCTGGCCGGGTCTGGCCGGTGCCGAGGATTATTATCGTGCAACCAAAGGTTATCGCGTCGAGCCGCACGACGAGCCGCCGCGTTATGTACGCAATTTGAGCAAAACCCAATTCGAGCAGTTCCGCGATGTGGATTGGCTGAATGTCGGTTTGGATTTCCGGACCCGTTATGAATATCGGGAAAACGATTTACGGCGCCGACAGGATGCTACAACCGGCGCCACGCTGAATAAATGGCGAGACGATCCCGACAATCTCTGGCTATTAAGGACGCGTGCTTATGTCGGGATACAAGATATTCTCGACCCGCTGCGTTTTGCCGTGGAGTTTGAAGATGCCCGCAGTTACAACGGCTTGTATGAAAGGACCGTTGCCGACATCAACGAATTTGAATTGATTCAGGGCTACGCTGAACTGTATTTCGACAATGCGCTCGGCCAGAACCGGCCTTTAAGCATCCGCGCAGGCCGTCAGTCTTTGGAATTGCTGGATCGGCGTCTGCTTGGCAACAACCAGTTCCGCAATACCACCAATAATTTTGAAGGCTTCCGCGTCCGTTTTGGCAAAAAGCAAAACAACTGGGATCTGGATACCTTTGCCTTTCAACCTATCGAACGCCTGAAATACAAATTCGATCGGGCCGATGAAGATACCTGGTTTTATGGCGGTGTACTGAGTATTCGGCAATGGTCGGATTTTATTACCATCCAGCCCTACTTCCTGGGCCGCAAGCAAAATGGCGATGTGACCAATTCGGTGGCCGCCAATCGCAAGCCCGATACGGATATTTATGCGCCAGGCCTCAGGGTTTATGGCGTGGTTCCCGGCACCGGCCTCGATTTCGACGCCGACATCAATAAGCAATTTGGCCGGTTTGGAGAGCTCAATAGCGCACGTACTGCCCAGTCCCTACGCCAGCATGATGCGCTGGCTTACTCATTGGAAACCGGTTATAGCTTTGACCATGACTGGAAACCACGCGCCAGTCTGTACTATGGCTACGGCACCGGGGATAAACAGTCAGGCGACGGGAACAACCAGCGTTTTGACGCTTTTTTCGGCTTTAACCAGCCGTGGTCGCGCAACGATTTTTTCTCCTGGGACAACATTCATGCGCCCAAGGCCCGCCTGGAGTTCAAACCCTATAAGGATGTGCGTATCGACACCGCCTATAGCGCCTACTGGCAAGAAAGCGAAACCGGCGGCTGGAACCGAGCCAATCTTCGCGACCGAACCGGCCAAAGCGGGAGTTTCCTGGGTCATGAATTCGATATCCGCATGAGACATAAACTCAACCCCTATGTCGACTGGAGCTTGAGTTATGCCCGCTTCGAGCCGGGCAATTTTACCCGGTCATTCGACAAGAGTGTGTCCGCTACCGATGGCCCTTTCACCTCGGAGGCCACCAACTTCTTTTATTTTGAAGTGTCGCTGAATGCGTTTGGCGACGGCAAGATTTAATTAACCCTTTGTATTAACTATGTTGCCGCAATCAATATCTAATTTTTAGATAAGTAATTCTAAATATATCGTTTTTATAAGTTGGCTGATGTATTTACCATGATCCTGACTGCGGCATTATTGCGATAAAAACTAACTCACTTTTAAATTTGAGGAAAAAACCATGAAATTGACCACGCCCTTAAAGCTCGCATTGTTCAGTCTGGCCTTACTGTCTGCCGACACTGCCCTGGCCGACAGAACCCTGCTGAATGTGTCCTACGATCCGACAAGGGAGCTGTATCAGGACTTCAACAAAGAATTCATCAGCTACTGGAAAGAAAAAACCGGCGAAGATGTCAAAATTCAGCAATCCCACGGCGGCGCAGGCAAGCAGACCCGTGCGGTAATCGACGGACTGGAAGCCGATGTGCTGACCTTGGCGCTGTCTTACGACATCGATCAAATCGCCAAAAAAGCGCGCATTTTGCCGGAAGATTGGCAAAGCCGTTTGCCCAATAACAGCCTGCCTTACACCTCGACCATTGTGTTTTTGGTGCGCAAAGACAATCCCAAAGCGATTAAAAACTGGGATGATTTGGCCAAAGAAGGCGTTTCGGTCATTACGCCCAATCCAAAAACTTCAGGCGGAGCGCGTTACAACTATCTGGCGGCCTGGGCGTTTGGCGAACAGAATTACGGCAGCAAGGAAGCCGCCAAGGATTTTGTGCAAAAAATTTACAAGAATGTGCCGGTGCTGGATTCCGGCGCGCGCGGTTCCACGACAACCTTTATCCGGCGCGGTATCGGCGACGTGCTGATTACTTGGGAAAACGAAGCCTTTTTGGCGCTGAAAGAGCAGGGTTCCGGCGAGTTTGAAATCATCGTGCCGCCGGTCAGCATCAAGGCCGAAACCCCGGTGACCGTGGTCGATAAGGTTGCCAAAAAGACCGGCAACCTGGATTTGGCCGAAGCCTATCTGCAATACCTGTATTCACCGGTTGGACAAAGACTGGCGGCGAAGCATTTTTACCGGCCTTCGCAACCTGAACATGCCGATCCTGACGATTTGAAACGCTTCCCGACATTGGAGCTATTTACCGTCAATAAAGGTTTCGGCGGTTGGGCAAAGGCGCAAAAAGACCATTTCGATGACGGCGGTTATTTTGACCAAATCTACGCGCCTTAAAAATACGCTATCCAGTCGCGACGTAGGCGTCGCTCCCACGTGGGAGCGACGCCTACGTCGCGACTAAAACGGGAAAACATCCTATTTCAGTCTACCTAACAAAAGATTACTGACATGCCACAAAGCAACATCATGCCGGGATTTCGCCCGGCCATCAGTTTCACCCTGGTTTATCTGGCCTTGATCGTGCTGATTCCGCTTAGCGCGATGCTGCTAAAAACCTTTCAGCTCAGCCTGGATGAATACTGGGCGATACTGACCAATGCGCGGGTGCAGGCTTCGTTCCGCGTCAGTTTTGGCGCGGCGCTGATTGCCGCCGTTATCGCGGGTGTGTTCGGTTTTATCATCGCCTGGTCGCTGGTGCGCTATAACTTTCCCGGCAAACGACTGTTCGATGCCTTGATCGATTTGCCGTTCGCGCTGCCGACCGCTGTCGCCGGTATCGTGCTGGCCACGATTTACGAACCGCGCGGCTGGATCGGCAAGCTGGTGATGGACAGCACCGGCATACAAATCGCCTACAAGCCGCTGGGCATCACTTTCGCGCTGATCTTCATCGGCCTGCCGTTTGTGGTGCGCACCGTTGAACCGGTGTTGCAGGAATTCGACACCGCAATGGAAGAAGCCGCCGCCAGTCTTGGCGCCACCCGACTACAAGCGTTCGTTAAAGTGATACTGCCCAATATTTTGCCGGCGACCATTACCGGCGTTGCGCTGGCTTTTGCGCGCGGCGTCGGCGAATACGGCTCGGTGATCTTTATTGCCGGCAACATGCCGTATATCTCGGAAATCGTGCCGCTGCTGATTATCACCAAACTGGAGCAATACGATTACGCTGGGGCAACTGCGATTGGCTTGACCATGCTGATCCTGTCGTTTCTGCTGCTGTTGCTGATTAACGGCCTGCAATGGTGGGTACGCCGCCGTTCGGGACAATTGTGAGGACATCCTGATGAATGCCATTTCCGCCACTTCTTTTCTGGCCTCAAAAAAACTGACGCTGACCGATCCCGACTGGGTACGCTACGCTTTGACCGGACTCACTCTGAGCATTATCGGATTGTTTCTGATTTTGCCGCTGCTAACCGTGTTGATCGAAGCCTTTGCTAAAGGCTGGAGCGCCTATAGCGCCAGCCTGACCCATCCCGATGCGCTGGCGGCAATGCGGCTGACGCTGTTGGTCGCCCTCGTCACCGTGCCGTTGACCACGGTGTTTGGCGTGTCCGCTGCTTGGGCGATCGCGCGTTTTGATTTTCGCGGCAAAAGCCTGCTGATTACCCTAATCGACCTGCCGTTTTCGGTGTCGCCGGTGATTGCCGGTCTGATTTATGTGCTGATATTCGGTGCCCAAGGTTGGCTCGGGCCTTGGGCTGCTGACCATGACATTAAAATCCTTTTCGCTGTGCCGGGCATTATTCTGGCAACCTTGTTCGTGACCTTCCCGTTTGTGGCGCGCGAGTTGATTCCGCTGATGCAGGAAATCGGCCATGAAGAAGAGGAAGCCGCGCTGTCGCTGGGCGCTAGCGGCTGGCAGACCTTTTTCAAGGTGACCATGCCGAACGTCAAATGGGGCTTGTTGAACGGCGTGCTGTTGTGCAACGCCAGAGCCATGGGCGAGTTTGGCGCGGTCTCGGTGGTGTCCGGTCATATTCGTGGGCTGACTAACACGCTGCCGCTGCATATCGAAGTCAGTTACAACGAATACGACTTTGTTGGCGCTTTCGCCGGTGCCTCGGTGCTGGCCGCGTTAGCCGTGGTCACGCTGGTGTTTAAGACCGTACTGGAATGGAAGCAAGAACAGGCGTTAAAAGCAGCCCGGCAGGCGGTTGAAGTGCATTAAAAGACGAATTATCGTTCTAATCGCGACGTAGGCGTCGCTCCCACGTGGGAGCGACGCCTACGTCGCGACTGGATTTGAATTTGTATAGTTAAAGATTTATATCAGGAACTCATCATGAGCATCAGCGTAAACAACATCAGCAAACATTTCGGCGCCTTTACCGCGCTGGACAATATCAGCCTCGATATTCCCGAAGGCGAATTGGTGGCCTTGCTGGGGCCCTCCGGTTGCGGCAAAACCACGTTGCTGCGCATCATTGCCGGTCTGGAACAGGCCGATCAGGGCGATGTGTTCTTGAAAGGCGACAAGGTCACCGACCAGCCGGTCAAAAACCGCCAAATCGGTTTTGTGTTCCAGCATTATGCCCTGTTCCGGCACATGACCGTCTTTGAGAATGTGGCTTTCGGTTTACGGGTCAAGCCGCGCCGCGAACGCCTCGGCGAAGCGATTATCCGCAAGAAGGTGCATGACTTATTGAGCCTAGTGCAACTCGACTGGCTGCATGACCGTTATCCCGATCAACTCTCCGGCGGCCAACGCCAGCGTATCGCGCTGGCTCGTGCCTTGGCGGTGGAACCGTCGGTGCTGTTGCTGGACGAACCGTTCGGTGCGCTCGATGCCAGTGTGCGCAAGGACTTGCGCCAATGGCTGCGCAACCTGCATCACGACCTGAACGTCACCAGCATTTTCGTCACCCATGACCAGGAAGAAGCCATGGAAGTCGCCAGTCAAGTGGTGGTACTCAATCACGGGCGTATCGAGCAGCAAGGCGCGCCCGGCGATATTTACGACCATCCGGCCAATGCTTTCGTGTCGCGTTTTATCGGCCAGACCAATGTCTTCGATTTGGACGAACATGATGCCGATTGGCTGCAAACGGTCGGCTTATCAATGGCGCAGCAAAAAGGCAAGATTGCCCACGTGCGCCCGCATGACATTGTCATTGAAAAATCGACCCATCACAGCGATGCTTATGTCACCTTAAAAGACTGGCAGCATTTAGGCTCGCTGATCCGCATTGAACTGGTCAAAAGCGGCGTCAATGGACAAGCGGCCAGCGTTTATGCCGAAATGTCCAACGACCAGTTCAGGCGCCTGCATCTGAACCGGGGCGACAAAGTTGATTTGCGCATCCGCCATGCGCATTGGTTTCACTAGTTTTTAACTACTTAGAGAAAAAGGAAATAGAACATGGATGGCACTGATCAAACGGATAATCACGGGTAAAGCACGGTCTATTTTTAAAAAAATCTGTGTAAACCCGTCCCATCTGTGTCATCCGTGTTCTATTCAGTCATTTTTAACAGTCCCTGAGTGGTCACATTAGTTTTTAAGTAAAAGCGAGGGCATAAATATCGGCTACTCAAAATTGATTAAGCCGTCGTTTGTTATATGAAACCGGGCAAATTGGCCGCTCGTTAGTCCAGGTTACTCGCTTGACAAAGCGTAACCCATAAAGTAATTTAGTATACAAATCAGCAAGCTGACCGGACAACCGGAAGCCAGTGACTCCCTTTCCTTGGGGGCACTGGCTTTTTTTTGGCCAAAATTTTGCCACAGCCAACGAGTTTGCGACTTACACAGGAGTTTTTGATGTCACATTGGTACGAAGACAATTCCCATTCCATTGGGCAAACGCCATTGGTGCGGCTTAACCGCATCGGCGATGGCGCGTCGGTCACCTTGCTGGCAAAAATAGAAGGCCGCAATCCGGCTTATTCGGTCAAATGCCGGATTGGCGCGGCGATGATCTGGGATGCCGAGCGTCGCGGCTTGTTGGGGCCCGGTAAGGAACTGGTTGAGCCGACTAGCGGCAATACCGGCATTGCGTTGGCTTTTGTCGCAGCGGCGCGAAATATTCCGTTGACCTTGACCATGCCGGAAACTATGAGCCTGGAGCGGCGCAAGTTGCTGATTGCTTACGGTGCCAAGCTGGTATTAACCGAGGGCGCTAAGGGCATGAGGGGTGCAATCGCCAAAGCCGAGGAAATCGCAGCCTCCGATCCGGAGCGTTATGTGTTATTGCAGCAGTTTAAAAACCCGGCGAACCCGGCGATTCACGAACAAACCACCGGGCCTGAAATCTGGAACGATACCGATGGCGCTATCGATATTTTGGTGTCCGGCGTCGGCACCGGCGGCACCATTACCGGCGTTTCCCGCTATATCAAGCAGACCCAGGGCAAGGTGATTATTTCGATTGCGGTTGAACCTGAGGCGAGCCCGATACTGAGCCAGCATCGCGCCGGTGAGCCGTTAAAACCGGGGCCGCATAAAATTCAGGGCATCGGCGCGGGTTTTGTCCCGGCGGTGCTTGACCTATCGTTAGTTGACGACATCGAGCAGGTCAGCAATGAAGAAGCCATCCGTTATGCGCGCCGTTTGGCGTTGGAAGAAGGCATCTTGTCCGGCATTTCCTGTGGCGCGGCGGTCGCGGTTGCAGTGCGTGTCGCCAAACGGCCTGAACATGCGGGCAAAACCCTTGTCGTGATACTGCCGGATTCCGGCGAACGCTATTTGAGTTCGCCGCTGTTTGAAGGCGTGTTCGATGCCGACGGTTTTACGGCATGAACGATCTCAGTTATCAGGCCGTGAAGCAGGATTGGGGCGTTGATGAGCTGGTGGTCAGATTGCGCGAGTTGCGTGTGCAATCGCTGGAAACCCGGCACCGGCGCGACCGGCCACCGAAATTGCCATCGCGCAAGGAATTGCAGCTTATTCTCGACGGCCTCGGTGCTGTGTTGTTTCCGAACCGCTTGGGTCTGCCCGATTTGAATGATGAAGGCATCGATTATTTTGTCGGTCACACGCTCGATACGCTGTTGCGCGGGCTGTACACGCAAATCCGCCGCGAATTGCAATTTATTGCTGTTGACGACGCTTACCAACAGGCCGTCACCATGACCAAAGCATTTGCGGCGCGTTTACCCGAAGTCAGGCTGTTGCTCGATAGCGATATTCAGGCGGCTTACGAAGGCGATCCGGCGGCGCGAAGTCCTGATGAAGTGCTGGTGTGTTATCCCGGCATCACTGCGATTATGCATCACCGGCTTGCACACATCCTGCATCAACTGGGTGCGCCGCTGGTGGCGCGGATTATTTCCGAGATTGCCCATTCCGCCACTGGCATTGATATTCATCCCGGCGCGCAAATCGGCGAAAGTTTTTTTATCGACCACGGCACCGGTGTGGTCATCGGTGAAACGGCGGTGATTGGCCGTCATGTGCGCGTCTATCAGGCGGTTACGCTCGGCGCCAAACGCTTCCAAAAAGACGAAGACGGCATTCTGGTCAAAGGCAATGCCCGGCATCCTATCGTCGAAGACGATGTAGTCATTTATGCGGGGGCGACGATTTTAGGCCGTATTACCATCGGTCGCGGCTCGACGATTGGCGGCAATGTCTGGCTGACCCATAGCGTGCCGCCCGGCAGCAATATTACCCAAGCCTATGTGCGCAGTGAGCTGTTTGTCGATGGCGGCGGCATATAAAACATAAGGTGGGAGCGACGCCCACGTCGCGATTTGTTGCTAGTCGCGACGTAGGCGTCGCTCCCACAACAACACAAACATTATTTACACCAACCCCACAACAGGAAAAACACCATGTCCGATATTCACGAAGGCCAAACCCATACCGCGTTAGGCGATGTTGCTGCGCGCACCCTAGCAAATGCCACCAAAACCGTACCTATGCTATCAACCATCACCCCTCGGTGGTTGGTGCATCTGTTGGAATGGAAACCGCTTGAAGCCGGTATTTATCGAGTCAACAAGGTCAAGAATGAAAACGATCTTCATGTTGATTGTTCCAATCTTGATGAAAAAGAACTGCCGCAAACCTTCGTCGATTATGAAGAATGGGGCCGCGAATATCGCTTGAATGCTGTTAATACCGTACTTGATGTGCATAGCCGTATTTCCGATTTATACAGCAGTCCGCACAACCAAATCCATGAGCAATTGCGTTTGACCATTGAAACCATTAAAGAACGCCAGGAAAGCGAATTGATCAACAATGCCGAATACGGTTTGCTGAATAATGTAGCGCCTGGTTTTAAAGTACAACCGCGTACCGGTGCGCCGACACCTGACGATATGGATGAATTGATTTCACGGGTTTGGAAAGAACCGGCATTTTTCCTGGCTCATCCGCAAGCCATTGCCGCATTCGGACGCGAATGTACCCGTCGCGGTGTACCGCCCGCTATTGTTACTTTGTTCGGTTCGCAGTTTTTGACTTGGCGCGGACTGCCTATTATTCCATCCGACAAGCTTAAAGTGGTCAACGGCAAAAGCAATATTTTACTGTTACGTACCGGTGAAAGCCGTCAAGGCGTGGTCGGTCTTTACCAGCCTAACCTGACTGGCGAACTGAGTATGGGGCTTTCAGTCCGTTTTATGGGTATCAATCACAAAGCGATTGCCTCTTACTTGATCTCGCTGTATTGCTCGCTGGCGGTATTGACTGACGATGCGCTCGGGATGCTTGAGAATGTCGAAGTGGGCAAGTACCATGACTATAAGTAACAGCGATTTTAGCCAAAATGCAGCATTGCCCGATATAGAGCAGATGACCAAATTGGCCAATGAGCTATTTACCGCGTTGCCTTGCGATGGATCGCGTATTGGCTTGGCCGCTTCGGCAGTGCCGGGCGGATTGACTTCACCGTTGGCGGGGGCTGATAAATTGGCAATACCGCAAGGTTTCGGTCTGCCGAGAGAAGCGGATTTGCAAAAGCTGTTTACGCCGCGTCAACCGTCTTTCGCTAGCGTTCCTGACAGTCTTGATACCGGTTCAGTACCTGGTCATCCGTCTTCGACTGTAACATCGTCGTTAGCAGGTTTGGACGAGTCGGTGCTGGCGGGTATTTTGCCGCATGACTTCGGACTGCCTGACGAAAAGCAATTGCAACAGTTGTTAGTTTCGCGTGTGCCTTCCGGCAGCAATATTCCGGTTAATGTTGAGGGCGGGTTAATACCTGCCGTGCCGGCTTCTCTAGCTGATGCCAAGTCAGCGGATACTTCACCGCAGGCTATTGAAGCGCCTTTGCAAAAAATTTCCGCCGATAACAGAGGTGGGCAGAAAAGCGCTGACCTCCCTACCTTTGACGCTTCATTGATAGCCGGGCTTTCACCTGAAGTCTACGGCCTGCCGGGCGAAGCCGAGTTACAAAAGCTGTTTGCGCCGTCAGGACGTGTTCCGGCAAGGGCTGGGACGGGTTCATCGTTTTATTTTCTCGATGAATTGAAAACCGGCGGCTTTAATGCGCAAGTGCCAACGTTGACTTCTGCGCATCCGGCTTTTGATGTGCAGGCGGTGCGCCGTGACTTTCCGGTTCTGAAGGAGCGGGTCAATGGTCATCAATTAGTTTGGTTCGATAACGCCGCGACCACGCAAAAACCGCAGGCGGTGATTAACCGTATTTCCTACTTTTACGAGCACGAGAATTCCAATATTCACCGTGCAGCGCATGAGCTGGCAGCGCGCTCGACCGACGCTTACGAAAAAGCGCGGGACACCGTGGCCAAGTTTATGAATGCATCGTCGTCTTCGGAGATTGTGTTTGCGCGCGGCACCACCGAAGCCATCAATCTGGTGGCGAAAAGTTGGGGACAGCAACATATCGGTACGGGCGATGAGATCGTTATTACCTGGCTGGAGCATCACGCTAATATCGTGCCGTGGAAACAGCTGTGCGATGCCACCGGCGCGACTTTGCGCGTGGTGCCGGTTGATGACGATGGTCAGGTATTGCTGGGCGAGTATCAAAAGTTACTGAATTCGCACACCAAACTGGTGTCGTTCACCCAGGTATCCAACGCACTGGGCACGGTGACGCCTGCGAAGGAAATGATCGAAATGGCGCATCGGGTTGGCGCGCGTGTATTGCTGGACGGCGCGCAGTCCGTTTCGCATTTGCGCGTCGATGTGCAGGCGCTGGATTGCGACTGGTTTGTATTTTCCGGGCATAAAATATTCGCACCGACCGGTATCGGCGTGTTATACGGCAAAGCCGAATTGCTGGAAGCTATGCCGCCCTGGCAAGGCGGCGGCAATATGATAGACGATGTGACCTTTGACAAAATCGTCTATCAACCGGCACCCGCCCGTTTTGAAGCCGGTACCGGCAATATTGCCGATGCGGTCGGTTTGGGCGCGGCTTTGGAGTATGTGTCAAAACTCGGTATCGACAATATTGCCCGTTACGAGCATGAGCTGCTGGTGTATGCGATGGATGCACTAAGAAGCATATCCGGCTTACGTTTGATCGGCACGGCGGCCGAGAAAACCAGCGTATTGTCGTTTGTGCTGGAAGGGCACAGCAATCAGGATATTGGCATTGCCTTAAACCGTGTCGGGATTGCGGTGCGCACCGGCCATCACTGCGCGCAACCGATCTTGCGCCGTTTCGGTCTGGAAAGCACGGTGCGCCCGTCGTTGGCGTTTTACAATACACATGAGGAAATTGATCTGCTGGTTAGTACGGTGAGACGAATTAAAAGCGGGCAGGATTTTTAGCGATTGCTAGTCGCGACCAAGGCGTCGCTCTCACGTGGGAGCGACGCCTTGGTCGTATCATTTAAAACTTGAACATCGAGTGTAAGGCGTTAAAATCCATTATCAAGCCTAACCACAAACATGAGATGTAAGAAGTATGATGAAGCAATTTGATGTCGTTATTGAGAAAGATTCCGAGGGATATTTTGTCGCTTCTGTTCCAGTCCTGAAAGGTTGCCATACCCAAGCTAAGTCACTGGATGTGCTTATGGAGCGTATTAGAGAAGCGATTGAACTTTGTTTGGAAGTTCACTCTGGCAAGCCCCACAAACGCCTAGAAATTTGAGATCAAGCCTTGGCGAAAGCTTATAGTCGTGACCATCGTTCGATAAACAAAAAAATCGGAGAACGGCAGATTTTCCGACCACGCCTTTTTTTATTTAGCTGTGTGGTAGAATTTAGCTTTAAATTTTTTTGGAAAAAATCATGGGATTAACCTATGCAAAACTCACACTTACCAATCTTTTCGGCAAACAGCAGATTGAAGTCAATGCGTTAGTCGATACGGGTGCGACATTTATGTGCGTGACCGAAGAAATTGCATTACAGCTCGGTTTTGATACTACCGAAGTCACCCGGCAGGTTGTAACCTTAGCCGATGGACATCAACGTAAAGTGCCTCGGATTGCGCCGATTGAAATAGCATTTGAGAACCGAAGCTATATAACAGAAGCCGTGGTATTAGGTAATGAACCGTTATTAGGTGTCATTCCAATGGAAGCAATGGACTTAGTGGTGCATCCTCGATTGCAAACACTGGTAATAAATCCACTGCACCCTAATTATCCTGTTGCTTTGGCAAAATGAAAACGTAAACAGTCAATCGGATAAGTAATATTCTACGGTGGATACGACGCGAATTTTTTTGATGTGCGGGTTGTTTTTATCCCTTGGCTCGATAGTAAATTGCCCCTGAGAGGCCTGTTTTATCTTGCCCAGTTTACTGTTGGAGTCTTCAGCGAATTTTAAGGCAACCTCCCGGGCTTTTGTGGTGGTTTCCTGGATCATTTCCGGCTTGATTTTATTCAAACCGGTGTAAAGGTATTCGGTCTGGTTTTGAAAATCCTCGCCTTTAAACACTATCCCGCTCTTGCCTAATTCGGCTAGTTCATTCATTGCCTTACGCACTATCGCGACATTTGATGAATAAACTGTAACCGTTTGACTGGCGACATATCTAAACTCGGCCTTCTCGCTATTATTAAATTCCTGCGCCAATTTATCGGTAACAGAGGGCAAGGCGGGTGATATTTCGGAGGCGGCGATACCCTTGGCAAGCAGAAACGCTTCAATATTTTTTTTGCTGGTTTCAATGGAATGATAGAGAGCGCCCAAGTCATTGTTACTCTCGGTGAAAACGATGGGCCAAATCACTATATCGGCAGGCAATTCCCGCTCGGATAAGCCTTTAACAGAAACGCTACGCTCGTATTCTTTGACATTAATCGCGGCGCCGGCCAAAAGATAGCCTAACGCAGCCAGTCCAAGAAAAATCGATATGCCCAAAATCAGGGCGCTTGTTCTATTGGTTGGGTTCATGTTTTAGCTCATCCTGTTGGTTCAAAGTCAGGGCTATTTTATCAGATTGCACGTAAAACCCCTTCCTTCAGGTCGGGGATGTAAGTGTGCTCTTGATTTTGCAGTGATAATTATTTACTATAAAAACATGATTGCAGCCACCAAAATACGCATATATCCAAACACACAGCAAGTT